>PBLI01000088.1 GCA_002721695.1 Roseibacillus sp. | reverse complement strand
CACCAGCTTCAGGGTTCCCAATCCCGGCGGGCGGGCCTTCCTCCGGATCGTGGTCACCCGCTGATCAATGCACCGCCCACTCGCATCCCAGTGCAGGAACCAGGGTGCGGGGCACGCTGTCAGCTGCAAGGTGCAGGAAGCAGGGTGCAGTGCCAGGGTTGAGTGAGTCCTGGTCTTTTGAGCGCTTCTTATTGGATTGGCTCAAGTCGGTAGAAGTTTTTCAAGCCACTGGCCGTAAACTCAAAGCGGTTGTCTGTCGCGCTGGTGGGTTGAAGGGTGGGCGTCACTTCTATCGCGCCGCGGAAGTCCAGGGTTGAACTGCTTATCACCCGGTATCCTGTGCCCGCTGGTTCAAACTCAATGAAGAAGGTTGTCGCATTCACAAGGCCACAGGCCGTGATTGCAGGTGGTTGCGCGTCCGGGATGATATAGCCATCGATGAGATGGTAGCCTGGGGGGAGAATGGTATCAGGGTCGGAAATGATATTGCCCGACCTGATCCCCTGCAGGTTCGCTCCCGTGAGGTCTGCCCCGCTGAGGTCGCCGCCTCTGAGGTTGGCTCTCCTGAGGTCAGCGTCGGAGAGGACGGTCCATCGGAGATCCGCCCCTTCCAGGTTAGCCCCGGCCAGCCTTGCCCCGAGGAGGATCGTTCCCGCGAGTTGAGCGGTTCTGAGGTTGGCTCCCTCGAGGTCAGCGTCGCGGAGAGAGGCGCTGGCCATGTCTGCTGCTTGTAGATCCGCCCCCTGGAGATCTGCCCCGGCCAGGTTGGTGCCGGAGAGGGTGGCTGCGGTGAGGTCGGCCCCGGCGAGGTTTGCTGCAAAGAGGTCGGCTTCCCAGATTGCAGCATGACGGAGGTTAGCCCCTTCCAGGTTGGCCCCGAGCAAGTTGCTGCGAGAGAGAGAAGCCGACCTGAGGTCCGCATGGGGTCCGATGAGATAGCCATCAGTGACTCTCCACCCGGCTGGAAGTGCTGCCGGTAATCCGTCGAGGCCATAGGAGCTGACTCCGGTCAGATTGGCATCCCCGAGATAGGCGAGGAAGATAGTAGCCTCGCCGAGATAGGCCCCCTCGAGGTTGGCTCCTTCGAGGTAGGCCCCGTTGAGATCAGTTCTTTCGAGCCAGGCCCCGGTGAGGTCAGCCCCGGTGAGATTCACCCCGATGAGGGTAGCGCGGCTAAGGCTGGCACCGGTGAGGTTGGCACCGGTGAGGTTGGCGAGGCTGAGGTCGGCCCATTGAAGATCAATGCCCTGCAGGTTCATCCCGCTGAGGTCGGCACCGGTCAGATTGGTCCAGTTGGCAGGTCTGGCATCCTCGTCGGGATCAACACCAGGGACTGAATACCTAAAGGAAGCGTAGGGGCCGATGAGATAGCCGTTAATGAGTCTCCAGTCAGCAGGGAGAGCGGATGGGGTTCCGGTGATGTAAGAGGACCGGGCCTGGTGAAGGCGGGTACCTTCAAGGTTGGCCCCTCGCAAGCCGACGCCGTGGAGGGTGGCGAGGGTGAGGTCAGCTCCTCCGAGGTTGGCATCCCTGAGGTAGGCTCTCGAAAGGTTGGCCCCGAGAAGGTTGGCCCCGCGGAGATCGGTTTCTCTGAGGTCGGCCCATTGAAGATCAATGCCCTGCAGGTTGGCTCCGCTGAGATTGAGGCCCCTAAGGCTGGCATCCCTGAGATTGGCTCTCCGCATGGGGCCGAAGGGGCCAGAGTCGTCCTCACTGAGATCGGCACCGGGGCCTATGAGATAACTGCTTTCTTCAATCGCGTCCCCCGGGAGGTCCTCGCCAATGACTGTCCAGCCAACCGGGAGAGCTGATGGCGTCCCGTAAATGGGGCCGGATCTTGCCCCACTCAGGTCTACTCCGCCGAGGTTGGCCCCTTCGAGGTTGGCCCCTTCGAGGTTGGCCCCGCGGAGGTCTGCCCCGCGGAGGTTCACTCCTGTGAAATTGGAGCCCCCGAGGTTGGCCCCGCTGAGGTTGGCGTCGCGGAGGTCGGCTCCTTCCAGGTCTGCATATAGGTATGCCCCGCGGAGGTCTGCCCCTTGGAGGTTGGCCCCACTGAGGTCTACGGGGATCGCGGGGTGATCCTCCAAATAAGCATGAGGGCCGATGAGGTATCCGCGGACGAGTATCCAGCCGGGGGGGAGGGCTGATGGCGTGCCGGTAATTTCATGGGAGCTGATCCCGCTGAGGTTGGCCCCGCTGAGATCGGCTCCGTTGAGATTCACTCCGCTGAGTTCCACCCCGCTGAGGTTGGCCTCGCTGAGGTTTGTTCCGCTGAGGTCGATAGCGTTGAGGAATGTCCCCAGTCCCTCAACGAAAGGATCCAGGGTTTCCTCCGTGCTGAGGTCGGCGGAAGGGCCAATGAGATACCCATCGATGAGTCTCCAGTCAGTGGGGAGAGTTGATGGGGTTCCGGAAATGGCACCGGACCGCACGCCGGTGAGGTCGACGCCTTCAAGGTTTGTCCCTTCAAGGTTTGTTCCTTCGAGATTGGCCCCGCTGAGGTTGGCTCCGCTGAGGTTCACTCCCGTGAGGTTGGAATCCCAGAGGAGGGCTCCGCTGAGGTCGGCTCCACTGAGGTCTGTCCCACTGAAGTCGGCCCCGCCGAGGTAGGCAGAAGGCCCGATGAGAGAACCATTCAACAATTTCCAGCCGGGGGGGAGAGCTGATGGCGTTCCGGTAATTTCACGGGAGCTGATCCCGCTGAGGTTGGCCCCGCTGAGATCGGCTCCGTTGAGATTCACCCCGCTGAGTTCCACCCCGCTGAGGTTGGCCTCGCTGAGGTTTGTTCCGCTGAGGTCGATAGCGTTGAGGATGTTCTGCCCTATGGGGTCGAAGGGATCGGGGTCGTCCGTGCTGAGGTCGGCGGAGGGGCCAATGAGATACCCATCAATGAGTCTCCAGTTGGGGGGGAGGGCTGATGGGGTTCCGAAAATATTACCGGACCGGACCCCGGTGAGGTCGACGCCCCCAAGGTCGACCCCTTCGAGGTCGGCCCCTTCGAGGTCGGCATGGGGGCCGATGAGACGACTATTCAACAATTCCCAGCCAGGCGGGAGACCCAAGGGCGTTCCGGTGATGTTACCGGAGGAGACCCCGCTGAGATTGGCCTCCCGGAGATCGACTCCGCTGAGGTCGAGATCAAATAGTTCTGCTCCGCTGAGATCGGCGGCAGGGCCGAGAAGATAGCCATCAAGGTATGTCCAGCCAGTCGGGAGCAATGGGGGTCCATCCCGATCCCCCCAGGGGAACGGTTTGATTTCCCTGGATTCGCCGGATCTGATCTGGAGGAGGATGGCTCTTCTCAGGTCGGTCCCGCTGAGGTCGGCCCTGCTGAGATTGGCCCCGCTGAGATTGGCCCCGCTGAGGTTGGCCTCGCTGAAGTTGGCATTGAAGAGGTCGGTCCCGCTGAGGTCGGCCCCGCTAAGGTTAGCCCAGCTGAGTTCTGCCCCGCTGAGGTTGGCCCCACTGAGGTCTGCTCCACGGAGGAAACCATTAGGCCGGATCTCATAATAGTTGCCGTTTGCCCTTACGGTTCCTGTTCTGCCATCGTCGAGAGGATCAGAATCTTCCCTGATCCACTCGGCAAGCGCGGGAGCAATACCAAGCAAGAGGATGGTGCCGATCACTGGAGGGCTTTTCATAATGCCTCAGTCCTATCACATTAAGAGGGCGAGGCAAAGCGGGCGCCACGTCCTCGTGCCAGGGGGTGGGAACCCGCTTCCGGCAACGGGGTAAGGGTTCGAGTCCTTCTCCTTGGATGATCACCCTGTCAGCGCGAGAAGAGCGATGCTACCCACACTGTTCGCGATTGCCCTAGGCCACGATCTCTTTGATGACGTGTCCATGGACGTCGGTGAGCCTGCGGTCGATGCTATCCTTGCGGAAGGTGAGTCTTTCGTGATCGATCCCGAGGAGATGGAGAATGGTGGCGTGAATGTCGTAGCACTCCGTGGGATTGGACCGGTCGAGGGGTTTGTAGCCCCACTGATCGCTTTCGCCGTGGGTCACTCCACCCTTGATTCCGCCTCCCGCCAGCCAGTTGGTGAATACGTAGGGATTGTGATCGCGTCCCTTGCTGCCCTGGGTCGACGGCATCCGGCCGAATTCCGTGGTCCACAGCACCACGGTGTCCTCCAGCATCCCACGTTGCTTGAGATCCTTGATCAAGGCGGTCGCGCCCACTGCCATTCCGTGGGAGAGGGGACCGTGATCGCGCACGATATCTTCGTGACTGTCCCAATTGCGGCGCGGGAAACCGTTGTCGCAGCCCGACCAGACCTGCACGAAACGCACCCCGCGCTCTAACAGTCTCCGGGCCGCCAGACATTTGCGTCCGAAGTGGTCCGCCTCCTCCTTGGCGTTGATGTTCTTGTCCCACTTCGTTCCGTCGGGCTGGAGGCCGTACATCTGGCGAATGTATTCCGGCTCCTTGGAGATATCGAGGGCCTCCGGAGCGGCCAGTTGCATGCGCGCGGCGAGCTCGTAGCTCTTGATCCGGGCCTCGAGGCGGGAATCTCCTGCCCGCTCCGCCGCATAGGCGCCATTGACCCTGGAAAGGAGGGCGTGGCTGTCGGCATCGACGTCCGCGTTGATGTATTTCGCGCTTTCGGGAGGACGCAGGTCGGTGATCGGATTGGCCATGCCCGGGCGGATGATGGTCCCCTGATGCTGGGCCGGAAGAAAGGCTGCTCCCCAGTTCTTGGGACCGTTGGATGCGAACCCCCGGTGGTCAGGAAGCACGACGAAGGTAGGCAGGTTGTCGTTCATGCTGCCCAGCCCGTAACTCACCCAGCATCCCATCCCCGGAAAGCCCGGACGGTCGAAGCCGGTGGCTTGAAGATAAGTTGCCTGGCTATGAACCCCGGTCCTGCCAATCAGGTTGTGGATGAAGGCCATGTCATCGACAACCTCGCCAAGAGGCGAGACCGTTTCGCCCAGGAGCTTTCCGCAGGCACCGTAGGGCTTGAATTCCCAGAATGGTTTGAGCCAAGGGCCGAGACCATTCTGGAACGCTTCTACATACTCCCCGAAGTCGGACTTTTCGCCGTGATGTTTCACCAGGGCGGGCTTGAAGTCGAAGAGGTCGATGTGACTGGCAGCGCCGGCCATGAAGAGTTGCACCACCCGTTTGGCCCTGGGCGGACGGTGAATCACCCCTCCGGTCGCACCCAGGGCGTTCTCACGGCCCAACATGGAAGCCAGGGCGATCCCGCCGAGCCCACCGCCCGATTGCCATAGAAAGTCGCGTCGCGAATGAATACTCATCTAATCGACAAAGCTGAATTCACTGAAGTTGAAGAGCAATCGGCACATTGCCGCGTAGCCGTGTTTCCTGGCGAAGCCCGCCAACATGGCGTATTCATCCTCGGTGGCCTTTCGCGAAAGAGTCATTTCCACCGCCGAACTCACCGGGTCGTCCTCGCGCATGATGTTGGTGGCGAAATGTTCGGCCATTCGCACCATGAAGGTGTTGTTTAGAAGGGCCAGAGCCTGCAAGGCGGTGGTCGTTTCACCGCGCTTGTCCACCAATTGCGAGGGGTCGGCGCAATCCAGGGTATCCATGAAGGGCTGCGGCTGCGAACGGACGATGAAGCGATAGACCGACCTCCGGTGAGTGGAGGGATCGTCGTGATTGGCCTTGTGATACTGGTAGTGCGGCGAGTGCTGGGGCTGCTCGATGACGAAGTCCTTGAAGGAGGCCCCGCCCATTTTGCGATCGAGCTTGCCCGAGACCAAGAGCACCGTGTCCCGCAGAGCCTCTGCTTCCAGGCGCCGGCGATTGTGCCGCCAGAGGAAGCGGTTGGAATTGTCCTTGTTCACAAACGAGGGGTTGTGGTCGCTGGTCTGTTTGTAAACCGCGCTGTTGAGGATCAGGCGATGCAGCTCTTTCAGGGATCCCCCGCCGTCCCGAAACTCCACCGCCAGCCAGTCCAACAACTCGGGATGACTCGGGGTTCCTCCCACCCGGCCGAAATCGTTGGGCGTCTCCACGATGCCCCGTCCGAAGTGATAGTGCCAGATCCGGTTCACGATGCTGCGCCAGGTCAGGGTGTTCTCGGGATGAACAATCCACTCCGCCAAGGCCACCCGCCGCGCTCCCTCCTTGTGGTCCTCGGGGAGATCGAAGGTCGCCGGAACCCCGGGAACGATCCCCGGTACCGTTGCCGGCTCAACCGGATCGCCGGGCTGGGTCACGTCCCCCCGATGCAAAATGAAGATATCGCGGGGCTTTCCACCGACGTGCCCGCGTCCTTTGAAGGTTCCACCGCCCTTGTGCACGGTTCCGGCGTAGACCATCTTGGGCTTGGCCAGCTTCTTGAGCTCGGCCTCCACCGTGGCGAGCTGGACGATGAGGGACTTCTCGCGAGCGTTCAGTTCGGGGTTGGCGAGTTTCGCCATGAGGTCCGTGCGCCGGGCCTGTTTGGCAGCAAGCTTCTCCCTAGCGTTTGGATCCCCGGATCCCGCCAGCCGGATCAACTTTTCCGCGTCCTTCTCGATGCGATGCCGGCTGGTGTAGCCATCCACGAGGTTGTTGCGATGCCAGCGTCCCGAGTCGATCGTGTCGCGGGCCGTCACCTTGGCGCCGGTTGAGACCAGCTTGCCCTTGCTGTAGACCCGCATTTCTCCCAGCGCAAGCATGTGCCCGCCGGAGCCCCGGGGCCTGTTCAGCTTGCTCGCCTGTAAGCGAACGATGCGCCCCTTCATCTTTCCGGAATAGCTCACCATCCCGACACCGGGGTTCTTGAAGTCCTTCTTGCTTTCATCCGCGAACACCCCGAAGCCGTCTGCTTCGGGGCCATCCACAACCTGCAATTGGAAGCGGACCGGAAATCCGAATCCGGGAGTGTCGGCAAAATCGGTCGGGCGGGCGGGGTAGAGTTCCACCCGGTCGACCTCCATCGCTTCACCCAGATCGATGGCCACCCACTTGTCGGTCTCGGACTTCGTTGCAAACTCGCTGTGATAACCGTTTGTGCTGCTCTTGGGACCGCCCCCAAACCGGTCCAGGGGAAAAGCACCATAGACCCCGTCGATCAAATCGGCCTTCGCCCACCGAGGAGGCGCTTCGATGCTGTCCAAGGCGGTCACCGCCTTCACCTCGGCGAGTCTGCCTCCACTGATCACCGTCATCTCGCCCAGCGCAAAAATCCAATCGTCGGTCCTGGCCTGGCCTTTCTGTCGGCGACTCCACAGCTTGGTGGCTGTCACCCGCACATAGCGCGCCACGCTCTCCTTGCCCTCGAAGAGGACGGGACGGGCCCCCGGTCTTGGAAAGTCCGCGCCGCTATGATCCGCCAAGGTCGTCTTCTGCGAAAAGTCCGCGCGGTTGGAGGTCTCCACCCGAAATCGATGGGGAAAACCGAAATCAGTGAACCCGAACTCTTCCGTGGCCACGACCACGACCTGGTCGATCGGAACCGCTTCCCCAAGGTCGACCTGCACCCACTTCACCGTGCCCTGCTGTTTCGCCACCTCGCTGTGATAGCCGTAGCGACCCGACCGCTCCCCGCCTGGCTTCTCAATCGCTGCGATCTTGCGGCTCAACTCGGCGATCTCCTTGTCGAGGGCGAGAACCGCGGGCGTCTTGAGAGCCTGGAGCGCCTTGCGTGTCTCTCCCAATTCTCCCTCCAGACCGCTCTTCTTCTTGTTCAAGCTCCCTCGCCTGGCCGCCACTTCCGGGCCCGCATCGTAGGGCCGGTCCGCACGGTCAAGGGCCGCGAACACCGACTGCAGCGCGTAGTAGTCTTTCATCGTGACCGGGTCGAGCTTGTGATCGTGGCACTGTGCACACTGCACCGTGATCGAAGCAAAGGCGTTCATGGTGGTCGTCACCATGTCGTCCCGGTCGAGATGCCGCGCCACCTTCCCATCGACCTTCTCCTCCGGAACCTCGGCATGACCGATGAAATCCCAGGGGCCCGCCGCGATGAACCCGGTCGCCACGATGCCATCCACCGTTTCCGGCCACAGGACATCGCCCGCAATCTGCTCTTTAACGAATCGGCCATAGGGCTTGTCCTCGTTGAAGGCCCGGATCACGTAGTCGCGGTAGGGCCAGGCGTTGGGCCGGGGCTTGTCCTTGTCGTAGCCGTGGCTTTCTCCGTAGTGCACCACGTCGAGCCAGTGCCGCGCCCAGCGCTCGCCGTAGCCCGGCTTATCCAGCAAGCGATCCACCAGCTTGGAGTAAGCCTTGGGATCGGGATCGTTGACGAAGGCCTCTGCTTCCCCGGGCGTGGGGGGAAGACCGATCAGGTTGTAGTAGAGCCGCCGAATCAAAGTTCGACGGTCGGCCTCCGGCGACAACCGCATCCCTTCGGTTCGGTGTTTGTCGATGATGAAAAGGTCGACCGGAGTCGCGACCCTTCCGGCATCCGGACCCTTGGCTTCCGGAAGAAGGGGCCGCTTGAGAGGTTGCAAGGACCACCAGGTCTCCTCCGCCTCCGCGGAGAGGATGCCGCTGACTAACGACAAACAAAGGATCGTATTCCGGGTCATTGCTTCGCCATTATCTGAGGAACGTCGCGTTGAGGCAGGCCTGCAGTTGTCGTAGAATAGTGTGACCACGCGGAAAATCAACCACGGGGCGGATCGGTTTCCTAAAAACCCCCCGGATTAATGAGAACAGGGCATCCTTGTCGGATTCAGGCGAGGGCGTGGCGTTAGTCTGTAGTCTCAAGATGGGAGATGCGTCGGGGGCTCCAGCACGGCCACCGCCACGCTGTTGGTCGAGACGGTCCGAAGAATGTGACCCCGAGGTCGCGGAACGGTCGACCGGGTGCCGCAAAGAGGTGATGGCGAAACCCCTTGACGCTCTAAGGAGTCCCCAATATCTGGAAGGAGTCGATGAAGGACCAAATTCCTCTTCTGGGTGCACTTCTTGTCACCGTGCCCTGCGCTCTGGCCGATCTCAAGACCGAGATTCTCGCCGACAACCCGGTCGCGTACTGGCGACTCGATGATACCGCCACCCCGGCACTCGATTCCACGGCCAAGGGCAACGACGCCGATGCCTTCGACGCGGTATTCTTTGCCCAGGACTCGCTCTTCCTGGACGACAACAACGACGCGGTCAGCACGATGGGCAACGGCCAGCTGGTGACCTTTCCTTTCGAGAAGTTCGACGGCGGAGGCTTCACCGTCGAGTTCTGGGTCCAACTGAACTCCGCCCCGGGGAGCTTCCATAACCTGGTTGGCGACGGTGAGGGCGGCGGAGATTTTTCCCTGATGATTTACACGACCTCCAACCGGAATGTGCGCGCCCATGTGCAGACTGCGGCCGGCTGGTCTGCGCTGGACTCGCAAGAGCAGCTCATCGTGGGTGCCGTCCACCACGTTGTCTCCACCTGGGACGCGGGTACCGGGGAGATGAATCTCTACCTCGATGGGGTGCTCGCTACCACTACTCCGCTGGGGCCGGCCGCCCTGCCCAACATCGGTCCGGCAGTCAATACCGACAACGCCATCTACATCGGGAAGGATGGCCGTGAGACTGGACCCGACGCCACCTTCGACGAGGTCGCGATTTACAACTATCCGCTCTCGGCCGCCCGGGTGGCCGCTCACTACGCCGCCGTTGACGTTCCCGATCCGCCTGCCCCGCCGGAACCACCGGCGGCCTTCGCGGTGGAAATCGGTACTTCCACCTTGATCGCCGACCTCGATTACAGCGACTCCTTCACGATCGGAGCGGAGGCCGCCGACCTCGCCCGTCAGGCCTATGCTGCCCAGGGCTTTCCGCTCCCGGCCGGTGTGGAGCTGATCGAGGACAGCCACGGAAACGCTTCTGCTTTCTGGGCGTCCAACGCCTGGTCAATCGCTACCGATGCCGCTGTCAACCCGGGAGGATTCGGCTATCCGGGACCGAGTGGCGGGGGAAGCGAGACTGGCTTTACTCAACGCGGCGGTGGCGGCGACTGGGGCATTCCCTACGGGCTCCGCGACGTGTTCATGCTGCAATCGGACTTCGTCCAGCTCGCCGACCGGGTGGACTTCACGATCGGCGACACTCCGGGAGACATCTTCGGCCCCAACAACATCTCGGTCTTCTTCCGCACCACCGGCCATCCCTCCTTTCCCGAGATCGGCATCTTCAATGCCGGGCTGGGCGAAACCAACTCCGGCCTCACGTCCGGCATCGAGGCCTCCAACCTGTGGCAGAACTACGCCGTCTATGTCGACGTTCCGAACGAGATCCTCGCAATCTACGTGAATGAAGAAGTCCGCGGAACCGTCGATCTCAAAACCTTCGCCGGCGGAGCCTACTCCAATATCCTCAACAATTCCTTCGTCGGAATCGGGGGCTCCGGCAACGATCGCCTGTGGAGCGACAACTTTCAAGTGGGCTCCAGTGCGGTGGTCCCGCCAGACGCCCCGGAACCACCGGAACCAGCCGTGCAGTTCGGGGTGACCGTTGGCAGTTCGGCCCTGATCGGAGACCTCGACTACAGCGACACCTTCACGATCGGGCCCGACTCGCCGATCGCCGAACGTCAGGAGTATCCCGTCCAGAGCTTTCCCCTCCTGGCCGGTGAGGACAGCGTGGAGAACAACTACGGAAATCCCCCCCAGAGCTGGGGGCTTGAGAACTGGTCCATCGCCACTGACGGGGCCGTCAATCCCGGGGCGGCGGGCTATCCCGGTTCCAGTGGCGCGGGCACGGGTGAAGGCTTTACGCAGCGCGGTGGTGGCGGCGGCGACTGGAGCATCCCTTACGGACTACGCGAAGTCTTCGTAGTCCAGACCGACTTCGTGCAAACATCCGACCGGGTCAACATTACCATTGGCGACACCCCCAACACCATCGCTTCTCCGGGCAACATCGCGTTGTTCTTCCGCCGCTCGGGACATCCCTCCCCGGAAATCGGCATCTTCAACGCCGACGCGGGCGAGATGGACACCGGCTTCACCTCCGAGATCGAGGACAACAGCCTGTGGCAGAACTACGCAGTCAAAGTAGACATTCCCAATGACACTCTTGAGGTCTTCGTGAATGAAGTGTCCAGGGGCGTCCTCGACCTGGCTACCTTCGCGGATGGTGCCTACGCCGGAATCCTCAACAACGGAGTCGTGAGCGTGGGAGCGGCCGGCGACGATCGCCAGTGGAGCGATAACTTCCAGGTGGGCGCCCCCGGAGCTGCTCAGCCGGGCGAAGGTCCGATCCTGACTGCAGTGGGCTTCGATGCCGGAACAATTTCCCTGAACTGGGATTCCCGGCCCGGAACCGACTACACGGTCGAAATCTCCTTCGACCTCGAAAACTGGCTTGAATTGATCAATCCGGTCGCTTCAGGCGGGAATTCGACTTCTCTCCTCCAGGATATCTCTGCAATTCTCCCCCCTGCTCAAGACAGCGCCTACTTCCGTGTCCTCGACAACAACCCCTAATCATTCCGAATCCAAATCCATGAAAACTACCTGTTCAAGAATCGCCTGCGGCGTCCTTGCCGCTACCGCCTCCACCCTCGTTTCCCAGGCCGCTGTCACGGCCGGAAGTTCGAGTCTCATCGGAGACCTCGATTACAGCGACAGCTTCACCATCGGACCGGGCTCGCCCATCGCTGCCCGGCAGGGTTATCCCGCCCAGCAATTCCCCCTTCCGGCCGGTGTCGATGAGGTCGAAAACAACTACGGGAATCCGGCCCGCTTCTGGGGTTCGACGCCCTTCTCGGTCGCCACCGACGGCGCCAACAACCCCGGCGGCTTCGGGTATCCGGGTGGGAGCGGCGCGGGCAGTGCTACTGGCTTCACCCAGCGGGGCGGCGCGGGGGACTGGAGCATTGAGTACGGCTTGCGGGACGAATTTGTCCTGCAGTCGGACTTCGTTCATCTGCCCGACCGGGTCGACTTCACCATTGGAGCCACCCCCGCGACGATCTTCGGAGCGGGCAACCTCTCGATCTTCTTCCGGACAAGCGGTCATCCCCAGTTCCCTGAGATCGGCCTCTTCAACGGTGCCCAGGAAATCGACACCGGCCTCACGTCGGGAATCCCCGCCGACAACGCCTGGCACAACTACGCTGTGCGGGTTGACGTTCCCAACGATCTCCTCGAAGTCTACGTCGACGAAGTTTCGCGCGGGATCATCGATCTCAACACGATCGGCGGCGGTGCCTACAACGACATCCTCAACAACAAGTTTGTCGGTATCGGCGGAGCCGGCGCGGACCGCTTGTGGAGCGACAACTTCCAAGTCGGCGGTGTCATTCCGGAGCCATCGACTGCTCTCCTCGGTCTCCTCGGGGTGGGCCTCGTCCTGCGGCGCCAGCGTCGCTAGATCTCCGCCCTGGTCGGCCTGCTTTTTCCGCGCGCCCGGCCACCGGAGCGCGCGGTTCTTTTTCTGTATGTTCGTTGTCAGGCCCCGGAAACTGGCGTATCTTCTTGCCCCCTGATGCCGTTTAGACCCCCCCGATGTCCGTTGCGGACCGCCCTGGTCGCCAGCGTGACTCTTGCCCTTGCCGGCGGCGTGCGCGCCGTCGACGCGGTGGTGAGCTTCAACGAGCTCATGTACCACCCCCGCGATGGCGAGATTGAATGGGTCGAGCTCCACAACATGATGACCGTTGACGTCGATCTCTCGGGATGGCGGATCTCGGGCGGGGTCGAATACGACTTTCCCAACGGCACGGTCATTCCCGGGGGCGGCTTCGTGGTTGTGGAAGGCGCGGGTGGAGGAGCGGGCTCGGCCGAGGGGCCGTTCGAGGGCAGCCTCGACAACAACGGTGAGCGTATCCGGCTGCGCAACAACAGTGACCGCATCATGGACGAGCTCGACTTCGGTGACAGCGGACGCTGGCCGGTCGCTGCCGACGGATCGGGAACAACGCTCGCCAAACGGAGTCCCCGTCTCGCCAGCGAGTTGCCCGAGAATTGGACTTCGAGCGGAATCGCGGGCGGCAGCCCCGGCACCGACAATTTCGGCGACTCTACGATTTCGCTTCTGCAATTCGGGTCCTCCTGGCGCTACAACGAAAGTGGGATCCAGGCACCCGCCGGATGGGAGGACAGTGCTCATGCGACCGGCGTGGACGGCTGGGAGGAAGGTCCCGGTGTTATCGCTTCCGAGCTCAACCCGCTCCCCGAGACGGTCCTGACCAACCTCACCTTGCCGGGCCTGAACGACCCTTTCGTCGTCACCTACTATTTCGAGACCGAGTTCCACCTGAGCGCTGCGCAGCTTTCCAACCTCCAGTCGCTCGCCATGAACCACCTCATTGACGATGGGGCGGTCTTTTATCTCAATGGGGAGGAAGTCTGGCGTTACAAGATGGACGGGGGGGCGGTTGATCCGGGGACCTTCGCCAACGACGGAGGTGAAGCGCAGTTGGAGGGCCCGGTTTCCCTGCCTCTGCAACATGTCGTGGCCGGCAGCAACCGGCTCTCGGTGGAAGTCCATCAAGTGAGCGACACCAGCAGCGACATCGTCTTCGGTCTCGAGCTCGAGGCATTAATCGCCGAATCCGGGGGAGCCGGTCCCGGGCTCCAAATCAGCGAAGTATCCTCTGCTGACGCCCAGCTCTTCTGGGTGGAATTGATCAATGCCGGCACGGCAGCGGTGGAGCTGGGCGACTTCGCCCTGGAGAATCCCGCCGTGCCTGACGGCGGAATGCACTCCCTGGCTGCCGGCATCCTTCCCTCCGGTTCACGAATCGTGATCAATGAGGGCACGCTTGGTTTCCGCGTGGCCGACGAGGGCCGGTTCTTCCTGAAATCGGTCAACGGCACCGACGTGTTCGATGCCGTCCGGGTCAAGACCCGCAGCCTCGCCCGCCGGGAGGGAGCGACAACCCGGGATCGATTCCTCACTCCCGACGCGGCGACCCCGGGCGACCCCAACACCTTTGTGATCGAAGACGCCATCGTGATCAACGAGATCATGTATCACCACCGGCCCCAACCGGAACGGGAGGCCCAAACCGGTGGACTCGAGGAGGAGATCATCTCGGACTGGAACGAAGCCTGGCGTTACAACCAGTCTGGCGCCGACCTCGGCGGCGGATGGGCGCAGGCCGCGCATCCCCCCGGTGGGGCTTGGTCGATCGGGAGCGGGCTCCTGGGCTTCGATCTGGGCGGCGTCTTCCCCGAACCCGTTCTGAGCAACCTCACCTGGCCGGCCTTCAACACCCCCTACGTCGTCACCTACTATTTCGAGCGCGAGATCGATCTCACCCAGGACCAGTTTGATCGCCTGGAGGAGGTCGAATTCTTCCACCTGGTCGACGATGGCGCGATCTTCTACGTCAACGGCGTCGAGGTCGGCCGTTTCTGCATGCCGGCGGGCGCCGTCAACGCCGGGACCTTCGCCACCTGTCCTCCGGGGAACGATGCTACCTTGCAAGGGCCCCTCGTCGTTCCGAAATCCGCCTTCACGGCCGGCTCCAACCGCATCTCGGTCGAAGTCCACCAAGCCGAGGCTGGAAGCGGGGATGTCATCTTCGGGCTGCAAGCGAACGCCATTCTCGTCGCGAGTGGAGGCACTCCCTCCCAGCAGTACGGTGAAATCGATGAAGAGTGGATCGAGCTCTATCACCGGGGAGCAGGGGAGGCCGACCTCACGGGGTGGTCGCTCGACGGCACAATCGGGTTTCAGTTTCCCGACAACACCATGATGTCGCCCGGGGACTATCTGGTCATCGCCCGGGATGCCGCCGCCCTCGCAGCCAAATACCCCAACATCACCATCGCGGGCGAGTTTTCGGGAAGGCTCAACAACGACCACGGCTACGTCAGGCTCGAGGACGAGGTCCAGAATCCCGTCGACGAAGTCCACTACTACGACGGGGGACGCTGGCCTGACGCAGCCGACGGGAACGGATCGAGTCTCGAACTGCGGGACCCCGACGCCGACAATGCCACCGCCGAGGCTTGGGCCGCCAGCGATGAGTCCGATGCGAGCAGCTGGAATACCTTTACCCACCGTGCCCGCGCCTTGCGGTTTCCCGGCACCGCCGATCCCTCGACCTACCATGAATTTATCCTTGGCCTTCTCGACAGCGGTGAGTGTCTCCTTGACGACATCAGCGTAATCGAGGATCCCGATGGGGCCGCGCGCGAGCTCATTCAGAACGGAGACTTCGAGGACGATCCGATCGGCACATCTCCCGATCACTGGCGCATGGTGGGCACCCATGGCCTGCACGGGCGATCCGAGGTGATCGCCGACCCCGATGGAGCCGGCAAAGTTCTTCATGTCGTGGCCACCGGCCCGATGTGGCATCAGCAAAACCAGGCCGAGACCACCCTCAAGTTCGGCAACTCCTACGTGACCATCAATTCGAACCGCGACTATGAGATCTCGTTCCGCGCCAAATGGCTGAGCGGGACACCGAACCTCAACACGCGGCTCTACTTTGATCGAGTCGCCAAAACGCACGTCCTCAGCCAGTCCGCCCGCAGTGGAACTCCGGGCGCGGAAAACTCCACCCGGGTTGCCAACCTCGGTCCTGTCTCCGAAGATTTCATGCACCGTCCTCTTCGCCCGGGCAATGGAGAACAGGTCACGGTTTCGGCAAGTCTCTCCGATCCGGACGGGGTCGCCTCGGCCACCCTGCACTGGTCGACCAACGGATCCAGCTACAGCCAGGTCGCCATGGTTCATGCCGGAAACGGGCTTTACCGGGGGGACATTCCCGGTCACTCGAGCAATGCCAAAGTGCAATTCTATCTCGAAGCCCGGGACGGACTCGGAGCAACCTCGTTTTTCCCTGCTGCGGGACCCGCTTCGCGCGCCCTCTTCCGGGTTGGTTCGGAAACGAGGGGCAGCCACCCCGCCCAGCACATCGAAATCGTCATGCTTCCTGCCGACGAATCGGTGCTGGGAACGACCACCAACTTGATGAGCAATCACCGCATCGGCGGCACCGTGATTTACGAAGACGAGGTTTTCTACGACGTCGGAATCCGCCTGAAAGGCAGCCAGCGGGGACGCCCCGACCTCAATCGCCGTGGGTTCAGTATCGCCTTCAACGCTGATCAAAAGTTCCGCGGCGTACTCGAGTCGATCGGCCTCGACCGCTCCGGCGGCTGGCGCTTCGGTCGCACGTTCGGGCAGGACGAAATCCTGATCTGGCATTTCATGAACCGTGCCGGCGGGATTCCTGCTCTCCACAATGACCTCGTTTTTCTTGATGCACCAGGAGTGAGCGACGGCTCGGCCCAGCTGCAGCTGGCTCGCTTCGGCAACGGCTTCCTCGCTTCGCAATTCGAAAACGGCGAGGAGGGGTCGTTCCACAACTACGAATTGATCTACCATCCCACCACCACCACGGGTGGTCCGGAGGGACTCAAGCGCCCCAATCCCGATAGCGTGGTCGGGGTTCCTCTTCGTGACCTGGGCGAGAATGAGGAAGCCTACCGCTACTACTTTCAACTTCGCAACAACCAGGTAAAGGATGACTACCGGGGCGTGATCGCGATGGGAGGCCTATTCTCCATGCCCACCGCTGGCTTCCTCGCCGAAGCCAACAATGTCATCGACGTCGATCAGTGGCTGCGCTGTTACGCGGCGGTAAGTTTGGCCGCCGTCAGCGACAGCTACTTCAACAGCTCCAACGCCCACAACGCGCGCTTTTACCAGCGCCCCTCGGACGGACGCGTCCTCCTCTTCCCCTGGGACATGGATTTCGCCTTCATCAGGGGCGCGACCTCCAGCATGACCCCCAGTGCCGATCTCGACCGACTCCTCCTCGACCCGGCCAATAAACGAGCCTACTGGGGACATGTCCTCGACCTCGTGACAACCGCCTACAGTTCCGGCTACATGGGCCCGTGGGTATCGCACTACCGTAGCTTCCTCACGGGCCAAAGTGACCTCAGCGTGCTCACCGGTTTCATTCAACAGCGCGCTTCTTACGCCCGCGGCCGGGCCCAGAGTGCGGTCGCACCGGCGGCCTTCGGCATCACCACTAATGGTGGCAACGCCTTCAACTCCGCCACTAACCCGGTCACGCTCGAGGGCGACGGATGGATCAACGTCCGTGAGATTCGCGTGGCCGGATCGTCAATCGCGTTGCCGGTTACCTGGACCGACGAGAATTCCTGGCGGGTCAAACTTCCCCTCGGCCCGGGCGCGAACGACTTTACGCTCGAGGCGCTCGACTTTCAGGGCAACGTCCTCACCACCGACACCATTACAGTGACCAACACAAGCACCGCGGTGGCGGCCTCGTCCGCGAACTTCGTCCTCACGGAGCTCATGTATCACCCGGCTTCCCCCGACGCGGCCGAGCTCGCCGCCGGGTATGCCGACCAGGACGAGTTCGAGTTCGCAGAGTTTCAGAATATCAGCGGCTCGACCGTCGATGCCGGCGGCCTGCGGTTCGACTCCGGAATCGAGTTCACCTTTCCCGAGAACACCCTTCTTGCACCCGGTCAGCGTGTGGTCGTCGTTAGCAATCCCGCTGCCTTCCAGCTGCGCTACGCCGCCGCTTTCCCGTCGGTCATGGTCGCCGGAGACTACGCTGCCTCGAACACGCTCTTCCGCAACAGCGGCGAGCGCGTGCATGTCGTGACCAGCACGGGACAGACCATCCTCGATTTCAGCTACAGCGACGCAGCGCCCTGGCCGGCATCCGCCGACGGTGACGGCTACAGTCTTGTTCCCATCGCCCCGGACGATCCCACTTTTGATCCCGCCGCGCCGAACCACTGGCGGAGCAGCGCCACGATTGGCGGAAGCCCCGGAGAAACGGACGCCTACACCTTCGATGAATGGAGGGCGGCCAACGGCAACGTGAACCCCCTGGACGATCCCGAAAACGACGGGCTCGTCGCGCTCTCTGAATACACCACTGGAGGATTTCCGAATGTTCCCGATAGCCATCCCGATCTCGCCATCCACCGTGACGACCCCGCGGCCTTCTCGTTCACCGTGGCGATTGGAGCGGACGATGCGCTCGTCACGGCCGAAATTTCCGAGGATCTCTCCAACTGGGATCCGGTAAGCGTGGACTACACCGGCAGTGTCAACAACGGCGAAGGAACACGCACGCTCTTCTTCCGGCAAACCGGGCAGGCCGTCGCGCCCTTCGTCCGCGTTCGCATGACTCTTCGTTAACTGCTGGGAAGTCGCTTTTTTACCTCCGTTTTCAGCCTCTCCCGGGGCGGTGATGGTGGGCTTTGGCCATTTTCCGATGGATCCGTGATTGCCAACTTGTATTCTGGGCCGCTGAATTGGAAGAACCGAAGAATGGCCATGAAGTTGAAATTTCTAGCAACCCGCCTCTCCCTGGTTTGCGCAGCAGGCACCTTCGTGGGTCCATCCGCTGCGGTGGCGGACGGTAACCGCCTTGCGCATCTCGACGAGCCGAACAATCCCTGGCAGTTCGAGCGCGGTTCGGCCAAGCTGGTGACTCCGCAGTGGATCGGTGAGGAGGGCGTTGAAGCCGTCCTCGTCCTGGCGATCGACGACATGTCGGGCGATGGGCAGGGCTTTCGCAATTACCTCAACCCGATCATCGAACGCCTGCAGAAGATCGACGGCCGCGGGCCGGTCGCGATCACCTGCATCCGCCCGAAGGTCGATCACCCGAACATGCAGTGGTTCCTGGAGCAGGGTGTCTCACTGGAGACGCACACTCTGTCGCACCCGTGCCCACTCCTTCAGCGCGATAACTTCCGGGCGGCGTGGGTCGACTTTCATGGCTGCGTCGATCACCTCGCGCAGGTTCCCAATAACCGCTCGGTCGGTTTCCGCTTCCCGTGCATGGATGGCCAGAACACGCCGAGCCCGCGCGCCTACGCCGAGTTCCTCAATGGCACCAGCGTGGAGGGCAACTTCGTGACCTCGAGCTCAAGTGTCGGGGTAGTGTTCACCCCGGGCGATCCTGAGTTGCCGCGGTCGCTCTTCGAGGGCGACCCGGCCGGGGCGCAGCGCTTCTCGAAGTATCTGATGGACGGCTTCGTCAATTACGTCGAGGACTACCCGTATCCGTTCGTGGTCGGCAAGCTGATCTGGGAGGTGCCCTTCGTCTACCCGAACGACTACACCGGGCAGGCGCTCAACGGGGCCCAGAACCCGATGATGATTGACGATTTCAAGGCTGCGGTGGATGCGACGGTCGCAAAGCAGGGTGCTGTCTCGCTGTGCTTTCATGCCGGTGGCTGGATGAGTAACGAGCAGATGGTCGACATTGTCGACCATGCCGACCGCACCCATGGTCGGAAAGTCAAGTTCCTCAACATGCGCGAGATGGACGAGTGCCTCGTGACCCATATGCTTGCTGGTCACCCGCTGCGGGATGCGAAGGGCCGTGACAACGGGGTGCGCATCTTCGACATCGATGACGATGGGTTCATGGATGTCCTGATCTCCAATGCGAAGGCGAACCTTTGCCGCATCTGGCAGCCGGAAGAACGGAAGTGGAAGGAATCGAGCCTCCCGGCCGACATGCGCGACGGGCTGCGGTTTGGAATCGTCGAGGGCAAGACGGTGGCGGTGTCCACCTTCCGGCCCGGCCTCCTGAAGGCCTGGGTTTTTGAGAATGGCGCGTGGAAATCGCAGCAGTCCCTCGGTGCGGGGATTGATCCGGTTACGGCTTCCGGTGGCGTGCGCCTTTGCGATATCGACGGGGATGGAACCTGCGAGTTGTTCGATGCCTCGCGGATCCACCGCTTTGTGGACGGTTCCTGGAAGGTGTTGCCGTTCGGTCTCCCGGAGGGAACCGCGATCGAGACCGCGGCGGGCGGCGACGCCGGCCTGCGCTTTGCGGACATCGACGACGACGGCCGGCAGGATGTGATCTTTTCCAACGCCGAGCGGTTCGGTACCTGGATGTTCGAATCGATGGAGAAGGGGTGGACGCGGGGCGGTCTGCAAGGCGAGCGCACGACCGAGGGCGTCGGAAAAGACCACCCGCGCAGTCGCGACGAGCTGGCACCGATCGTTCGGGCCGACGGATCGAACAACGGGGCGTGGATCAAGCGAGGGCACATCTATTGGCAGAATGAGGATACCGGCGCGACCCTCCCGCACCACATCGACCAGCGGAGCTTCGGTGACCTTCTCGGCGAACAGGTCAATCAACCGCGCAATGCGACAGCCTCGCTGCGTGCGATGGAAGCGCGTCCCGGTTTCAGGGTCGAGCTGGTCGCGGCCGAGCCGCTCGTGATGGATCCAGTCGACGTGGCGTGGGGGGCGGACGGTACGATGTGGGTAGCCGAGATGGCGGACTACCCGATGGGTCTTGATCACAAGGGCAAGCCCGGCGGGCGGGTCGTGGCAGTCTCAGACACCGACGGGGACGGTCGCTACGACAAGCGCACCTTGTTCGCCGACGGACTTGAGACCGCCAACACGGTCCTGCCGTGGCGCGATGGCGTGCTTGCGGTGGCGCCGCCCACGATCTGGTTCCTGCGCGACACGACCGGCGACGGGGTGGCTGACATGAAGGAGGTGCTCTACGAGGGGTTTGGCCGTGGCAACGAACAACACCGCGGCAACGGCCTGGTGTGGGGCCTCGACGGCTGGGTCTACGTCGCGAATGGCGACAGCGGGGGAACGCTCCGCGCGACGAGGTCCAACGAGGAGCTGAAACTCGGAGGCTTCGACCTGCGCATCAAGCCGGACACCGGCGAGATCGAACCGGCCACCGGCATGACCCAGCACGGGCGTAACCGGGACGACTGGGGCAACTGGGTGGCCGGCAACAACTCCAGCGGCTGGCAGATCGCACTGGAAGATCACGATGCACGCCGCAACCCGGCGGTCGAGCAGCCCCCGGCGCGTCACGGCATTAACGGCGTGATCAGCCTCTTTCCGATCAGCCGCGTTCTGAGCCACTATGAGGGCTACCGCGCGCCACCGGCGGGGTCCCCCGGGGCGCTCACCTCCGCCTGCGGCTACACCTTCTATCGCGACTCGTTGTTCGACGGGCTGATCGAACCGTCGGTTTACTTTTCCTGCCCGGTGCATAATTGCGTGCACCGCGAAGTCATCACCTGGGACGGGGTCCTGATGGAAACGGCACGTGCCAGCGACGAGTCCCGCAGCGAGTTCCTGCGCAGTTCCGATGCGTGGTTCCGCCCGACTTCGATCCGGACCGGTCCGGACGGAGCGATGTATGTGGCCGACATGTACCGGCTGGTGATTGAGCACCCGCAGTGGATCGACAACACGCTCGAGGAGCAGTTGATTGCGGACGGACGCCTGCGCGCGGGGCACGATCGCGGGCGGATTTACAGGGTTTTCCCGGAGGGCGCGGCGTTGCACCCGCGGGCCGGGCTTGCCGGTCGGGACGCAGCCGGCTTGGCGCGAGCGATGGACTCCTCGAACGGCTGGCAGCGCGACACCGCGCACATGATGTTGACCTGGCTGTCGAAGGGCGAACAACAGAAGGCGATCCCCGGATTACTCAAAGCGGTGAAGAGCGAGCATCCCGCCGCGCGGGCCCAGGCCCTGAGTGCGCTCCAGGACCTGGGGGCCCTTTCAGGGCAGGCGATGCGTGCCGGACTCCACGACGAGCACGCCGGTGTCCGGCGCAATGCGTTGCGGGTAGGTGCTCATCTGTTCAATTCGCACCCCGATCTCGGCCAGCGCGCCGTCGCCCTGCTTGACGATGAAGATGCGCATGTGCAGCGGCGGGCGGCCTACGCACTGGCGGACTGGAACGATCCGCAAGCCGGGAAGGCGCTCGGGCGTTTCCTGGTTGAGCACGCTGATCGTCCCTATATGCGCGCGGCGGCATTGACGTCGGCGGGGGCATTTCCGGATGAAGTCCTGATTACGGTGCTGGCGATGGAGCGCAACGCCGTGACTATCGGTCTCGGCACGGAGCTGATGAGCATGCTGGGTGACGATGTGAAGAATTTCGTGCCGCCGGTGCTGGAACGCATTGCCACCGAACCTGCGGACGGTCAGCCATATGAGTCCTGGAAACTTCTTGCCGCGACCCGCCTCCTGGAGGCCGTCGGCGACGACCCTTCGGTGCGTGCCAAGGTCGCCCCGATGCTGGCCGGGGCGCGGGTCATCGTGGAGGACGACACAGGGGACCTGGCGAGACGGCTCGCTGCGGTGCAATTGATAGCACGCGCCACCGGAGACGGGGGGGAGGATGCTGAGCGTCTCGCCGCCCTCCT
>PBLI01000087.1 GCA_002721695.1 Roseibacillus sp. | reverse complement strand
CTTATGCTTGGCAGCCTTCTTCTTGGCAGCCTTCTTAGCCGGCTTACGCTTGGCAGCCTTCTTCTTGGCAGCCTTCTTAGCCGGCTTACGCTTTGCGGCCTTCTTCTTGGCAGCCTTCTTAGCCGGCTTTTTCTTGGCTGGCTTACGCTTTGCGGCCTTTTTCTTGGCAGCCTTCTTAGCCGGCTTGCGCTTGGCAGCCTTCTTTTTGGCTGGCTTACGCTTTGCGGCTTTTTTCTTGGCAGCCTTCTTGGCCGGCTTGCGCTTGGCAGCCTTCTTCTTGGCGGCCTTTTTGGCCGGCTTCTTAGCAGGCTTGCGCTTGGCAGCCTTTTTTGCAGGTTTCCGCTTAGCAGCGGCTTTTTTCTTTGTGGTCTTCTTCTTTGCAGCCATGGCTCTTTGCTTGTTGAGTTCGCGCCCAACGGCGGTTTTCTCTTCGGGTGTCAGAGCACCAGTTGAGAGTAGATGTAGAATAGCGTGACCTACGCTTCCTCCGAAAGCGTTTAAGACAAAATCTTTTGCAAGTGGAGAGACGATACTTTCTTGACTTTTAGTGGGTTTGTAGATGTACGATCTTCCTTCTCTGGTTGGTTTGACCAGTCCCTTGCGCTCCAGACTTTGCATAACCGAGAGCACCGTGGTGTATGCGCGGACTCTTCCATCGGGAACGTTTTCAAGTACGACGGTTACAGTAGAAGGCCCGAGCGCGTATAAGACGGAGAGCGCTTGCAGTTCCAACCTGGAAGGACGGACAGGATGCGTCATGGGCGCTGAAGAGAAACAGCAGTCGCGCCCATAAACGAAAAACCCGCCCGGCAAACAAGTTTAATTTTTGTTAAATAGTAGGCTTTTACCCACAAAAATAAGGGGTCCCGGCCCATAGAGGGATCCCAGGGAATCCTGCCCGGGAGCAGAAGAGGGAAGCTCCATCAGCAGGATGAAATGAACAAAGAAGGCGGAGCAGGAAAAGGCCGGGTCGCTTTTCGTTACTTAAGGAGAGGGCTCCACGCGGGGACGTTGAATGTCCGGGTTCACCTTTTGCAAGGTGGACCACAGTTGCCTTTCGGAGGGATGACCGCTGAAGAGAACGCTGCCATCGATACCGAGAACGGTAATGGTGGGCAGGTCGAGAACGCGAAGTTTTCGAGCAAGGGAAGAGTCTGAGTTATCCACAATCCAATTCCCGAGATTTTCCTCGGGGAGGGCGGCGCGGAACTTCCGGGCCTCTGTGAGTGCTTCGTTTCCGGGTTCGATCAGGACCGATACCACTGGAATCTGGTGTGTGTTCAGCTCTTCCACCATGGCGAGAAAGTCCGGGAGATGGGCCTCCGTTTCATTGCTCCACGGAGACCAGAAATGAACCACGAGGTGGTTTGATTCCCGGGCGAGCGTCTTGAGGGTGACCTCCTGGCCATCATCCTGGCGGCGGAAGGCTTCGGTCAGATCAATTTTGAGATTTGCGATTGCGCGGTCACGCCGTAGTCGGTCGATGTGGGGCGCGAAGGCGGTGGCCTGCCGGGGGCTCAGCCAGAAGGCCTCGGTGATGTGTCTCCGGAAGCGTGTGAGGTCACCCTCTTCAAGGGCACCGAGGGCATAGCAATACTCGACGATTGCAAAGAATTCCTCCGGGACGCTGAAAATGACAGAGTCATCAATACGGAAGGAGGCCCGTTGCGCCCGGAGGGTGGGAGCAAGGGCCCCGACCGCTTTGAAGTCTTCCTGGTCAACGAGAAAGAGAAAGCGTGCTTCCAGAATGGCCTGCTCAGAGATGCCAGCCTGGCGGGCGGCTGTGCTGGCAGCCTTGAACGTATTCTCGTCGCGGCATTCGAAGAGGGCCTGCAGGATTTCCTCCTCAGCAGTGGTGGAGCTTTCCTCAGTGGCGTCCCGGGCAGGATCTTCCTGAGTGAACCCAAGCTGAGCAAGGAGGCTCGGCAGGATGACGAGTCCGACTGCGAAAAGGCTAGCGAGAGGGCGAGTCAATTGCTGTTCGGGATCTGAATCGTGCGCCCTGTCTGGATGTTGGTATCGGAGATCCCGTTGGCAGCCTGGATTGCTTCTACTGTGGTTCCGTAGCGCTTGGCCAGTCCCCAGAGAGAATCACCCTTTACGACCGTGTGCGCCACGGTGTTCCCGGCCGGCGGTGCTCCCGGCCCGGGGGCGGGGCCGAGGGGAGGAAAGTTCGGTGTGGGTCCGGGCGTCGCACCGGGAAGGGGCGGAATCGGGTCAGGGGCAGGAGGTGCATTATCAACGGTGGGGAGCTGCTGGTAGGGAGAACCCATTGGTGCGCCCGGGATCCCGAAGTCGTTGACCTGTCCGTAGGGTGCCTGACCGGCAGCCTGTGCCTCCTTTTGCTTCTTGTATTCGGCGTATTCGGGATCGAAGGCACTACACGAGGAGAGCAGTACGAACATTCCGACGGCGGGGCACAAAATTATTTTCATGAGGGAAGAGTATACGATTAGTTAATAAAAGCGAACTACATTTTTGCAGTTTTTCTAGCACATGAAGCGGCCTGAGCAGGCTCCTTTGTTCATTATTTCAGTCGGAAAAATTTTTTCACGGTGTCCTCCGTGTGGGTGGCGAATTCGTTCAGGGATTCCTCCCGGGCCTCAGCAAGGCAGCGGGCGGTATGAGAGGCGTAGGCCGGTTCGCAGCGTTTCCCGCGGTGGGGAACGGGAGCGAGGTACGGAGAATCGGTTTCCACCATCAAACTTCCGGCGGGAGCGTGGCGGGCGGCCGCGAGGACGTCCTCGGCATTCTTGAATGTGGCGATACCGGTAAAGGAGACGAGGCCGCCGAGTTGCAGGACCCGGTCCACCTGGTGTGCGGGCCCGGGGAAACAGTGGAAGAGAGCCTGGACTCGTGAACTGAAGGGTTCAAACAGTGCGAGGGCGTCGGAGAAGGAGGCGTCCCCCTTGCGGTCCCGGGTATGAATCACGACATTTAGGTCCAGCTCGCCGGCGAGTTGGAAGTGTTGGTGCAGGAGGGCCCGTTGTCGCTGCTGGTAGTCCTCCTCGCTCCAGCCTTCGGGTGCTGGGTGGTAGTAATCCAGCCCAGTCTCTCCGATAGCGGCCACCTTGGGGTGGGAAGCGTAATCCCGCAGGGCATCCAGATAGTCATCCGGGGTCTCGGAGACGTCGCAGGGATGGATGCCGACGCAGGCGAAGACGTTGTCGAATCTTTCGGCGATTGCGAGGTTACCCGGGATGTCGTCGAGATTGGTGGCGAGGGTGATGAGCCGGTGGACTCCGGAGTCGTGGGCCGCTTCGATGACGCCGGGAAGTTCGTCGGGGGAGAACTTGTGGGAGCCGAGGTGGCAGTGGCTGTCGGTGAGTGGTGGAAAGTCCATCACTGCGAGGAAACCCCTTCTCCATCCATTTCGTCACCCTGCAGGATTGTCTTTCCCCTGTAGAGGCAGGCGTAGGGAACGAAGATGATTGCGGTGATGAACATCAGGACAGTGAAGAACCAGTAGTAGGAGGCACCCTCGAGGCGCTCGCCACCACCCGCGAAGACGGTCCTCGAATAAGTGATCTCGTCGGCTGTTTCCTTCTCCCCTGACGACATCTTGAGCTCTTCTTTGCGTCGGACCAGCCATTCCTTCTCGGGGCGGAGGGCGTCGAACCATTTTGCCGGTTTTTCCGGCTCCGGCTCCGTGATCTTGAGGTGAATGCTGACATCCCACTTGGTCCTGGATTTTCCATCAGGGCCGTCGCTCAAGATCCGGCAGGTCCTGCTTCCTTCCAGCAAGTAACGTAGGGGGTTACCCCACGGATCCTTAAAATCTTCGATCAGAGAGTTTGCCTCTTCCGGGCGAGGAAGCCGATGGTCGTTGGCCCGGGTCCATTGCTCGATGTGGTCAAGTGCTTCTGAGAGCCGTGCTTCTCCGGGGATGACCGTGCGCAGACCATCTGCCGTGCTGTAGGTCATTCTCAGGTCGTCGGCCGTGCCGAGCTGCTCGTCGTAGCCGGCGTGTTCGACTTCCACGGTCACCTTGTCTCCCGCCTTGGTCGAT
Organism: Roseibacillus sp.; assembly: GCA_002721695.1. Taxonomy (GTDB): domain Bacteria; phylum Verrucomicrobiota; class Verrucomicrobiia; order Verrucomicrobiales; family Akkermansiaceae; genus Roseibacillus_B. Next base: position 20,597 of record PBLI01000087.1, on the reverse strand, counting down.
TCCTCGAGGGCAATCTTGGTTGCACTGGCCGGGGAATCGATTTGGATGTAACGGTTTACCGCAGCGGTAAAGAGATTCCCAAGGGATACAGCGAAGAGGAACAGGCCGAGGACCAGGGACTTCATTCTCCGGGGCGCCTGGGTGTAGGAAAACTCGAGCGCTACGATGGAGACCAAGACTTCGGCTGCGGTAAGCAGGGCGTAGGCGAGTATCTGCCATCCGATGTTGGGGCGCTGCCCGGCATCGATCCACTCCTGAATGGTGGAACTTAGAGCGAAGGCAGCTCCCATCAGAAAAAGTCCCGCGCCGATCTTCCGCAGGGGTGTCAGTTTCACCAGTTTGCCGACTTTGGGATAGAGGACGAAGGTGAAGAGGGGAATAAAGGTCAGAATGAGAATCGGGTTGACGGCCTGAATCTGTGACTCCAGCCACTCGACGCCGAGGAAGTTCCGGTCCATGTCCTGCGCCTGGAAGACCCAGCGCGATGAGGTCTGGTCGAAAAGAGCCCAGAACATGGCTACGAAGAGGAAGAGGACCGATAGTTTGCCCAGCGTCTTCAAACCCTCCCGGCTGAAGGTCTCGAGGATGAAATTGGTGCCGCCGGGCGCGACATGAATGAATTTCCGGCGTCCCATCCAGAAAAGCAGCGTCGCGATTGCCATCAGAACACCGGGAACACCAAAAGCCCAGTGGGGGCCGTACCATTTCAGGAGCCACGGGGTGAGGAGGGTGGACAGGAACGCGCCCAGGTTGATCGACCAGTAGAAGTAGTTGAATACCCGGGTAATCAGGTTCTGGTTTGAGGCTCCAAATTGATCGCCGACATGGGCTGAAACGCATGACTTGATTCCTCCGGATCCAAGCGAAATAAGGACAAGGCCAGCCAGGAGCCACATGGCGGCATCTCCCTGCAGCCCCATGAGGGCGAGAGCCGCATGGCCAAGGCAATAAACCACCGAGAGCCAGATAATCGTACGATACTTTCCAAAAAACGCATCAGCGAGAATCCCACCCAATACAGGGGTAAGGTAAACAGCGGAGTTGAAGAGATGCACCTTCTCCGTAGCGGCCGCCTCGGTCATCGCCTGACCGTGCGTATCATTCATAAGGCAGAGATACTTGGTCATGAAGACAGCGAGGATGGTCTTCATGCCATAAAAGCTGAATCGCTCGGCAGCTTCGTTCCCGATGATGTAGGGGATGCCCGGAGGCATCCCTTTGAGATCGGGGTCCGGGGAAGTGCGGTAAGTCGACATAGAAAAGGGAGCTGGAGTTGTAGCGGTCGGCGCCTAGAAAGCAACATTCAGGATAGCTGGATGGCGTCCCAGACCAGAGAGAGGCAGGGGGGAGAGGGCCCGGATGGGAGAACTCGCTCCCCTGAGGGCCATGGCAGGGCGCAGGCTACCAGCGTATTGCCGCTGCGGCCCACGTGAGGCCAGCGCCGAAGGCGACGAGGACAATGTGGTCGCCAGGCCCGAACCGCCCGGCCCGATGCGCTTCATCCAGAGCGATCGCACACGCTGCGGCCGAGGTGTTGCCGTACTTGTGCAGGTTTACGAAGACGCGTTCCTCGGGAATCTCGATACGCTTGGTGATGGCCTCGATGATGCGCAGGTTGGCTTGATGCGGAACAAGGAGTTTGATGTCGTCGGGGCCGAGACCGGAGCGCTCAATGACCAGGTTGGCAGAATCCCGCATGCGGGTGACGGCGTGCTTGAAGACGTCCTTGCCGATCATCGCGAGGGTGGCGAGACGGCGATCGGCATTCTCAGTCGTTATCGGGCAGGCGGATCCTCCCCCGGGAATATTGAGCAGGCGTGTCTGCCTCCCGTCAGTTCCGATGTCAGTAGCAAGAATCTCACCCTCTCCCTCCTCGGCTCTCTTGAGGACAGCCGCGCCGGCTCCATCACCGAAGAGAACGCAGGTGGAACGATCATCCCAGTTGACGAAGGCAGACAGCTTTTCCGCCCCGATGATCAGGGCGTTCTCGAAGGCCCCGTCGGAAATGAGGCGCTTGGCGAGCTTCATCGCGTAGAGAAAGCCCGAGCAGGCGGCGGAAATGTCGAAGGCTACCGCGCTGTGAGCACCGATGTCCTGCTGAACGTAGCAAGCGGTGGCAGGGGTGAGGGTGTCCGGTGTGATGGTTGCTACGATGATGAGCTGAATATCCTGCGCCTCGATGCCGGACTGCTCGAGGGCCTGCCGGGATGCGTGAGCCGCCATGTGGGAGGTGAACTCGTCTTCGGCGGCGATGCGGCGCTCCTTGATCCCGGTTCGGGTGGTAATCCACTCGTCCGAGGTTTCGACCATTGCCTCCAGGTCGGAATTGCTCAGGACCTTTTCGGGGACGTAACTCCCTGTGCCCACGATCGCTACTGGCAATTGCAAGGCCGGCTCGCTCATCTTCTGAAGTCAACGCCAGCTTTTCCACGCGAGCAAGTCTCGCGTAGTGAAAAACAACCTGCGGACGGTTCCTCAGGGGGGCTACGGGATCGCCTTCATGGCTTCCACGATGTGCGGATTGACCTCGTGCTCGATGGATTCTGCAGCTACGCGGATGGCGTTTTGAATGGCCAGGGCCGAAGAAGAGCCGTGGGCGATGATGCATACTCCGTTGACTCCGAGGAGGGGGCTGCCTCCGCAGTTCTCGTAGTTGAGCCTGTCCCTGACGGCTGAGAATCCCCCCTTGGCCATCAGGGCCCCGGCCATGCGGAGGGGGTTTTTTTTCATTGCTTCCCTGATCCACTGCGACATGGCCTTGGCCGTGCCCTCGCAGCTCTTGAGTACGACGTTACCAACGAATCCATCACAAAGGCAGACGTCCAGTTTGCTCAGCAAGAGGTCGTGGCCTTCCACGTTTCCGTGCCAGTCGAAGGCAGCTTTTCCGGAATCAACATAGTCCTTGATCAGAGCAAAGGATTCCTTGGTGAACTCCGTTCCCTTTTCATCTTCTTCTCCGTTGGACATGATGCCCACACTGGGTTGCTCCACCCGCAGGACATGACGGGCGAAGACCGTGCCCATGATGGCATAGCAGAGAAGGTGCTTGGGCCGTGCCTCGGGATTGGCTCCTGCATCCAAAAGGTTGCAGATACCGAAATCATTCGGGATGGGAGAAGCAATCCCGGCCCGGGCAACTCCCTCCAGCAGGCGCAACTTCAGGGTGGCGGCGGTTACGGCAGCTCCGGTGTTGCCGGCACTGATTATTGCCTCCGCACGTCCTTCCTTGACGAGGTCGGTTGCAATGGAGATGGATGACTTCTTCTTTCTCCGGATGCCGCTGATTGCCGACTCCGACATGCCGACGACCTCGGGGGCATGAACGATCTCCACCCGCGAGTCGGTGAGGCCCTGCCGGCTACACTCCTTTTCAAGAATGGACTGATCCCCGACCAGGAAGAGCGACTCGATGCGGGGATAGAGGGCGAGAGCATCCCTGGCTCCCACGACATTCACCCCGGGGGCGCTGTCCCCGCCCATTGCGTCGAGGGCGATCTTCATGTCATGCAGCTCCGGAATCAGAATTCCGGATGCCGTTTTGGTCCGGGCTCCGGCCTCGGCCTGCCCGTGGAGGGATCCTTACATGACGTCCACATCGAGAACCTGCCGTTCGCGGTAGAAGCCGCAGGAAGGGCAGGCGATGTGCCCGGGGACGCGGCTGCCACACTCGGGGCAGGTTTGGAGCAGCGGCTTGCGCCAGCGATTGGCTCCACGGCGCATGCGCTGCTTCATTTTCGACGTTCTGCGTTTGGGAACTGCCATGGCGGAAAGGGGCGGTTTGAATTGCTGATTACTCGTCCGGCTTCGGAAGCGCATCGAGGGCGGCCCAGCGGCTGTCCCCTTGTGCGGCGGGCGGGACGTCTACATCATCTCCCACGGACTTGTCCACCGCTAAATACCGGGGATCTATCTCGCAGGGAGCCGGGTCGTCGCCCTCGTCGCAGCGAGGATAAGGCGGAAATGAGAGGAGGACCTCCTCGCGGAGCGCGTCGGTGGCGTCAATTTCGCATTCGGCCCCTATTTCAAAGGAAATCGCGGCGCCTGGGAGTTCGATGGTTTTTTTGAAGAGAGACAGGGTGCGGACGCATTGGAACTCGAAGGGTGCCCGGAGAGAGCCCTGGAGGAGCAGTTCATCACCAAATCGCTGGGCGTGAAGCTGGAAGGAGAGTGGTCCAAGGGGCCTGGCATCGCCTTCCGGGAGCTCGAAGATGTCGGCTGGCAGTTCGTCTTCGATGACCTGGCCGTCCTCGGGGAGCAGGGAGAGATCAATGACGAGGCGATTCATGGTGCGAATGTAGATTGAAACTTTGAATAGGACTATTGAAATAAGAGCCGTGGAGCGCATTCCCCCACATGTTCTGCTAGGAGCCTACACCGAGGGCGTCTTTCCCATGGCGGAAGACGGGGAGATCCTGTGGTTCTCACCTCTCAAACGCGGGCTGATCCCACTCGACGAACGCTTTCACATTCCGCACGGACTGAAGCGCGTGCTCAGAAAAGCACCGTTCGAGGTCCGGCGTGACTCGGCCTTCCGTGAGGTGATCGAGGCCTGCGGGGAACGTGAGGAGACGTGGATTGACGAGGTGATCATCGAGAGTTACGTGCATCTGCACGAGCTGGGTGTTGCGCACTCGGTGGAATGCTGGGATGAAGATGGGCTGCAGGGTGGGCTCTACGGCGTAGCCCTTGGGCGGGCGTTTTTCGGGGAGTCGATGTTCTCACGAAAGGCCGATGCGAGCAAGGTGGCCCTCGTCCATCTCGTGGAGTGGCTGCGCGAGGAGGAATATCTGCTTCTGGATACCCAGTGGATGACCGATCATTTGCGCCAGTTTGGAGGGGAGGAGATTGCGCGGGAAGATTACTTCAGCTACCTCGATGAGGCGCTAGAAGGAATCTACGAAGAGCCGTGGCGGAAGACATCAGGGGGGAAGTCGTCGTCCTGAGCTCCTTCTCCGGGCGGAAGCCCCATGTCACCAGCAGCGGTTGCATTCCGGCGGCGGTGGCAGTCTCGAAGTCGACCAGAGAGTCTCCAACGAATGCGATCTCAGCCGGAGGCACTGAAATGTGCCTTGCGATCTGGAGGGCGGCGGTGGGGTCGGGCTTCCCGGGAAGGGACTCCTGTTGACCAAGAATCATTGCCCAGGGAACCCAGTCGAAGAGTAAATGCATGATCTCGACCGTGTAGCGGTGGGGCTTGTTGGAACAGACGGCGAGGGGAAGCCCTTCGCGGTGGAGGCTCTTGAGGAGGTCGCGGATGCCGGGATAGAGAAGGGTGCCCTCACGCCAGCATTCCGCGTAGGCGGGGAAGAAGTCGCGGTGAACTGCCTCCACCAGCTCGTCGGGTGGGTTTCCTCCGATTCCGCGCCGGACGAGCATCCGGCTGCCGTTGCCAACGAATCTCCGGACACGCCCGGGGGGCTGGGTGGCCAGTCCGTGCGTGGCGAGAGCCTGGTTGAGCCCGGCCGTGATACCCGGAAGCGAATCGACGAGAGTGCCGTCGAGGTCGAAGATGACGGCGCGGATGGAGGTCACAGGGCTGCCACCAGCAGCGGGCTACTGGTTAAGCAATGCCACCAGCGCTTCATCGCTGAAGGCGGAGGGATCCTCGGCGGCCTGAGAGAGGATCTCCTCCTCGAGCAGGACGTCGAGCGGGGAAGCATCGGTTTCGACCCCTGGTACGGGTGCGGGATCCTCTGCGGCGACCGGCCCTGTCTCACCAGGGTTCACTGCAATAAGAATGGCGGCGACCGCGGCGAGGGATCCAGCCAGCACTGGCCTGGGGGTGAGGAGCTGTTTCCACCACGGAAGATCCTGCTCGCTGGAGAGGCGGACTTCCCGCATGACGTTGCGCACAAAGAAGGGGCCGGCCCCGGGGGGTGCGGTCTGGTCGACAAGGCCCCAAACGGAGTCGTTTTCCCGGATGTTTTCTTCTTCAGGAACGCTCATGAGGATGCCTCTCCGGACGAGATAACCCCGCCGGAAACGGAATGTTGCACGATTTCGTGGGAAAATGTGAAAGTTTATCGGCCCCGTTCGTTGCCCCAAAGTTGGATGTGGAGTCGGTCTGAGTAGCGGTATCCTTTTTCGATGCAGCGGTCGGCGAGCCACTGGCGCCGGGTCCGGAGGGTGGTGGCATCCCGGCCCTCAGGCATGAGAACGATGCGATCGGGCGCAAGGTCGAGCTGATCCTGCAGAGCGGTGATTTCGGCAAGATCAGAGGCTGCGGACACCACGAATTTGAACCAGGCCTTGGAGGAGGCGGCAAAAAAGGCGAGGGCCTCCTCGACCAGGCGGAGGCGGGTGGGGTTTCCCGAATTGGTGAGCTTGGGCGAGACATTGTACTGGTTGACGAGGTCGTCGAGGGCCTCGTGAGGGCGGATCGTGCCGTTGGTTTCCAGTTCGAAAGTCCATTCCGGATCCCAGCCCCGAAGGATCTTGAGTACGTCGGTGAACTCCTTCTGCTGGACGAGAGGCTCCCCGCCGGTCACCACAAGACGGCGGCAGTCGTGTTCCCGGATAGCACCAGCGACATCAGTGGGGGTCATCTCAAGCTGGGATTGCTGCCGGTTGAACTTCTGATAGCCCGCCTCGGAGTCCTTTTCATGCGGCCAGGGGGTGCCGGTCCAGTTCCAGGTGTAGTCGGTGTCGCACCAGAGGCAGTGGAGGTTGCACTGGGATGCGCGTACGAAGACCGCTGGTACTCCAGTCGAAATTCCCTCCCCTTGCAGGGTATGGAAGATTTCGGGGTGTCCGGTGGAGAGTTGGGCGATTTTCATGGAAGATCCGGGGGTTCCAGCTGGAACGTGCGACCCGCTCGCGGGAAGCAATCAGTCCGTCCGGGCCATAGCAAGGAAGTTAGCTGCTATTCGAGAGGGGAAGGGGTGGCCATGACCATCCAGTCGAGGGTTTGGCTCCCGGATTTCAGGGAGGTGGATTTACGAATGGCAGGGAGCTGAAGTTAATCTGGAACTTGAGGGGTTGACCTCGCAGAATCGGTCCCACTTCGAGCTCATGAGCATTACGACCAGGCGTGGCGATGATGGAAGCACGGACCTCTTGTTCGGCAAACGGATTTCAAAAGATGCCCCCCGCATGGAGGCGATTGGTTCGGTGGACGAACTGAATGCCGCCCTTGGGCTGGTCCGGGCGGAAGCAGATGGAGAAACAGAGGAAGTCATTGATGGCCTGCAGGCCTTGCTGGTCGGCCTGATGGGCGAACTTGCGGTAGTGCCCGAAGACGCGGAACGCTATGCACAGTCCGATTACCCGTCGATCGGGGATGAGGAGGTTGAGCGGGTGGAACAGCTCGGGCGGGAGATTGAGAGTGCCGGGGTGAAGTTCGAGGGGTGGGCGAGGCCGGGTGCAAACGGAAACCGCGCGGGAGCCTGCCTGGACATGGCCCGCACAGTTTGTCGAAGGGTCGAACGCCGGGTTCTCGAACTGGGAGAGGAAGTGAGCAATACGGCGATTCCGCTTTTTCTCAATCGGCTTTCGGACCTCCTCTGGCTGCTGGCTCGCCGGACGGAAGGAGACAGTTGAGATGGCCAGGCAGGGGGGCCGAACGCGTCTGGAGAGAATCGTGGCTTTCAGAGAATGTCACCCGGCACATAGGAGGCCGCATCGGGATGGCGTTCCGCCAGTTCGGCGACCGCTTGGGTGAAGGCGTCTACCTGGCTGCGGGCGGCGCCAGTATTGGTCTGGCCGGTTTCGAAGACGGTTTGCAGGTCCTCTCGGGAAAGGGGAATGCGATCGTCCGAGGCGAGGCGGTCGAGAAGGTCGTTGTGGGCCACGGAGCCGTCCCGGAGCTCCCGCGCAACCGCGAGGGCATGCTCCTTGATGGCCTCGTGGGCGGTCTCCCGCCCCGCTCCCTGCTTGACTGCGGCCATGAGGAAGGAAGTGCTCAGGAGAAAGGGCATGTACCGTTCGTTCTCCCGCGCAATGGTTCCCTCGAAGATCTGCATCTGCCCGAGAATCGTGAGGAAGGTTTCGAAGAGGCCATCAGCTGCAAAGAAGGCATCCGGGAGCATGACACGACGCACTACCGAACAGGAGACGTCGCCCTCGTTCCACTGCTGGCCACTCAAGCCAGAGCCCATGGACAGGTAGCCCTTGAGAATGATGTGGAATCCGTTCACCCGTTCGCATGAGCGCGCGTTCATCTTGTGCGGCATGGCACTGGAGCCTGTCTGCCCCTTGGCGAATCCCTCCGAGGCGAGTTCGTGGCCAGCCATGAGCCGCAGGGTGGAACACAGCGAGGACGGGCCGGAAGTCAGTTCGGTGAGGGCGGATACCACCCTCAGGTCAAGGGAGCGGGGATAGACCTGGCCGACGCAGACCCAGTCGTTGGGGAGCCCGAGGTGCGTGGCCACCTTGCCTTCGAGATCATGAACGCGGTCGGGGTCACCCTCGAAGAGGGAGAGTTGGTCCATCTGCGTTCCGACCGCACCCTTCAGGCCCCGCACCGGGTAATTCCCCAGGAGGTGTCCGAAGCGGACGAAGGAATCGATGAGTTCCTCCCCGAACATGGCGAGGCGCTTGCCGAATGTGGTTGGTTGGGCGGCCACGTTGTGGGTACGGCCGGCCATAACAACATCCCGCCACTCCGTGGCTCGCCGGGCAAGGAGCGCAAGGGCAGCGACAGCCTTGTTGTGAATAATCCTCAGGGATGAGAATACCTGGAGCTGCTCCACATTCTCAGTGAGATCGCGTGAAGTCATTCCCTTGTGGATCTCCTCGTGGCCAGCCAGCTCGTTGAACTCCTCGATGCGCGCTTTCACATCGTGGCGCGAAATGCGTTCCCGGGCATCGATCGAATCCAGGTTGACCTGGTCCCTCACCTGCTCGTAGTCGGCGATCACCTCCTCTGAGATGGGCAGCCCCAATTCCCGTTGGGCCTTCATGACCGCTATCCAGAATTCGCGTTCGAGTAGGATCCGGCCCTCCGCGGACCAGATCTCCCTGAGGGCGCTGGAGGCGTAGCGGTCGGCTAGAACGTTGGGAATCATGTCAGATGCAAGGGGTAGCGGAATGCGATCCCGGTAGCAAGTGTCCCGGTGCCATGATGTGGAGGCTAGGGGAAGAGCTGTCCCTTGCGCACGATGCGGAATCCGCCTCCAAGTTTCCCATCGAGATACCACTCGCCGTCCAGTTCCTGCCCCTCGTCGAGCACGGCGCCCCGGAGTTGCAGGCGCCTCCCCGGCGCGAACTGGATCTCTCCTGCACCGTTCCCCAGTGGCAGAAAGTGTCCTGTCCCCTCGAATTCATTCTTCAGGACGTGGAGAACAGTCTGGCTCGTCTCGTTGGCGGGCGGATTGCCCCAGCGCCGGAGATGGACCTCGAGATCGAATGCCTCGCTCGAATGAAATCCCCGTGGGATGAAGGCCGTGCCCTTGTAGAACATGCGGCCGCCGCCGGTATCCATCGCAAAGTCCATGGGAGCGGTGCTAGTTCCCGGACCGCCGTCGGTCGCACAGGAGGCCAGGACGAGAGAAAGACCAGTTATGGAAAGGAGGATGCCCGCTCGGTGCATCATTGCCGCCTACTATACCGCGTGGCCGGCGAGCCGCGAGGACATTGTCGATGTGGGCGACCAGTCGCGGCCATTTCAGCGCCACTTGGCCACCAAGCGTCTGGCGATGCGCCGGGAGAATTCGTATTCCGATTTCTGGGCCGCAGCGACACTGGGTCGGTAGACTTTGCCGGCGTTGCCGAGTTCCTCGATGGCTCGCAGCGCGAACATGCCAACAAGCAGGTTTGGATCGTTGATGTGCTTGATCAGCAGCTGCAGCTTGTCCAGGTCGCCAAGCCTGCACGAGGCCTGAGCAGCCGCAACGCGGATGGCGGGCACGGAACCTCCAGTCATTTTTGACAGCGTGGTTCTGCTCTCGGCTCTCTTGTTGACGCCCAGCCAGACAGCTGCCCAGTAACGGGTCGAGGGATCCGGAGATTCTGCATATGCCAACAGCTTGGCGCCGTCGTTTGCTTCCCCGGCAGTGATTACATCGATCAAGCGGCGGGTCTGCCTGCCGTGGTCGCTTTCGAGAAAAGCCAGGTACTTGTTCCCGGCCTCCCGGCCGACATCCTCAAGGATTGGCTCGGGGATCAGGCCGACGTCACGCGTCTCGATCATGCGTTGGTAGAGAGCCTCGCGCATCACGGCCAACTTCTGCTGATACTCCGGCTTCCCGGCGAGGTTGACCAGTTCATGCGGATCGCTTTGCAGGTCGTAGAGTTCTTCCGGAGGCCGGCGAGGGGCAAAGGGACGGGCCTGCTGTGCGTTGAGCCTTCCTTCCGCATGCAGGCTGCGAATAACCTGCACGATTTTCTTGCCGTCCTTGTACTGGTTGGGCTGGGCGTGGGGGAGGTGCGACATGAAATTGCGGATATACTTGAAACGGGAGTCGCGCACGCAGCGCAGGATGTCGACTGTCTCGTCGCAGCGGTCCCGTCCCGCGAATACGTATTCCCGAGGCATGTAGTCGGCGGCGAGAAAATTGCGACCCTGCACATTGTCGGGTATCCTGATTCCGGCGAGGTCCAGCGAGCAGGCGGCTACGTCGATATGCTCGATAAGATCTTCGCGCACCGTTCCAGCGCGATTTTTCCCCGGTAACCGTATGATCATGGGGACCCGGATGCCCTCTTCATAAAGAAACTGCTTGCCGCGCAGGTGGCTGACACCGTGGTCAGTCCAGAGAAAGACCGCTGTCGAGTCTAGGCGTCCCGCCTTCTCGAGCTCTGCGAGTATTCGCCCGACCTCCCTGTCAGTCTCGACCCAGGAGTCCAGGTACTTGGCCCAGTCCCGGCGAAGTTCCGGGTGATCCGGGTAATAGTCCGGCAGAACCACCCGGGCGGGATCCGCCTGGCTTTTGGCCCTGCGGTTCTTGCCGCCTTTCAGCTGGAACTGGGCGAAGATGGGTTGGTCCGCATTCGCCTGTTTCCAGTCGCTTCCGTGATAGAGCTTGCTGGCCGGGATGAAGTTGTAGTCCGTCTTGCTCTTGTTTGTTACGTAGTAGCCAGCGTTGCGGAAGAGCTCGGGGATCAACTTGACCGAATCGGGCAGCTTGTAGCTCTCGTAATAGGCTGCGTTACCGCCTCCCTTGCGGGACGATACCTGGCTGCGGTGATTGTGAGCGCCGAGGGTAGTCTGATACATGCCGCTGACCATGGCCGAGCGACTTGGTGAACAAACCGGCGCTGTGACGAAGGCGCTGCTGCAGCGAATGCCTTCCCGGGCCATTCGGTCGATGTGCGGTGTCTTGACAAGGGTTTCGCCGTAGCAACCGATATGAGGCGACGCATCCTCGATGACGATCCATACAACGTTCAGGCGTTGAGGAGCAGCTCCCGGAACATTCGAAGAGAAGAGGGTCAGGAGGGCTGAGAGGAGAAGATGCGTCTTTCCGCAGCCCACTACCACCCGGCTTTTCAACATCGAGACCAGTAGCTTCATTGCTGATGAGAATCCCGCCCCGTCATCCTGAGTCTGGGAACTTAGGGAAATTGGTTGAAGATACAACCGTGTAATATTCGTGGAGACGTTCGGTTACCGTGAGCCTTTGGCCCCCGCGAAAGAGAAGTCGCCGGGGACAAGTGGATCTCATGAAGCGAGTTCACCCGGGCTTTTTGTGTCCATCGCGGTTTGCCGTCCTAGCGAACTGCGAGGACACGGGCCAGTTGGCTGACCAGTTGCTTCCGGAGCGGCTTCGCCCGTTCACAGAGGAGGCGCTGCGCGTTTTCGTATTCTTCCCTTCCTCCCGCAGTTTCCACCCTGATCGGTTGATAGCCGAAGCTCGAGAGCTCATATGGGCTGGCTCGCATGTCCACCTCGCGGGCCTCAAGCGCGAGTTCAAAGCAGTCCCAGAGCAGGTCGCTCGATACCCACGGCAGGGACTTGGCTGCCCACTTGTAGAGATCCATGTTGGCATGAATGCATCCGGGTTGCTCATTGTCCTCCCGGTTCCAGAGATCCGGTTGCAGACGATTGAGAGGCTGGGCTTCCGTCGCAAAAAACCGGAAGGCGTCGAAATGAGTGCAGCAGAGCGACCGCGATTCGACCAGGAGGTCGATTTCCTCCTGTGGAATACGAAGGGGAACCGTTGCGCGGTGTCGCACGGCGGTGCCCCGGTAGACCATGGCCCATTCGTGCATTCCGTGGCACGCGAAGTTGGGCGAGCGTGTCTGGGTGTTGCGGAGGAGACGAAACGTAAACTCGAGGCGCTGCCTTGCCTTCGGAGCGAGCAGGGAGGGATCGGCAGTAAGGGACCTGCTGTTGAATCGGTAGGTTCGCGCCGAAAACAGGCGTCGGGCCTCAGCGCAGTCCTCGAGGGCGACTCCAAAGCCGGGGTGCCAGCGTTCCAGTTTGCCGAGGGACAGTCGATAATAGGTGTGCAGGAAGTCGTGAACGGGATGCTGCTCGCCGCGCGCTTTACGCTCGCGGGCGGGCTGGGTCCAGGTACGGACCCGTCCGCGGTGATCGGCGGCGGACTGGAGCCAATCCGCGCGCGCGACCATTGACCGGGAACGAGGTGTCATTTCCGGGTGGAATTCTCGAGTGCGATGATCGCCTTTCCGAACTGCTCGCCCAGGTCGAGGTAGCCGGCGGTATCGTAGTGCCAAGGGTCTGAATTCTTGTAGGAGTCGGTGGAGGTGACCAGCAAGGCGTGGTCGTCCTTGCTGACGAAGGCAGCCTGTGCTTCACGCACGGTGTTGCCGAATTTCCAGACCTTCCAGTTCGTGATGCGGCCGATCACGATGGGAATTTTCTTCTCCCCGCCCATGCCGAGGTCCTTCCGGATGAGATGCATGAGTCCGGTGAGATTGGATTCGTAGCGTGCGGCCACGGTCTCGTTTTCAGAGTCGCTCTCGCCCTGCATCCAGAAAATACCACTTGGAATCAACTTGTCAGCCTCTCCATCATTGTCGAGGTCGGTATCCGCAAAAGCATGTTCCAGGGTGGCCTTGAAGTGGTCATACTGATTGATCCCTTTTCCCTCGCCCTCGCCGCCGGTCCATTCGGGATCCCAGGCCCCGAAGCGCTTCTGGGCGGATGCTGCTGCGTCGATGGCGGTTCCGCCGCGCGAATATTTTATGAAGGCGATGTTGGCACCGGGGTAGTGCTTGCGGAGGGTGCGGGCCAGGGTCAGTTCCGCGCCGAAGCGGTCCGAGTATGTGTGCTTCGATCCATCTGACCTGAAATTTCGACCATGTCCCGGCTTGAGAGGCAGCCATGCACCCCGTCCATCCGGTTTCCTGCCGTCCAGTCCCATGTTGCCATGGAAAATATAGACGCCCTCGTATCCCTTGCCTGACCTGAGATCGTCAGGCAGTTCGGAGACCTTGCCGTAGCCGTCCATGTTTGACTGGCCACCGAGGTAGTACAGCCTGAACTCCTTCGCGGCGGCTGGACCCGGGGCGGAAATGCCCAGGATGGATATCAGGATGATGGTTCGCATGGCAGAGACTTTAGCGAGGCGGAGAGGACTGTCCATGTCCGTTCGCACGCCGCGTCCACCACCTGAAATGCTGACTTCAGAGCGCCACCAGTCGTTCGCGATCGAAGAAGGCCTTTCGCCAGCGCGTGATGAGGACTTCGGAGAAGAGGCCAGCCTCCGAAAACGGATCATTGCGGACGAAGTTCTCTGCAGCCTCCCTCGACTCAAGATCGAGCAGGAGCACTCCGCCGTGGGCGCTGAGGCCGTCATCTTCGAGCATTGCGCCAGCCGCGAGAAGAGAATCCCGGTGCCTGTCGAGGTAGGCTTTGTGTGCAGTCTGGTGGGCTTCGCGCACGTGTGCGTGGCCTGGCTTGTCCCTGGTGATGATGGCGAAGGGCATGATCGTGGGTTGGGTGGTCAGTCTGTCCCGGGTTGTCAGAGGGGTGGAAGTTCGACCCCGATTTGCTCAAAGATTCCCCGCGGCGCTCCGCCCGGGACAGGATCGGGACGGATCTGCGCGAGTCCGTGTTCGCTGACCTGATAGTAAAAGTAGTGCTCCGGGATGGTGACCCTGCGACCTGTGGGCGGGCAGGGTTCGAAGCCGGGAAAGGAGAGGGTGTCGGTGTGGGTGCCTCCCTGGCGCCACTTGACTCCAATCGTCCCGTCTGCGCTTTGCACGGGGGGGTCGTGGTCATAAGTCCAATCAGGGAATCCGCGGTAGAGGGCGCTCAGAAAGGCAAGGATATCTTCGCGGCCCATCGTCCGGGCAGGGGTAATGAACTGTATCTCCTCCGCGAAACTTTTTCCGATCTTCTCGATGTCGTGCGTGCGCAAACCCTCCATGTAGAGCTCGAGGGCCACGGGTATTTCGGTAAGGTCATGCATGACGGAAGCAGTCAATTCACGTGATGTAGTTCCGCCTGCGTCCAGGGGGTTTTTCTCCCGGATACTGCGCTGCGGACCTTTCGCACGGTTTCTTCGGTAACTTCACTGCCCCGGTTGCCCCAGGTGGCACGTGCGTAGGTGAGGACATCCGCGATTTCCCGGTCGGTGAGAAGAGTTTCGTGTCCGGGCATGACTCCGTTGTATTGCTGTCCACTGGCTTCGAGAGCTCCTTGGAGGCCCTTCAGGACGATTTTGATGGATATCTCGGGTGGCCCGAGGAGGCGACCGGAACCGACGAGGGGAGGGAAGGTCCTGGGCAAACCCCTGCCATCGGGTTGGTGGCAGGCCACGCACGCGAGGTAGACCTGCTCACCGCGTTTGGCTCCGGCAGAGAGGTCGGCCGGGACGGGAGGCGGGCTTGCAGCAGCGGCCTTGGCCAGTCGTTGGGCCAATTCGGTATCTGACTTGTGTGCGAGGAGGCGGAGGCCCTGGGAAATCACGTCGGGGTTTTGGGAGATTCGTTGAAGGGTGTGCCTCACAATCTCGTTCAGGTAACCCTCGATCTTGTGCTGATCGTTGTTCTCGAGCAAGGCGCGGAGGAACCCCTCCGGATGCCGGATGGCCGCCAGCCGGACTGCATCGGCGAGGTGCTCCTGGCGGGAAAGGCCGGCGTCCGAGGTGACAAGTCGCAGGAGGTGCTCCCCGAGCCGGGGGTCAGGTGGTGCCTCCACCAGGCGGAGCGCGGCTGCCTTCCGGTCGAGCGGGTCGAGTCCCGGATCCTGCAGGCGCTTCAGGTTGCGTGCGAAGGAGCCGGGTAATATCTCAGCGAGATCAGGCTTCCTCTGCTGCTCATCGGCGTTTTCGAATCCGAGACGGTGAGCGATGGCGGCAGTTTGGACGGCGTCAAGGCTGCCGTTGGCAGAGGCTGCGATGAGATGAAAGCGCGAGCGGGATCCCGTGGCCTTTTCGGCAGCGCTCAGGAGTGCCTGGCCATCGAGCGTCTCCGCGAGGAGCCGCTGGGCGGTGAGGCGCCAGAAGAGATTGTCGTGCGTGAGGGCGTTGAGGACGCCACGCTCTGAGCTCAGGTCGGGGTAGGGATCATTCCCGGTTCCCTTCGGGAAAATCCGGTAAATGCGGCCGTGGGTGCGATCGCGGTCATCGGAACGCAGAGCGTTTCCCGGTCCCCGCTTGAAGTGTCCGCGGTATGGATTGTGGTTGCAGATCGGGTTGTACCAATCGGCCATCCAGACTGCGCCGTCCGGTCCCACCTCCGCAGCAACTGGAGCCGACCAGGCATCGGCTGAGGCATAGAGATTGTGCTCGAAACCTGTGGTCTCGAACCGGTCGCCCCGGCGGGTGATCCGGGGTGCGGTGATGAGATGCATGGGCGGTTCGCAGATCAGCACGCGCCTGTTCCACCAGCTCCGTGGGAAGCGCCGGCTGGTATAAACAGCGTGCCCGGCCGCGGAGGAGTGCTGTTCCTTGGGGCTGTTCTGGAAGTAGTCCGTGGTGATGGGAGCGAGCAGCTCCTGCCGGTCTGCCCGGGCGACCTGCTGTCCCTTGCGCCCAAGTGACTCGAAGTGCCGGTTGGGGATGGAGAGATACCAGCTGGCATTGCCGTTGGCGGTGGAACCGACGAGGTCGCCCTCTTCGGTGAAGCCCAGGCCCCAGGTGTTGTTGCTGGTATGTTGGACAATCTCGAAGGCCGATCCATCGGGGAGGAATCGAAAAACGGCCTGCGAGGACTTGTGCCGGGTTCCTTTGACCTTCACGTCGAGCCCGCTGTATCCCACCGTGGCGTAGATCCATCCGTCGAGCCCGTGCCGGAGATTGGAGACGCAGGCGTGGGTGTCACGCAGGCCGATGCCCGACCAGAGAACCTCCTTCCGGTCCGCTGTCCCATCGCCATCTTCATCCTCAAGATAAACCATGTTGGGGCCGTCTGTGGCTATGGCCCCCCCCGCCACCGGCAGGACCGAGGTGCAGATGTTGAGGCCCTCAGCAAACACGGTTGCGTGATCAGCGCGGCCATCGTGATCGCGGTCCTCGAGGATCTTGATCCGGTCCTGCGGGTCTTCGGTCCCGATCTTGTGGGGATAGTCATAGGCCTCTACCACCCAGAGCCGTCCACGCTCGTCCCAGTTGATCGCGATGGGATTGATGACCATCGGCTCTGCAGCAAAAAGCTGGATATCGAATCCCGGGGGAAGCTGGGCTAGTTTGAGTGAATCCTGTGGCGAAAGTGGATTCTGGATCTCGTTGAGAGGGCCAACCGGGTTTTCTGGGTCCCTGGGCGCCGCGGCCGGGCGATACCGAAGCACGGGGAGATCCCCGGGAGCCAGCCAGCTCACGGTGTCATCCTTGGCCGTCCAGCGAATTGCTCGGTGAAGGAGGTCGTGATACTCGGGGAGGTCCCAGCAGCGATGGTCGTGGCCACTGGCCGTGTAGAAGACCCGGCCCTCGCCGTAGGTCTTGACCCAGGTCCAGGGTTCCTCGTCGCGTTTTTGAAGAATGATCCGATCCTTGCCGTGGCGTTTGTGTTTGTAGGTTTCGTCCCAGCACTCAAACCCCTTCCATCCCTTCATGACAGGGTGGTTTTTATTGACGATGCGTGCCCGGAAGACGCCTTTGCCGTGCGATTCGAACTGGGCCCCGAGCAGGTCAACATACTCGTCGAACTTGGAATCGCGGAAGCAGGCGGCCGCGCAATGGAGGAGAACGCAGCCCCCGCCCTTGCGAGCGAAGTTCAGCAGGGCCTTGCCCTGGGTTTGAACATCGATCGTGTAGAGGTTGGCAAAAATGAGGAGAACGTCGTACTGCGAGAGGTTTTCCTCGGTAAGGGCACCCACATTGTCCGCGTAGGTGATGTTGATGGCCCTGGGCCCGAGAGCCTTTCGAAGAACGCGGAAACGGGTGGGGGGGTCGTGGTTGAAGAGGTTTTTGCTTCCGAGGAACAGAACTTCGATGCGGCGGGGCTGGGCGTTGTCTTCCGCGGTGTCTTCTGCTCCCCGTGATTGGAAAGCTGGCGTGCTGAGGAACACACAGAACGCGAGAAGAACGAACGGGTAGAGCAGGGAGCGCACCTCGCAATGAACTCCCGGAAATGATATTTGGTCAAGCGTGGGAGCCGGTGAGAAATTGTGGAGCGCGGAAAGCGGTGACAATCCCCTTTGTCATGCTAAGTAGCCAACCATGAAACTGCTGCTATTCGTGCTGATTTCCGGATCCTGCACCGGAGTCCTGCCTGCGATCGAGTCATGGCCCCAGTTCCGTGGTCCGGGAGGCGCCGCCACCGCCCCGGAAGGCGCCAAGATTCCAGTGGAGTGGAGCGAGTCAAAGAACCTGAAATGGAAGACGCCCATTCCGGGACCGGGGTCCTCCAGCCCAGTTTTTACCGGGAACCGGATCTTTGTAACCTGTTACACCGGTTACGGCACGGACAAGGAAGCGGTCGGGGAGGCAGAGGATCTCGGGCGCCAGTTGCTTTGCCTCGATCGCACCAATGGCAGGATTCTCTGGAGCAGGTCGCTCGAGGTGAGCAATCCGGAAGACCCCTACCGCGGATACCTGATGGAGCACGGCTACGCAAGCAGCACGCCGGTGACCGACGGGGAGCGCGTCTATGTCTTCGCGGGAAAGTCGGGCCTGCACGCCTTTACCCTGAGGGGAGATAAACTCTGGACCCGGGCGGTGGGAAACAAGTCGAGCAACCGCCGCTGGGGATCCGCCGCGAGCCCCGTCCTCTACAAGAATCTCGTGATTGTGAACGCAGCCGATGAAGCGCGCTGCCTTATTGCCTTCGACAAGATGAGCAGCGAGGAGAAGTGGCGCTACGGATCGGAGGGACTGGAGCTGGCCTTTGCCACACCGCAGTTTGCCGTGGGTCAGGACGGGCGTGATGAGATGATTCTCTCCGTGCCTCATGAGCTGTTCGCGCTCGATCCTGCCACGGGTATGCGGAGGTGGCTGGCCCGGACCAAGGTGCCCGGCAATGTTTCCCCCTCGGTCGTGATCACGGAGGACATGATCTGTGCCTTTGGTGGCTACCCGCGCAAAATGAGCATCGGTTTGAAGCGGGGAGGAAAGGGCGATGTGACCGACAATCTGCGGTGGGACAGCAAGGTCACCACCTATGTTCCCACCCCGCTGGCCCATGGAGACCACCTCTACTGGGTGAATGATTCCGCGGAAGCCGTCTGTATGGAGATTGCGAGTGGAGAGGTGGTTTCCAAGAAGACAGTGGAGGGGTTGGCGCGTTCGAAGCGATTCAGTTTCTATGCCTCGATGGTGAGGGTGGGAGACAGGCTGTATGCAGTGAGCCGTCACAACGGGACCTTCGTCTTTGAGGCCAGTCCGGATATGAAACAGATTGCGCAGAACAAGTTCGCCGACCGTTCTGATTTTAGCGCTACTCCCGCCGTATCGAAGGATGCGATCTACCTGCGTTCCGGGAAGTTTGTCTACTGCGTCGGGGAGCAGTAGGTTCAGTCCATGTCTTTTTTCCCGGTGAGAGCCCTTCTTCTCCTTGTGCTGTTCGCCCCCGCCCTGACAGGCGCGGAAAAGACCAATATTCTTTTCATCTTTGCCGATGACTGGGGATGGGGTGACCTGAGCTGTCACGGGCACCCGTATGTCAAGACGCCGAATATTGATCGTCTGGCGAGGGAGGGAACGGACTTTCACCGGTTCACGGTAGCCAGTGGGGTCTGCTCTCCAAGCCGGACGGCGGTGATGACCGGACACTTTCCGGCCCGTTACAATATCGATGGCCACTTTGCCTGGGTGCCCAGCAATGCAAGGCGCAACATGCCCGACTGGCTCGATCCCGGGGCGCCGCTTTTGCCGCGATTCCTTCAGGAAGCCGGTTATGCCACTGCACATTATGGCAAGTGGCATCTCGCCAACAATATGATTGCAGACTCCCCCCTGCCCGGCGCTTACGGTTACGATGCCTACGGTGCATTCAACTGTGCCGGCGAGCAGATGCCTGTGCATGAGGATTCCGCTCATGCAGTGGCTTTCATCGAAAAGGCCGTGGCGGACGAAAAGCCTTTCTTCGTCAACCTCTGGCTTCATGAACCCCATACTCCGTTTCACACGGTCCCCAAGTACGAGTGGCGCTTCCGGCACCTCCAGAATGAGGCCGACCGGATCTACGCCTCCGTCCTCTCTCATGCGGACGACAGGGTGGGGCAGGTCCTTGATGCCCTGGATCGGCTGGGTCTTGCGGACAATACACTTGTCATCTTCAGTTCCGACAATGGACCTGCGCGGGCGCCCGGCCCGGCGAAGCTGGAGCTCATGTATGACACGGCGACCGGAGCTGGATGGGGTATTGGCGCGGCAAAGGGAGTCACCGGCGGTCGGCGAGGCTACAAGGCTGCGCTTTTTGAGGGAGGCATCGGAGTTCCTTTTCTTGCCCGATGGCCGGGCAGGATCGCAGCGGGGAAGGTTGATCGGAGGTCGCTCATTTCGGCGGTAGATCTGCTACCTACCTTCTGCAGGGTCGCCGGAGCGGTATTGCCTGATTCCTATGTGCCCGATGGAGTCGATGTCGGGGACGTGCTCAGGGGCAGGGAGATGCCCATCCGGGAAAAACCGCTCTTCTGGAAATCCAGTGCCCGTTGGCCGGCACCGAAGAATCGCCCGGATCACTGGGTATCATATGCGGTTGTTCATCATGACCGGAAACTGGTCAGTAACAGGGATGGAAGCCATCTTGAGCTCTATGACATTGTAGCGGATCCGTACGAGAAGAGGGATTTGAAGGGATCGGAACCGCAAGTGGCTGTCGCTCTTCAGAGGCTGCTGGAGGAGTGGAAATCCACTCTCCCGGCCATGCCCTCCGGCAGCGTGTTTTCGAGTGAGCGTGCGCAGGAGAAATAAACAGGCCTCCCGCAACTCTGCAGGAAGTGCCTGCATCAGGGGATGGAATGCATCTAGCCGGCCTTGCGCAGGGAACTGAGATATTCAACCAGGTCGGCCAGTTCGGCAGGCGTCATCAACTGGTGAAGTCCCGGATACATCAGGGACTGTTTCATCTTCGTCCGGGTCTCGATGTCTTCCTTGGCAACGGTCTGCCTGGCCCCGCCGATCATGGTGATGTTGAGGCTCTCCTCGGTCTCCTCAATGATGCCGACCAGCTTGGTCTGGTCCTTCAGGACCACCTCCCAGCCCTCAAATCCCATGCTGATGCCGGCATCCGGCTGCAGGATGGCCAGGTAGAGGGCCTTGCGGTCCAGCTTGTCACCGATCTCCGAGAGTCCCGGACCGAAGTTG
>PBLI01000086.1 GCA_002721695.1 Roseibacillus sp. | reverse complement strand
TCCGTTTGTGCACTTCCCCCGGGTCCAAGACCCGCTACTGGAAGCTCCTGCGGGACCTCTACCGGGGAGCCGGACTGGGGGACATCGGGGAAAACAGCAAGGCCGCCCCCACCTTCAACTATCAGGCGAAGAACGGGGCGGAGGATGGATACGTGTTCGCCCTCTCCGAGATCTACCGCGTGACCCGGAACCCTGAAATCCTTCGGTTCATGGAGCACCTCGGCAGGGAAATCATCAGGCGCCGACAGGATCCCGGGAGCGGCCTCTTCGTCGTGGAAGCCGATCGCACCCAGAACTTCCAGGCCCTGAAGGAATTCAAGCAGTCTCCTCACGAGGGAATCACGGTGAAGGAACTGATGCGGGAAAAGTTCGGAAGCAACCAGCTGGATTACGACCGGCCAAAAGTCGTGCCCCTGAACATCACCGAGCCTCTCGCCCTCCTCGCCATTCATGGCTGCCGTACCGGGGAGTTCGAGAAAATCCCCTCCTGGGTCTCGATCGGCATGGCTCACCATGCGGTCATGAGAGAGCAGGAGATCTGGTTCGATCGCCCGAAGCTGGAAAACTACTACGAGGACCAGAAGGATTTCATCAAGGAGAGGGGCTTCAAGATAAGCGAAGACTGGTTTCCGAAGAACTGAGGGAGACTGCAGGCTCCTGCTCCCTGGTGACCGGAGGCGGCCCATGCCCTGCTTGCCAGGCACCCCCTGAAGGGCGTTGTCACCGGTAGGACACATGTAATTGTCTCGCCATGACTCCCAAAAAAAGACACCAGTGAGGCAGACATGAAAAAACACCTCACCGTTTCGGTTGCCCTCTTTCTGAGCCTCGTGCTCTTGAATTCCTGCAGCAAGGAAGATGAGGGATCCACCGAGGGTGCATCCGCCCAAGACCCGCCCCCCCGGGATTCATCCCAGAAGCGGGCAAATACCAGTGAAAAAACTACTCCCGCACAGAGTGCCGGTTCCGGGCAATCGGCTGAGAAAAAGACCTCCGGGGTGGAGCCAGCCCCGGCTGGGTCAGAGACTCTCCGCAAGACTCCGGACAACGCGCCCGACACTCCGGACCCGGGTGCTCCGGCAGGCAAGACGACTCCACCGGCTGTTGCCGCCTTCATGACCGAACTCAGCGAAAAAGGCATCCTGAAACTTGCCAGGAAAATGCAGCGCCGTGACCCAGCCGCGGGACGGGACCCTCTGGCAATGCTGGATATGTTCCGTGACTTGAACGACCTGCGCGACAAGCTGGAGACCGTCGACACGGACGGTCTGCCTGCAGGCCTCAAGAGATCCGCTGAACAATTCCGGGACGCAGCCGCCAACCTTGCTGACCATGTGGAAGAATCACCCATTCCCCTGGAGATCATGACCGCCGGCCAGGAGGCGACGGGAGAGTGGTTTGCTGAAAAAATGGCTGAAGATCCTCTCTTCCTGCAAAGCATGCAGGACTGGGGCCGGACGATGGGCGAGCTGAGGGGAGCAATGGAAGAAGCTGGGACGGACTGGGCGGATTCCCTTGCCGAGTACGGCATTGATTCCCCGGGTGAATGAGGGAAGAGGCTGGTTCAAATAACACCGCATGCACAGTCTCCATGGCGTCCTGATGGCAGCCATCGGCTTGTTCATCCTCGTCAGTGCCACGCTCCGGAGCGATTTTATTGTCTACCGTCTCCTGGTTGCACGGTCCCTGGGTTTGTGGGGCGATCAAGTTCACCGATTTCACCAAGCGGTCGGTCTGATTCTTGTCGCTCTCGGCCTGCTTTGGGCGGGTGGCCTGATCTGGAGGGAAGGTTGAACCTGTAACCTTCCTGGAAAACCTCTTTTGTCACAGGATCCTTCATCTTGGATTTCAGTGGGATCCTAAGCTCATCACCAACGAGAGCAGCATTCCATCCCTCCATTTCTGAAATAATTGAAGAGCGCACATTCTCTGGCAGAGGACGGTCTCCATAGACTTTGATCTCCCCTTCCTCGATCGAGGATTTGATCCAGACCAGATGCACTCTCTCTTTTTTCACATCGAAGAAAAGCGTCGACCACCAACCGAATCCTACTCCTGTTTGACCCTTTAAGACCGAAACAATATGACCTTTCTGTTCGATCTGGAAGGTTGC
This sequence comes from Roseibacillus sp., assembly GCA_002721695.1. GTDB lineage: Bacteria > Verrucomicrobiota > Verrucomicrobiia > Verrucomicrobiales > Akkermansiaceae > Roseibacillus_B. Next base: position 19,380 of record PBLI01000086.1, on the reverse strand, counting down.
GCAGGTCCCGAGGAAACGGTGGTAGTAGTCCTTGAAGTCCTTCCCGAGGATCCGCTGCAATTCCTTCACGACACACGGACTTTTTAAGAATGGACCCAAGTTGCTGGGATACTTCCCAACCTGGGACTTCGCGTCTGAGATTCTCTGGATTGCCCGCGCCTCTAATTCGTCTCCAGAGGAATTTAGAGAAGCACACACGAGCACGAGGACTGCGATTACCGTTTTCATCTTGGTCAGGGACTGAAGGACCCTCTCATGAGAGGAAGTTCAGGGAGCTCCACCATCCGATAACGATCCTAGCATTTTCATGACCTCAAGAACAGCGCATTGCACCAAGTGTGACATAAGGACGTTCTGTCTTTGACGGAACTCCGGTAGTCACTTACGACGAAGAATATGACAAAACTAAGTGAGGCAGCTCTTGCAGCGAAGCGTATGCGGCGGAAATCGATGCGCGTAGTCGCAGCACCGGACGACCCGATTTACTCGCGGGGCTGGCAGATCGGGTCGGCGCCCGTCTACAGGGAGTCTACGACGACTCCGGAGGAAGATGACTCGGATAAGGAGCGTAGCGAGGAGTAAGCCCGACAGAAGATGGGCAAGGTTATTTACAGGAAATTGAGCGCCGAGGAAGCGTTGAAAAAATACGGGAAAAGCTCATTCGTCTTCGTGGGAGCTACTGGACTCATCCCCGAGCAAGTCCCTGAGAGTAATGACGCGCCGGACAAGGGGCAGGTGGAGACAAACGAGGACAATAATCCTCCCTCAGGCAAAAAAAGTTCAGGGCGCTAAAAATCTGTTGCCAGTTTGTTGCCCGCTCAGGGTGCATTCGGGTGCATTTCCCTGCGTTTGAAGAGACCAGACCGATACGACGAAAAACCCCTTAAAACGCAGAAGATCCCGTATCTTCCCCGTTTTTGCCACTTACCCCGGGCGGGAATCGAACCCACATCTAAGGTTTAGGAAACCCTTGTTCTATCCGTTGAACTACCGGGGCTGAAGCGCCGACATGGTGGCTCGCAACCAACGGATTACAAGCCGGGACTCGGGGTAGGAAAAGCGCCCCGGTCCATGGTGGCAGACCTTTCGAAAAACCGGGGATAAACGCGTCGCCACCAAAGGATACCCACCCGGGCATCAATCCAATCAACCCTGGGACAGATGAATTCCATTCCCTGCCGGTCATGAACACAGAACGGACAAGGCACTTGCCGGCACACAACGGGAAACAATGATTACAGCCCTGTCACGGCAGGGAAATCGGCATGAATTTACTAGTGACAGTCCTGAAACAAAAATTTCGCAATACCATGCGAGAGCGTGCGCCATGTCCCCCGCCGCAAGTCCATCGAAAGATGAGAAAAACCGGAACACCAGCTCGCCCCCTGACGACGAAAGCAGGGCTTTGCGCCTGAGGTCCCGCCCTTACAGTTCCCTTGAAATTCCGATGCCTCTGACAACCGCCCGCTCAGGGCGCATGATCGTGCGCTTGCTTAGGCCATCAAAGTCCTGAACCATGCCGCATCTGCTGCCCTGGTCAATCCAACGGGAACAGCAGGGTCAGGAGAAGATGTTTCCCGCAACACCCATACGTCATGAGCTTATCAACCAGTAAAAAGCGAAAACTGCTGTTGGCTTCAGGAATGAAGCTCCTTTGCACCATGCTGATAGTTCCCGCACACGCTACCGTGTTCTTTACAGAGGAATTCAATGGCACGACCCTGGATCCTGCATGGGCAGAACTTGGCGATAACGGCCACACCGGGCTGAACGGCAGTGGCGCTTACGTTCTGACTGATCCTCATGGAAATCCAGGCACCGAGCTGCGCCGGGACCCACTTGACGGCCCATCCTCTTTTCGGGCAAGCATTGTCCTCGCTGCCGATCCCTTCAACTCCGCTCCTTCGCTTGCTGACCCTTCGTCCAACAATACCCGCAGCGATTTCAAGTGGCGTTTCTTTGGACCGGCCGGGTTTGCCGAGGTGGTCCTGAACAGCTTCGGTGACATGCGACTCTACCATCGGGACAGTCGAACTGGTGCCAACGGCAACGTGGCACCCAACACCCGTATCGGTGTTGCAGACGGCGACACCCTTGAGCTGCTGCTCTCCTACAGCCTGGCTGCTGACACAGTCGACCTTTCCTACTCCCTCAACGGTGACGCAGCTGTCTCATTCTATTCGGGATCCGGGAACGGAGATGGTTTCGGGGATTTTGCGTCCAATTTCATGGACGCGCAGGTATTCAAGTGGGGCAGCACCCCGACCGATCAGGCCGTCATCGCGATTGACCGCTGGTCAGTGGTCCCTGAGCCATCTGTTTTTGGGCTGATTGCAATCGGAATGTCGGGACTGCTTCCTAGACGACGGCGCAAAGCGTCAGGAAAGGTCGCCTGAGACACTTTCGTATCCTGCGCCATCACCCCTCCGGACGAAGGGAGCCAAGCCTATGGCCGGCAAAGTCGTGGTCTCCTGTCCCCTGAGACGGCCCAGTCATAAGTCTCCCCGCGCCACAGATCTGGAAAATCTCCCTGAGAAACCAAGAACATGACCAATTCAGTTAATCACCAAGCCAAGTTTCCTCTGCCTGCCTGCGTGCTGGTCACTCTCCTCCCTTTGACAGGCATGCAAGCTGCACTGGCCCAGGAATCCTTCGTGGACGAGTTCGACGGGCCAGAGCTGGCCGAAGGGTGGACTATCCGCGATGAAAACAGTCCCGAGGCACATCCCGGATTCACCGGGGAAGGAACATATGAAGTGAATGAGCCCACGACTTCGGTGCTGGGTCATGCCGGATTGAAACGTCCCATCGAAAGCATCGAGTCCTTCACCGTCGACGTCTACCTGCATTTTGAGGATTTCCTGGGATCAAACTCGGATTTCAAGTTCCGCTTTTTTGGCGGGCAATTCATCGAGCTCGTCTACAACAGCTTTGACGCCATCCGGGTCTTCTCCCGCGAGAGATCAGGAGACATCAACCGCATCAACGGTATCGGCATCACTGATGGAACCCCTCTCCACTTCCGCTTCACCTGGGATGCCGGGATCGGCAAGGCTACGTATCTGCTGTCGATTGATGGTGGTGATTACCAGGAAATCGGGTCAACCGAGGGCCTCATGGAATTCACCCCGAATGTGGTCGACATCGTCATGTTCAAGTTTGGCGAAGGGAATGGCAATACGCCGAAGATGTTCCTTGATCGCTTTGAGGTTCAACCCGGTCTTCCACAGGATCCGGACCTCCTCGATCTCGCCGTTTCGTCCGCCGGCGGGAATCTCGTTCTGGAATGGGGAAGCAGGCCCCAGCACTTCTACCAGATTCGCACAACTACCGATCCGTCTCTTCCCGCCGAGGATTGGGAACTGTTGGAAGTCGAGGGTTCTACGGATATCGCTCACAATGCGCCGCTCAACACCCTGAGCCTGCCCCGCCCTGCGGATGCAACTCGCCTGTATCGGGTGGAAGAGTTCGAGTCTCCCCCCCTCGCGATCTTCTCCGAAAACTTTGATGGTGACGACCCGGGATGGACAACTGGATTCAACCCGGAAGATGCCGCCGCGGAGACTACCTGGACCATCGGTGATCCGGCGGGAGGTCCCTTTACCGGCCCTTCAGCCGCCTTCAGCGGAATAAATTGCTACGGCACCAACATTCTCAGCGATCATGGACATGGATCCTCGGCATGGCTCCGCACCCCAGCCATAAACCTTGCTGGAGCGACCGAAGCGTCCCTGACCATGATGCACTGGGTAGACATCGATCATTTCGAGGATCGGGACCTCGGCAGCATCCGCGTTCTTGCGGCCGGCACCCTGACCGAGCTGGGCGTTGTGGAGACCGGCATCACCGGGTTCAACACGGAAGGTTGGGAGGAGTATTCCGTGGAACTGCCCCCCGCAGCCCTGGGCCAGGAAATCGTGATCGAATTTCTCTTCGAGAGTGACGACGAAATCACTGACCAACCGGCGGCAGGCTGGTATCTTGACGACGTGAAGGTGACTGTGCCCGCGACCTAGCTGCCCGTCGCCCGGCCAGGCCGGGGCTAAGGCTCCTGGCCCGCGGCCCGGCGGATGACAACCTCGATCCGTCCTCGTCAGGCCGTTCCGGGCCCTGCGACCCTGGAGCCTGTTCAGGAGCTGTCCCGAGGTAAATTCCCGGCTCTCCCGGTCCCCAGTTCACGTCATCAAGAAGAGGAGGAAGTGCCCCAATCCACGCGGATCAGGGCGGGAGGGCGACTACTCACCCGGGAGATGACACGCCGAGAGCCCGGGGCCTCCGGAGGATCCATCCCGGGCACAATCAAGCATAACCTCCCACGGGAATCCCTGGTCCGGGCCTTACCCGAAATCGGGATAGCAATTCCCCCGATTGGGCTGATAGTAGGTTTCCATGAAGGTTTCCTTTCCCGCTTCTTCCTCTCTTTCCCTTCTTACCCTCGCTCTCCCCCTCTCTGCCACAGAGACCATCCTCGTGGCCGACGACCCGGCTGCCGCGGTCTCCACCCTCGTCCCCACTGCCGGGAACGGCGGAAATTCCCTCTCGGTCCAGGAGTGGACCGATGTGGCCGCCCCGCCAAATGCGGCAAGCTGGACTACCGGAACAACCGGGGTCGGCTACGAGGCGAGTCCCACCTCGGACACCAGCTACTCCTCCCTGCTCGGACTGGACCTGCAGGACCAGATGCGGAACCGCGCCACGACTGCCTACATCCGGATTCCCTTCACCCTTGCCAAGGACTCCATCCCGCCCATTCAATCGCTTTTCCTACAGATGAAGTATGACGATGGTTTCGTCGCATACCTGAACGGAGTCCGGGTCGCAGCAGCCAACGCGCCCGACCTGATCAACTCCTCATCATCAGCAAACGCCAATAACTCTGACACGAGGGCTCTTGAATTTGAGGAGTTCGACCTGAGCGGCTACACCTCCCTGCTCAGGGACGGGGCAAACATGCTCGCGATTCATGGTTTGAACGATGGGACTGCAAGCAGCGACTTTCTCATTCTCCCCCGCCTCGTCGCGAGTGATGTGTCAGCTCCAGAATGGCCAGAACTCCAGCTGGGGGATCCCATCACCACCGCCAGCAGTCCAGTGGCCCTTACCCATGCCCAGGACGGCAGCAACCGGCTTTTCATCGTTGAAAGGGACGGCCGGATCCGCATCTGGGATGGAGGCGCCCTGAGGACGTTCCTCGACCTGCGGTCCCAGGTATACCGAAGGGGCAATGAAACCGGACTTCTGGGACTCGCCTTCTCTCCCAACTACAAGGTCAACGGACAGTTCTACGTGAACTACATCAGCGACACCACCACCCCACGTGGGTCGACGGTGATATCCCGTTTCACGGTAAATCCCGCGAATGCGGATGACGGCGTTGAATCCAGCGAAGAAGTCCTGCTCGTGATCGAGCAGCCGGAACCGAACCACAACGGAGGACAAATCAACTTTGGCCCCGACGGATTCCTCTACGTCGGCATGGGAGACGGAGGCGGCGCCGGCGATGTGCACGGCTCCACCGGAAACGGCCAGGCCAGTGATACCCTTCTGGGCAAAATGCTGCGAATCGACGTTGAGGGGACGCCGGACCCGGGGTCGCCTTACGCCATTCCAGACGACAACCCTTTCCTGCTCGACCCCGGAGTGCCCGGTGAAATCTGGTCGTTCGGGCTGCGTAACCCATGGCGTTGGTCATTCGACCGCCAGACAGGTGACATGTACATAGCGGACGTTGGGCAGTACAGCTGGGAGGAGGTCAATTTTGTTCCCGCTTCCAGCACGGGGGGCCAGAACTTCCAGTGGCGACGGATCGAGGGATTCAACACCTTCGATGCTGACACGAGTCTCAGCAAGGGAGTCTCAACCGACCCCGTCTTGGAATATGACCACAATGTCGGCAGCTCCATTACCGGAGGCTACGTCTACCGCGGGACAAACTTCCCCCGGATGGCTGGAATCTATTTCTTCGGAGACTATGTCTCGGGGCGGGTCTGGGGGCTCCAACGGGATCCTTCGGGGAAATGGATCAACAGGGAGCTCCTCGACACCTCTCTGAGCATTTCTTCTTTCGGCGAGGACGAGGCGGGAAATCTCTACGTGGCCTCTCTCTTTAGTGGTGCCATTCACCGCCTCAGCGATACCCGCGGGGAATTCTACCTGAGAGTCACGGGCGCTTTATTTGTCCCGGGCGGCCAGACACGGGTCGCCTTTGGTTCCGAAATCGGGAAGCGGTATCAGTTGCAATTCTCGACGGACCTGCAGTCGTGGAGTGACCTGGGACAGCCCCGGACAGCTACGACCCTTGAGTCCGAGCTCACCGCCACAGTTCCGGGGGCGGTGCAAGAAGAAGCCTACTTCCGCGTCATGGAACTCCCTGAATGACCAGCTTGATTCGGCCCGGGAGGTGCCGCCGCGGCGACTACCTGGACCATCGGTGATCCGGCGGCAGGCTGCTACCTTGACGACGTAGTGGTGACTGTGCCCGCGATCTGGCTGACCGTCACCCGGCAAGGCCGGGCCTAAGATTCTTGGCCCGCGGCCCGGTGGATGATAACCTCGATCCGTCCTCGTCAGTTCATTCCGGGCCCTGCTGCCCCGGAGCCTGTTCAGGAGCTGTCCGGGGGTATATCCCCGGCTTTCCCGATCCCCAGTTCATGTCATGACCAAGAATCGTATTGTAACATTTGCCGCTCTCGCCCTGCTGGGTGCAACCCATGCACCTGCCAGCCCCCGGGTCTGGAAAGATTCAGCCTCTGGCCGGACTCTCACGGCCGAGTTCATGGAACTGACCGCAGAGGCGGTCAAGGTCCGACGGTCCGACGGCAGGATTATCACCATTCCTCTCTCCCGGCTCACTACGGAGGATATTGCTTTTGCACGGAAAGCAGCCGAGAGCGCCGGGGCACTTGCAAACGACTGGCCAAGCTGGCGCGGCCCCAACCGGGATGGCCACTCTCCCGACAAGGGCCTGCTTGAGAAGTGGCCCGCGGGCGGCCCGAAGCTGGTATGGACTTTCGAGGATTGCGGACGGGGCTACAGCTCTCCTTCCGTCGTGGGCAAGCGCCTCTACTTCACCGGCAGCCGCAAGGGAAAGGCCGAGATCATCTGTGTCGATGCCGGGAGCGGAGAGGAGGAATGGTCCGCCGCCATCGGAAGTGATCCCGAGGAGGGTTACAATACCGGCTGGGGGGCAGGAACCCGGGGAGCTCCCACCGTGGATGACGGACTGGTCTACGCCATCAACGCCAACGGAGACCTCGTGTGTGTGACAGCGGACAAGGGTGAAAAGAAGTGGAGCGTGAGCCTGGTAGACGACTTCGGCGGCACCATCCCCGGGTGGGGCTACTCGGAATCTCCTCTCGTGGACGGAAACAAGGTCATCGCTACCCCGGGCGGAGGGCAGGGAGCCATCGTGGCTCTCGACAAGAAAACCGGCACGACGATCTGGCAGAGCAAGGACCTCAAGGATGGCGCCCAGTATTCATCCGTCATCGTGGCTACCGTGCAGGGCAGGCGACAATACATCCAGCTCTTCATGAAAACCCTCGCCGGGGTGGACGCCGGGACGGGAGAGGTTCTCTGGACTTCGAGCTGGCCTGGCCGCACTGCCGTGATCCCGACCCCCATCTACGTGGATGGACACGTCTACATCAGCTCCGGCTACGGAGTAGGCTGCAAGCTGGTCGATATCAGCGAAGGGGTTGCCAGGGATGTCTGGGAGAACAAGGTCATGAAAAACCATCATGGCGGGGTAATCCGGGTAGGCGACCACGTATACGGTTTTTCCGACGGCCCCGGCCTCGTCTGCCAGAACCTCAAGACCGGGGAACAGGTCTGGAATGCGCGCGGGGAGGGAAAGGGCAAGGGTGCGGTCCACTACGCCGATGGGATGCTCATCTGCCTCGACGAATCGGAGGGGTCCTGCTTCCTCGCCAAGGCTTCCCCGGAAGGATTCGAGGAACTGGGGCGCTTTGCTTTCCCGCGCAAGACGGAACTTCCCCGCGGAGGCGGCAAGATCTGGACTCACCCGGTAGTGGTTGACGGCAAGCTCTACCTCCGCGACCAGGACATCGTCCACTGCTTTGACGTCCGGGGCTAGGTCCCGCCATTCAGCATCCCTCGCCTCCCGCCAGGCGAACGACCACCAGGACCGCAGGCAGGCAACACCACGGGAAATAAGGCTTCTCAGGCGTTTCCAGATATCCCTCCAGAACGGGTCTCCCTTACGAGGCGCCAGCCTGCTTCTTCCAACTCGCGATCCCCCGTGAACTTTGTTATGGTCTTCCCCAACACGCTACCGCGGCCCAACCCCTGAGCTCTCCGTGCCCAAGCTCTCTCTCAATCCGCCACCCTGGCTGCGCACCATTCTCATCGCAGGTGCAATCGGGCTCGGTGCTGTCCTCATTCTTTTCCCGGCGTGGCTACCCGACGACACCAACGCACCCATTGAGGACCGGGCAGTGGAGGTCATGCAATCCGCCCTTCTGGCCTTCGCCTCGGCTCTTTTCTTTGCCACCGCGCCGCACGCCGGACCGTTTCGAGCTGTCTACCGCTCGCTCGGGTTCCTCAGTGTCACCCTGCTCATTGCCGAAATCGAGGGTGCCATCAACGAAATCATCGATCCCCTGCGCCACGAGTATCTCGTCGTCCCGATCCTCATCTGGGCTGGGCTTACTCTTTTGCGAAGGCGCCGGGAAACGCTCCATTTCATCGGTTTCGCCTCACGCCACCCTGCCTCCGGGTTTGCCCTCTCGGCCATCATCCTGGTCTACGCCTTTGCACCCGCCTTCGGTTCCCGGGCATTCTGGAAAATCTCCCTGGGAGCGACCTACGACCCAGAAATTCCCTCGATCTGCCGCGCCTACCTCGAACTCCTGGCCTGCTACTTCTTTCTCCTCGCAGCGATCGGGTTCTGTCTGCCGCTCGTCCGACGACGCTACGCGATGTTCACCGAGCCATGATCCGCAAACGGAAAACGAGAGCGCTCAAGAAGCTCCGATGGAGGATCGAATATGGAGCCTTCCTCGTGGTTGAGAACATCATTCGTCTCTTCACCATGGAGGCGATCTGGCGAGGAGGAGCTCGCCTCTCGGGCCTGGCATACCTCTTCGCCTCCCGCCGAACCATCGTGCGGAGCAATCTCCGCACCGTTTTGGGACCCGAAACCGGTGACCGCGAGCTGACCAGGCTCACCCGCGAAGTGTTCCGTCACACCCCAGCCAATCTCCTCACGGCCCTCAAGGGCGCTCAGCTCCCATCTCACCTCGTCCGGGAAGCTATCACCTACGATAACGAGGAAATCCTTGAAACCGCCGTCGCCCGCAGGAAAGGAGTGATCATCGTGGCCGCTCACATGGGGAATTTCGAGCTGCTCACCCAGGCCCTCGGAGCTTTCCGCCCCGAGCTCAAGGTCGCCGGCATCTACCGCCCTCTCAACAACATCTACCTGGACACGATCATACGTGAGCGGAGGGCCCACCGGGGCATGAAATTGTTCGCAAAGTACACTTCTTATCATGGCCCCATCAAGTGGGTACGCAAACAGGGCATACTCGGGATTGTGGCCGACCAGCGGGTTGGGCGTTCCGGATCAATCACTCCCTTCTTCGGGCGCCTCATGTCCATGTCCCCGCTGCCCGCCTTCATCCACAAACACACCGGTGCGCCCATCATAGGGATCTCCATGAAAACCACCTCCCCGGGGAAGTGGAAAGTCGCGTTCCACGAACCCGAAATCAGCGAAGGGGAAGACGTCACCACCGCTCACATCGCCGCCCTCCTTGAGACCATAGTCACCCAGTCCATCATTGACGTGTTCTGGATGCAGGATCTTTGGCGCATGAACACCACGCGCCCCCTGGAGCTCCCGGGCCGGGAAGGGCCAATGCGCCTGCAGGGTGACCGCGACAAACCTCTCTATCCCTTCTCCATCCTGGTCCGTGTTCCTGACAACGGGCCGGAATTCGCACAAACGATCCCAGCTCTCACCGCCCTTGCCCATTCACGCCCCGACTGCGATCTGCATCTTCTCGCAAGGGAACGGATCCGGAACGACGCAAGCAGTTCCGGAGTAACCCACACCTTCCACTCCATCGAGGGCAACAAACTCCCTTCCGGCCTCATTCTCGCCATCGCCTTCACCGACCACGAGCGCACCACCCGGGAACTCGCTCATCTCTATGCGGGACCCACCTACACTCTACCTTCAACCATGCAATCCAGGGAAAACTGGCACTCCGTACCGATTGAGGAGAATCTCTCCCCGGAGGACCGCTGGCTCGGATTGGCCAGATCTCTCGGCATGCACGATCCACCCCCGCAATGGACGTATGTCTAACTCCCGCACCATCGAGAATCCCGGTTCCAACCCAGAGGCTCCACTCCCCTGGCTCGTCACCGATGGCAGGATCTGTCGCGAAAATCAAACCCCCGCCCTGACGGTGAATTTCGAGACTCTGGCTCCATTTCGAACTCATGAGGCAGCCCGCTCCATCGGTGGACGGCGGCAGAGGGAAGAACGTTCTTCCCTCGTCATTGGCACAGGCCACCGCACCCACCTTGCCCTTATCGCCACGGCCCCGCATCTGTCCCGGGCCAGAGAGAGATCCGGCATTCCGACCACCATTGTGGCTGCGCCGTATCCAGATCCCGCCGTCTGACGATGGACAACCCGGAAGTCATTCTTGGCAATTCGAATCCCCGGTTTTCGGGTGTCACATCGACCATGCTCCAGACCCTGCCGGGGGTTTGCTCCGCAATTCCCGTCGCCGTGCTCGGCCCCCATCACCTGCCGGATGACGTGCCCTCCCTCACCTTCCGGGAGTTTGTCAAACTCTGTCGCCAACCTCTCCGGTCCGGTCGGCACCGCATCTTCCACGCCCGGCGCAACAACGAGATGATCCAGGCCCTGCTTGCCAGAAAACTCTTTGGAGCCAGAATCAAGATCGCGTTCACCTCCACCGCACAACGCCAGCACACGTGGCTCACGAAGTGGCTCATCGCGCAAATGGACGGACTGCTAACGACCTGCACCGGAGCCGCCGCGGTGCTCGACCGCCCCCCCGACCGGATGATTCCCCACGGCGTCGATCTGAAGACTTACGCCCCTCCCAGCTCCAAGCAGGAAGGGTGGAAGGCCCTGGGCCTGCCGGGAGATTATGGCGTCGGGGTCTTCGGCCGGGTCCGCCCCCAGAAGGGCATCGACATTCTCATCGAGGCGGCTCTTCCGCTCCTCGCCAAACATCCCGGACCCACCCTCGTGATCGTCGGTGAAACCACGCCGAAATTCCGCGCCTACCAGGAGCACCTGGAAGGCATGGTGGCCGAAGCCGGGCTCACCGAGCGGGTACATTTCCTCGGCAAGCAACCCCACGACAAACTCCCCGGTCTCTTTCAAGGCATGTCGCTGGTGGTGGCCCTGAGCCGCAACGAAGGGTTCGGTCTCACGGTTTTGGAAGCGATGGCATCTGGTTGCGCGGTTCTCGCCTCCCACACCGGTGCATGGCGCGACATCATCCGTGAAGGCACCGACGGAGCAACGGTCCCGTGCGATGACATTCCGGCTACGAGGGCAGCGCTCGACCAGTTGTTTAGCAACTCCGATTCCCTTGAATCAACAGGTGCTGCCGGACGCCAGCGGGTTGAAGACAAGTATGAAGTAGCCATGGAGGCCAAGGCGCTTGTCGACTACTATCGGTGTCTCGGCACGCCAGAGTAAACGGCATTCCCCTGCGAAAGGGTGGCTGAGTGGGCCGTAGAGCAACGCCCTCGCTTTCCCCGTAGCGTTGAACTGGAGCACAACCTCACCTTGGAAGCGCTCCAACGGGAAGGGTGAAGCACCTTCCTCTGCGAGCCCGGAGGAACTGCTTCAGGGGCTCCGAAAATACGGCTCCAATAACGATCGCAGATGCTTGGCACCATCCACCGAAAGATGATGGTAATCATAGTAGAGAATCTTGCTGCCAAACTGCACCCGGGTGTGTCCGTTCTCCAGTGCGAGGAGCGGGAGCGGATCGAGAATCGTGACGCCCGGGCCCCCCAGCGAATCGAAAAATTCATCGACGGGCTTCTGGTAATCAAGATGCTCGGCGATCGGTACGCCGATCCTGTCCTGATCGTAGCCGAAGCGTTCGGCGTGCCAGAGAGTGGCCGACGGGTTCAGACGCTGCACGGGCACCTGTTTCAGGATCAGCACTTCGATGCCCCGCTCCCTCAACGCCGAGATCGTACGCCGGAATCCATCCTTGAACACCACCGACGACGATCGGTCGCCGCCAAGATCGTCAGTCAGCGACGACTGATGGGAATCGGCGCCGACATGATAATAGTAGCTCCACTTGCCAACGAGCAGGACATGCGTGAATCGCCCCCGGTCGATTGCGGCGAGCACCTGCGCATTGTATTCAGCGATCGAATCGTAGGTCGGCATCAAGTTCACATCCAGCAAGGGCGGAGTGCTGGGAAGACATGCCGCATACGCGTTCGTTTCGAACTCACGGCTGAGTTGATAAAGGGCCGGCAGCAGGTGGCGGCCGTGGCTGTCGCCCCACAGCAGGAACGGGCGGGGCTCCGCATCGGTATCCTCGAGAATGGGAGGAATCTCATCGAAAGCGCCCACGAGATACCCGGTCCGTTTGCTTTCCAGTGAGGTTTCGAGAAAGCGGGAATGGTCACCGGCAAAGCGGGACGGCAGGCCGCCCATCTTGTAGATGGCAGTGAATCCAACCACGAGAACCAGGACCGCCCAACCGACGGCCTTGAAGAGTCCACCCCGTGTGGGCAGCAGGGTTTTGCGGCGAAACGGCTGCTCGATGAACCGCCAGGAAAGGATCGAGAGAAGGATCGAGACGGCGATCAGGGACAGGGTCACCGTCGTGCTCACCTCGTGGGGACTGAGATGCCGGGCATAGACAAACAACGGCCAGTGCCAGAGATACAGCGAAAACGAGATTTTTCCGATGAAGACTACTGGTGGCAGCGACAACAGTGAGGTCACACCGCTCGACCCGGTCTTACCCACGTATATCAGGATCGCCGTGCCCAGGCACGGCAGAATGGCGTTGTGACCAGGAAACAGCGTGGTCTGGTCGTAGGCGAAAAACGCATAGAGGATGCATCCGAGACCCGCCAGCGAGACGAGGTTTCTTGAAAGCGTCGAGCCCACGGCGGGGATCGGCAGCAGCGCCAGCAAAGCTCCCATGAGGAGCTCCCAGCTACGGGCCGGCAACAGGAAAAAGGTCGCGATCTTGTGATGAAACACGCCGTAGAAACTCCACAGGAGGGACACGACGAAGAGGGACAGCAACACCCGGCGGGTGCAGGCCTTGCCACGTCTCAACAGGGCCCCCAGAAGAAGAGGAAAGAGCAGGTAGAACTGTTCCTCCACCGCGAGTGACCACATGTGGAGCAGCGGCTCAAGCTCGGATGGCCCCGCGAAATAACCGTCCTGATTCCAGAAATAAAAGTTGGCGACCATGCCGACCTGCGCGAGAGCCGCCTTGCCCAGGGCGCGGTATGCGTCGGGCAGGAGAACCCACGCTGCCACCACAAAGGTGACGAGGGTGACGAACAACGAGAGCGGAAGAATCCGGCGCACCCGGCGCTCCCAGAATCCCCTGATGGTGAACGTGCCTTTCACCATCTCACGGACGATGATGCCCGTGATGAGGTAGCCCGAGATGACGAAGAAGACGTCAACTCCGACGAACCCGCCGGAACAGCCGAGCCCGGCGTGAAACAAGACCACCGGAATCACCGCCAAGGCGCGGAGACCGTCGATGTCTGGACGGTAGGCGAACGAATCCCGAAGGTGCCGAAAGTCCTGGTTCATTCAGCGTCCTCGGACAAATTGAGCACCTTGCGCAGGAAACTGGTGAGGTGCTCACCGTTCTTCTTCACGCTGTAATCGGGATGAATCGACTTGTAGGCCACGTCGACGATCCCGGAGACGGTCTTGCTCATGGTCCTGCTGTAGGCCGCCTCAAGCTCAGCGTGATCAATCTCCGTCCCCGTGATGTCCTCGACAGTGAGTCCGGGCCGCCACGAAACGATTCCGGGAAGGCTCTTGAACCAGGAATTTCCGAAGATCAGCGCCGGCTTGCCTCCACTGACCGACTCCCAACAGGCCGTGCCGGTGATGCTGGCCACGAACCGGCTCTTCTCCAGGAGCTCGTAGGTGTCGACCGCAGTGTCGATGTAGTGGCAGTTCGGGATGCGCTTGAAGCGCTCGTAGAAAAAGCGATCGCGCTGCTGGAACCCCTGCTTCGGATTCTCCTTGGCGTAAATGTGCCAATCGTCCGGCAAGATCATCGCCAACTGCTCGAGCGCATGAAGCTGGTCGGAAAACTCCCGCCCCAGGATCGTGGTAGTGAGTTCCGGCTGCAATTGCAGCGGGAAGTATACGAACTTTCTCGTGAAATCCACCTCGGTGACGGCATGCTCCTTATAGAGCTTCGTATACCGCATTCGGCCTCCCTGCTTCTTGAACACGCCGGGCCAGGTCAGCGGCTGGCTTCCCCCGACCGTGGCCCACCATATGTCGCGGATGAAGCGGCTGACCAGCCAGCCCCGGCGGTTCGGGATCTTCTCCATGTAGAAGTGCCTCTTCTCGAACTTCCGCGGAATCGTCAGCTCAATGGGCTCCCCGATGTCCGGTGAGGTGGCAAAAGTTCCGAAGTCGTTGAGATTGCGGATGCAGTAGAAGCGGTTCGGAACATGGCTCTGGAGCGTAACGATGGTTTCGATCCCAAGACGTTTCGCCGCACAGTAGAGCATGAAATCCGCACCCCCGTGGGGACTGGTGAAGTAGATGACCGCATCCACCTTCCCGCCCTTCAACATGGCGGTGAAGTACTGGTAGTAGAGGTGGAAGAGGTTGAGGTGATCAAAGTAGTCCTGCCCCTTGGAAAAATTGACGCGGGAGTAAATGTCCTGGAACTGCTTTTGCTCCATGGCCAGCTCCGCCGGGGGAATGTCCAGGAGCGCATCCCGGCTCACCCCCTGTTCCGCCAGGCCTTCCAGCATGAGGTCGGGCTTGAGGTAGAATTTTTTCGTGTCGTGCGTCTGGTGTTTTCCGCGCCGCGAGAACCAAGCCACCACCTCGATCTCACCAGCGTCCGCCAGCTTCTGGACGGGAATGAAGCTGGGATCGTCGGTCCAATTCCATACAACAACGCGTTTCATGAGAGGCGGTCGGATTATCTACGGGTTGACTGCAGGTGAGGAGCGGAAATACGGCTTGAATAACGGGCGAAGCAGGAACGCGCCTTCTTTCGAGACATGGTTCGGATCCATGTAGAGGATCCGCTTGCCCTCGCTCACCTTGGTGTGCCCGTTGTCATGGGAAAGAAGCGGGAGGGGATCGATGACCTCCACCCCGGGTTGGACCACGGAATCCAGCACCGAGTTGATGAACTTCTGCCGCTCCTTGTGCTCGGCCACCGTGACCCCCGCCTTCGTCGGGTCGTATCCGAACCGCTCGACCATCCAGAGAGCGGAAGGCGGACTGCGGAACTGCAGGGGAACCTGCTTCATGATGACCACCTGTACATCGCGCTCGCGCAGGGCATTGACCGTCCGCAACACGGCATCGCGGAAGACATCCTCCGACGGCCGGCCCGTGGCGTCACGATCACTCAACGGGGATTCGCGGGACAATCGGCCCCGCTCGACGTATTTCTCCCAACGACCGATCATGATTACGGTGCGGATCTTGTCCCGGTCGATCACCTCGAGGACGCGATCATTGTGGGGCGCCAGCGATGTTTCGTCCGGTAGGAAGTTGATTCCCAGAAGAGGCGGCGTGCTTCCGCGGGTGGCATAGTAGCCGTTCACCCCGTTGTCCTCGCAGAGTTTGCGAAAGGCCGAAATCATCCGCCCCGCATGGCTGTCGCCCCAAATGAGAACAGGCAGAACCGGGTCCTCCGATTTGGGGCGCACCTTCGGAAATTCCGTGAAATCGGGGTTGATGTCCGGGTCATCCGGCATCTCCATCGAGATCTCCGCGAACCGCACGTCATCGCCCCGGAAGCGCTGCGGAATTCCGTCGAGGAAGTAGACCGCCGCAAAGGCAACCACCATCGCCCCGCTCATGCAGCCGAAGAGTTTGAAGACCTGCCGACGTTTGGCCACGATCCGTTTCCTGCGGAAGGGGGTCTCGACAAACTGGTGCGAGAGAACCGCCAGGACTAAGGAGGCGACCAAGAGCGCCACCCGCACATTGAGGCTGATCTCATAGATCGAGAGGTGCCGGGCGTAGACGATCAAGGGCCAGTGCCAGAGATACAGGGAGAAGGAAATCTTTCCAATGTAGACGATGGGGCGCTGCGCCAGGAGCCCGCCGACCCAGGTCGTGCCGGAATGGCCGACCCAGATGAGGAGCGCAGTACCGAGACATGGCGGGATGGCCGCCAGCCCCGGGAACGGCGTCGCGACGTCATAAGCGAAGACTGGCCACAGAATCAGGGCCAAGCCGGCGAGGGCAACAAGCTGACGCCCCCAGGCCGCGCCAATCGAGCGCAGCGGGAGCAAGGCCACCAACGCACCAAGCGCAAGCTCCCAGGCCCGGGCCGGCAGGAGGTAGAAGGTGGTCCCCTTGTCGTAGATCACCCCATGGAAGCTCAAGAGGAGCGACAGGATCGAGATCAGGATGATGACCCATACCGTCGTCTTCTGGCCGCGCTTCATGAGAAAGAGCAGCAGCATCGGAAAGAGAAAGTAGAACTGCTCTTCCACCGCAAGCGACCACATGTGGAGCAGTGGTTCCAGATCCGAGGGCCCGGCAAAGTAGCCATCCTGCTGCCAGAAATAGAAGTTGGCGACCATCATGACCTGCGCGATACCCGCCTTGCCGAGACTCCTGAATGTGTCTGGAAGAAGGATCCATACTCCCGCGGTGATCACGATGATGGTGACCAGCGCCGCGACCGGAAAGATCCGTCGGATCCGCCGCTCCCAGAAGGCGCGGAGGGTGAACTCATCATTGAGCATCTCGCGGATGATCAGGCTCGTGATCAGGTAGCCTGAGATCACGAAAAAGATGTCAACGCCTACGTAGCCCCCGGAGCACCCCAACCCCATATGAAAAAACAGGACCGGAAGCACGGCAACCGCACGGAGGCCGTCGATATCCGGCCGATAGCTGAAGGAGCCACGGAGATGGCTAAACTCTTGGTCCATATCGATGCGTTCTCACGACAACCCGGCTTCAGACAGACACCCCCTGACAGACCCACGAAAAATCAGCTGCTTTCATGCAAATATTCTCCACACCACCCCCACCAGTCAAAACCCAATTCCCTCCCGCCCGACAAAGCGTTTCCACCCCTCGTATCCTCATGCCCCGGCACCCTTCGCCTTCGAAACTCCCGAGAAGTAGACCGGCAAATCCGCCAATTCCACCTCCGCCCCCAGAGGCTCTCCCAAGGCATCCCGGGCTTCCTCGAAACGGAAGGGCAGCGGACCAGTCCGCGTCCGTCCATTCGCCCATCCCATCATCCATATCTCTTCACCCGTCTGGAACTTCAGCAGATAGACCCCGTCCTCGTCTGAAATCTTCTCGAGAAACGTCGCCTTGCCGAGGATCTTGAGGAAATACTCCAGCATCCCGTATCCCGACCGCTCGCGCCAGCCACCCTCGGCCCGCTCGTCCACCAGACCGAATCCGTGCGATACCAGTCGCCACCAGAAAACCCGGTCGACCATTCCGGAACAAAGCGCGATCACGTAGTAGCGCAGCATGTAGGCCCCCTGGAGATCCTCCCGCACATTCAGATGGTGAGGTGTCCGCCAGGGCGGCAGATACGTCGCATTCACTGGTGACCACACCCCGCTGCCCTCAACCGGCCAGTTGACTTCCGAGACGATCACCTCGTCCCCACAGCGGTCCGACCACTTCGCGATGGCCCGCAAGAGCGAGCATTTCTCCAACAGGCTGAACTTTCCTTGGAAGTTCTCAGGCGCCCCGCGCCGGTCAACATACAGGTGATGTGAGAGGGCACCCAACGTGACCCCTTCCGGCACCCCGTCCAGGGCTGCCACCACGTAGTGAAACTCAAAATCGATGCAGGCCGGCCCGGTGAAGCTCACCTCCGGATAACGTTGTTGCAGTTCGTTCAGAGGCTCTAACAGAACAGCCTGCTCACGAGCTGAATGCACACCCCACTTCATCCGGTTCACTGCATGACACACCTCCACCACCGTCACCAGACCATCCGTCAGCTCCATCACCCGGCCGAGGAATTCCCGCCACCCCTCCGGGTCCTTCACCGCGCGCCGGTCCTGCAGGATCGCCAACATCACCTCGTGTCCGGCTTCATGCAACTCCCGCACGTGGTCCGCCGTCTGCTCCCACTGCGACGCATCCTCGTGATGGCAGAACCGCACCAGCACGGGAATCCTGCCCAGCCGTTCCAGAAGTCCCCTCTGCTTCCCAAAGTCAATTCCGGTCGCTTCCAGTGACATGCCGATCCGCCCGGAAAGCTCGACCGGCCGCTGCCAGGCCTGCTCCTGCTCCTCGCGGAAAATCCTCCAAACCCCGAGCCCGGCACGGGCGTTGGCCCGCACCACACTCCATACCCGCCCCCGCGGGTAGGCCTTCTTCCGTTCCCTCGGCATCATCACAATGGCAGCCTGGGCAGAGCGATCGTCCCACAACCAGATGTCCCCCATTTCGGGATACGGCTTCCCTTTCCTCGGCTTCCGGAACGGGTGCCGCCAGCGGTGGGAACGGGCCCTCAACTGATACCGCGCCCGATACTTGCGCACCGCCTTCAGGAATGCCGGCTCAGGCTCCTTCTGCCAATACTCCGACAGCAGGATCCAGAGCGGCACTCCAGGCAGGATCATGCGATCGAAGTCTCGCGCCCGTTCGTCCAGACTCAACGAGTCCCTGAGTCGGCCGCGGTTGAGATCAAGCGTTTGGAAGTCATGCCACCCCCCATCGGCAGATCGCCGCATGAAGATGTTCTGATTGCCCAAGTCACGGTGACAGAACCCGGCATCATGCATTTCGCGCACGAAGGCACCCACTCCACTCAGTAGTTCCACCAGCCGGTGCAGGTCCGGACCCTCCTCGTAGATCTGGAACAACTCGTCCCGGAAACATGTCATCCCGTCCCCGTAGACCGACAGGAAATAACTCTCCACCAGGCGTCCGTCCTTCCAACGGTTCATGTACGCCAGCGGGACTGGTGTGCCCACGTCGCACTCATTCAGGCGTTTCGCAGCGTCAAAGGATCGCCGGGCTTTGGTCCCCCGCCGCTGGTCATACCGATCCTTCCATCCGGATTGGCAGCCGAACCGTTTCACCGCCACCTTGACATCCTTCCCCTCGGACTTGAACGGCAACATCACCACCCGGTGTCGGCCCTCCGACAGCACCTCGGC
>PBLI01000085.1 GCA_002721695.1 Roseibacillus sp. | reverse complement strand
TCGGCCGTAACTATAACGGTCCTAAGGTAGCGAAATTCCTTGTCGGGTAAGTTCCGACCTGCACGAATCGTGCAACGAGATGGGCGCTGTCTCGACCAGGTGCTCAGTGAAATTGTAACACCGGTGAAGATGCCGGTTACCCGCAGAAGGACGGAAAGACCCTATAGACCTTAACTGTAAGCTGTTACTGGTTATTTGATTTCAATGCTCAGCATAAGTGGGAGGCTTTGAAGCGGCGTTTTAGGGCGTCGTGGAGCCATCAGTGAGATACCACCCTTTGGTATTGGATGATCTAACCCCGAGCCGTTATCCGGCCGGGGGACCCTGGCAGCCGGTCAGTTTTACTGGGGCGGTATCCTCCTAAAGAGTAACGGAGGAGCGCGAAGGTGGGCTCAGCGCAGTTGGCAACTGCGTGTCGAGTGTAAAGGCACAAGCCCGCCTAACTGTGAGACCTACAAGTCGAGCAGATACGAAAGTAGGCCTTAGTGATCCGGCGGTTGAATGTGGAATTGCCGTCGCTCAACGGATAAAAGGTACCTTAGGGATAACAGGCTGATCGCGCCCAAGAGTTCATATCGACGGCGCGGTTTGGCACCTCGATGTCGGCTCGTCGCATCCTGGGGCTGGAGAAGGTCCCAAGGGTCCGGCTGTTCGCCGGTTAAAGCGGCACGCGAGCTGGGTTCAGAACGTCGCGAGACAGTTCGGTCCTCTATCCTCTGTGGGCGTAGGAGAATTGAGGGGTTCACTTTCTAGTACGAGAGGACCGAAAGTGACGCACCTCTGGTGTACCAGTTGTTCTGTCAAGAGCATCGCTGGGTAGCTAAGTGCGGAAGAGATAAGCGCTGAAAGCATCTAAGCGCCAAGCTCCTCCCAAGATGAATTCTCCCTGAGGATCGTGGTAGACCACCACGTTGATAGGCTGATGGTGTAAGTCCAGTAATGGATTTAGCTTACCAGTACTAATCATCCGATAGGCTTGATTCCTTCTCTCTCGAGATCGAGAGTCGGGAATTCCAAGGACTACGACAGACAAAATACAGAGATCCGAGGCAGGACAAACGATCGAATTCTTCACATGGATGTCAGGGAGTGGCCTGATCTTGGTGGCTAGAGGCCGCGTGTTGGTTGGATGAATGATCCACCTGACACCCGGCCTCTGGTGACCAGAGCGTAGTGGAACCACCCGGTCCCATTCCGAACCCGGAAGTGAAACGCTGCCGCGCCGATGGTAGTTGGGCGAAAGGCCCCGCGAGAGTAGGTCGTTGCCAGGTATATGCCCGGCTTCTTCGAGAGAAGAAGCCGGGCTTTTTTTGATGAGCGCTTCCATCTTCCGCCTGTGCAGGATGCAATCCTGCAGGTGGGCGGGCGTAGCCTTCGCTGCTGAGCTGCAGGACAGCCGCCAGTATAACGATTGAACCAGGCGACAGGTTCCCAGAAGAGCCGGGTAGCCGAACTTGAACATGAAACGTAGCACCGTTATTCGAATGGCCGGCGTGGCCGGGTTTCTGGCAGTGGCCCTGGGAGCCTTTGGAGCTCACGGGCTCCATGAAGTCCTGACGACGAACGAGCACGTGGACACGTGGGAAACGGCCGTGCTCTACCATTTCGTGCATGCGTTGGCTTTGCTGGTTCTGGGTTTTTCGTCAGCTCCCCCGCGAGTCGCCAGCCTCGCGTTCCTGAGTGGGATCGTCCTGTTTTCGGGATCGCTTTATGTCCTCTCCCTGACCGGTTTCAGCAAGCTGGGCGCGATCACACCGCTCGGAGGACTCGCCTTCCTTGCAGGGTGGGGAATTCTGATCTTCAGGCCCGGGAGGCGAGAGGAAGAGGAGGCTGGCCTGGGTGGGAACAGGTGAAGGCATTCCCGGCGGACTCACTCCCGGTGAGCCGATACGGTATTTGCCCCGGGTCGCGAGGCCAGCGGGCAGCTCCTGCGATTGCGTGATATGGGCCGCTTGCTCTTGACCGGGGCTGGAGGGGGACGTCTCATCCGGGGAGTATGCTAGGTAATACGATTTTCAGTCTCCTCGGGTTCATAGTGATCGGTGGTATCGGGCTGCTTCATGCTGGCGAGGACGCCAAGAAGAACGATGATGGTTTCGAGTCCATCTTCGATGGGAAGACTCTCGACGGATGGGAGGAAATGCCCAGCCTCGCCAGGAAGGCTTGGAGTGTGGTGGACGGAATGATCGTAGGAGAGGGTGACAAGGGGCGGGGGTATCTCACCTACAGCAAGAACAAGGAAATCGCCAATTTCGAGCTCAAGTTCCTCTACCGTTTTCCGGGCAAGGGAAACAGCGGAGTTAACATCCGGGCGCGGGTTGACAAGACGGGCCGACGAAAGTTCGAGGGTTACCACGCGGATATCGGACATGTCGGGATCGGGGGAAATGTCCTCGGGGCTTGGGACTTCCACACCCCGGGCCGCCGTGAGCATCGCTGCTTCCGGGGCGATAGCCTGGTGATCGGGAAGGATGACAAGCCGACTATCACGCCGTTGAAGGATGCGGTCACGGTAAAGGATATTAACAAGGGTGGATGGAACGAGCTCCACATCATTGTGAATGGAAACAGGTTCCAGTTCTTCCTGAATGGAAAGCCTTCGGCCGAGTTCCTGGAGCACTTGCCGGAGGCCAAGCGGCTTCACAGTGGCATGATCCAGTTGCAGCTGCATGACCCGGGGATGATTGTCCACTTCAAGGACATCAGGTTGAAGCTCCTGAAGTAGGGCTGCACCTCCGTTTGTTCAGGGGCAGTGGTGGCAGGGCGTGGAGTGTGCTCGCCTTGGCGAGGCAAGTGGCTAGCTTGAAGCCATGGCGATGGAATCGGCGCTGCTTCACCCAGTCGGTCGGCTGGAGACGCCCTATCAGGATAAGTTCGGGGTGCCTCGACAACCGGGATTGGTTCCCTCCGCCCGTGGACGGCTCGTGCTGGAGGCCGACTACCGGAGGGAAGAGGCTTTGCGGGGACTGGAAGAATTCTCCCACCTTTGGCTGGTCTTTCTATTCGACGGCGTGGGCGAGGAGGAAGTCGGCTTGACCGTGCGTCCGCCGAGGCTCGGAGGAAACGAGAAGCTGGGAGTATTTGCCACCCGCTCACCCTTCCGACCAAACCGGATTGGCATGTCGGCCTGTCGCCTTCTCGGAATCGAGTGGGATTCGAGCGATTCGCCGACCCTGCTCCTTGCCGGAGTCGACCTGGTGAACGGGACGGCTGTGCTCGATGTAAAGCCCTATCTTCCCTACGCGGACTGCCTTGCGGAGGCACGGTCCGGGCTGGCCCCGCAGGCCCCAAGCCGCTTGCCGGTGCAGATTGCCGGGGAGGCGGAAACGTCCTGGGCGAAGGTGTCCGTTCCCGAGCAGGCGGTGATCCTTGAAACACTCAGCCTCGATGCGCGGCCGGCTTTTCACGAGACGGACGGCCGGACCTATTACCTGAAAGTCTTCGACTACGATGTAGCCTGGCAGGTGAAAGCCGGCGAGTGTGTGGTCAAAGGGATCCGAAAGTTGCGGGGAGAGTGTAATAGCGGTTGAGGAGAAGATCCGGCTATGTTCTAACAGGAACTCATGGGGGAACGCTCTGATGCCACCGTCCCGGTGGGTGCGCCGGTTCGGCAGTTCTCTGTCTTTTTACGGAATGAGGCGGGATCCCTGGAAGCCTTGATCCAGCTCCTGCATCAGGCGAGGGTGGAGCTGCTTGGTTTCAGTGTGCAGGATTCACGGGACGCCACCGTCGCTCGGATTGTGACCAGTGACCCGGATTCGACAATACAGCTCTTCCTCGAGAAGGGAATCCCGCACAGCACTGCGGATCTCCTGGTCGTGGCCTTACGGCATGCGGCAGAGGAATTCCAGAAGTGCCTGCACGAGCTGCGGATGGCGGAAACAAACCTCGATTTCGCCTATACCCTCCTGCCGCACCCGGAAGGGCGTACCATGGTGGCGTTGCACGTGGAAGATGTGGAATTCGCGCAGTCTGTCCTGCACGCTGCAGGGATCCGGACCGTGACCCAGGAGGAGCTGAGCCGGTGAAGGGAAGGGGCGGGGCGCAGCTGCTTCGTCCAAGAGCTACCGGCCCTGTCAGGGGAGGCGGCTGAGGGCGGGCAAGCCGCGTTGGAGGAGGACCTTGTCCACCATGTCGCTCGACTCGGGATCGAGGTAGAGAACATAGGGGATGTCGTCGATACGGATAGAGTGGAGCCCGTCCTTCGGTTCCGCGAGAGCAGACGCGAGAGAATTTATGTCGGTGACTTTCCTGCCATTGGCCTCGGTCACGATGAGGTTGCTGACCTGGTCGTATCCGATCGTGGCCGGAGTGCGGATTACCCGGCTCAGGAAAACGAGACGCTTGCGGCCCTCTTCCTCGTAATCCTCCGGATTGTTGAGCGCGTCGAGGAGGTCAAGCGGGCCCCTGCTACGCCATTCCTTTCCGAAGGCCTCAAGGTAGGGGCGGCTCAGTTCCTGGAAGACGAACCCTCCCTTGATGAGGTAGGGCGGAGCCATGTCGAAGGTGTGACTGGGGATCAGACGGTCAGGTGGACGACGCAGGACGGCCTCCAGCTTAGCCTCCTTGCCGTCGCGCATGATAACGAGGGAGAGCTTGTCTCCAACCCGCCTTGATCCACGTACGAGATGGCTCCACGAGAGGCGGCCGTAAGTCGCGTCCTCATAATATCCGCGGCGGTCGATGGACTTTCCGTCCACGCTGAGAAGAACATCGCCCTTCTGCAGGCCGCTCTCATCCGCTCCGCTTCCGGGCAGAACGCGAGAGACGTAAAGTCCGCCTTGGTCGTCCCCGAGTCCGAGCCACTTGCGGAACTGGGGATCCTCGGTGAGCACGGTTGCGACCCCGAGGGAAGGGAAACCCTCGTGTTTGCCATCCCGGACATCCTCAAGGAAGAGTTTCACAATGTCAGGAGCAACCACGTCGCTTATCTGGTCCTTTGAATTGTAGCTCGTCAGGATGCCGAGAAGTTTCCCGTCACGGGTTACCGGGAGGGTGTAGCTGCTGGAGGCGCTCTGCATGGAGGCCTTGACCTCGTAGCAGAGGAAAAAGTGTCCGCTCGCAAATGTGGAGAGCAAGTCGACTGAACGAATGGAACCTTCGGTCCGGATAGCGTCGCCGTTATCTTCCAGTTGCCAGATGTCCACCTTGTCATCCACGGTCGCAGGACCGTCGAGTCCCAGCTTGCCAAGTTTGCCAAGCCACTCGGAGTTTGATCCCTGTTCGGGTTGCAGGAGGGCGAGGTTGGCTTCGTAGTCGATCGCGACCACCTCGGCGGGTACGGTGTGGGCACCGTCCGCGGATTCGAATTCCAGGTAAGAGGAGTTGGCTGCCATTTCCCCGGTAGTGAGGATCCTGCCGTCTTCGAGGATCGCTCCCAGCCCGCGCCGGCGCTGGGGCCGGTTCAACTCCCAGGGCTGGGAAACGCTGTAGGTCTGGATGGTGGTGTTGATGCGCAGGAGGCCCCTGGCCCCTGCCCCCGGGGCGGCGGCGGGGGCCGCAAGTGTGGAGCAGGCCAGCAGGACGAGGGCCGGGGAGAGGAAGGAGAGAAGCGAGTGGGTGGAGCTCATGTTCGGGGTCAGGAAGCGGGTTGGGGGTCGCCGAGATAATGAGAACGGAAGATGCCGTTCTGCTGCATGATACGTTTGTTGGCGGATTTGACTTCGGCAGACGGGATAACAATCAGGCGGGCGACCCCGTTGCACTTGATGGTGATGAATTCGGGCTGGTCTCCTGCATAGAGAAGCTCGTGGGCGTGCCGGAGGTTCTTCACCTTGATTCCGTTGATTTCGTCCACCACGGTGCCATTGAACCCGGTGATGAACGAGGTCAGGCGGTCGCTTTCCACCCGGGTGAGGACCACCACATCCTCCCGGTCTTTGAAAAGCGCGTCGCGGACATAGGTTTGAAAAATCTTTCGGACACGCGGGCTGTCGAAGCCGTAGGCAGAGTAGAGATTGAAATCGAGGGGTTGGAAGACGAGGCCTGCGAAGAAGACGAAGCGCGGCCGCTCCCCGTAGCGAACGGCGTAGATGCGGGAGTGAGGAAATGCCTTCAGCGTGATGGTGACGTCCTTCCGGGCACCCTTTCTCAGGAACTCGAGACGGACCTCGTCGCCCGCGAACTTACGCTCAACCACTTCGTGCAGGACGACCTTCTCGCCGTCGACCTCGATGTTTCCCGCGTTGTCGATGGGATTGCCATCGATGGAGAGGAGCACGTCGCCAGGCTCCATCACCCCGTCACAGGGCCCGGTGGGCAGGACGGAGGCCACCATCACGCCCAGGCCGTTCTCCGGAACATTGAGGGCCTTGCGCATGGCGGGATTGAAAAGGGGAAACTCAGAAATTCCGAGATCCACATACTTGTCATACTTGCCGTCGCCAATGTCCTTCAGGAAGCGCTTGATGACCGGGGTGGGGATCATGTAGCCGGTGTTGTCGGCCTGGCGCAGCCCCTGAAATGCAACGCCCACCACCTTTCCGTCCTGCAGGACAGGGCCCCCGGAGTTGCCCGGGTTGATGGCAGCATCGATCTGCACGACGAGGTGAGAGTCGACCCGGGAGTGCGAGTAGGGGCGGAAATCGATGCGGGAGACCACTCCACGGGTGACCGAGATGCGGTCACCGCCGACCGGGTATCCGATTGCGCGGACCTGGCTCTCGAGGGCTGGCACACCGCCGAACTGGAGGTAATGGAGCCCCTCGAAGGACGATTCGTCCTCGACCTCCAGAAGAGCGAGGTCGCAGTCGTGTGCGATGTGGAGTACCCGAGCCGGATGCTTCTGTGCCGACCCGCGCTTGGTTATGAGGATGCGGTGGGCATTGGACACCACGTGTGCGTTGGTCAGGAAACGGTTGGGCCCGATCATGAAGCCGGAGCCGGTGCCGCCACCGAAACGCCCCGTGTTCCAGGGGGTGCGGTAGTCGGCTACCTGAGTTGCGACTTCGATGCGCACGACCGACCTGTAGATATCCCCGGCGTCGGCAGCGGGCTGGACCGGTTCGGTCTTGGGTTCCTGCGCCAGGGTGGACGAGGCGAGGAGCGTTAAACTGCCGGCAAGGAGCAGACGTCGATTCATGGGCGGAAGCTAGGCCGAATCGGCGCGGAATAAAGAGGAATTGCCGATAGCCCTGAGTTTTTGGCGGTTACCAGGGCGAAGAGGTTGCTGCAGGGGCGCGTGCGATCCAGTCAGACGTTGAACTTGAATTCGATCACGTCACCGTCCTGGACCTCGTAGTCCTTGCCCTCGATACGGAGTTTGCCGGCCTCGCGGGCGGCTGCGCGGGACCCGGCGGCAGTCAGCTCGTGGTAGTGGCACACATCGGCTGCAATGAAACCGCGTTCGAAATCAGTGTGAATGACGCCGGCCGCCCCGGGGGCCTTGGTCCCTGCCACGATCGTCCAGGCGCGCGTTTCCTTTTCCCCCGTTGTGAGATAAGTCCGGAGACCGAGCAGGTCGTAGACAGCCCTGATCAGGGTGGAGACCCCGGAATCGGGAACGCCCATGTCGGTAAGGAATTCCTGGCTCTCCTCGGGGCTGAGGGAGATCAGTTCCTCTTCGATCCGGGCTGAGATGACGACCGCTTCTGCCCCGTGGGATTCGGCGGCCAGAGACCTGACCGTGGACACGAGAGGGTGACTGCCAGGATCCTCGAGGGCGCCGGCTAGTTCGTCCTCGGCCACGTTGCAGGCGAAAATGGTTCGCTTTGAGGTGAGCAGGAAGAATTCTCGGAGCAGTTCCCGGTCCTCGCGGGAAAGGTCGAGGGTCAGAGCGGGTTTCCCATCCTCGAGATGGGGGTGCAGCTTCTCCAGAAGTGCAAGCTCCCGCTTGGCTTCCGGGTCCCCTCCCTTGGCCTTCTTGGCGCGACTATCACGTCTTTTCTCTACTGTCGCGAGGTCGGCGAGAATCAATTCGGAGTTGATGATGTTGATGTCGCGGACAGGGTCGACGGAGCCCAGTTCGTGAATGATGTCATCATTCTCAAAGCAGCGAACGACCTGGACGATGGCGTCTACCTCACGAATGTTCGCGAGGAACTTGTTGCCCAGTCCGGCACCTTCGCTCGCTCCCGCGACCAGGCCAGCAATGTCGACGAACTCGATGGCGGTAGGGATGACCTGCTTGGACGCCGAGATTTTCGACAGGACCTCCAGCCGGTCATCCGGGACGGTGACCACCCCGACGTTGGGATCGATGGTGCAGAAGGGATAGTTCTCCGCCTGCGCGTTTCCGGTCCGGGTGACCGCATTGAAGAGGGTGGACTTGCCCACGTTGGGGAGTCCCACGATTCCGGCCTTGAGCATGGTGAGCGGCTTAACCGAGATCCGCCCGGCTGACTACTCCAAGCTGCTACTCGATCGAAAAATTCTGTCGGACGCCGGCCGGATACCCCATCCCATCGGAAAGGGGGGCGGAATTCCCGTTTTTCGGGGGCAGGACGCTGCCGTCGAAGCGGATCGAACCTGCAGGGAGGCGCGGAGGGACGAAGGGGAGCGGAACGCTGGAACCTCCGGGATTGAACGAGGCCATCCGGCCTTGTCGAATTTTCGCGCGGTCGAGTTTCGCAATTTCCCCCGGGCTCACCTTGACGAGGTCTGGTTGGCCGAAGCGCGTCAGGTCGCGCAGTCTGAAGGTCGCGAGATCTCCTCTGGTCAGCTCGCCCTTCATCGAAGAGCAGCCGGGAAGGCAGCCAAGAGAAAGCCCGAGGGTGGTCAGGGCGAGGATGGGACGCATGCGGGAAATGGAGTTGATTCCGGTCAAACGGCGGGGCGAAAACAGCAGCAGGGCAGGGTTATTGACACAACGCAGGCGAAAATGTTCACAGAGATCACACGCTTTTTTAACAGGGTTTCCTGAAGGTGCTCACGCCTTGATTATCCGATGTGCCGGCCTCTCGCCGGGAAGACCTGCATGGCGGGGTGCCGGCTACAGTCGGCGTGGGCAGGCTGGAGACCGGGTCAGGATTCTGAACGGCGATGGAGGAGGAGGTAATTGCGGACCGGTTTGTTCCAGCCCTTCCTTGTGGAGAGGGGGCCTCCCTGAAGAAGGGGGGAGACCCACAGGTCACTGGAACGCCCCCCATCCAAGTTGAGCGCGGTGGTGATATTGAGCTGGCTGAGGGGTTGGGCGGCCAGGGCAAGGGCCAGCCCGGCTAGGGTGGCCTTGCCGGTATGGCCAAAGGCCCAGCCGGACCTCCCGTTCCACACGATAAAGGACCGGGCGCTGGGGCGCTGGTTTTCGAGGCCGTCGACCGCGGTGTCATTTTCGACGAGGAAAGGGCCTGCTTGCACGAGATGGCTGGTTGGAGAGAAGGAGCGCCAGTGCTGGCGCCGGAGAATGCGTGGCCCTTTTTCCACCGCCACGACGCCGGAGGTGAGCGCAGACTGGGAGTTCCACCTGCCGATGTGCCTGCCGTCTTCAATAACGAGCCCGAGGGGGCGTCCTTCTTCGGTGAAGAAGCTGGCATTGATGGCGGCGAGAGCCCCATGGGACCTGGCTGCAGCCTCCGCGGTTGGCCACTCGGTGGGTGGGCCGTCCTCCTTGTCTGCTACCGAGAGCCGGTGGTCCCGCGCATCAAAGAGAACAAAGGTGAGCTCGATTCCCTCGGAAGTGACTCGCTGGACACTGGTGGGGAGAGGGTTCCGGGAGGGCGGCTCGAATGGGAAGAAGGGGAGGGGGCTCTCACCTGTTCCCCCATCGGCGAAGTAAGGGGCCGGTTGTGGAAGTTCCGGGGTGGCAATGGGTTGGTCCGGGGAGGGAGAAGCCGGACGGGGAGACTGGGAGGAGCAACCGCCCAGAGTGAGGACGATGAGCAATACGCGCGTGGCGGCCGAGGCAAGGCCCCGGGCTCCTGGTGAAAGAATCATGGTCTGCACGTCGGAGAGCGGGCTTGGTAACCGGCCGGGGTGGCAAGCCGAGGGTTTCCTTTTTGGTTGTGCTTGTAGTTGAAGAGCCCCGTTTGTTCTGTAAGGACTCCATCCAGACTATGTGGCAGGATTGCCCCGGAGGTTCGATATGAAAAGAAGATTGCTCGTTTTTGCCGCCAGTGTGCAGGTCCTTGCAAGCGAGGGTGCGACCCATGGGCCTATTTGCCAATGGCACGCGGACCCATGCAGCACGATGGCGGTCCACTGGATCGAGAGTGAGGGAGAGCTTGCCGGTGGCTGGGAGAGTTCGGCCGGGCCCTTTGTGGCGAGCGAGAACAACTCGCTGGCCCTGCGCAGGGCGATCGAGTTGCCAGCCGATCTCGCCGGGCAGGCGGTTCTTGCCGTCGGGGGCACAGGGGGAAGATCCACGGAGGTTTATTTTGATGGAAGGGAGGTTGGAAGATCTGCACCCGGGGGAACGGGGGTGGAGTTCCCGGTTCCCGCAAGCGCTGCGGGCAGCAGGATCCTGCTGGGAATCCTTTTGCGGGGTGCTGCGAATGCAGAAGGCGACAAGATCGCCGCGCCGCGGGTCATTCTGAGGCACGGAGGGAAGGCCCTCACCCTCTGCGACAGGGACACCGTATGGAATCATCACCGGGAGTTCCCCCTGGATCCGCGTTGGAACCAGGTTCCTCCAGTTAAGGAGCTGCTCGAAGCAGAGCGCGGATTCCTGTTTGCCTTCCGGAAGGTTGGAGACCCCCGGTGGATCAACGCGAACCCTGCTGTCCGTCCCTTCGGTCCCACTGCCCACAAGGTTCACTCGGTGGACCTGGAGGACCTCCTGCCGGATTCGCGCTACGGGTTCATGATCCTGCGGCGCGGGCTGGTGGTCGGCAGCTGGTTTTTTGAAACTGCCCCGGCGACTTTCCGGGAGGGAATGAGCTTCGTGACGGGGGGTGACATGTTCCACACGAGGGAAATGCTCGATGGTATGAATCGTCGGGCCGGAACCGAGGCACCCCTGTTTGCACTGCTCGGAGGGGACCTGGCCTATGCCAACGGGGTGGATGGCAATCGCTGGTTGGAGTGGACCGAGTCGTGGACCGAGTGTGCCATCTCTCCTGACGGGACCATGATCCCGATGATCCCCGTGATCGGGAATCACGAGGTGCGGGGCGCCGCGTATCGTCCCACCAGTGCTCCTCCCCGCGCTGCGGCTCCGTTCTTCTACAGCCTGTTTCTGGGAATGGAGGACGGCAGCAAGTTTACGGTCGATTTTGGAGATTATCTGACCGTGATCGCTCTCGATTCCGGTCACACACAGAATGTGGCCCCGCAGACGCCCTGGCTGGGCGAGGCCCTGGGACAGCGCAGGTCCTTCCCCTACAAGTTTGTCTGCTATCATCGTCCGGCCTGGGGAACGGGGGCCAAGGCGGACGCCGTGGAAATCCAGAAGGCATGGTGTCCCCTGTTCGAGGAGCACGGGGTGGATGCGGTTTTTGAGAATGATCACCACACTTACAAGAGAACTCACCCCCTCACGGCCGGGAAGCGCGATGACACTGGGGGCGTGGTCTACATGGGGGACGGCGCATGGGGGGTCAGGACGCGGGGTATTGCATCCGGTATTGAGCAGAAGCGCCCCTTTCTGGCACGTGCCGAGTCGGCCAATCACCTCATCAAGGTCGTACTTGAAAAAGATCGAATTCGCTACGAGGCGATTACGGCGGCCGGACGTCGCATTGACGTCTCCGAACGAAAATTGCGGCCGTAAGCTGTGCTGCCTGCGTCGTCCGGTTGCCTTCCCGGGCAGCTGGCCGAGGCCCCCGTTCGATCGAAAACACGTGAACCGATGCAGTTGCAGGGGATTTCCACGGGCACCGGGGTGGGCGTTCGTCTAGTCCGAACAGGCGAAGGGAGTTTTTTTTGCGCTTGTGGGGGGACTACTCTGTAATGCCGGCATTGAGAATTGTTTAGGGAAGTGATCGAGTCTGAATTTGCCAGGTTTCAGCTTCTGCCCCGGGAGAAGTGGCAGAAGGAACTTAGTGCCCGTGAGGATCTGAGCGAGGTCGAGAAACAAGAGCTCAGCCGGCTCCTCGAAGCTCATGAAACGATGCCCGACGGATTCATGGATGCGGAACGCGTGCGGGCGAGGCAGGAGGCCGTCCTTGCGAGCGAACAACGAGGGGCGCAGGATGGGCAGAGGGATCATGAGACAGGGGACCAGATCGGCGCCTACCAGCTGGAGTCCCGGCTGGGAGAGGGGGGATTCGGAGTCGTCTGGCGGGCGAGGCAGAAGGAGCCCGTGGTGCGGGAAGTTGCGCTCAAGATCCTCAAGCTCGGGATGGATTCCGTGAGCGTCCTGGAGCGGTTCCAGGCGGAGCAGCAGATGCTTGCGATGATGGAACATCCCAACATCGCCCAGCTGATCGAGGTGGGAATGACGGGAGAGGGGAGGCCCTTCTTTGCCATGGAGCTGGTGCGTGGGTGCCCCCTCACCGACTTCTGTGATGCGAGGAAGCTGGGTATCCGAGATCGCCTGAAGATCTTTGTTGATGCCTGCCTGGCCATCAATCATGCCCACCAGAAGGGCGCGATTCATCGGGATCTCAAGCCATCGAACATCCTTGTCGTGGACGACCCGTCCGGGCCCATCGCGAAGGTAATTGATTTTGGCATCTCTCAGGCGACGAAGGAAGCGGAGTTCCAGTTCCCCGGGCCCATGGCCACCAGGAGAGAGCTGCTCGGGACTCCGGCCTACATGGCTCCGGAGCAGTTTTCCCCCAGTAAGCCAATCGATACGCGGGCCGACATCTATTCGCTGGGCGCGATTCTCTACGAGCTGCTGGTCGGAAATCCCCCGGACGGTCGGGACAGTCCTGCTGATACCAGCGGGACGAGGAGCGCGTTCCTGCAGGAGCGCGGAGATCTTGTGAAACCGCTGACCATGCTGCGCCGTCTGGACCGGGAAGGGCGGGCCGGCTTGGCGCGGCTGCGGGACGTTTCGGAAACCGAGCTGCAGAGGATCGCAGGTAACGATCTGGAATGGATCGTGATGAAGGCTCTGGAGCGGGATCCGGAGGACCGTTACGCGACGGTCGAGGGCCTCGTGAGTGACATCCGCAAGTCGCAGGCCAGTCAGCCGATCAGTGCGAGACCTCACAGCCGTCGTTACATTTTTCAGAAATACCTCCGTCGGAACCGATCGACCGTGCTGGCCGGTTGTGTTATCGGGATGGCCCTGGTTTTCGCGGCACTCTCCGGCCTGCGCCAGGCCCGGACCTCGCAGCAGGCAGCCGAAATCGCGGAGCGGGCGCGGGGGGCCGAAAAGGACATGCGGATGCGCTCGGAAGCCGCGGCTGGGCGGGCCGAGCTGGCTGAGTTGCATGCTGTCCGTCAGCGTGAAAGGGCTTTCCGGCACTCCTACGCTGCGGACATGCTGCTGGCCTTCGAGAGCCACCGGCAGCAGGACCTTCGAAGGACCAGCCGTCTCCTGAGTTTATATGATCCTGATGGAGAGACGCAGGATTTACGGGGTTGGGAGTGGCGGTATCTCTGGGAGCAGACGCGGCTACGAACCACGGG
The DNA here is from genome assembly GCA_002721695.1 of Roseibacillus sp. Taxonomy (GTDB): domain Bacteria; phylum Verrucomicrobiota; class Verrucomicrobiia; order Verrucomicrobiales; family Akkermansiaceae; genus Roseibacillus_B. Next base: position 4,535 of record PBLI01000085.1, on the reverse strand, counting down.
TGAGGTGGGGAAGCATTCCGAGCGGGTGTTGAGCGCGATCTTTTCCCCCGACGGGGAGGGACTCATCACTTTTGAAGACCATGGACGAATCGTGTTGCGGCAACTGAGGGGTGACCGCCCGGAGATCCTGATGTCGCGAAGCAGCACGGAAAGCAGGTTGGCTTCCTCGGGAGGTTTTCTCGCGGCGAGTCCGGACCGAACGATGATCGTGGGCCTTCACCACAGGAGCGCCACCGGCGATTACCTGATCAAGATCTGGGGTGACCCGACCAGCGGGCCGGTGAGGTCCCTGAATGTTGGCTCTCGCCGCCCGACTGGCGTTGCCCTCTCTCCGGATGGGCACCTGTTGTCCTTTTTCGTTCCGGCCGAGGGAGAGGCCCGGATCGTGGAGGTAAGCTCAGGAGCTGTCGTGCATACCGAGAAAATGCACGAAGGAAACTACTCCCAGCTCGACCAGGAGGGGGCCTGTTCCTTTTCCCAGGACGGGAAACTCCTGGCCGTTGGCGGGGGGCATGGACGGATTGTCATTCTCCGCGTTCCCGATTGGACTCCTCTTCCCAAGAAACCACGCGTAACCGGACGGGTCACGACCCTCGCCTTTTCTCCGGATGGGAGTCAGCTCGTGGCGGGCAGCCTTTTCCAGGATCCACGGGTTTCTGTTTTTGATATGACCGGGGAAGGTGAGGACATTCGTCTCACCGGGCATTCCGGATTCGTTTCCAAGGTGTCCTTTTCTCCGGACGGGGGCCTGCTGGCTTCCGGGAGCGGTGACCAGAACATCAAGCTGTGGAGGACGAGTGACTGGAGTGAGGTGGCGAATATTCAGGGGCACCGGGACGAAGTGTGGTCGGTGGGCTTCTCCCCGGACGGTCGTTGGCTGGTAAGTTCGGGGAAGGATCGGAGTGTGAGAATCTGGGAGGTTGAAAACTGGCTGAAGGAGGATGCGGAGCCTCTCATCGTGGAGAAACCGTTTCACCACCTGGACCTGGCCCCGGGTGGGAGTAGCGCACTTACCTTGCGGAACGGGGCGGTTTGCTTCCATGGCGACGCGGATGATGTCCCGGACTTTCAAGACAAGAATCTGTCCGAGGTATTCTGGATCGCGGAGGACCTCCTTGTCTGTGGCTCGAGAACGGAGGCGGAAATTACTGTGAGAAACCTGACTGGCGGTGTCGAGAAGCGCGCGGAACTGCCCGCGGACGTGCAGAATTCCAGGCTGTGCTTTCTTGGAGAAAGCGGGATCCTCGTGGCAGTGATGGACATCCCGGGATCCAGAATGGTCCGGCTGAATCGCTATGCCGTCCCATCGCTTGACCTGGTCTCCTCGACCAGCCTGGAACTACCCGAGTGGACACGCGGGCAACTCGTAAGCCACGATCACAGGTCATTCTCCCTCGATGCGACAAGGATGGTCGTCAAGCACGGGTGGGACGTCTTGGCAGTCTATGATCTTTTAACCGGCGAGCTGGTGAGCAGGGTGGACACTGGTGACCAGGCAGGAGTCCAGGGGTTGTGTCTGTCTCCCGACGGGGAGACCCTGGCCTATGCGGTCAGGAAACGGCCGGTGATCGAGATTCGCGAGGTTGCGACGGGCCGTAGCCTGGCTCGTTTGGAGGGCCATAACCTGGTCATCCGGAGGCTTGATTTTTCCCCGGACGGGGAGCGCCTGGTATCGACGGCGATCGGGAGTGGACCGATTCTTATCTGGGAGACGACGGAATGGGAGCAGGTGGCTTCTTTCGGGCCCACGCCGGGCCATGTTTCTCCCTTGGCCTGGTTCCTGCCGTCGGGAGAGGGACTGGTCATTCGTGAAGAGACCCTGGGCGCAAGTCGATGCCAGCTCCGGCTGCTGCGTGCTCCATCAATAGAACTGATTACGAGAATGGAGGGGACGGATTGATGAGCCAGATCACGACCTTGCTGCGCTCCCGGGCCGCGAATGACGTCTCGGATGAGGAACTTCTCGTCGCGGTGTACGAGGAATTAAAAATGATGGCGAGGATCCGCATGTTCAATGAACAGGCCGGCCACACGCTGCAGGCCACCGCGCTGGTGCATGACGCGTGGATGAAGATCGGAGATCAGCAATTTGAGAACAGACGGCATTTTTTCTCAGCAGCCTCGGAAGCCATGAGACGGATTCTGGTGGACTGTGCCCGTCGCAAGCGGGCAGCCTGCCGGGGAGGAAGGCTGAAGCGCATCGAGTTCGATGAAATCGATGGCTTTGCCTCGGAACAGGATGATGACGAGCTGCTGGCTGTCCATGAGGTGCTCGGACGCCTCGAGGAGCGGGAGCCCCGCAAGGCGGAGATGGTGAAACTCCGCTACTTCATTGGAATGACAGGGGAGGAGGTGGCGGAGACCATGGGTGTTTCCCTCGCAACCGTGAATCGTGACTGGGCCTTCGCTCGTGCGTGGCTCTTCAAGGAAATCGGCCAGGAGTAAGGGTGGGCCGGGAAAGCAAAAATCAGACGGGTGCGGGAATCTCGACGATGTTCAGGCAGCTTTTCGGCAGCTAGATGAAAATGAATGACACATTTTCACCCGGATTGGCGCATTGGCAGCTGGAGGAGCTCCCGGGCTCCTCCGGAGAGGGCGACCGAGCACCACTTCCATTGGCGAAGACCCGCTGTCCGGCAGGGCGGCACCAGAGTCCGTTTGTGTCCATGGATTTGCCTGATCAGGCCGGCCCTTCAATCACCGAACGCCCAGCAGCGACGAACAGAAAACCGTAAGCACACACAATGTCATGAACACACCACCACTCAGCAAATTCCGGGGCGGAGCACTCCTGATGTGCGCCCTGACCCAATCAGCCCTGTCCCAGGGGGACCCCGGGCTGCAATCACAGATCGAGGGAGACTGGATCACCTACCGGGGGGATCAGTTTGAAATCAAGCGCATCTCCAAGGGCAAGGTCACCAGCACCTTTTACGACTGGAGCGGAAAGTTGAGATTCAAAAGAACGTCGGACCTCAAGCTAAAATCATCGGGCAGCGGGAAGAGCCACGCAGCCATCGACAAGGGCGCCGAGTGGCATTACCTCGACGGGGGTAAGGAGCCCAAGGATCTGCTCTGGACCAGTCTTTCCTTCGATCCGAAGAAAGAGGGCTGGAAAAGCGGGAAGGCCGGTTTCGGCTATGATGACAACGACGATGAAACGCTCATCGAGGACATGCAGGACAACTATCTGTCCATTTTCATCCGGCGGGAGTTTGAGATTCCCAAGGGCGCGGATCTCAAGGGGCTTGGCTTGCTGATCAACTATGATGACGGGTTCATCGTCCACGCCAACGGACGGCGCCTCTTCAGCTCCAGCAACGTGACGGTCGATGAGAAGACCGGGGAAGCCACCGTCACCAACCATGAGGCAAATGGAGCGGAGTTCTTCTCCCTGACTGAATATGCCAGCGCCTTCAAGGAAGGGAAAAACGTCCTCGCCATCCAGGGGCTCAACACCAACCTGGAAAGCTCTGACTTCACCCTCGATCCGCAGGTTTTGATTGGGGGGACGGGGAGTTTCGTGGAGACCAACCGGAAGGCGAAGCATGAGACTCCCCAGACGGACCACTTCTTCAAGGACCGTGCCTGGAACGGGAAGGTCGATAATCTCCAGATCTGGGGAAGAGCCCTGACCGATGAGGAGGTCGTGACCTTATGGAACAATGGGAAGGGATCAGCGAAAGCTGCCGGGCAATTGGCTGAGGGGCTGATCGGACACTGGCCCTTTGATGGAGACCTGAAGGACGCCAGCGGCAAGGGGCGGCATGGAACTGGTAAGAACTCTCCCGGATTTGCCAAGGGGCAGTTCGGTCAGGCCCTTCACCTGAACGGGGAAAACCAGCATGTCCTGCTCGGGGGCAAGGCATCAGACTACACGCCGGAGGGCGGCAGCATTACGGTCTCGCTCTGGTTCAGTGCGGACAAATTTGATAAGCGGTGGCAGACCCTTGTGTCCCTGGGAGATGGAGGCTGGGGAGACTGGCGGATCCACCGCTTCAACCTGTCGGACAACATGGGCTACGTCGGGGGGCGCTGGGCGAGGAACAACACGACCGTCCTCGACGGGAAAATGCACCATCTCGTGGCCGTTACCGAGAGCGGGACCGGGGTCAGGCTCTATATTGATAATATCCTTGTCAGCAACGCTGCGCCCAACAACCAGGCTGCCAACTTCAAGGGAATTCCCGAGGATGGGGATGGATGGCTGCCGGCGGTGGGAGCCAACCTGCAGCGCCATATCAACCTCTCGAAGCCACTGGAGGGCGAATTCATTCCCATGCAGGATTCCCTTCGGGTGGTCACTACCACTGGCAATCAAGGGGGTGGTGGTAACCATGCGTCCTACTCGGGCCTCTACCGGAAGGTAGACCATCCCGAGGAGGCCCTTCTGATCGCCGCGCGCAGCGGGGATAAGGAAAAGGTGGCGGCCCTGCTGAAATCCGGAGTAAAGGCCGACGCTAGGTCCAACAACTCCTACACCGCGCTCGGCTATGCCGGTGCGGGTGGGCATATGGATATCGTGAAGCTCCTGT
>PBLI01000001.1 GCA_002721695.1 Roseibacillus sp. | reverse complement strand
CCTGAAAGGATTTTTCCACTACCTTGCCGATGAAGGTATCAGCACTACCTATGGAACCGAGATTGATGCATTGCTCGTCAAGAAACTGAGCGATTCTGCTACCATGGTGATCAAGGGTGCCTACTTCATGGGCGACGCGTATCCCGATATCGAGCAGATCAGCGCTCAAATCGACTTTAAGCTTTAGAGTTTCTGGCCAAAAGGGCTACGGAGCAGTTTGCGCTTTCCGGAGGTGCGCCTAAATTCTTTGAAGCAGTTTGTCGGGGGCGATCAGTGTTCTTTGTCTGGTTGGCTCTCAACACCCCCGACATGAGCAGCGCCTGAAAGGGCGATGCTCTCCCGGCGAGGATTGAAGAATCCTCGCCGGGCTAGCCTCCTCAGATGTGGGGCGTTGGTAGATCCTTCGGTCCGCGAAACAGGAAATGAACAGCTCGATGAGCTAGGTCCAAGGGTCGTCACGGTCGGGTGTTCCCTGNGCTTCCCTACTCATTTTCTGTTTCCCACAAGGCCTCAGGTTCCTCGGGAAAGCACTCCCCGTGCTCATCGCAGCACGGTATTTCGAGGGCCTTCCCTGCATTGGGCTCGCAACTAGCCAGCATGAGGGGAATAATCACTGAAACCAGTTTCATGGACCCCTCGCGCGAGCAGGATCTGGTCCAATTTGGCCAGTGATAGTTAAAAGTTCCGCTGGGTCTCGCTAATACTCAAGGGCCGCTGGGGACCGATCAAAATGAGGGACGTCGGGATCGGTTGGTCTCGCAAGGCCAATGGCCGAGAGGGTAGAGCAGGGTCTGACTCGGCAATAATGCTTCAAATNGGGTTGTTAACCGCTATAGAANCCTCTCAGACGCCCCGGTAGTTCAATGGATAGAACAAGGGTTTCCTAAACCTTAGATGTGGGTTCGATTCCCGCCCGGGGTAAGTAGGTGAAACCCGGGAAACGTATGGTGCGTCGTGAGGCACGTTTGTGTGTGGGCTCGCGGGTACCGATTTTGGGGCTCGGCGCTGGCCCATTCGGTCAGTGCTCACGGATTGTGAGAGCCTTCACTTCCAGGATGGTGTGCCTGCCACCGTGGCACAGTTCGAACCCAATCGCTCCTTCAGTCGGGCCGTCCTTGTGGACCACATCGATCGTCTTCACTCCATTGAGCCAACCCTGCAGGTGGTGTCCCCTCGTCAGGATATACCAGTGATTCCAACCGCCATGCTGGACGATGTTCTCCGCGTGATGCTGCGGAAACCTGTGCACCATCCCGACTCCGCCCTCCTCCCACAGGCAGCCCCAGTAATTCAACCCCATGTCGAACTGATAACCTGGGGCCTCCTGCGCCGACTTCGGCTGGAGCCGGACACCGACTCCGGAGTTCGCACCAGGACCTGTCATCTTCACTACCGCATGCAGCTCAAAGTTGCGGTAGTCCTCTCTCTTCGTCCACGCGAAATGGTAATCGCCGCCTCTGGATTCACCGCGGAGGATGCCGTCCTTCGTGATTTTCCAATGCTCTGTCTCGCCCTTCCACGCATCCCAGCTTTCAAGAAGATTGAGCCATCCCTCGCCGACCGGCTTTCCATCGATCAGCTGTCCCTCATCCGGCAGGCTGACCTCAAGATCGTTGAACAGCTTCGTTATCCGCTTCACCGTCTCATCCACGAGCATCTGGCCGCCGGTGGGCCCCACCGGACAGGTCTCCGGGATTGCGCTGTATCCGCCACCCGAGATCGCNTCTGCGGTCGGAAGGTAGTAGGCGGGCCCGGCAAGCTGAACGACACAGGTCATCAGCGCGTCACTCCGTGCCACCATCCGGAGCCCGTACTCGGTGAAGAGCTCGAATTGGTTCGTGCAGACCGCAACATCACCGATCCGCAGGACATGGATCTCGGTCGGATAGCAACCGTCTCTACTCTTCCGCAGGTTCTCCTGGACTTCCAAGGTCTGCGCCCGCCACGAGATCGGACGTGCCAAGGCGTTGGCCCTGTCCGGATGGTTCTTCAAATCGTCCACAAGCCCGTCGTGCGCAACCCGGATGCCTGCAAGCTCATCATCACTTAGCTTCCATCCCGGAAGCCGGATTTGATCGCTGCGATGCTGGAGCACGATATCGCCTTTTCGCTCGTCGCGTACGAGGGCGTAAACATCGAGAACCGAAGTGACAATTCGCCGGGCGCATTCCTCGACCCATCCGTCGATACCGCGCAGTTGTAGCATCCGATTTTCAGCATCCTCATGGATGCGCGGTCCTGGCATCTGGTCGCCGGCCGCGCCGGACCAGCAGAGCACCGTGAGTGCCTCTCCGAATTCCTTTTTCAACTGTTCGCGCACTGGATGCCAGAAATCCGCACTGATCTGCCGGTTTCCCGGAGCGACCTGCGCCGGGCACCATGGGTTTATCGCGGTGGCGATCGGATCTCCTCTCGAGTCAAAGAAAAATAAAACGGGCATTCCACGATAGACCGCTCCTTCCGGCCCCTTGTAGTCCGGAGTCCGCATCTCTCCAAACATCTGCCCACGGCCGCTGAGATAGGCGGTCCGCCGGTTAAAGCCGATCTCCGCGTCCCCGAGTCCCCATGCCATGCTTCCTGCGCGCATGTTCGAGCAGGCTTTGACGATGGCTTCCGAAACCTGCTTCGCGAAGAACTCGATGTAGCTCTCTACCGTCATCACGCCATCCGGAATGATGAAATTATCGCGCATAACGACGGGTGCCTGGTGCGTGTGGGTTGTGCTGATGAAGATCTTAGCTGTGTCGATTTCGGGAAGCGTCTTACCCACCCGATCGCGGACTGCGTTCAACATTTCCCAAGGCAGATGTACGAGATCCGCACTGACCATGATCGAGCGCTCCTCAATTTTGCCCTCCTCAAGCAACTCCAGTACGAGCACCTGCGCCATCACTGGTGAGGAAACCCCATTCGAGACCCGGAGCCCAAAATAACCTTCGAGTGCGACGGGACGATTAGGCGTGATGGTGGTTTCCGCCGTCCCGATATGCAGCTGTGCGGTATGAGCCAGCGCGGCACTCAGCCACAGCGTGATGATGGAGATGATTCTCATCATGAGTTCATTTCTCGATAATCTATTCCCCCGGGAACCAGTCTTCTTTCACAACGAATCCCCGGGACTTGATGTAGTCCTTCCGGTCCTCGTAGTAGTTCTCGAGCTTCGGGCGGTCGAACCAGATTTCCTGCTCCCTGATGACCGCATGGTGAGCCATCCCGATCGAGACCCAGGAGGGAATTTTCTCGAACTCCCCGGTCCGGCAGCCATGAATGGCAAGGAGGGCGAGAGGCTCGGTGATGTTGAGGGGCACTACTTTCGGTCGATCGTAATCCAGCTGGTTGCTGCCGAACTTTTCCCGCATCAGTTCCCTCACCGTAATTCCCTCGTGGGGCGATTGCTTGAATTCTTTCAGGGCCTGAGAGTTCTGTCTGCGATCCGCTTCCACGACGAAGAGGCCGCTCCCGGGATCCTGGCGGCGCCTGATGATTTCCCTGCCGAGGTGCTCCATGAACCGGAGGACTTCAGGGTTCCGGTTCACACGGTAGATCTCGGAGAGTGCGAACACGTATCCATCCTCTGCTCCATCCTTCGCCTGATAATTGAAGGTGGGGATGGCCTTGCTGTTCTCCCCGATGTCCCCCAGACCGGCTCCCTGGCAGAGATCCCGCAGGAGTTTCCAGTAGCGGGCCCGCGGGCCGGGAGAAGTGCACAGGCGAAAGCCCTGCGCGACGGCGGCGAAGAAGGTCGGGGTAACGGGCCGATGCCGGAACGATCCCCCGGGCTGTGCCCCCCACCCGTAAAGGGTTGCTTCCTCGGTGAAGACGAGATCGGTCACGTCCTGCCCATCCAGCAGGATGCTCCTCAGGTGATGAGCTCCGGGATCATAGGCCGCCTGCATGTAGTTCAGGATCCACTGGTCCACTTTGTCATGGACCTTCCGTAGCTGGTCGTAGTGGCCGTGTTTCAGGGCCTGTTCGATGGTGCCCAGGACGCCGAGGACGTGGATGGGCACGCTGTTGACCCAGCTCGAGATGATCACCCGGGCTTCATTGGCCTTCGAGTTGGGGTAGGCCCCAACGTAGGTTTCGAGCCCGCGTCGGTAGAACGGGGGAGGGTAGAGCATCATGGGCCAGATTCCTGTTTCCGGGTCGCTCTTCGCCGCGACGACCTCGAGGATCCGGGTCGCCCAGGTGCGTGGCTTCAGGTCGTCTTCCAGGCAGCCGAGGGTGAACCCGCTGTAGGCGAGATCATAGGCAAGACCGATGAAGGACAGTTCGCCGCCCTGAGTAAACTGGGGGAGATCCGCCACTGGCCGGAGGGGGCGGTTCCAGACGGTCTCAATGTCCACCCGGGTATTGAAATTAGCGTGGCGGTTGTAGCGCATCGAATGCCAGTCCCGGAGGTAGGTTTCCCATATTCCCTTGATAAACCGGGAGGTTTTTTCGGGAGAGACGTCATGAAAGAATTCATAAAAGGGGAATGTTTCCTGGAGTTCAAACTGTTCGCTCCCCCTGCCGTCGCTGTAGGCCTGTCCCTCGACGAGGTCGATTGACATGTGGTTTCCAAATGCCAGTAATCCGCTGCGGGGGTAGATGTAGTCCTCAAACATGCAGATCATGGAGTCCATGCCCGCCTCCGCATGCCTTGCGTCACCCGTGAACAGGCTCATGGAGGCGAGGAACCTCAGCAAGTTCTGGGAGCGTTCGAACCGCGAGAGGATCACGGGATGGTCCGGGCCGCCATGGGCCGGCTTCAGCCATCCCAGGGTGGCGGGGGCCTTGAGAGTTTCCCGGTTCAGATGTTGCACGAACAGGGCGGAGTTCTCCGGGCCGTAGTTGTCCCGCCCGTGAGTGATGGCGGTATCGGCAAATTTCCGGGCTGCAGACAGGAATTCGTCCTCCTGAATTTCTTTTTGCGAGAGCTTCTTTTCTCCGACCCAGTTCTCGTGGATTCGGTTCCGGGCGGCGTGCCGGTCCACTTTTCGTGCCAGATTTTCCGCCTTGGTCAGTGGTCCAGGGTTGATGAACCGGGCCTTCCGGGTCGCGGCGGGGAGGGCGAGGGTTTGCAGTTGTTTCCGGTCGGTGATGAGCCTGATGCCCTGGAGAACGACGCTGGAGTGGTTTCCGTCTGGGTTGCGGTTGGCCACGATGTGGTAGTTTCCCTTCTCCCTCTTGTTGATGCCGAAGGTAGAAACCGGGACGACGTCCCAGAAGAAGGCGCTTTCCCTTTCCTCGACGGCCGGATGGGTGCGGACGGTTTCGTTGCCATTGACGGCCACCTTCATGGAGCGGCTGGAGCCGCGGCCCGGGTTTTCCTTGCAGAGCCACATGAAGGCCAGCGAGTGNTCCGGGTCCGGATCGACGTCCAGATGGACCTCCAGGNCCCCTCCGGAGACGAAGTACATGGGGTAGCCGTTGAAGAGGGAAATGTCCTTGTCACTTCGACTGAAATGAATCCAGGCGAGGGGATGAGGCGAACGGTCTGCCGCGGACACCGCCGGGCCCGGCAAGAGCGNGAACAGACATNCTGCCAGAATCCTGCCCATGAGGCTCTGCAGCACGGTCGGACTAGTAGTCATGGCGNTTGGTTTTTTGGGGGTGCGATCTCTGTGATAAGAGCGTTACTGAAGGCAACCTTGTTTTCCTCGTATCGCGAACGAAAAAGGAACTTGAGGATNTCACCATGAAGATTCNGCAATTTCGTATCGAGGCGCAGGTGTTAAAGTGCCGATGGACCAGTTCCATCTTCTTCCGGTTACTCTGGTCCTGTGTGCTCAGCCAGTTTTCACGGGGTGGGACTTTTCCAGGATGGTGTAGCGCAAGGAGGAGAGCCGGATGGAAACTCGAATTTGACCGGCCAGCGATGCGCGTTGGAAGAGCGTCCCCCGGTGTTGTGGGTCATCCGTGCTTTGCTGTCGCCCCCCCAGTCGCCGAACGTCCAGGGATCGCGGCAAGGATGACATGGAATTTTGATCTCTGGGTGAATGAGGTCAGGCGGGAGATGGTGGGTGGGAAGCACATCCCCAACAATGTCCCGGGGGAAGGAAATTACGACGCCGGGGAGAGGTTCTCATTTTTTCAAAAGGTTTTGATTTTGCGGAGTGGAGGCAGAGGAGCTTCTCCCGCCCCGGGCTGGCAGGATGGCCTGGTTTGTATGGACTCGAACTCCACGGAAACGAAGTTCGGATGTATCGAACCCGCGTTCAGAGTCTCTCTTTTGTCCTCGGAATAATCGCACTGAACAGTCTCTCCGGCGCGGCGGATGACAATAACAGCAAATCGGGAAACGCAGTATTCATGCCACTGATGGGGTAACGAGAGGGAAACTCCGGATATGGCTCCTTGGCGCCCGCTAGCTGGCAGTGCTCACTTTCCCATGGTGTGCGGAGGGCTGGAGGAGGCCAGCGTCCCCCTGTCCGATGCCCCAACTCCAAGGACGTGGTTGCCTTTGGTATTGAGTTTGCTGCGATGGCGGGGCAGGGTGCGCGCGCCCGCAAGGCGGGCAGCAGGCAATGAGTGCAGCAGGAACACGGGTGTCGCTTTATGACACAACCTTGCGTGACGGGACGCAGGGCGAAGGATTTCAGTTATCCGGCCTCGACAAGCTGCGTATCGCCCACCGGCTCGATGACTTTGGAGTGGACTACATCGAGGGCGGATGGCCCGGTTCCAACCCCAAGGATGTTGAGTTCTTCAAAGCCGCTGCGGGGGAAGAATGGAAGCACGCCAAGATTGCGGCCTTCGGATCCACCCGCAGACATGATCTTGCGGTGGAAGAGGATCCGCAGGTCCAGCTCCTCATCGATGCCGAGACGCCCGTCATTACGATATTCGGCAAGAGCTGGAAACTCCATGTGACGGAGGTCCTCAAGACCACGCCGGAAGAGAACTTCGCGATGATTCGCGATACCGTGCGCTATCTCAGGGAGGCAGGCCGGGAGGTGATCTACGATGCGGAACACTTCTTTGATGGTTTCAAGGATGACGGGGAACACGCCCTGCAGACGCTGGAGGCCGCGGCTGAAGGCGGGGCGGACTGTATTGTGCTTTGTGATACCAATGGTGGGACGATGCCCGATGAGATCGCGGCCATCTGTGAAGCGGTGAAGGAGCGGATCCCGGAGGTGCCTGTCGGGATCCATACCCACGATGACTGCGGGGTGGGTGTTGCCAATGCCCTGGCTGCGGTGGATGTGGGTGCGGTGCAGGTCCAGGGAACCATAAACGGCTACGGTGAGCGGACCGGGAACTGCAACATGACCTCGGTCATTCCGATCCTTCAGCTCAAGCGCGGGATCGAGTTGGTAGGCGACCTCACCAAGCTCAAGGAACTCTCCTACTTCGTGGATGAGGTTTCCAACAACGCGCACCATCACCGGGCACCTTTTGTCGGGCGGACTGCCTTTTCGCACAAGGGAGGCATGCACGTAAACGCAGTGCAGAAGGTGGCCCATAGCTACGAGCACATCCGTCCGGAGGAAGTGGGCAACGCCCAGATCATCCTTGTGAGCGAGCTCTCTGGTCAGTCCAACATCCTGATGAAGGCGGAGGAGATCGGTCTTCCGCTGGAGAAAGGCAGTGCGGAGGCCAAGGCAGTACTGGCAAAGGTTAAGGACCAGGAGAAGGAGGGCTATTCATACGAGGCGGCCGGCGGTTCACTGGAGCTGCTCATAAGGAGGGAAATCGGCCAGCACGAGAGGCGCTGGGCGCTGCGGGAGTATCAATGCAGCTTCCGCCATTACCGGGATGGCCATAATCCGGTGTGTGAAGCGACCGTCAAGTTGGAGGTGGGCGAGGTGGCCGAGCACACGGCTGCGGAAGGGCACGGGGTGGTCAATGCCCTCGACAAGGCCCTGCGGCAGGCCCTCATGCCTCATTTTCCGGCCATCGAGGGAGTCTCCCTCATCGATTACAAGGTGCGTATCGTTGACGGGCATGCCGCTACTGCTGCCAAGACCCGGGTGCAGATCGTTCACACCGACGGCGACCGGACCTGGGGGACGGTAGGCGTTTCTGACAGTATCATCGAGGCCAGCTGGATTGCCCTGACCGACGGGATTGACCTGTTTCTCCAGCAGAAGGGCTAGGGGGCGCATGACAGGTGGACATCGTCTGCCGTTCAGTTAAAAGGGGGCTGATGAAAGCAGCCTTTTTTGCCCTCCTCTGTATTCCCGGCCTCGTCTCCGCCGATCATCACGGGAAAGCACACTCCCTGTTCAACGGCAAGGACTTCACGGGGTGGAAGGTTCCCAAGGACAATATCTGGTGGTCGGTGGTGGACGGAACGATCGTGGCCAAGAGTGGTCCGCGGAAGCGGGGCAGTAATCTCTGGACGGAGAGGCACTACACTGACTTCGACATGAGTTGCGAATTCCGCTTCGACGGAAAGGGAGACTCGGGTGTGTTCCTCCGGGACGGTGGGCAGCAAATCCAGATCGGCATTTCAGGATCCCTCAAGCGGGACATGACAGCCTCGCCCTATATTTCCGGCAAGGGGTATCCGGTCGAGGCGGAGGAAAAGGAGGGAGTCAAGGGTGTGAAAAACCTGCTCAAGGTCAATGAGTGGAACAGCCTCAGGATTGTTGCGGCAGGGCCGGTTTACGACGTCTGGCTGAATGGAGTTCATGTCATGACCTATACTTCTGAGAACGCCAAGAAGAAGGGGCCGATCGGTCTGCAGCTCCATGGCAACAAGGTCATGTCGATTGATTTCCGGAGCCTGACCGTGAAGGAGCTCGCGCCGCCCTCTTCATCAGGAGCCCCGGCCAGCAAGTCGTAAGAAGAGGGGGCTGTCCGCTCCCCGGCTGTGTTGAGGATGATTTTCCGGGAGGAGTCCTGAGGTGGGCTGATCGCCACTCGACTTGAGGGCCGGAAGAAAGTAGGAAAGGGAACGATGGCGCGCGGTGGCTTGCTCTTGGCAGCGGTGTTGACGTGGATCGGTTTGCCGGGTTGCAAATCGAGCGAGGAGAAGCAAACGGCTTCGCCCGGCACGAGCGATGCCGAGGTTTTTGGCATCCCGGCGCAGCACGGGGGCCCAGTCGTCTCAGGAAAGCTCGACCGCTTTCTTCCCCCGGGGATAGGCGAACTCAGGTTGGGAGATTCCCGGGCCGAAGTGAAGGAACGGCGAGGCAGCCATTACAACGGTGAGCGGATGGACGGGCCGGATGGCTCCTTCATCGAGCTGCATGGAAGCGGTTCCGGCTCCTACGCGGAGCGGGTGCGGCGCGGTTCTCCTCTGTCTCTGGACAGGGTGGAAGTGTTCTTTAACAGCAGGGACAGGGTGAGTGGACTTCAATTGAACACGGAGTATGGGAATGTTACGGGGCAGGCGATTCTGGAACTCAGTGGCCTCCTGGTGCAGATTTTCGGGACGCCGGACCATGTCTTTGAGCTGCGGCAGCGGGAAATCGTGGGGATGCAATGGGTGTCTGATAAAGGGCGGGTGCGGCTCTGGTTCCGCGAACCACGGGGTGACCGCGTAACGGCATATCTGCAAGTCGAGAATCCACCCGAAATGATGACCGATACCGCTCTGAATCGCGATGTCGCCCAGGCCAAGGAGAACGGAACGGAAGAGGTAGCGGCCTTTCTGGCGCCCTTTCTGGAAGATGTCTTCCGGGAAGAAGTCGAGTAGAGGCCGTTCGCCGTTGCATTTCCGGGAAATCAGTGCGATGGCCCCGCCCGCATGCTGACGATCCGCAAGCTGAACATGACCTACGGAGGGCGCACGCTCTTCGAGGAAGCCGACTTGACCATCAACTGGGGTGAGCGGGTGGCCCTGGTTGGCCCCAACGGGGCGGGCAAATCGACGTTGTTCCATATCATCCTCGGTAACGAAGAGGCGAATGCCGGGCGGATAGAGAGGGATGAGTATGCTCACGTGGGTTACCTGTCGCAGGAGGCTGGTGACCCGGGAAGGGATACGGTCCTGCAGATTGCGACCGCGATCACNCCTGAGATGCGGGAGGTGCAACAGGTCATGCGGAAGCACGAGGAGGCGGACACGCTGGATTCNGCGGAATACGGGGAGGCACAGGATAAGTTTACCCTCATGAATGGGTTCCAGCTCGAACCGAAGGCCAAGAAGATCCTGTCCGGACTGGGTTTCCAGCAGGAGGATTTTGACCGGCCNGCCCATGAGATGTCAGGTGGCTGGGTCATGCGGGCCCATCTCGCTCAGATCCTGTGCCTTGAGCCAGACCTCCTCATGCTGGATGAGCCCACCAACCACCTCGACCTGCTCTCACTGCTCTGGTTCCAGCGTTATCTCACGAACTATCCNGGCGCGATCCTCATGATTTCGCACGACCGTGATTTCATGGATGCNATCGTTGAAACGGTGNTCGAGATCGATGAGGAAAAGCTCATAACCTACCANGGCGATTACTCAAACTATCTGGNGGGCCGGGAGAAACGCTACGAGCAGAAGCTGGCGGCCTGGCGNAACCAGAAAAAGGAGGTCGACCGCATCCAGGAGTTCATCGACCGCTTCCGCTCNGTGTCCTCCAAGGCCGCACAGGTCCAGAGCCGGGTCAAGCAGCTTGAGAAGATGCAGACTCTGGAAAAGCCGAAGGCGCCCCGCAAGGTCTTCAAGTTTCATTTTCCCAAGCCACCCCGGAGTAACCAGAAGGTNATTGAGCTNGCGAAGGTGAGCCAGGCCTATGGGGATACCCGGGTTTATGAATCGCTGGACCTCGAAGTGGAGCGGGGCGATCGCACGGTCCTGGTGGGTCCGAACGGGGCGGGTAAGTCCACCCTTCTCAAGATTCTGGCCGGAGTTGTCNCGATCGACGGGGGNGAGCGGAAGGCGGGTTATGCCACCAAGCTGGGATACTACTCGCAGCACCGATCGGAGTTGCTGGACGAAAGCAACACCGTGCTGGAGGAGGTCTGCACGACCGGCGTTGGGCTCCGGGAAGAGGATGCCCGGGGCCTGCTGGGGTCCTTTCTCTTCCGCCGGGATGATGTGCACAAGAAGGTGAAAGTCCTGTCNGGAGGAGAAAAGAGCCGGCTTAACCTNGTCAAGTTCCTGGTCGATCCGCCAAACCTGCTGCTCATGGATGAGCCCACCACGCACCTTGATCTCCTGTCAGTGGAAGCGCTGATTGAGGCTCTCAGGCAGTATGAAGGGTCGCTTGTATTCATTTCCCACGATGTACACTTTATCCGGAAGCTGGCGGAAACTACCTGGCATGTTGGTGAGGGACAGGTGACCAAGTACAGCGGAGGGTATGACTACTACCTCGAGAAATCAGGGTTTTTGAGTGATGAGAAAGGGGCCTTGACGGCCTGAGCGAAGGCCGGAACGAGGCTTGTAGATTCTCCACCGTGGAGAGCTGATCCCTCAGCAGGGATTCCCGTCCGNGCCCTGCCCTTACAGAGCGAAAGGGGTTTTTCCGGNAAAAAACAGAAATCCCGCTCTCCTCTTACGGTTGGAGGGGGGATGCATCACTTTCGAGTCGTCCTCTTCACTTTCCTGGGCCTTGGTCCGGCGGGAGCGATAGTGGTTGATGANTCCCCCGGGGGGCAGGATGGCCCCCTTCCCTCAACGGAAGCGGTAGCCCGGATTTACACACCGTTCGGGAACACCGCTTCCGGGACCCTCCTGCCGGGAGGACGGTATGTCCTCACCGCCGCCCACGTNGTTTGCGGTATTGCGGAGCACAGGATTTCGCGAGGGCTCNTGGAATTTCCTTCATGCAAAGGGAAACCNCGTCGTCACTGGAAGGCGGTGCATCTTCATCCGAATGCTGCTGACCAGCGGATTTCGCGGGTATGGGATGCGGCCCTNATCGAACTCGACACNCCGGTGTCCGCGGAGGTTGTTGCNGGTGTTCCGCTCANGGNGGTAGCTGCGAGGGAAGGCCTCATGGTCCATCTGGTTGGGTACGGCCAGCAGGGCAACGGGGTGCTCGGGGATTTCCGCCCCCCGGGAAAACTTTCTCATGGACGAAACTTCTTTGACCAGAGTCCGACGCCTTCCCTGTTGTCGGGCCTTGGGCTTCCCGGNGACTGCGGGCCCATCTTGATCCATCGTTTCGATCCGGACAACGGGGAGGGTCACTTCGCGCCGGGAGATTCCGGTGGCCCCGGCCTTGTAATCGATTCCGACGGGAAAGCGCGGATCGCCAGTCTCAACCTTGGGCGCCACCGGGGACCTTCCGACCACGATCATCGGCTCAACGGATCCTTCGGGGAACTGGGACTCTCCCTCGACGCCTCAGCACTCCGGCCCTGGATCCAGCCATTCCTTTCCAAGCACCAACAAACGCAAACTGAAACAACCCAATTCCCAGAAAGATGAAAAGTCATACCCGAAGAATCTACAACCTTGGCTGCTCCCTGCTCGGTCTTGCGGGGGGACTTGCCTTCGGTCAGGAAATAGAGACCACCCAGGTTGACGGCGAGACTGTCCGCGTGCGGATCCGAGCACCACAGGTCGAACTCGAGCGAGTCAACCCNGATGGGACGACNACCACCGAGGCGGCAGCCACGGAAAANCAGCGCATCATTGAATTTGATGTCCCCATCGATGCGCCATCCAAACTATTCCGGGCCCGGGTCCGGCTCGGGGANCAGGAGTTCGGCTCGAANGTCCGGCCGATCGTTGAAGGCGGAACGGTTCCNGANCTGGATGAGATCCGGCCCTCCTCGATCAACCTGAAGGGAAACCTCCTTACCCTCCAGTTCCCACCTGAGCATACCGCAGTCCGGAACAAGGAGTTCTTCCCAGCGGGGTTCCCTCTCTTCCTGAATGAAGGTCCAGTCACCTTCAGTCCCGGGCGGGGGCAGGGAACCTTCACCGCACAGTTGCGNAATGATGCAGCGGACAGGTTTCGAAAAGAACTNGGGGCGGCCCTGAACCGCCTGCGTAANCTGGGGGATGGAACTGTTCCCGTTTATGCCGATCGCCAGTTGACCGGTCACCTNCAGGTCCCGGAACCGGATCTCCTTGGAGACAGTGTCGATATCTTCCCCTTTCTCAATAACAGGGAAATCCAGCCCCTTGCGTGTGCGGGTGGCCCCATCCTCGGATCGGCGGCAGCCGTCGACCCGAAAAAGTCTCTCATGATNACCGATCTCTCGGTGGTTGAGGATCCCGACCGGACCTTCGACCTCTTCAATCCATCTGCGATTTCCTACATCGACCCGGCAACCGGGCGACCGCGGAAGTGGACCTTTGGATTCCTCATGGAAGAGATGTGCAATTCTGCGCTCACGGGCCTTGATCCCAAGATCTTCACCCGGCGCTGGATTCAACACTTCGAGACCCTGCAGGTGATCAACTTCGATCCTGTGCCGGATCGTGCGGGAGCCGTCCAGGCGCAAATCATCGACAAGTGGGAGGCGCGGAACGTAGCTGAGGGTCTCGATCCCCTGGACCTCAAGAATGCCCCGTTCCGTCTTACNGCCATCGTGAACCGGGTGGACCTGCGCAGTGCATCCGGCTATGCGGCGGGTGACGCGGGGGAATGCCGCTTCGTATTCTGCGCCTACGACCTNGATACGGGGGCGCACTTGCCGATGACGGTCATCTTCGAATACGGGGTGCCGCTCAGCCGCTGCCCCCAGATCAAGGGCTGGGCCAAGGCCTGGCACCAACTTGGGGGGCTGCCCTTTGGAGCAGCCTACAACGCCGATCTGGAGAGCCTTACCGATGTCGTAGCCCTTGCGAATGCCGATCCTTCCAAGCCGAATGGAAGTGCTATCAACCAGCTTCGCTCGAACAACTTCGTTGGTCCGGGNCCCTGGACGTTGCGGGAATGGCAGATCACCGGTGCCGGGGTGTCNCCGAACGATCTCACCGCGGTTACCACNAAACAGACGCCCGCGGACTCCAAGATGGGCACTGCAGATCTGGCAAATTACATCAACACCCATGANGCAGATATTCTCGCGGGGTCCCACACCGTCCCACTTTCGTTCCCGGGGGCAACCCCGTTCCTCTCCGGAAAGTCTGGCGTTCCCGCACCCTCGTTTTTCTGGAACACGGGTGGAATTGCGAACAATGACGCCCGTCACTGCTTCTCCCTGAACACCTGCAACGGGTGCCATGGGGGAGAGGCCGGGACGCATCTTCCTCCGGTCGGCCCCTTGTCAAGTGGGACCCCGAGCTTCGTGCACATCGCCGAGCGCAACTCGGGAACGGAGTCTCATCTCTCCCGCTTTCTTACCGGCACGGGGTCTTCCCTTTCGGATCCGGTGAGCGGTGTTCCGCGGGTCTTCAATGATCTTCACAGGCGAGCAGCGGATCTTGACTTTGCCGCGAACATGCCCTGCCTGATGATTTCCCTGACGCCGGCCCTCGCGACNAGGTCCCACTAGTAGATCTGCATTTTGGTTGTCATTCGCCCAGGCCCCTGCCGATTGCCGGCAGGGGCCTTTCGCATAAGGATGCTTGGTTTCCCGGCCTCCGCCGGGACCGGGCGAGGGCAGGGCGCAGAGCGTNGCTCCTAGTAGGCGCGGCCCCAGAGGGCGCGTGTCCGGGTCAGCTCCCCGGTCAGGAAGCAGGCGGCCTCTTCGTCGTCCTGCTGACCGGTGGGAAGACAGCGGATGGTGATCTTGTGTTCCTTGGAGAGTTTTTCCTCCTGCTCGGTCGAACCCGCCCATGCAGTGAGGAGCCAGCCGGGATTGTCCGCGTCCCAGTGGGCCTTGAATTCGTCGAGGCCAGTGCATCGCGAGATGTTCTCGTCCCGGAAGGCGGTGAGCCGGTCGAGGAGCCTTTGCTGAATCTCGGCGAGGATCTGAGGGCAATTGCGGATAAATTCCTCGCGATCGACAAAATCCTTTTCGTTGGGTGACTGGTCCCGGCGTTGCAGGCAGACTTTGCGCCCCTCGAGGTCACGGGGTCCGATCTCGAGCCGGACGGGCACGCCCTTCTTAATCCATTCCCATTTTTTCACTCCTCCCCCGAGGTCCCGCTTGTCGACGTGGACTCGAACCGGGCTGCCAGCATAACATTGCTCGCGGCGCAGAGTCTCAGCAAGGGCCTCGCAGGAATCGAATACTGCCTCCCTTGTCTCCTCCTTGGGAGTGACGGGGACGATAACGATCTGCTGGGGGGCAACCCGGGGGGGTAGAACGAGGCCATCGTCGTCCGAGTGGGCCATGATGAGCGTGCCGATCAGGCGGGTACTCACTCCCCACGAGGTGGTGTGGACATGCTCCGTTTCGCCACTCCGTCCGGTGAAGGTGATGTCCTGGGCCCGCGCAAAGTTCTGGCCGAGGTAGTGNGAGGTNCCGGCCTGGATGGCCTTCTTGTCCTGTACCATCGCTTCGATGGTGTAGGTGTTGACCGCGCCGGGAAAGCGCTCTGCTTCGGTTTTCTCCCCGGGCACGACTGGGATGGCGAGGTGATCGCGCAGGAATTCCTCGTAGATTCCGTGAATGAGCCTGGTCTCCTCCTCGGCTTCCTCCCGGGTCTCGTGGGCGGTNTGGCCTTCCTGCCAGAGAAACTCCGCGGTGCGGAGGAAAAGGCGGGTGCGCATTTCCCACCGCATGACGTTGGCCCATTGGTTGATGAGGAGAGGGAGATCTCGATAGCTCTCCACCCAGCGTGCGAAGGCGGCCCCGATGATTGTCTCGGAGGTGGGGCGGATAACGTAGGGCTCGGTCAGTTTTCCGGTGGGCACCATNCGGGTCCTGCCAGTGGCCTCGTCCTTCTCGGCCTCCAGCCGGTGGTGGGTGACCACTGCGCATTCGGTGGCGAAGCCCTCTGCGTGTTCGGCCTCCTTCTCAAGGTAGGAGAGTGGAATGAGGAGCGGGAAGTAGGCGTTCTGGTGCCCGGTGTCCTTGAACCGGGCGTCGAGTTGGGACTGGATGTTCTCCCAGAGGGCAAACCCCCATGGCTTGATCACCATGCACCCCCGGGTCTCGGAGTTTTCCGCCATGTCGGCGGCACGNACGACCTGCTGGTACCACTCGGGAAAATCCTCGGCGCGGGTCGGGGTGATCGCTGTCTTGTCCTTGCCCATGTGCGGGGGGAGAGAAAGCACGAAAGAGCAGAGTTGAACACGAAATTCCACTCCCGCAGCAGGGTTGTTGCTACCCTGCCCGGGGTGGATGGTTTTTGCAGGGTGAGTCCGGAAGTAGAATTCTTTCAGACAGGAAATCAATTTGTTAACGTTCGTGACAGCAGTGGAGCAGTTCTGAAAGTGATGGAGGTCATGGAGGACAGAGAAACGTCGCTGGGTATCGAAACGCGCGACCTGCGGGTGGACTTTGGATCCTTCACGGCGGTTGATGANCTCTCCCTGCGGGTACCCCGGGGCGAGATCTACGGATTGATCGGGCCAAATGGAGCCGGCAAGACGACGACTTTCCGGGTGCTGGCTACCCTGCAGCAGCCGACCTACGGGGAGATGTTCCTGGAAGGGGTGGACCTCGCCGCTGAGCCGGCGTCAGCGCGTCGCCTTCTCGGCTACATGCCGGACCTTGCGCCGATCCCGTCGGACCTGAGAGTGTGGGAGTTTCTCGACCTTTTCGGGGCATCCTACGGCGTGCCGGGCCGGGTGCGGAAGGATCGTATCGCGGAGTGCCTNGAGGCCGTGAACCTGGTCGATGAGCGCAACACTTTTTGNGGTACGCTCTCGCGTGGGATGACGCAACGATGCGTCTTGGCGAAGAGTCTGCTTCATCGCCCGAGGGTTCTTATCCTCGATGAGCCCGCCAGCGGGATGGATCCCGTTTCCCGGAAGGCTCTCCGCGACATCCTGCGGCGGGTGGCNGCGGAAGGAACAACGATCCTGATCAGTTCCCACATCCTGAGTGAACTCTCCGACCTCTGTACGCGCGTGGGAATTCTCGCCCGGGGCAGACTCCTCGACAGTGGGAGACCGATGGACGTTGCCGACCGGCTTGGCAACGCGACCACCCGGGTGATCNGNATCAACGTCTNGCGAGGGGAGGAAGAGGCNGTNGCCCTTCTTGGTAACCAGGAGGGCGTGAGGGACGTGCGAAAGGAGGGTGGGGGGCTCGTTTTCGAATTTGCCGGAACCGTTGACGAGCAGGTGGCCCTCCTGCGAACTCTCATCGACGGCGGGATGCCCATCCGGTCGTTCCAGGAACGGGCAGCCGGCATCGAGGACGTGATCTTGGCTCTCCACGATGAACAGGTAGCGGAGGAACGCGATGGAAGGTAGACCCGTGNCCGTGCTCAGGTTCTGGAGGAACCCCATCCTTGTGCGNTACTTTCGTGCCCGGCTGCGGTGGAAAGCGATGCTGCTCACGGCGGTGCCGACCATGATCCTGGTCGCTTTCGTGAGCCTGATTTCCTATTATGGGGGACTGAACTACCACCAGGGCCAGGTTGATTTCGAGGAGGTCATGGCGCAGCAGGAGCTCGATCCCGATCNCGGGGGAGGCGCAGCCGGGGAGGAACCGGAGAACGCGTATGAACNCCCGCCGGAGCTCCAGCAGCGGGTCCTGCCTGAGTCCCGCAGGGTGGGTGCCCGNACGGCTTTCCTCGCAGTTTTCGTAGTGCAGTGCGTNCTGCTGATGTTCTGGGGCACGTTTTCGGTGGCGGTGGGGGTTACCCGGGAGGCGATCGAGGGCACCCTCGAGTACCAGCGCCTGACGCCCATGTCTCCCCTTGCCAAGATCATCGGCTATGTGCTTGGACTGCCCATTCGCGAGACGGTCCTCTGCCTCATGACCCTGCCCTTCACGATATGTACAATCCTTGTGGGGGAGATCCCGCTGGNNCTGGTGGGGGCNCTCTACCTCGTGATGGCAACCTCCTCGCTGATGTACCACATGACCGGCTTCCTGGCCGGGATCGTAGTAAAGAATCGATTCATGTCCGGATTGCTCTCCCAGCTGCTCATGATCGTGCTCTACCTGCTCCTGCCGCAGCTCTCGCGACTGGGATATGTAATNTTTCTCTACCTCACGGTGCGCCCCGTGTTCATCGAATCCGTCGAGGCCCTCTTCGACCGGCAGGAGCAGGGTCAGTTGCCGGTGGCAGATACCGAGCCGTTCTTCAATATGGAGATCCCCCTCGTCTTGTTCACCCTCCTNATGCAGGGATTTCTTTTCTCGGTATTCCTGCTGGTCGTGTATCGGCGCATGCGAAACCAGGAAGANCATCTGCTCGGGAAGTTTTCGGCCATCCCGGTCTTTGGAGGTTTCGTCACCATCCTCCTCGGGACCATCCTGCCGGGTATCCCGAATGAAAGCATCTACCCCTCAATGTCGGCCTCGGCGGTGCTGGGAGACCGCATGNCTGGNTTCCGGCCCANGGAACCCTATGAGGGNGAAATGCTGGCCATTCCAGGGGTGTTCGGGTTCGGNATGATCCTCATTCTCCTGTTGGTANNCTTTCTTGTTACCCCGACGGAGGATGGGCGGGTCAAGGGCCTGCGCCTCGCCCGCAAGCGGGGCCAGCGCTCNGTGCCTTTCTGGTCCGACGCCTCCTCCTCCCTGCCCACCACTCTGGGCTGTACGATTCTCGCGGTGGCAGCCTGGCTGGCTTTCCTGACGGCTCTCCTCAAGTCCGAGCACTACGAAGGATGGGGCTTTGCCTGGAGCAGCTGGGTGCTNTTTCCTCTTTCGGTNCTCGTGCCCGTCCTGTTCTGCCAGCTGATCCTGGAGTCCTCGGGGAGGNTGGNGTGTTTCATGGCGCTCCTCTTTGCCTGGGTGGTGCCTCCCATGGCCGGACTGGTGCTCGGGCTGGCTACCCGGGAAGGAAGCGAGCTGGTCATCTACGTCATGTCGGTAAGCGGTTTCAGCCTNCCGATCAATGCCATGCGGAATGGCTTGCAGGGTGCGGGGCCGAGCCCTGCAACTGGTGCCTTCCAGTTTTCCCTTGTGCTCCACGCANGCGCAGTGACGGCGCTTGCCCTTTGGGCGATTTCCAAACAGCGGGCTCTGCGGCNGAGAACCCTCGAGTCGGGGTAGAATGNGACGCCGGCACTTCGGAGAGAGCCGGGTCCNTCCCCGGCNGGTTTNACCGGNCGGGGAGCGGATTAGAGGAACTACTTCCTGTCGGCTGCCAGCTGGTTCCGCACGTTCCTCGCCTGTTCGCCTTCGAGGATCTGCCAGCACGCGAGNCCGTTGCCCACCAGGTCCCACTCGTTGAATTCCCAGACGACCTTCTTATCCTTGGTGATTTCAAAGATCTGGGGGTTCTTGTCCCCGGCGTGGCAGTTGCCGATCATGTAGTTGCCGTTGGCGAGCTCCTGCACGACAGTCATCCAGCCGAGTCCGATTTCGGTGCCGGGGACCTTCCCCTTGATTTGCCAGACCACCTTTTTCTCGGGGCTGACCTCAAGGACGCTCTTGCCGCTGCCCGAGCCGATGAGGGTGTTGCCGTTCTTGAGGCGGATGGCCCCGTAGACGCGGGAGCCGACCTCATACTCCCAGATGATTTCGCCATTCTTGTTGTATTCGGTGACCACGCCCGGGTTTTCCGCACAGGAGAGATAGTGGCCGTTGTCGAGGACACGCACGAGGCGGGTGCTCTTGCGCCCGCCTTCACCCATTGGCAGTTCCCTGATCTTCTTCCCTTCCTTGTCCACGTGGAGAAAGCGACCCACGCCACTCTCTGCGATCATCGTGGAACCATCGGCGAAGCGCTTGAAGGCATGGACGTCGACCCGCTTGCCCTTGTTTCCATTCGCAGTTCTGGACTCGTATTCCCAGACGACCTCCTTGGCGAGGGTGATTTCCTGGGTCTTGGTCCAGGTGTCGTGGAAGAGAATATTTCCGTTGTCGAGGAGGTGAATGTCATGATGCCCGGTGTGGCCTCGCTTCGGTCCAGCGGTATCGTGTTTCCAGAGAACGGTCCCATCCATCTCGCAGATAGCGACAAGATTTTTCCCATAGGANACTCCCAGCAGGACGAGGCGTTCGTCCTTGGCGGAGAGAGAAGACAGAAGGGCGNCAGCGAGAGCGGCGAGCGTGNTGAGTGTTCTCATGATCCGGGAGACTAGAGAAAGAGAGAGCGAAGGGCAAACTCCGGATTNGTGCCGGCAGGGCTGCGGCNGGGGGTTGCGATGAGTGCGGAAGTTGNGAATTGCATCCANGGTCACGGAATAATGACGCTCTCGCAGTAGGCCAGCACGTCGCTGAATGAATGATCCTGGAGGAGGGCGAAGGTATCGTGAGCGGTGAGGCGCATNCGTTTCCCGGTGGCCGGATTGTCAANCCANGCGCGTGAAGTGGCGGGGCTGGTGAGTCCGCAGAGGAACCGGGCGAGTTGCCGGGGAGTGCGGAGGGGGCCGTTGCGTTCCTGCAGGAGGGTGTCGATGGCAGCCACCTGGGGAGNTTCAATTTCCGGGTNTGCGGAACAGGGAATCGCCTCTTCATCCCGGGAGGAGGGTCTGTCTGNGCANTTGGCACAGTGATCACAGGGATCCGGCAGGTCTTCTCCGAAGTGCTTGAGGAGGTGCTGATTCAGGCAGCCTGTTTCCCCNGCNTAGGCAACAACCTCCTGGAGCCGGGCGATATCCTGGTGTTCCCGGCGGAGGAAGAGTTCCTGCATGCGCGCGGTGAGGGCGGGGAGGTTATCCGCCTTGCGCAGGCGCCGGTAAGCGTGCCGGATGCNACGTGGCCTGAGAACGAGATCACCATGNGANTCGAGGTGACTGAGGGCCTCGATGATGCGATCGCGATCGCATTGAAGCTGCCCGGCAGCGGCGTCGGGATCGAGTGTGAGCCAGGTCCGGCCTTCCCTGCCGGTGGCAAGGAGCTCGCGGAGGAAGTCCTGCTGGTCGTCATCGTAACCGAGCACGATTTGCTCCNGGTCGCGCAGGAGCTTCGCCATGTAAGTCGAATAGAATGGTGTGGTGGCGGCGAGATAGCCTTCAAGTTCGAGGTAGGTGAACAGGGTATTGATGACGAGGGGACGGATGTCGTGGGTGCCGGCCAGGTCGTAATGGGAGACATCGAAGGTATCTCCCCGGGCAAGGGTCTGGTCGAGGACCCGCCGGACGGCCTCGGGCGAGGGAGTGTCGCCGTAGACAAAATTCTCGAGNGCGCGCAGGTCGTCTCCGCAGGCCAGGAGCTCGCAGGTGGCCGCCTCGCCGTCGCGTCCGGCGCGCCCGGTTTCCTGGGTGTANTTCTCAAGGGACTTGGGAAGGTTGTAGTGAATGATGCGCCGGATGTCTGACTTGTCGATGCCCATGCCGAAGGCAATGGTAGCGGTGATGATGGGAGCTTCCCCGGACATGAATGCTTCCTGACAGGCCGTGCGGGTCTCATCGCGGAGGCCCGCGTGATAGGGGCGGGCGGGGAGTCCTTGGCGTTTGAGAAAGGCGGCCAGGCNTTCGGCAGTTTCCTGCCGGGTGCCGTAGATGATGGAGGGCAGGGTGGGTTCGGCCTGGAGGCGGGCGAGAAGGATTTCCCTCTTTTCCCNCTCCCCGCAGGGTGTGACNCGAAGCCTGAGNTTGGGGCGGTGAAAGGAGAGCTGAATATGATCCTGGTCCGCGATCCCGAAANTTTTCCGGATATCGGCNGCAACAGGTGGAGTGGCCGTGGCGGTGAGAGCNAGGATGCGCGTGATCGAGAGCTCGCTGGCGAAGGCAGCCAGCTTGAGGTAGTCAGGCCGGAAGTTGTGTCCCCACTCCGAGATGCAGTGGGCTTCGTCGATGGCGAGAAGGGAGATCGCGCACCCCGCAAGGCGCTTCCGGAAATTCTCATTGGCGAGTCGCTCGGGAGCGACGTAGAGGATTTTGAGATTTCCGGCGCCCATCCGGGCGTAGATGGAACCGACTTCCTCCGAGGAGAGGGTGGAGTCGAGGCGAGCGGCGGAGATGCCCCGCCCGCGCAGCGCGTCGACTTGGTCCTTCATCAGGGCGATGAGCGGAGAGACGACCAGCGTGAGTCCCTCCAGGAGGATGGCGGGAAGCTGGTAGCAGAGAGACTTGCCTCCGCCGGTCGGAAAGATGGCGAGGGCGGGCCGGCCGGCGAGGAGAATGTCAATGACCTCGCGCTGTCCGGCCCTGAAGGCCGGGAAGCCGAAGTGCGTTTCGAGCTGGCTGCCCGGGTCTNTGCCCCTGTCAGTGTTCAGTGTCCGGCATTGAGTGGGCAACGAAGGGGAGGCACAAGCCTCAATCCCGCCTCTTACGTCCCGGGCCGGGTTTCTGAATGCCGGATTCGCCCTGCGCTAGGACCGCCACGGGCCCTTGATCGCAAAAGTGTGATCAAGAGTCTGGATGTTCACGAAGAGAATGCTTCCGTCCGGGGAGAAGGTCGAGCCGCAGAACTCGTACTTCTTGGCGCCATCGGGGTTGCGAGCCAGGGTGAAAATCTTGCCCTCGGGGGTCACGCCGCGCAGGTGCTGGAACTGCTTTCTCTTGAAGGGATCGATGAGGTCCTCGCAGATAATGAGGTCCCCGTTGGGAGCGACACAGAGGTTGTCCCCACTGGTCAGGAGATCACTTTCTCCGGATTCGAGGAAGAGTTCGATCTGCGGCTCTGCATCCTTTGCCCCCTTGGGAATGATGCGAAAAACCTGTCCCCGCCTGCTTGGCCCGCCATCCGTGCAGCAGACGAACAGGGAGCCCTTGTCGTAGAAAATACCCTCACCCCGGGCAAAACGGGCCGCACCTTGTTTGAACCCTTTGACCCGCAGGTCGTCCCTGTCCGAGGACGGATCGTCGATCTCGATCCAGTGGATGGAAAGGGTTTCGCCCTCCTGGATTTGCCTCGCCTGTTTGGACTGGTTGTTGCGCAGGTCGGCGGACTTCATGCCACGAATGGCGAGAGCATAAAGCCTGCCGGAGCTGAAGTCCCGCTCGCGCTCCGGGACAAACCGGTAGAGCAGNCCATCNCCCCGGTCCTCNGTCAGGTAGAGNCTGCCNTCCTNNGGGTCGTAGGCC
Organism: Roseibacillus sp.; assembly: GCA_002721695.1. Lineage (GTDB taxonomy): Bacteria > Verrucomicrobiota > Verrucomicrobiia > Verrucomicrobiales > Akkermansiaceae > Roseibacillus_B. The sequence goes on along the minus strand of PBLI01000001.1, from coordinate 26,687 downwards.
ACNGCTTCGTGGCAGAAGCGCCCGAGTGCCTTCAGGGGAANGGCCTTCTGGAGTCCNAGNTCGGGGTCNGCNTTGACCTCGAAGCAGTAACCGTGNATGCGGGCCCGNCGNTCTGANNNNAGATCGAANGTTTCCTCGCAGGTGATCCATGATCCCCAGGGCATNGCNCCGCCCGAGCAATTGCGGTGACTTCCNGCCAGCGAGAGAAACTCCTTTTCGGTCTCCCCGGTCGCAGGGTTGTAGACGATGGTGGTCGTNCCGCCAGGCTGGGGAGGCTCATCACCCTCGCCNGGATCGTAGACGAGATCCCTGTCCACGGAAGCTGGCAGGCGATTNCGGGGGAAGGCCCCGAGATGCGACTGGTTGAGAGCGAGCTCATGATTGCGCACGATGATGATGCGACCACCCTCTCCGGGAAAGGCCGCCATGTCGTCGAACATACCGGGGACGCGCAGACCGTCGCTCATCGTGCCGCCCCGTTTCGAAATCACCNGNTAGGTGAAGCCCGCGGGAAGATCGAGAAGNTTGTCCTTGTCGGGGACGAGCGGGCCGTAGGGGGAAATCACGCGTTTCTGGTGCTCGCCCCTCCGGTCCGCCTTCAAGTAGCGCCCCAGCCCCAGGAAGCCCGAGGTGATCGCCGATTGCTTNAGAAAGNTGCGGCGGGCGGATAATCGTNGATCCGATTNGAGGGAGCGCGTCCTCATACAAGTGGNGGGGCGGTAGCTAAGAGAGGGCANGTTCTTCGCGCGACCCAAAACTTCCCGCTTCTCAAATTGTGATGCCTGGTCCCCTCAAACGGGTTAAAATCCGGCCAAATCCCTTCTCGATGCCACCGGGACGGGCGATTAGGGCCTATTTTTGCGCTTGCGGGTTTGACACCGCGTGCCGAGCTCTCCTTAAATTCGCCCGACGGGAGGTAGATCCGCCCCAGAGACCCACTACGATCTGATTTGATTTCGCTATGAGTGAAGACGACAAGCAAGCTCCCACGCCGCCGGAGCCAAAAAAGGAGACGGTGCGCGTGACGCTTAAGGGCGACGGCGACGAGGCTCCAAAGCCGGCAGACTCTGCCGCGCCATCAGCTCCGGCTGCTCCCAAGCCGCCGGCGCCGGCACCCACCATCCCGCTGAAGCCGGCTTCGGCGGCTCCCAAGACGGATGCCCCCAAGCCTGCCGCTCCCGCGCCCACCGTCCAGTTGAAGGCGCCCGGTGCAACCACGGCCCCAAAGACCACTCCTCTCAAGACGCAGCCGCTCACCGCAGGTGGCGATGCCGACACCACCCAGGCACTGCCCAAGGCCACCGTGCAGCTCGGCGCGGCGACCCAGGCACTGGGTGCCCCGACCGCTCTGGGAGCCACTCAGGCGGCTACACTCCAAACAGCGGTCGATGAGGAGGAAAAGCCCGACACTGTAGCCGGAGTCCTGTCGCTCGTAGCCTTTCTGGTTGCCCTTGCCGTACTCGGTTTGCAACTCATGACCGCGAGCAAGTGGGTGAGCGAGGAGCCTCCCGTCAGTAACAGTTCCGGTTGGAACGCACTCCTTGAATTTGAATAGACCTTTCCATGGCCTTTCCCATTATTACAACCGTCATTGCCGCCGTCGTTGTCCTGATCGCGTGGATGACCTATAATCTGCCCGTCTAGGGTGGAAATTGACAGACCGTCAGTTGAATTTCCAAGGGCGGCGTGGCCGCCCTTTTTGTTGTTTTCCCGGCGCCGCTCCGTCCCACCTGACCCGCCCCTGTGGAGAGGGTGGCACTGCGCTTGACGCGGCTTTTTTTACAACCATAGTCCCGACATGGCTCTTCAATTCACCAGTGATAATTTCGAAGCGGAAGTGCTGCAGGCAGAGCAACCGGTCCTCGTGGATTTCTGGGCGGAGTGGTGTGGTCCCTGCAAGATGATCGGCCCCCTCGTAGATGCCGTGGCCAATGCGACCGAAGGCACGGCCAAGGTGGGCAAGGTTGACGTCGACTCCCAGCAAGAGCTGGCCCGTGACTACAACATCCAGTCGCTTCCCACGATCGCCTTTTTCAAGGGAGGTGAAGTGGTTGAGACGATGATCGGCACCAAGGGAGTTACAGCGGAGGTGCTCCAGGAAAAGCTGGCTGCGCTCGCCTGAGCCGCGAGAGGATGAGGCGCGGGGAGCGGTCCCTCTTTCGAAGGCCTGACCCGGTTACATGACGTCGGCAAATACCGCGAGGGTTTCGTCAATGTCGGCCTCGGAGTGGGCGAGGGAGAGAAATCCTGTCTCGTAGGGGCTGGGCGCGAGGTAGACCCCGCGGTCGAGACACGCCCAGAAGAACTTCCTGAATGCCTCGAAGTCACCCGTCTGGACCGAGTCCACATTGATGATTTCAGAATCTCCGAAGTAGAGGCACCACATCGAACCCACCCGGTTGAAACGGTAGGGGCGTGATTTTTCCGCGATGATTCGTCGCACGCCGTCCTCGAAGCGTTGGCCGGTAGCCTCCAGCCGTCGGTAGCCATCTTGTTTCTCGAGTTCCCTGAGCTGTGCGAGGCCAGCGGCCATGGCGACCGGGTTGCCCGAGAGAGTTCCGGCCTGGTAAACCGGTCCGTCCGGTGCGAGGTGGTCCATGATGTCGGCGCGCCCGCCGAAGGCTCCGACCGGGAGGCCGCCCCCGATGACCTTGCCCATGGCGCAGAGGTCGGGAGTAACGCCGGTCAATTCCTGCACGCCGCCCCGTGCAAGGCGGAAGCCGGTCATGACCTCGTCGAAAATAAGAAGGGACCCGTGTTTCGCCGTGAGTTTCCGCAGAAGCTCAAGATAGCCCTCACGCGGAAGAACAAAACCGGCATTGGCGGGGTAGGGTTCAAGGATAACGGCCGCGACCTGATCGCCGACCCGGGAGAATATGTCCTCCACCCGCTCGGGGAGATTGAAGGGCAGGGTAATGGTTTCCGCGGCGAATGACCGGGGAATTCCAGCGGAGTCCGGCTCGCCGTGGGTGAGTGCGCCTGACCCGGCTGCGACGAGAAGGGAATCGACATGTCCGTGATAGTGCCCCTCGAACTTGACGATCTTGTCGCGGCCGGTGAAGCCCCGGGCCAGCCTGATCGCAGACATGGTCGCCTCTGTCCCGGAGTTGACCATGCGAACCTTCTCGACCGAGGGGACCCATGCACAAACCATCCTGGCCATTTCGACCTCGAAGGGATTGGGGATTCCGAAGGAAAGCCCGTCCTTGGCAACTTCGTGCACGGTATTGGTGAGGACGGTCGGGGCGTGCCCGAGAATGGCAGGACCCCAGGTGCCGATATAGTCGATGAGAGAGCGTCCATCCACGTCCTCAAGGCGGCTGCCCCTTGCCCGGCGGACGAAGAAAGGATCCCCATCCACATTTCGAAACGCCCGGACGGGTGAATTCACCCCCCCGGGGATCATTTTTCTGGCGGCCTGAAACAGCTTCTTGGAGATCGGTCCCTGCATGGTGTGCGGCGGAACTATACGTTCGTTCCTATGATTGCCGATGAAAACCACTCATTGGCTGAATAGTTTGTATTTGTGAAGGGTTAAGCCGGTGGGAACGGAGATCAAAATTATTGCTAGTGGTTTTTTGGGAGCACTCTTTAATTGGGGGGAGATGAAATCAAAGTTGACCGCCCTTGCCCTTTTCGCGATCGGCTGCTCTCAGGCTCCCGGAGCCCTGAGTGTCAGTCTGGACCTTGGGGTGCTTGATATCGGAGAGTATGAGTTTGAGGGGGAAATTCTGGAAGGGAATCCGCCGTTTTCTGATTTCGCTCAGCTCTACGGGACGGCAACGTCCACCTACAGCAGTGGAGAGTTCGTGGTCAGCTTCACCATCGAGCAGGAATTGCAGGCTGCCCTGCAGTCGGTCCTCTTCACCTTTGGGGATCCTGATGCGTTTCTCCTCAATTCTGTGGAGACATCTGCAACGGACGGCGGGTCGATACGGGCTGACGGTTGGATCGCATCTGCCTTTCTAGATGGTGCGCTTGGAACATCGGAGTCGCTCGGGGTTCTCCAGCCGGGACAATACTTCATCAGCGTGGAGGACTTTGAGGGCGGCCCGGTGACAACAGCAAGATACTCCCTGAACCTCACGGAGGTTCCCACGGAACCCGGGGAAACTCAGGCCACCGCGATCTCCCTGGGTATCCTCGGGGACGAAGCCAGCGTCATTACCCTCGATACCTTTGGTTCAGCGACTGCTGATACGGAGCTGGCCGTCTATGCGGTCGACGGGAATGGCGCGCTCAGCATCCTCCAGTCCGATGGGGCGTTTGTCCTCAATGACGATGCGAACGATGCCACTTTACAGAGTGCAGTCTCTTTCACGGCACCGGAGGGGAACTACGTGGCGGTCGTGGGTGAATGGGACACGACNCATTTCACGGATAGCGTCATNGGGGGTCCAGTCGGCGGGGAGATCACCTTGAACTCAGCAGCCGGGGCTACCACCGGNACAATCGGTGCAGACGGATTGCTCTGGTATTCCTTCGCGGTTGTTCCTGAGCCCTCCAGCCTGAGCCTCATCGCCCTGGGCGGTCTGGCGCTTCTCCGGCGCCGCCGTTCCTAGCGANCCGGGAACTNGCGGGGAGATGAAGGACGGGGAGATTTCCCCNGGCAAGCGGTNGGGAGTCCCGGGCCCGGCNGANAACTCCTGAATACCGCGGAACGGGGNNNTCCTGCTGAAAAGGGATCTTTCCTTTGGGAACCCCGGGTCTACCTTGGTATCACCATGAAAGCGCTTTCACTTTCCGCCGCGCTCGTCCTAGTGCTCTCGCTTTTTCTATCCGGCCGGACCTTNGCCGATGTTNGGGACAANTCATCGCTGCTGGACAGCGATCCNGATGTCGTTTACCGAGAGGAGTTTACCGACAAGAAGATTGAACTTCTNGTCCTCAAGCCGGGGACGGTCTTCTCGACCAAGAAGGGTGGGCGGAAGCTGGGGGTGCTCAAGGTCGATACCAAGGTTACCCTCGTCGGCTTGACCGGGAAGGCCTACAAGATTCGCGGAACGGCAACGCATGGGGGAGTATCAGGCTGGGTGTCTCCCAATGTCCTCGGCTCCAAGGACAAGGATTTCGTGGAGAACTTCAAGAAGGTCTACGAGCGGCAGAAAGTGGTGCGTGACCTGATCGCCCGGCACGAGGTAGCGATCGGAATGTCGGTAGAAGAGGTGAGTGCCTCCCTCGGCAAGCCGACCAAGACAAAGGTGCGGCAGACGGTCAAGGGGAGGACTGGAGTCTGGGAGTTCATCCAGTATGAAGAGCAGGATCACTACCAGTCCGTGCGCGACCCGGTGACGGGGCGCATCTTCCGCCAGTATTCCCACACCACCAAGGAGGAACTGGGCAAGATCGTTCTTGAGTTCGAGGGTGAGGTGGTGACCGCTATCGAGGAAACGGAGAACAACGAAGGGGGCGGGGTGAAGATCGTCACGCCACCACTCGTGTTCGGCTGGTAGGGGCAAGTTGCCTCCGGGAGGGCCGTGGACCGACAGGGGTCCCTTCTTCTCACGTGGATAGCCTTGGACGCAGTCCTGCGTGGCCGCTCATCCGTCTTGCAACGAGGCGATGAGGAGGGCCGGGCCGTCGGCGGCGTGGGGCTACCGCCGAGCACTGGGAGGTGAGGCGCTCCAGGGGAAGGTTGGCCAGATCGACGCGGGTGGGAGGTCGTTCGCCGGGCTGTGTGCGCCTGCGATGAAGCAGGACGACGCAACCGGCGCAGGCACCAAGAAAGGGGTAGGAGGGCTCGGGAACAGGAGGGGTAGTGAAAACGAGCTCGGCACTGTGCTGCGTTACTGCGTCACCCACGACCGTGTCCCAGGTGATGGTCATGAGCGTAGTTCCGTCTGCGAGTTTGCGGATACGCGGGCCGGGCTGCTCCTGAGTCGCAGGTGGCGACTCGTCGGGAGAGACCTGATCGGGGTCAGGGAAAGCTGGGGGGGACTTGGTTCGGGTGGAATCAGCGAGATCCTTCCGGGGCCCACCGCTCTGGGCCGACCAGCCGGTCGTGACCAGAAGGAGGCCCAGCAGGGCGTATCGCAGTGGTGGTAGGGGTAGCGAGGTAAGGAAGGAGAACATCGGCGGGCGTTGTGCGATACTTAATATTCCCAAAACATCAATGCTTTGAAAAGAATATTACAAAAATAAACCCGCGCTTACCCTTAATCCGTTCTTTTCTAATCAGTTATCTGACGAAACCTCTTTCGGAGGACTGTAAGAATTTCAGCATGTCCTGCACTTTTCCATTCTGCGCAGCCTCCATCTCCTTCAGGACTTGAATTTGGGCCGACAGGTTAGACTCCTTTTTTAGAAAAAGGGTCTTATAGGCAGTCTTGAGGGAGAGAATCTCTTCCTTGGAAAAGCCGCGGCGCTGGAGCCCCACCAGGTTGAGCCCCCGGAGTTGGGCGGGAGTCCCATCGACGATGGTGTAGGGAGCTACATCCTGCACCACCTTGGTGCATCCGCCGACCATGACGTGAGCGCCCACGCGGCAGAATTGGTGCACGCCGGACAGCCCAGAGAGGATTACGTAGTCCTCGATCGTGACGTGCCCAGCCAGTTGAGCGCAATTCGAGAGGATACAGTGGTTTCCAAGAACAACGTCATGGGCCACGTGGGAGTAGGCTAGAAAGCTGTTGTCGGAGCCGATGCGGGTGGGGATTTCCGGGTTCGTACTTCGGTGGACGGAAACGTATTCCCGGAAGGTGTTCCGGTCCCCGATCTGAACCGAGGTTGGTTCTCCGCTGTGCTTCAGGTCCTGGCAACGGGTCCCAACGCAGCAGAATGGATAAAATTCGTTGTCAGCTCCAATCCGGATGGGGCCCTCGATCACTAGATGGGCGTGGAGCCGGGTGCGGTCACCGATATGGACGTCGTCACCAATAATGCAGTAAGGGCCGATCTCTACCTCGGCTCCGATTTCGGCCTTGGGGGAGACAACGGCGGTAGGATGAATCACGATGGCGCGGCTGAGGCTGCTGCCAAGGCTACGCGAATGAATTGGGGGGGGAAGGCTAACATTTCCAAACTTTCCCGAAGTTGTTCACAGGGGCTGGCAGAGCACATGATCGTCCGCGAAGCGGGGAGGGCAGGCATCTAATGCAAATTACTTGCGTTTTTCCGGGAAAGCGGTAAGCGGACTGCATGTCTGCACTCTGGAAGATCTTGGCCTTGGTTACTGTATTCGCGAGCTTGGCGAATGCGGAGGTGAAGGTTGCGGTGCTGCATCCGCTCCTTGGTGATCTCGTCCAGAAGGTCGGCGGGGATCAGGTCCTCGTGGTAGACCTGATGGGGCCGGATGGAGATCCTCACAAGTTTGAGCCGGGGGCGAAGGAACTGCGAGCGGCAAAAGGGGCTCAGCTCTACTTCGTGTGTGGGAAGGGGCTGGAGCCCTACCTTCCGAAGTTACGGGACGCTGTGGGGTCGGAACGCGTCATCGAGGTCGGGGAAACCCTGCCAACCCTGAAGGCCGAGGTGCTGTGCGATCACGATGGGCATGCCCATCTGCACGAAGAGGATGACCCCCACTGGTGGCACTCGATTGATTGCTGGAGGCGCGCAGCCACCCGTGTGCGCCGTGAGCTGAGTGTGCTTGATCCCGCCAATGCCGGGGCCTACCGGAAGCGTGCCGCCGCGGTGCGTAAGGAACTTTTGGCCCTGCAGACGTGGGCGAGCAGGGAGCTTACCAAGGTGCCGACCGAGCACCGGACTCTCGCTACCGCCCATGCGGCCTTTGCCTACTTCTGCAACGAACACAAGTGGAAGATGCTGGCGGTTCAGGGGCTGAACCGGGAGCGCGTGGATTCCCTGAAGTTTGTCGCGGAGGTCACCGAAGCCATCCGAAAGGAAAAGGTCCGGGCGGTCTTTCCGGAGCAGAGGTCCAACCCCAAAATGCTCAGGACGGTTGCGGAGAAGGCCGGGGTGGTGGTAGGGAGCCCTCTCATTGCCGATGGTGGTGATTCCATCGAAGAGATGTTCCGTCACAACGTAAAGACCATCGTGGCAGCCCTCGGAAGGAAGCAGTAAGCCTGCCGTGCGACTTCCTGCGGAAGGAGCAGGCGTTTCTTGGAACGGGGCTTTCCACCAGGAGGAATGTCCAAGCTGGTCTGCCGTGGGCAGGATGGGCGGAAAGAGCTTTGGGATTGAGTGCGCTCAAAGCCTTGTTCAGATTGTGGTGTGTCAATGTTCGGGGTGGTACCGCTGGCGAGTGGGGGAGAGATCTCCCCGCTTTTCGGGCTGCTGACTTTTGTGCTGGTGGGGGTGGTGCTTGTTTCTCTGGTGTTGCTGCGGTTCCGGCAATCCCTGCTCGTAGGCTATTTCGTGTGCGGGGTGATTCTCGCCAATTGCGGGATCCTCGACTGGATCGGGGCCGACTCCGGTGACCTCGATCGCCTGGCCGAGCTGGGAGTCATTCTCCTTCTGTTCACCCTCGGCCTCGAGTTTTCGTTCGAGGAAATGAAGCACTTGCGGAGGGTGGCCCTGGTGGGTGGAGGCTGGCAGGTGGGCTTGGTCGGTCTGGTGGCTGCCGGGGTGTGCCTGGCCTTCGGTTTTCCAGCGCCGGTATCCATCGCCCTGGCGGTCGGGGTGGCGCTTTCCAGTACGGCGGTCAGCATCAAGGCCTTCCAGGATTGCGGCATGGCGGACAGCCCCGGCGCCCGGGTGGCTCTTGGAGTGGCCATCTTTCAGGACATCCTCGTGATCTTTTTCATGATCGTCCTGCCTCCCCTTCTCGGGAAGGGGGAAGGTGGGATGGTCGCCGGGCTTTCGCTTGCGATTTTGAAAGGCGGCCTCTTCCTGACAGCGTGTTGGTTTGTGAGTCGGCAGGGTATTCCGCAGCTGCTGCATGCGGTAGCCCGCACGCGCAGCCGGGAGCTTTTTACTGTTACGGTGGTCGGCCTGTGCGCGGCGGTTGCCTTTGGGGCCGTGCAGTTGAACCTGAGTGCAGCGCTGGGCGCCTTTGCGGCCGGGCTGGTGGTGAGTGAGTCCATATACAGCCACCGGGTGCTGGCGGATATCCTGCCTTTCAAGGACCTGTTTCTCACCATTTTCTTCGTGTCGATCGGGCTACTCATCGATCTCGAGGAGGTTGCGGCCAACTGGGCTCTGATCCTCGGCGTGACCGTGGCGATCCTGGGAATCAAGTTCGGAGCGGCCTTCTTTGCCGCGCGACGACTGGGCGTCGCCCTGCGTCCGTGCCTGCTGGCCTCTGCCGCGCTGGCGAGTACGGGGGAGTTCTCGCTCGTGCTGCTGGAGCGCATCGCAGATTTTGGGGTCTTTGAGGCGCGCCCCGAGGTAGAACAGATTCTTCTCGCCTCTACTGCGATCGGAATGGGCCTGGTGCCAACCCTGATGCGCCTGGCCGACCGTTTCTCGCCCGTTCTCGAACGGCAGGGCTGGTTCGAGCAGAGGGGAGTCTGCCTGACTGAGCTGACTCCCGAAGGCGAACGCGAGGCGCTCCGCGACCATGTCATCGTGTGCGGCCATGGGCCGGTGGGGCGCAATCTCTGCCGGGCCCTTGAGAAATGCGGCATTCCCGTGATCGTCCTGGAGTTGAATGCTGACACGGTGAAGGAGCTCACCCGGGAGGGCGTGATGGTTCTTTATGCCGACGCCCGTCAACCGGAATCCCTCGAGATGGCTGGGATCAAGCGGGCCCGCAGCATCGCCTTCACCTTCCCTGACGCGGAAGCGGCGATTGCGGGCATGCGACTGGCACATCAGCAGAACCCGGAGGTGCTCGTCTACGCCCGGGCCAAGTTTACAGCCGAGGCCGACCGGCTGATCGAAGAGGGCGCCAATCACGTCTTCCACGACGAGCGGGAGAGTGGACAGGCCCTTATCAAGTCGGTGGTGACCTGCTACATGAATGAGAGGGTCTTTGAGGATCAGGCGTGGTGACCCGGGCAGGAGAACAGTTCCGGGGGAGTTGGGGTGGATGTTCCTGTAGTCAAACGTTCTCCGTGCTCTCCCGGGGCTTGACCAGGGGGATCTGGCACGCCAACCAAGCGCGTGCCTGACTGGGACTATCCGGACCTGCCCGTTTCGCGACGGCGGGAGGAGATTCTCGCCGCCATGCGAGCGAGCCGGGTCGTTGTGGTGGTGGGAGAAACCGGGAGCGGGAAGACGACCCAGCTTCCGAAGATGGCGCTCGAGCTTGCCCGGGAGCGGGGAAATGCGCAGGGAAAGGGGGGCCGCATCGGGTGCACGCAACCACGCAGGCTGGCCGCCACGAGTGTAGCGAGGCGGGTCGCTCACGAGATGGGCACGGCAGAGGGTGGCCTCGTGGGCTACCAGGTGCGCTTTGCGGAGAAGATGGGTGAAGCGACCGCCATCAAATTCATGACCGACGGCATCCTGCTGGCGGAGACGCAGGGAGACCGCTCACTCCGGCAATACGATACCCTGATCATTGACGAGGCACACGAGCGGTCCCTCAACATCGATTTTCTCCTTGGCTACCTGCACCGCCTGCTGGAACGACGCCGGGACCTGCGGCTGGTAATCAGCTCGGCCACCCTCGATGCGGGACGATTTTCGGAGTTTTATGGGAATGCTCCGGTGGTGGAGGTGGAGGGCCGCACCTACCCGGTGGAGGATCACTTCCTGCCAGGAAGTGAAGACGAGGAGTTGCGGCATCACGTCGCTCGGGCAGTGGAGTGGATTTCGGACATCGACGACGAGGGTGATATCCTCATCTTTCTCCCGGGGGAGAGGGAAATCCGGGACTGTGCGAAGCTGCTCGAAGGGCGCGGCCTGCCGGGGACGGAGATCCTGCCGGTATTCGCTCGCCTGAGCCTGGCGCAGCAGCAAAGGGTTTTCCAGGCGAGCCGGCAACGCAGGGTAGTGCTGGCCACCAACGTGGCGGAGACTTCGCTCACTATTCCGGGGATCGTCTTCGTGGTGGACAGCGGGTTGGCCCGCATCAGTCGCTTCAACCCGGGACGGCAGGTGCAGCGCCTGCAGGTGGAACAGATTTCGCAGGCCAGTGCGCGGCAGAGACGAGGCAGGTGCGGTCGGGTGCGGGAGGGGGTTTGTGTGCGGCTCTACGACGAACAGGACCTCAAGGAGGCTTCCGAGTTCACCGATCCGGAGATCCGGAGGTCCTCGCTGGCGGGAGTGGTTCTGAGGATGAAGGCGCTGCGCCTAGGCGAGATCCGGGATTTCCCCTTTCTCGATCCTCCCTCTCCCCGGGCCGTTACAGAGGGCTTTCGGACCCTCGAGGAGGTGGGTGCCCTGGACTCCCGTCAGGGGGATCTGACGGAGGTAGGAAGGAGTCTGGCGCGCCTGCCGCTAGACCCCCGCCTGGGGCGGATGCTGGTGGAAGCGCGCGAGCGCAAGGTGCTGGGGGAAGTGCTTATCATTGTGGCAGGACTGAGTGTCATGGACGTGCGCGAACGACCGGCCGAGAAGGAGAGCCAGGCGGACGAGGCACACGCGGGTTTTGACGAGCCGGATTCGGACTTCCTCACCCTGCTCAATATCTGGCACAGGCTGCGGGAATACCGGAAAGACGGACGAAGCTGGCAGCGCAACCGGCTCCGGAAGTTCTGCCGGGAAAAGTTTCTCAACATGCGCCGGGTGATGGAGTGGGACCAGGTGGCCCGGGAGTTGAGTCGCCTCCTTCGAGAGCAGTATGGCCAACGCCCCGCGGTTCTCTCCGGGAACCGGCAGGACTGGGGGGACGCAGACGAGATCCACAAGTCCATCCTTTCCGGCATGCCACGGCAGATCGGGGTCTGGGAGAAGGAGAAGCGGCACTATCGCGCTACGGGGAATCGCAGTTTTGCGGTCTTTCCCGGGTCCGGTCTCTTTGGCCGCAAGCGGCCGGGGTGGGTGCTGGGGTTCGACCTGGTGGAGACTTCACGCCTGTGGGCCCGCAAGGTTGCGGCCATCGCTCCGGAGTGGGTCGAGGATGTGGCTCCCCAACTGTGCCGGAGCCGCTTCCACTCGCCGTCGTGGGACGAGCAGCAGGGCGCGGTGTACGGAATTGAAACGGTGTTGTGCGGGGGGCTCACGCTCATTCCGGAGCGGCGCGTGCACTTTGGCCGCGTGGATCCGAGGGCAGCGCACGAGGTTTTCATCAGGGAGGCCATCCTGGGAGATGGCATCCGCTCCCGCTGCAGCTACAAGGATCGGCTCAAGGTCGTGCGGCAGGAAGTTGAACGGGCGGAGCACAAGCTGGGCCGGGTCGGGGGACTCTGGTCGGATGAGGCGGCCTACGATTTCTTTTTTGAGCGCATCCCGGGAGAGATAGCGACCGCCGGGGCCTTTCACCGCTGGCGGCTTCAGGATCGCAATGAAGATCGGCTCATGATTTGCCTGAGTGATGTCGTGTGGGAGGAGGTCTCGGACGAACTGGCGCTTTTCCCGGATGTGGTGGCGCATGGGGATAAGAGTTACCCGGTCGCCTACCGGAGTGATCCAGAAGCTCCTGATGACGGACTCGTCTTCGAGATTGGCATCGATGAACTGGCCCTCTTCCCGGTTTATCTCCCCGGCTGGGGTGTTCCGGGAACGTTGAAGGAGCGGGTCGAACTGCTTGTACGCTCATTGCCGAAGTGGCAGCGCCAGGCCTGCTTCCCTATCGCGGAAGCGGTGGCCTGTTTCCTTGAGCTGTGGCAGGACTGGGAGCCCCAGTGTGGCCTCGATGCGGCCCTCGCGGAGTTTCTCAGCGAACGATCCGGGCAGGTGATCGAGCCGGGTCATTTCGAGCCCGGACGCATGCCCCCACGGCTGCGTCCCAGGCTGCGGGTCTATGGTGACGCGGGAGAGGAATTGGCGCTCGGAGAGGACGTCCAGTCCATCAAGGATCGCCTGGCGGGTCTCCTGCGGGAAAGGCGGGAGGAGTCTGCCAACCTGAAGTGGGAAATGACGGGCGGGGAGATTTGGAGTTTCGGAGAGGTTCCGTTGCAGGTTGATGACATGGAAGGGAAGGGGGAAGCAGGGTGCGGACTGGTTTTTCCGGCACTCGTGGATGAGGGAGAGACGGTTGGCATGCGAGCCTTCCTGGAGGAAGAGGAAGCGATGGAAAGCCACCGGGCAGGATGCGTGCGCCTGTTCCTGCTTGGGCAGGAGGAGCAAGCGGGGTTCGTGCGCAGGCAGTTCCCGATGTATCCGACCACCCGGCTCTATGCCTCCATGCTGAGTGCCGGTGGGGAATTGTCCGAGGAGCTCCTGCGTTGTGCCTCACAGGGAGCGATGGGAGCCCTTCCCCGTGGCGAGGAAGAGTTCGTTGCCGCTTGCCGGTCCGGGAAGAGCAGGCTCTTCGAATGTGTGCAGGAACTCTGCCGGGCGCTTGAGGAGGCAGTCGAGAGTCATAGCAGGATTACCACCTGGATGGAACGTCACCGGGAAGACCTCCACCTCGGCGTGGTGGTCAGGGATCTCGATGAGCAACTTTCCTGGCTCTGGCGGGCGGGCTTCGCCTGGAAGGCGGGTTTTACCCGCATGAGGCGTTACCAGCGCTACTTCTTTGGAATTGAGGAGCGTATTTCGCGCCTGGAAAACCAGCCCCTTGTGCGGGATGAGGAGAAGCGGGGACGGATCCGGCCCCTCTGGGAGCAATGGATGGGGCAGTGGATGGCTCATCCCGAGGCTGTTCGATTCTGGGAGATTGGCTGGATGCTGGAGGAGCTCCGTCTCGCGGAGTTTGCCCCCGGTCAGCCCCGCGAGATGAGGGTGAGCGGGAAGCGGATCGCGACCGCGTTGGAGGTGGGCCAGTAGGGTTGGAAGAAAGGGCAGATCGCGCATCACCCGGCTGTGATTTCATGGGGGCGAGGTGGTCTTGAAAGGTAGAGCGAATGTCGCTTCGGGCATTCGCACGAGGGCCGGGACGACTAGGTTGCAATCATGGACTTGGAAGCTCCTTCATGCGAGGACTTCACCGTAAGGGGATGAGAATTATGGACTCGCTCTCCTTGCCCTGTCGGGAGTAAGGGTGCATTCTGTTCAACGATGAAGGGCGCTGGTGCATACAGGCTGGGTCTGCTGGGAGTTCTGTTCCTCCTCGCCGGGGGAATGGTGCGGGCTGAACAGAAGGTGGACGAGGAGCATCTGGCAGCACAGCGGGAGTTGGTGGCGGTGCTGCAGGAGCATTTTGATGCGCTGGACCCGGTGGAAGGACTCGAGGCCCGCCGGGTCGAGTTGGAGGCTGAGCTGGCTGCCTTGCAGGCGAATGGCGAGGAGGGGAAACTGGAATCGGACAGGCTGGCTCAATTGGAACGTGATATTCGCACGTATTCCGGGGGCCTCGACGACTACCGGTCGGAATTTCTCCGCTGGGTGCGTCTGACGGCCCGGGGTGAGCGCCAGCCCGAATTACGTACCCGCAAAGGGAAGATCTATCGCGATGTCGTCATTCGGCGCGTGACGAACGTGGGCCTCGAGATTTTCCACTCCACCGGGACGGCCCGCTTGCGTCATGGTGACCTGTCAGAGGAATTCCAGGAGCGCTTTCAGTGGGATGAGGAGGAAGCCCGCAGCTCCCTCGCGGCGGAAGAGGAGTCCGACCGGGAGGTGAAACGACTCCAATTAGGTGCGCTTGAGCGGGGTCTCGACCCCGTGGTGGCCCGTATGCTCAAGAAGAGCAAGCTCGTCCTTGGAGAGCTTGAACCTTCGGCCCGCATCGTGCCGGCCAAGCTGGAACCATCGGGACCCCTGAAGCCGGCCGAGCTGGAGCCCGCCGGCGATCTTGCCACGCGCAAACTGAATTCAAAGAAGGGCGAGTAAGGCCGGTTGTTTGTCAGGCGAGGAGCTCCTTGATGACCTTGGCCTTCTCGACGCCGGTCAGGCGTTGGTCGAGGCCCTGGTATTTCACGGTGAACCTCTCGTGATCGTAGCCGAGCAGGTGCAGGATGGTGGCATGAAAGTCACGGATATGGAGGGGGTCCTTCACGATGTTGTAGCTGAATTCGTCGGTTTCCCCGTAGATGGAGCCACCCCGGGCACCGCCTCCGGCCATCCACATTGTGAAGCAACGAGGGTGGTGGTCGCGGCCATAGTTCGTCTTGCTGAGACCGCCCTGACTGTAGATCGTACGGCCGAATTCGCCTCCCCAGATGATGAGGGTCTCGTCGAACATGCCCCGTTCCTTCAGGTCGTTGATGAGGGCGTAGCAGGGGCGGTCCACGTCCCTGCATTGTGACGGCATACGGCCATTCACATTGCCATGGTGATCCCAGTTGTTGTGATATACCTGGATAAACCGGACGTCTCTCTCTGCCAGCCGGCGCGCCATGAGTGCGACGTTGGCGAAGCTGCCTGGTTTCCTGGCTTCTTCGCCATAGAGCTCGAAGGTGCGCTTGGGCTCCTTGCTGAGGTCAGTCAGCTCCGGCATGCTGGCCTGCATGCGGGCGGCCATCTCATATTGCCGGATACGAGTGTAGGTCTCGGGATCACCAAGCTCCCGGTAGGTGAGTTCGTTCATCTCGTTGATGCCCCTGATGGTGCGCTGGCGCACTTCGTCAGGCACGCCGTCGGGGTTGTTGATGTAAAGAATGGGGTCGCCCTTGCTTCGAAAGGAGACGCCCGCATGCTCGCCGGAGAGATAGCCGCTTGACCAGAGACGCGAGGAGATGGCCTGTTCCTGTTCCCGGTTGCTGGGAGTGGCAACCATGACGACGAAAGCGGGGAGGTCCTCATTCATGGAACCCAGTCCGTAGGAGGCCCAGGACCCGAGGCAGGGACGGCCGGTGATCTGGTTGCCGGTCTGCATCGCGGCGATAGCCGGCTCATGGTTGATAGCCTCGGTATGGAGGCTTTTCATCCAGCAGATTTCGTCGGCGCATTGGTGCAGATTCGGAAGCAGTTCGTCGTTCATCCACATTCCGCATTGCCCCTTCTGCGCGAACTTGTATTTGGAGGGGGCTATCGGAAAGCGCTTCTGCCCGCTTGTCATGGTAGTCAGGCGCTGGCCCATCCGCACGCTGTCCGGGAGATCCTTGTCGTACCACTTCTGCATGACGGGCTTGTAGTCGAAGAGGTCCATCTGGGCGGGGCCGCCTACCATGTGGAGGTAGATGACGCGCTTGGCCTTGGGAGCGAAGTGGGTCTTCACCGCACCGGCGCCGTGCGCCTCGCCGCTCATCGAGCGCCCCAGAAGGCCGGCGAGGGCTGCGCCTCCGAGGACGTTGCGCCCCTGGGACAGAAAATAACGGCGAGACTGGGCCTGGAGATATTCCTGGAAGAGGTTCATGAGTTGCTCTGGTCGGTTTTTTTGTCGGGTTGGGTGAAGTGTTCAGCTATTTGCTAAGTACTTCATCAAGGTTGAATACCTGGTTGCAGAGCATCGTCCAGGCGGCGAGTTTCCGGGGATCGAGGGTGGGATCGGCCTTGCTTTCTCCGACCTTGATAAGGGCCTTGGCGTCGGAGAGGTGCCCCTCGTAGTAGGTCAGGTGATCGGCGAGGCAGGCCTGCAGGATCTCAGTTTCGCGCGGATTGAGGGGACGGCAGAGCGCACGCCTGGCCACCACGGCGAGACCGGCTTGGTCGCCTTCTCCGGAAGCAATCTGCAGGGCCCGCTGGGCGAGGGCGCGGGCTGCTTCCACGAACTGGGGATCGTTCATGGTCACGAGTGCAGCAAGCGGGGTGTTGGTGCGTTCGCGGCGGACGGTACAGACCTCCCGGCTGGGGGCATTGAGGGCCTCCATGTTGGGGGGATGCGCCATGCGCTTCCAGAAATTGTAGATCGTGCGGCGGTAGAGCTTGTCGCCGGTATCCTGCTTGTAGTTGCGGGTATTGCCGCCGGGGAGCCCGACCACGTCCCAGATACCGGAGGGCTGGTAGGGTCGCACCCCGGGGCCACCCATCGTGGAGCTGAGCAGGCCGCTGGCGGCGAGGGCGTAGTCACGAATCATCTCGGCATCCATGCGGAAGCGCGGCCCACGGCTCAGGAAGCGGTTGTCCTCATCCTTGGACTGTTTATCGGGTGTCGTGATGGAGGCCTGGCGGTAGGCCCTGCTGGTGACAAGGAGCTTGATGAGCTGCTTCACGTCCCACCCGGACTCACGGAACTCGACGGCCAGCCAGTCGAGGAGCGCCGGGTGGGTGGGTGGCATGCCCATGATGCCGAAGTCCTCGGAGGTGACTACCATTCCCTGCCCGAAGATTTCCTGCCAGAAGCGATTCACTGTCACGCGGGCGGTCAGCGGGTTCTCGGGCGCGATGAGCCACTGGGCCAGGCCGAGGCGATTGCGCGGAGCTCCCTCCGGGAGGGGTGGCAGGGCGGATGGGGTGTCCGCCTCCACCTGTTCACCCTTCTTGTCATACTGGCCGCGCATGAGGATGTGCGCCATGGCCTTGCCCGCCTTTTCCTTCTGCACGTGCGTAATGGCGGCCTTGCCGGTGAGACCTGCACGCTGGGACTTGAGTTTCGAGATCTCCTCAGTGAGGGCGGAAAACTGCTTGTCCCGCGTGTAGAGGAAATTCTCGAAGAGGACCTTGTTCTGCTCCCCTGTGCGCTCTTCGGGGGCCGTGGCGAGAATGGCGCGCAGCGGGCCGGAGTCGGCGAGGGCCCTGATCTCTCCGGCGGAGAGGGCACGCGTGTAGATGCGCATGTCCTGGAGAAAGCCATCTTCGAAGAACTGCCTGGAGCTGCGCTGGCCTATGCGCAGGGGAGTGTCAGAGGAGGTGTCGGCATTGGCCTTGAGTGATCCGGTCTCTACGGACTTCGGTTGCTCGCTACCGTTGTGGAAGAGGCGGAGGCCGTCAGCCGTTCCACTTCCGTCATAGGTAACGAAGACGTGATTCCACTGGCCGAACTTGAGGACCGGCTTCTGGGTGACGATCTTGAATGCATTATCGGGCCAGGAATCAACGAGGTGGGCTCCGAAATGGGCGCCCTGCTGCCAGAGATCCCACCCGCGGAATTTCTGGGCCTCGTCCATCCGGGCGAAGACCGAGCCGTTGATGCCGCGTTCAGAGCGGATCCAGGCCCCATAGCTGAAGGACTGGTTGGCCCTCAGGTTGGCGAGGTCGCCAAGGTCGAAAGTCCGTCCGCGCTTGATGCGGGGGGCGGGACCGATCTTGCCCTTGGGATCCCAGGTGAGGAAGCCCTCTGATTTGAAGACCTGTTCCTGACCGTTTACCCAGGCCCTGACCTTGTCACCAAGGCCCTCGTTGAGGGGGACGTGAACGAGGAGCCCCTCCCGGGGTTGCGCCTCGGCGAGTTGATCGGGATCGGCGGTAGCAGCCCACTTCTCGAAGTCGGGCTGCGCCTCCGTACGACGACCCTCCAGTTTGTTCTGGGCCTCCGAAATTTTCCGGTCGATGCTTTCGCGTTTCTCCCTGTCCTCGTTAAAAGGCACCTTGATGACGGGGCCCCGGCCATCTGAGGAGTTTCCATCCATGGCACCCTGGGTCGTATTCCGGAAAAAGGCTGCCATGGAGTAATAGTCCTTCGTGGTAAAGGGATCGAACTTGTGATCGTGGCACTGGGCGCAGTTGGTGGTGAGACCGAGATAGACCCAGCCGAAGGTTTGCACGCGATCCGCGGCATAGATCGCGAGGTTTTCCTCGGCGATGGTTCCGCCCTCGTTGGTAGTGATGTTGCAGCGCTGGAAGCCGGTGGCGATGAGCTGGTCAAGATTGGGTTCGGGCAGCAGGTCGCCGGCTAGTTGCCAGAGGGTGAACTGGTCGTAGGAGAGGTTTTCGTTGAAGGCCTTCACTACCCAGTCACGGTAGGGATAGATCTCGCGGTAGTTGTCAAAGTGCAGGCCGTGGGTATCGCCGTAGCGAGCGGCGTCGAGCCAGTAGCGGGCCCGGTGTTCGCCGTAGCGGGGCGAGGCGAGCAGGGTGTCGATGAGTTTCAGGTAGTTGGCCTCGCTGGGATCCGAAAGGTAGGGAGCGGTAATTTCGGGGTTGGGCGGAAGTCCCGTGATATCGAGTGCTAGCCGGCGCGCGAGGACGTGTGGGCTGGCATCGGGGGCCGGCTTGAGCCCGAGTTCGTCGAGCTTCGATAGCAGGAAGCTGTCGATCGGGGTTTTCGCCCAGGTGGCATCCCGGGGAGAGGGGACGGGAGGGCGGTCAGGGGTCAGCAGCGACCAGTGAGCCTGCCAGGGTGCGCCTTCCGTGATCCAGTCGCGGACCAGGCTGATCTGCGTGGAGGTGAGTTTCTTGTGGCTCTCGGCCGGAGGCATCAGTTCATCCGGATCCTCGGTCACGAGGCGCAGGTAGAGCTCGCTCTCCTCTGGCTTTCCCCTGACTACGACGGGTGGGGCACCTTCCCGTTCGGCAAAGAAACCGTCTTCGGTATCGAGTCGCATGTCGGCCTCCCGGGTGCCTGGGTCGGGGCCGTGACAGGCGAAGCAGTTTTCGGCGAGGATTGGGCGGACGTCGCGATTGAATTCAATCTTCGCCTGACCCTGAGCCACCGGGGGAAGGGTTGCCAAGGCGGATAGGAGGATGATGGCTCTCATGCTCATGGAGTCTGGCAAAACTACGCCTGTTTCCTCGAGATGACCATGGGGAATGTAGCGTCCGATCAGACGATTCTGGTGCGGGCGTGGTCAGATTTGTGACCCTTCGACCCTTGAAGCCAAGGGCGTGGGAGCCCGGTCCAGGGGTTGAATTACCGCGATACTGGCGCTCGGTTGCTGGATTCGGTGGTGATGCTTGATGTGCACATCCTTTGGGTGCGTCTGTACTCTCTCTGGACGCCGGAAGGCATCGACAGGGAGGAGGGGGCTCGGAAGTATGCACTACGGAATGGGGCCCACGACTGCGGGCGGCGGCGTTGGGGTGGGNAAAGGCCTGAATGAGTGAGGTGATGAGCGGTTTACGGGAGCAAATTCCAAGCTGTCCTCTCCCCCCCATTGAATTCCTTGCCGCGTTTCGCAGGCCCTCCCGAACGCCTTCTCAAGATTCTCCTGCAGGCTCCGGGCCGGTCATGATGGGCGGAAGATCCCCCGGAGGATGCCGGAACTGCGAGGCTGATCGCAGGCAGAGTATTCATATAATACTGGTTATTAAATTATTATGATTATAACAGAATTTCCCTGAAGAGTCCACTGGGGCGAAGCTTGTCCTTGATCTGGTTCACGCCGCCTCCTATTCTAACGACATGAAAATTCTCGGACTCTTGGCAGCATGCCTTCTGGCGGTGCCTGCATACGTGCCGTCTGCCGACGCTGGATGACGGGGTCGGAGTTGTGCTGCNTCTGGAGGGCGCAGCGGAGGAATTACCTTTCGCAAGGTAGGAAAACGCACGAAGGCTCCCGTGCCGTCGAAGGCGGACCGGGAAAAATACAAGCGCAGCCTCGCCTATCAGGCCAAGAATAGGACTGGCTGGGAAAAACTGGCGGACCTGCCTGTCCAGCGCCTTTCCAATACGGATGGAAAGATCATTGTGGCGAAGATCACCTACTACGACGGCGAGGCGGTCACCCTGAAGATGCGTGGCAAGAGCTACCGCTATCCGATGGACANGCTCTCNGCTGGAAGCAGAAAGGTGATCCTCGANTGCTTCGAGTAAAGGAAAGGACGGGGTGTTTTCGTTTCAGCCGAGGCTCCAGCCCTCGCGGTAGGATCTCTTGAGGAATNGCTCGGCCTCGGGGGCGTTGGGAATCTTCATGCGTCCGGCATCCCACTGGATCTTCCTGCCGGCCCGGTAGGCGACGTTGCCGAGATGGCATGCTTCAGTGAGGGGGCCGGAGTAGGAGAACGGGCAGGTCGTTTCGGTCCCTCCCTTGCATGCCTCGATCCATTCGGCGTGGTGACCGATTGAGTTCGGGATGGTCTGGGGTGGAGGTTCGAAGNCCTTGAATTCCTTTTCGGGGAGAAGGAGGTGTTCGGAGTGTTCGGTGAGGATCATGCGGCCCTGGGTGCCGACGAAGAGGGTGCCGTACTTCCACTGGGGAATTTTCTTCTCGTGCCAGATGCGGGGTTTTCGATTGCCTTGATACCAGGTCAGGGTCACCGGAGGGAGGTTCCCCCGTGATCCGTAGGCATAGGTGGCGGTCATGGAGGCTGGAGCAATCTCGGGATGAGGCGGCGGGCCATCGGTCTTGACGGTCCGTGGGGCATCGAGCTCGAGAGCCCAAAACGGGAGATCGTGCCAGTGGCTGCCAAGGTCGGACATGGTGCCGTTGCCGAAGTCCCACCAACGGTACCACTTGGGACCGGGGAAGTAGATCTCATGAAAGGGGCGCATGGGAGCCGGGCCGATCCAGAGGTCCCAGTCGAGATGGTCCGGGCGAGGAGTTGAGCCCTTCGGCCGATCCTGGGTGGAGGCGATGTCGCGGTACTTTTCCGCATCCTCAGGGGACTGCCATCCCCAGGCACGGTCGACCCAGACGTGGACTTCGGAAACCGGACCAATGGCATTAGAACGGATCAGTTCGACCACCCGCCGATAGTTGTCCTTGGCGTGCATGTTGATGCCCATTTGCGTCTTCACCCCGGCGATGGCGGCAGCTCTGGAAATGAGCCGGCTTTCGTGGATGTCGCGGGTGAGAGGTTTTTCGCAGAAGACGTGTTTCTTTTCGAGAAGGGCGGGGAGGGTGGCGAAGGCGTGGGTGTGTTCGGGGACAGAAACCACCACGCCGTCGATGTTGTTGATGCCGGCATCGTAGAGTTTGCGAAAGTCGGTGAAGGGTCTGGCTTTTGGGTAACGTTTCTGGGCGGCTGCAAGGTTCTGGGTATTGACATCACAAATGGTGGCGATGTTGTCCTTCCGGGCCATTTGTTCAGTATTGTAGATACCGCGCCCTCCAACGCCGATGCAGGCAAGGTTCAGTCTGGAGTTGGGTGAGCGTGCACTCACAATGGCAGGGAAGCCAAGAATGGTTGCGCCCGTGGTGGCCATGCCGGTCTTCAGGAACTGGCGGCGCGGTGAGAGAGGATCGGAATTCGGGAGATTGACCGGATTAATCACGCAGGCCTTAATCGCAGCGTACGAAAAAATGAAAAGAACGAACCACCGAGGACGATTGATTCTGACGATCAGCATACTGGTGGTTGGAGGCTGTGGTGATAAGGAGAACAGCGGGGTCGAGGTGGAGAGGAATGGAGAGGGCGGAGGAGTCCGGAAGGAACTCCCGGTGGTCGGGATCGAGGAGGCGGAAGTTCCGATCGGGAAGGTGGTCGATTGGGATCAGGAAGTGGATAATCCCTCGTCTGATGGTTGGCAGACCGAGGTGCGGGCGGCCACGGTGAAGGAACAGCTGAAGAAGATCGCCGGGGCTCTCCGCCGGGATGCTCCTGCCAAGGAGGTCGAGGAGGCCCTGGCTGATCTGGTGAGCGACGACTATCAGGGTGACCGGTTTGGTCCGTTTCTGGAGGAGGTCTACAAGGATGAACATCATGAAGTGATGCGGCTTGACCGGAGCAAGGCTNCCCTGCGGACTGGAGGACGTGAGGGCCTTGCTCATGAAGGTGAATTCAAGGCGGTGGACCGCGAGGTGCACTTCAAGGTGGTGGCGGTGACTTCGGAGAAGGGTGAATTCGAAACGGAGCAAATTGTTTCCTACTTGTGGAACCAGGGAGATGGGGTGGTAGAGGTCCATGCACGGTGGAAGACCCGGTGGGAAGAAGGAGAAGAGGGGCGAGCGCCCAAGCTTAAGGATCTGCGGGTGACTCACTTCGAGCGAGCAAGGACCACGTTAGAGGGTGGCCGGCTGTTTGTGGACTGTACGGAGTCGGTGCTCGGCGAAAACGAGAGTTATCGGGAGCAACTTCTGCACGGACTGAATCACTGGCATGAGCGGCTTCCCTTTCGTAATTCGCTGAACGGCTTGGGGACTCCGGGGTTGGCGTTGGGCGATGTGAATGGAGACGGATTGGATGATCTCTACTTGTGTCAGCACCCCGGCTTGCCCAANCGGCTCTACCTGCAGAATGCCGATGGGACTGCGCGCGAGGCCTCGAGAGAATGGGGGGTCGACTGGATTGACGATTCGCGATGTGCGTTGCTGGTGGACCTGGATAATGACGGGGACCGCGACCTGGTGGTGGCGGTGTTGGGTCATGTTGTTGTTGCAATCAACNGCGAGCAGAAACGATTCGAGGTGGCCCAGATAGTGCCAATGATGGAATCGACGATTTCCCTGGCGGCGGCAGACTATGACCGGGACGGGAGGGTGGACATTTTTGTCGGGGGCTACGCCCCTGATACGACGACAGCGGATTCGGCTCCGACGGCCGTGGGGTTCGGGTCGGATCAATTTGTTTATCACGATGCGAACAATTCGGTGGGAAATGTTCTCCTGCGGAACGAGGCCGGCGCGGACGGGGCGGTGAAACTGACGGACGTGACCACCGAAGCGGGCTTGAACGTCAACAATCGCCGCTGGACGCTGGCGGCAACGTGGGAGGACTATGATGAGGATGGGGATCCGGATCTTTACGTGG
The DNA here is from genome assembly GCA_002721695.1 of Roseibacillus sp. Classification (GTDB taxonomy): domain Bacteria; phylum Verrucomicrobiota; class Verrucomicrobiia; order Verrucomicrobiales; family Akkermansiaceae; genus Roseibacillus_B. Next base: position 3,350 of record PBLI01000001.1, on the reverse strand, counting down.
CGAATGACTTTGGACGTAATAATCTCTACCGGAACGACGGAGGGACGTTCGTGGATGTGGCAGCCCTTCTCGGGGTGGAGGACAGCGCCTCGGGCATGTCGGTGAGCTGGGGTGACTATGACCGGGACGGTCGGCTTGATCTCTACGTGGCGAACATGTTTTCGGCGGCGGGTAACCGCATTGTGGGGCAATCGGGATTCAAGCGTGGCATCACGGGCGACGTGCGGCGGCGTTATCTTCATTTTGCGAGGGGAAATACCCTGTTGCGAAATCTTGAAGGTGGCTTTGCCGATTCAAGTGTGGAGGCGGGGGTGACTCTGGGGCGCTGGGCCTGGAGTTCCCTCTTTGCGGATCTTAACAATGATGGGTGGGAAGACCTGGTCGTGGCAAATGGCCACATCACGGCGAGTGGAGACAGTGGGGACTTGTGAAGTTTCTTCTGGCGGCAGGTCGTGTCGCAGGATGCCCAAGAGAATCCGAGACCGGTCAGTGATCTCGCCACGATGATCAGTCGGGGACGTTCCTTCAGCGGGCACGAACGGAACTGTGTCTTTCTCAACCTTGGGAATCGTGCGGGAGGGCGGAGGCCCACTTTTGCCGATGTCTCGGCGGGGAGCGGCTTTGATTATCCGGATGATGCGCGAGCCCTTGCGCTCGTCGACTGGGATGACGACGGAGACCTGGACTTGTGGGTGGCAAATCGAAATGGACCGCGGCTTCGCCTGATGCGAAATGAACTGCCGGAGGGCGCAGGACAGCAGTTCTTGAGCTTGCGGTTGCGGGGCAATGGCACGGCATGCAATCGCGATGCGGTCGGCGCCCGGGTCGAGGTGGTGACCGCTCAGGGAACCCTGCGGCGAAGCCTGCGGGCGGGGGAGGGATTCGTGTCGCAATCGAGCATGGGGTTACACTTTGGACTGGGTGAGACGAGCGAGGTTGAGAAGGTGATCGTGCGGTGGCCGGATCGGAAGGGGAGCATCGAGGAGTTCGGTGGAGTGAAGGTGGGCGGGCGCTTTCTCCTGGAGCAGGGGAAGGGAGTGGCGGTGGCCGTTTCGAGCAGGCGGGGGCTGGCCTTGAAGGCATCGGAACAGGAGCTGGTGCCGGTAAGTCGAACTGCGCGAATTCCCATGGTTCAGTTGCTCAAGGGGCCGGAGTTGTCCGTCGCCGACGGCAGTGGGCGCACAGTTCAGCTGGGGGCGGGTAAACCGGTGCTGGTCAATTTGTGGGCGAGTTGGTGTGCGCCGTGCCTGGTTGAGCTGGCCGAGATCGCGGAGCGGGAGAATGAGCTGCGGGCGGCTGGTGTTGAGGTGGTGGCGCTTTCGGTGGATGCACTCGATAGCTCTGACAAGAGGAAGGCGGCAGCCAATGCCGCGGCGGCGATCAAGAAGCTGAAGTTCCCTTTTGTCTCCGCGGTTGCGAGTGAGCAGGTGGTTGGTCGCCTGCAATGGCATCACGATAATGCGGTTGGTCATCGGCGCCGTCTGCCCTTGCCTTCGAGTTTTCTCATCGATGGATCGGGTTTCGTTTCGGTGATCTACAAGGGGCCGCTCTCGGTGGACGATCTTCTGCGGGATCTCTCCCATAGCGCAGGGACGCGTGGCGAGCGGTGGGGGCGGTCTGCGCCGTTGCCCGGAACGCAGCTTGTGGGTGACTCCATCGCACGCACGATTGCGCGTCTCGATGCGAATCTCTACTTTCACCATGCGGTGCACCAGGAGAGCCTGCAGGCGGAGGAGTTGGCCATTTACTATTATGGGCAGGCAGAGCTTAACCGGCCGTTGTCGGCACGCGTGCATCGAGGATTGGGAAACCTTCATGCGCGGCGGAAAGATTGGCAGAAGGCGCTGGATCACTTCATCGTATTGATCGGGCTGGTTCCCGATGACCCGGCAGCCCGCTACTCGGCGGCGGCCTGTCATCAACAACTAAGGCAGCTGAAGGAGGCGCGGGTTCGGCTGATTGAGGCAATCCAGTTGCATCCAGGCTATGGGCCAGCTCTCAATGCGCTGGCGACTTTGGATCTCACGGCTGGGAACCATGCGGGTGCGGTCCACTACTTCGAGGCCCTGCTCAAGGTTGATGCCGCGAACGTTCCGGGCCGAAACAACCTGGCGTGGCTTCTCGCCACCAGCCGGGAAGAGTCCTTGCGCAATGGGGTGCGGGCTCTGGAGCTGGCACAGGGATTGGTAGAGGAAGACGGAGGGAAGAGTGCAGCTTATCTTGATACCTTGGCGGCAGCACAGGCGGAAAATGGATTGTTCCAGAAGGCGGTAGCGACTGCCCGCCGGGGATTACAGGTGGCGCGGGCAGCTGGCGATCAGCGGACGGCCGGGGAGATCGCCAGGCGGCTCCCGGTTTACGAGCGGGGAGAAGCGCTCCGCGAGTAGTCGAGGCGGCAGACGGAGGTTCGGCGGCTTCCGGTCGGACGGCGCTCGGGGTCGCGGAAGGTGTCAAGCACCTCGAATCCCGCCTTTCGCATCATGCCGGCGGAGGCCAGATTCTCCTCGTGACGTTCGGCATAGATGTGTTCTGCCCCATGGCCATGCAGTCGGGCCGCACATTCTTGAAGGATTCGAGAGCCGAGCCCCATACCGCATCGGTCCGTAGCGACAACTACCTCGGAGACGGAGGCGTGAACGATCGTTGACTCGGCAGATTCATACCGATTGAAGGAGTTGGTGATTCCACCGGTTGCGATTCCAACGAGGGTAGTGCCGTCGAGGGCAATCAGGCCGAGGGTCTGGCCATTCGCAAGGCCGGCGAGATGAGGATCGAGATCTTCCGCGCAGAGGTAGTTCCACTCATTGACCCCGTGCTCGAAAATGAAGGCTCGGATGGCAGTGATGTCGTCGGGCTGGGCCGGACGGAGGACCATGGCAGGAGCATTAAAAACGCGGTGCCGGCTGCCGACACCGCGTTGGGAATGATTTGTCTGTCGGCCTGACGCTAGCGTTTTCGCCTCAGGAGGAAGCCGAGGATTCCGAGCCCGAGCAAGGTTGAACTGGTCGGCTCAGGGATTCCGTAGATCTCCAATTCATCGATCGCGACGTTGTTGGCTGCGCCCGGCAAGATCAGGCGGAGGCCGTTTGCGGTGATGGGGGCACCACCGTCGGTGGAGATTTCATACTCATGCCGGAGCCAGGGAGTGAACGCACCACCGGGGGCGATATCACCGCCGACTGGGTCGTAGGTGAGTTCACCGATCGAGAACCAGGAGCCTCCGCCATCGGTAGTCAGTTGGACGGTGTAGACACCCGGGGACCCTCCCAACCCTATGCCTCCCGCACCCCAGCGGTCATTGCACTGACCACCACAGGCATCCGTTCCACCGAACGAATCGTCAAACGCAC
>PBLI01000084.1 GCA_002721695.1 Roseibacillus sp. | reverse complement strand
AGGCTCGGGAGCAGGCTCGGGAGCAGGCTCGGGAGCAGGCGCGGGAGCAGGCGCGGGGGCAGGCGCGGGAGAAGGCTCGGGGGCAGGAGCGGGAGCGGGCGCGGGCTCTGGAGAAGGCGCAGGAGCGGGCGTAGGTATTATCCCTTCAAGCTGCCTCTTCAATTCGTCACTAGGCTCCCCCAGATTGCCCGGTTCTACACTCTCCGCCCCCTCCTCGGGAGCGGCCGGGGCCGCCGCAGGGTCGGCTGCCGCGACCGGAGCTTCGTTGATTCCTTCCTCGTAGTTCCGCTTGGCGATCAGGATGGAAAGGACCAGAGCGAGGAGCAAAAATGCCGTCCCGAAGTAGGCTGTTCCCTTCTGGAGCACGTTTGTGGTCTGTGCTCCAAACATCTGGTCCGTCATGCCAGATCCAAAAGCTGCTCCCAGGCCCTCCTGTTTGGGCCGCTGCATGAGTACAACGAGAATGAGCAGAAGACTCACCACCACAAAGGCGACGAGCAGAAGATTGATGATGATATCCATGCCAGCTGGAAAACGAGGGGGCGGGACTATGGTGGGGCTTCCGCAGCTTGTAAAGCAACTTCCAGCCGTCCACCTCTGCCATGTCTAATCCTCTGACTGTAAGAATACAATGAATAGAAGATGACCCTTGGACGGGGAGGAGCACCCGCCACAACTGGAGCTCTCCTCTGCACTTCCGACCCGCGCCTTCTCCCAGTGAAGACCCGCGCAACGGCGCTCTTCGGCCCGAAGACGGGACCCGCAGTCGCAATGGATCCTCGCATAGGGAACGCAGAAAGGCACTGCCCGCCGCAATCCAGCCCCCCGTCGGCAGTATTTACCCGGACTGACCCGCGAAGAAGCAGCAGGGCGACCCCTCGAGCAACTGTGCTTACAAGGGACTTCCACCCAAAGTAGAATCTTTACCTTTCGCAAATATGAGGATTAATTAAGGGAAGTTCTGTCCAATCAAGAAGGTGCCCGACACCAGCCCCAACACGAGCCTGCGAACATTCCCGGCCCGGTTCTTCAACCAATCCGGAATGTTCTGCCCGCATTGCACTTGGGAAATGGAGGTGCCAACGGCAGCCTGCCCGGCCTGCGGCTTCTCCCTTGAACAGAGTCAGAAAGCCTTTGCGTTCAGCCCCCCTGCCCTTCAGCTGCTGCTTGATCCCTCAAACCTTCTGCCCCCCGGGATCACGAAAGAAATGGGCAGGGCCTACCGCAAGCTCCGTCGGCGCGTCCCGCAGGTCGACATCTCATTTTGCTTCGTCTCCCTTCAGCCGGCCACATCGCTCGAGGCCTTTGCCTTCTGGCTGCACAATACCGCTCCAGCGGCAGATACTCAAAGGGCCTGGCAACTCCTGGTGGTGGGCGATCGCAACTCGGGCCGTCTCACCATGACAAGCGGCTATGCGCTTGAACCATTCCTAAAGCCCGAACTCTGGGAAGCAGCCCTCCAGGAACTGGCCGCCTGTCTCAGCGATGAACAATGGAAAGAAGGCCTCAATGGCTTCCTCGTCGATGCTCGTGAACTCCTGACATCAGCATGGCACGTGGCGGAACAACGCCGTCCGCGAAATCACGGTTGGAGCTCCTCGCCCTCAAAATCCGCGCCGCAGGTTCGCCCTGAGCAACTGCAGCACGCCTCCAGCAGTTACCCGGCTTCTCCACCCGAAAACACGCCGACCCGGGCCACCGGTGGCGCCAGAGCCCTGCTTCCAGCAGAGGCAACACCGGAATCCAACTCACCCCAAGCGGAACGACAGCCCGCTACCCATCCCTCCTGAAGTGCTCATGAATCTCAGGACGCTCTTATCATTCTCACTGGTGCTTTCCTTCTCNCCTGGGGTGGCGGGCCAGTCGATTGACTTTCCCCANCCTCCCCCGGGGCAGGTGCTGGANACCGGCGGCTGGCTCGGGGNCGAACGCAAGGCCCGTCTGGAGAGCGAACTCAGCCGCCACCGCAAGAGCCACGGGCTCGATGTTCTGGTTATTCTTTGGGATCGCGGTCTTCCCCCCGAAACGACTCTCGAAGAACTTGCCGAACGGGTGGGGGAAACGTGGACGCGCGAGAGNAGCTGGGTGGTTGTCCTGCATGTGCCCGACTCGCTCCTCCGGCCCGCCGCCGTGTTTGGAGGAGAGGCCCGGGNCCGCCATGNAGGGGAGGAGGCCGGCCTTGCGCTCTACANTGCGCTCTCCCGCGCAATGAAGGAACGCACTACCCGCGCCCGGGTGGAAGCCCTCGGCCTCGAACTCGCGGAAGAATTCGTTTTCCTCANNAACCGCGCCACCTACGAGCGCNANAGAATCGCCTCAATCCACCAANAGCAGCTGCNNGACAGGGCTGAGAGCCACCATTCGATGATTTTCCGGGCNGTCATGGCCACCCTTCTCGCTCTCCTCGCTGTGGGCGTGGTTGGCGTGATCTACCTGCTCAAACGCCGCCCCANCAATCTTCACTTTCCGGAGACCCACTGGCGCCGCCGGCTCGGAGCGAGCTGGAGTGGTGGTGGNCAAATCGTTGTATCCCTTCCCCCGCGTGTCTCATGACCCGTCTCCTGCNCACATCGCTTCTCACGGTGGCCTGCCTGCTCCANCTCACGTCCTGTGGCAGTAAGGACGCAGACGCAAGCCAGCCCGGAGGGNCCGCGGAACCAAAGCAGGNTTGCTTCGCTCCCCGCCCCGGCGAGGTCTGGAAATACAAGGTNCAAAAGGAGATCCCGATTGACCTGCGACTTTCNAAAACGGATGCCGCCCGGCGCCCGCAGCGCACCGACAACGCCCACCTCATCACCTTTGAACAAGTCCGCACCTGNACCGGCGAGCGCGTGCTTGAGGAATCCGGCAAATCCCTCACGGGCATTACGATCTCCGAAAACGGAAANATGCTTGGCGAAGAGNTCTACCAGATCNGCCCGGAGGGAATTCTGAGCTGGGGCTGGATCCCGGTGCANGTGAAGGACGAGGATGTCGAACTCCTGCCGGAAGGTGTTCCCATTGCGACTCCCGGCATGCAACCCGGTGAAACGTGGGAGTGCCTGGGAACAGACGAGGATAGCCCCTTCCTCTTTCGTGTCATTGAGAGAGGCAACGTGACCGTCCCCGCGGGCACCTTCCATGCCGCCCGTATCCAGATCACCAGCGAAAAGNTCTCCCCCCACCCGGTAACCGGAGAGGATCACGTCACCTATCTCAAGCGAACCGTCTGGTTTGCGGAGGCTGTCGGCGTAATCAAGGAGGAGATCGTCTATTACGGCGAGCAAGGCGTGCGTGTCAAACAGCGCTCCGAGCTTGTCCACTGGATCACCACTCCGGACACCCCGGACCCGGAGGCGACCATGGTGAANACTGGCAGGGACCTATTCTCCGATCCAGAACAGNCCGGACGGGGAGAGTGACCTGCCGCGGGCAAGTCCCGGAGGGCACAGGCAGGGACCTGAACCCAACCGGACAGGCTCGCCGGCCGTCACCCGCTTGCCCGGATCACCTCGTTGTTCTCATCCAGGAGCAGCCTGCGTGCTTCCACCTGGTGCTCGCTGGCCCCGAAGGCCATGATGGTCACCCGTTCCCCTTTCCTGATGAGGTGGGCCGCCCCTCCATTGATAATGATCCTGCCGGTTCCAGCTTCCCCCACCTGCACGTAGGTTTCCAAGCGGGCGCCGGTNGTGATCGACGCCACGAGGACTTTCTCTCCCGCCCACAACCGGGCCTCTTCCACCAAGTCACCTGGTATCTCAATACTTCCCTCGTAGTCCACCGAGGCCTCGCTGATGATGGCCCTGTGAAGTTTGGAAATGAGCACCTGCCGCAACATGGCGGGAAGGAAACGGNCTCCGCCCCCCGCGTCAAGACGCGAAAATCAGCGTGCATGCGACTCCGTTTTGAAGCACAGTCCACCTTCACCTGCAGGACATGAACGTTCGTACCCCCCTGATTTCCGCGATTCTGCTGCCCTTTTGTCTCCTGGCCGAGGAGACCACCCAACCTGCGCCGCCCTCCAAGCAGGTTGTNCTCAAGGCTCTGCAGTGGATGCAGTCGAGCCAACCGCAGCGCCGCCACGCCGCCTATCGCAGCGTGCACCTCCTCGGGAAGGAGGCAATCCCTTCCTTTCGCAAGGCCCTGCAAAAAGCCCGGCAGTATCACGAGCGCCGTCTCGCCGACGTCCTCAGCGGGCGGAATCGCGGGGGCAATCCCTACAGCGAGCTGGTCGAGGTCGTGGATGAACTTCGCCAGGAGCGCCTCCGGGTCTACCCGCTCATGATGCGCGACTGGCAGAAAAATAAGCAGGAGATCGACAAGTTNCGCACCGAATGGGACCGCTTGGATGCCCTCTACACCAAGGCCAGCAAACTCTCCCAGGCTGANACNACCAGCATCGACAAGCAGATTGACTCCATCACCGACGCCNTGGTTGAAATTCACGATCAGCTTGCCCGCTTCGANGGGCAGACCAGGGAAGAAGCGGAGGAAATCACCACGGCAGAACGCCGCAAGGAGGCCCTCGAGGAAAGTTTTGACGGAAGCAGCTACATGAAGGCCGCACAGGTGCTCGGCGCAATGAGGGCNGAGGTAGCCAGCCTGTCCTCGGCCAACCAGCACAACGATGCCTCCAGCTGGGCCAGTGCGCCGCAGAAAAACTTCGCCAAGCTCATCAGCTACGAACGTGCCGTCCTTGGCCTGCGCCCGCTCAAGCTCGACGAAAAGCTGAGCGACTCCGCCAGTGGACACTCTGCAGACATGGCTCGCCTTGGTTTCTTTTCCCACACCTCCCCGGTCCCCGGGAAGCGCAGCTTCTCCGACCGCGCCCGGAAATCTGGTTTCCGCGGAGGACCTTCAGGCGAGTGCATCGCGGCCGGACAAGGAAGTTTCTCCGCGGCTTATGGGGCGTGGTTCTACTCCGATGGCCACCGCCACATCATGGTCGCCAAGGGTCCCAATGTCCTCGGATTCGGCGTAAGCGCCCGGCACTGGACCCTTGTTACCGGCCGCCTGTAGGATCCTGCGAGATTTCCATCGCCAGGACACACACGTCATCATCGAAACGCTGGCTGTCCGCGAAAGAGCGCACGCGCCCAAGCACGCGATCGAGGAGGGCATCCACCCCGGCGCACTCCTCCTCTGACACCGCCTGCACGAGNCGATTCTGCAGGAAGGCCTCCCCTTCCCGGTTTTCCACCTCGATGATTCCATCAGTGAAGAGCAGAAGCTGCTTGATCTGGCTAAGTTTNAGCGAGTGCGTTTCATAGTNCGACTCGGGAAAAAGCCCGAGGGCCGCGCCCTTGCCGCGTCCTCCCATCGGCAGCACGCTCGCCCCGTCATCCCCGCGCAGGATGGGCGCGGGGTGCCCCGCACTCGCATAACGCAACTCNCCACTCTCCAGGTCCACCACCACCAGAAAGGCCGTCGCGAACATGGTCATCTCGGCCTTGAGCAGGATCGCCGCCAGTCCGCTGTTGAGCTGGGAGAGAAACTCACCTGGATCAGCTGCAGCCTGGTGTATCCGCTCCGAGAGTCCCCGGAGCATGGAGACGATGATCGCCGAGCGCACACCGTGCCCCATGACATCACAGATNAAGAGNCCGGCNGAATTGTCTCCGATCGGGAACACCTCGAAGAAATCACCAGCCAGNCCCGAGATTGGGATGTAGCGATGGCCAAACTGAAGGCGCCCTCCGTGCGCACACCCCCTCGGCACCACCGGATACTCGTGCGGCAGAAGGGCCTGTTGCACCTCCCGGGCGAGCGCCAGCTCTTCTTCGATCTCGTCATTGCGCTGCTGGAGGGCAGCCGCAGCCTCGGCCAATGACTGCTGGGTTCGNACGAGTTCGGTCACATCACTGGAAACCCCGAATGTGCCCACGATTTCGCCCATCCGGTCAACCAGCGGCATTTTGGTCGTAAGCACCCAGGCTTCNCCTCCCTCCGGGGTGGTCTCCTTTTCNACGTAGCCCAGGATCGGATCCCCGCTATCGAGGATCTTCTGTTCATNGCGCAGNGCCTCGTCNGCATGGTCTGCCCGGAAGAGATCATGATCGTTCTTGCCGATTACATCCTCCGGGCTCGCAAAGCCGTTCCACTTAGCCATCGACTTGTTCACCAGGGTGAACTTGGAGTCGAGGTCTTTGAAGTATATGTTCANNGGNACATTNTCGATNAGCAGNCCGATCAAATGGCGTTCCTCNAGGAGTTCCTGCTCCGCCAGCTTTCGAGCNGTNATGTCGATCATCGATCCAGCTANCCTGAGNGCATGTCCGCCATCATCCCGAACAACCACTCCCCGGATGCGGAACCAGTGCCAATCCCCCTCTCCCTTCCTCACCCGGAGGCGGGGCTCCACCGCCAGAAGATCATNGCCCCCGGTCTTGATAACGTCCCGCAGGCTCTCAACGAAGTTCTCCCGGTCATCTTCATGGACCAGGTCAACGGCCCGGAAAAGATGCGGCATCTCCTCCCGNCGGCGGCCNAGAAAGCGCAGGATTCTGCCGGAGTAGTGAATTTCGTCCGTCCCGATATCCCAGTCCCAGATCCCCTCGTTGGACGCACGAAGCGCCAACTCCAGACGATCATCAGTCCGATANGGCATCGAGNGNCATGCAATCTCAATCTGCCTTCATGCTCAACCCCTTGTTCGTGGAGTCGGCAGAATTTGCATTGGCAATCCCGNATCATCCGGGCTATCTACCANNCACTNCCGACATGACACGCAAATCCATCGAAGCTANCGCCAAGTATTTCATCTGGGCCCTCTTCGTCTTATTCCTCTTTGTGGTGATCCAGGTTCTGAAGATGATGGGNATCCTGTAAAAACTGCCGATCTACCCGNCCCCTGTCTGAAAGCATCACCTCCGGCTGACCANCNGTGAAGCCAACCCTGTCTGCTGCAGTTCGTGTGTCCCNCCGGGGCGATTTCCTGACTCCCGGACAGGCAGGNAATATCGCCCAGTCTCAGAAGCAGAGGTAGCAACCCANGGAGCCCCCACAGGAGAGCTCCTCCCCCACCCCCNCGCATTTCCCCCCCCTTCATGCATCACCCAAGGTCANNACGCTCCGTCCGGGCGATGAGGTTCGGTGCCCTGACCCTTGTNCTTTTTNTCCTCGCCCTGCTGGCTACGGTCTCTCTCCTGGGCTGCGCNCTCTACTCGAACCAACGNACGCTCGCGCTCGCAGCACTGGTCGGAATCATCCTCANCCTGTTTTTCTTCATCACCCACAAGGTCTTTTCCTCTTCCGCGCACTGCCCGCTTTGCCGCGGGCCAGTGCTAGGGGGTAGCGGGGCCCAGTTNCACCGTCACGCCAAACGCACCNTNGGCAGCTATCGCCTCAGGGTGGCCCGCGACATCCTCCTCACCAATACCTTTGTCTGCCCCNACTGCAACGAATCCACCCGCTGTGTGGCCAAGGAACGCCGACGGGGAGGGCGGTAGGGAGTCCCCCGGGATCATTCACTNCTNCNNTAATCNGGGCTAATCCCCCTGCTGGACATCGGGGCGGATCTCCAGNGGCGNCGANTGCCTTCTTCTTCGCCGCTTTTTTCTTGGCCGTTTTCTTCCTGCTCGNCTTNTCGATGCTTTCGATNGGNCCTTCTTCCTCCTGCACCGGGAGAACATTGATGTCGACCTTCACNGGCACTTCCCGTAACCCCTCGATGATNTTTTGCAGGTGCGTCANNGTGTCCTCCGCGAGGGTCTGGGGACGGGAATAGTCCGCGCCGGCCTGCGCGATCCCTTCGCGGATCGCGCCCAACCCGTCATTGAATTCACTGAGCTGCGCCACCACCCGGGCCACGGGATCGTCCTCTCCAGCTCCCCCGAGCAGCTTCTTCTTACGGAACCCTCCCTTGATTTCCTCCCAGCGGTCGGCGTCCTCACCCGANAGNGAATGTTCCAGCTCCAGGAACTTGAGGAGGTTTGCTTCCGCACCGGTNGTGAGGGTCTGCGACTCGTTGCGGTAGTGGTCCTGGACCAGCTCACGGACCTCCTCCTCCGTCATGAGGGGTAAGACTTTTTCCGCGATGCGATTCATATTCCGGTAAGAACCCTGCAGGCGGAAGGCCGGCTCCGTCCGGTAGGCATCCTCCTGACCCGCGCTGTATATGTATTCGGTNTTCACCCTCAGGAGGGTATCCCGCACCTTGAAGAGATGACNGAGGGTCCTTACGAACTCCTCGATCTCAGCCGGCGTGTAGTTGCCCTCGAAATCCACACCCTCCTGAACACCNGTATCCGCAATCCGCATCGCNGNGTAGACATCGGACTGGCTCCGGCTTGCCAGTTTCTGCAGGGCAGGATTNGACGTCAGACAGTTCTCGATATAGCTGCCCTTAAAGGCCTCCTCGTGCCCTCCCAGGATATCCCCCAGATTGTAAGTGTCGGCCCGGTTGGCAAGCATGTCCGGTATCTGGAACCGNCTCCCGCTCTCCGTGAAGGGATTCCCAGCCATGACGACCGCCACCTTCTTGCCCCGCAGGTCATACGTCCGGGCCCGNCCGCCGTAAACGCCCTCAATCTTGCGCTGGNCGTCACAGAGACTGATGAATTTCTGGAGAAACTCCGGGTTGCAGTGCTGGATGTCGTCGACATAGAGCATCACGTTGTCACCCATCTCCAGTCCGAGGTTGAGCTTCTCGATCTCCTCCCGNGCACTGAGATTGGGGGCCTCTGCCGGATCGAGAGAGGTCACGTGATGACCGATGGCCGGGCCGTTGATCTTGAGAAAGGTCAGCCCCAGCCGATTGGCAATGTATTCCATCAGCGTCGTCTTCCCGTAACCGGGAGGGGAGATAAGGAGCAGCATGCCCATCCGGTCNGTNCGGGAATCCGCTCCCGCCGTGCCAATCTGCTTGGACAGGTTGTCCCCGACCAGCGGCAGGTAAACATCGTTGATGAGCTTGTTACGGACAAACGCACTCATCACCCNCGGCTTGAATTCGTCCAGGCGCATTTCCCCGCGCTTGGACTCCACAATCCTGTTCTTGATCTCCTGGCAGGCCTCGAATCTCGGCACAACCTCCCTTGCGAAGCGGTCGAGCCGCTCCATGAACTCATTGTAGTGGAGNACCAGGGTCCGCTGCTCGATGCGGGAATGAGATCCCGCCAGTTCCGGCACCTCGACCTCGAGGTTGACTCCTTGGGCCTCCGGATGCATCTGGCCTCCACGAGCCAGTTGAGCGGCTGCCTCGCAAACATACCACTCCCGGAGATTATCCGTGGGAAGGACCCGCTCGACTTTCTCCTCCGACCCTGTCTGAGCAGGCATTGACTCCACGCCCTGCAACCAGTCCCTCGCGACGTGGTAGCGCCCCAGGGCGTCGTCAGCAAAAGGCGCCAGTGCCTCGTCGTAGGACTTCCGGGCCCGCTTGGCAGTCAGCACGTGGCTGAATTGCTGCAAGAGGGCCCCCGCCTCCCGCGAAACCACGAATCCGGGTCCCCCGGTCAGTTCGCCAAACAGGTATTCGGCCGCCCGGTCCACCGCCACCTCCGGGAAACTCCGCTCCAGGATGGGAGCGAGAAAGTCCGCGAGCTCCATCGTGAACTCGTGCACGCCGTTCTTTTCCCCCAGGTATTTGCGACGCCCGGCATGGGCAGCCAGCTTGGCCGCCAGGCTCGCGCGGGCTTCCCCTTCACCCGCATGCCACGCCACCAGGGCCGCTCCCCGGGTGTGCGGGGCAAACCGCAGCAGGCCGACCTCCTGGTGGACCGGCAGGAGGGCATCCAGCAGTTTGACCGCATCCTCGTCATGCACCCCTTTCGTGTAACCCTCGGCATAGCGCGGTTGCATGAAGCGCTGCACGTCCTCCAGCGTTCCCTCTCCGAAATCGTTCCCCTGAAGCATCTGGTAGACCAGCCACTCCACCCGATAGACCTCATCGTTCTCACTCAGGATCTCCTGCCCCCAGATTTCGCTCGTAGCCAGGAATCCCTCGTCCCGGACGGGCTCAAAGAAATCCGTCCCCGAGAGGTGGAAGCACATCTCCCCGTCGTGAGGAATGATCGACAGCTCAAGCTCCTGCTCGTTCACCGAAAACCTGTGCCGCCCGAACTGGAGCACGGCTTCCCCATCCACGAAGAGCTCCTTGCGGTCCTTGAGCTGCCGCACTGCATCGTCGCGCAGTGTATTGAGCTTGGTCTGCACGTCAGCGGCCTTCACCGAGTCACCCAGGGCACCGAGCTGCGCGATGATGTCGCGCAACTTGTCAATCATGAGATCCCCCGCGAAGTAGCCGTTGATATCGTTAAGGTCTTCCAGCTTGGACACTCGGTGCTGGACTCCGCTGAGGATGCGTTCCGCCGACTTGACCAATGTACTGGCTCGACGGTTCCGCTGCTCAAGCAGCGCCTGCTTCCGCCCCTCAAAGGCCTCGTAAATCTCTTCCCGCTTGGCTCCGAGTTCCTCGATGTCCTCGTCAAATTCCGCGAAACGCCCCTCCAGCTCCTCTACCTGCACCATGAGCCTGGTGAGGTATTCATCACAGCGCTCAGGCGTGTCACAGAGATCCAGGTAATTCACCACCGCCTGGCTCAGGAGTTTCATCTGCGCGCTGAACTGGGCCATCCCCTCCGACTTCGCGAGATCCCTGCGCACCTGCTTGAGCTCGGCCCGCACTCCATTCAGAGTCGCATAGATACTCGAGATCCCATCGATGATTGCGGTGGTCTGGGTCGCATCCTCGATCTTGAGGTTGCTCACCACGTCAATCAACATCTCCAATTCCGAGCCCGCCGTGTCGAGGGCTTCGCCCACCCCGTCCGCCTCGGTCACCTTCTTCAGCTTTCCGATCGCGGTCTTCTGTTCGTCCACCGCACCGCGGTAGGGGTCCAGCGCCTCCTCTTTCAGGAGAAAGGCCACCGTCTGGCTGGAGCACTTATCGGTTGCCTCGACCACCTGCTCCTCGAGTTCCTCCACCAGCCTCGTGTCGACATAGCGTAATTCACGCAGCCCGATCACCTCCCCGCGGCGGCGCCGAAGCTCAGTGAGATGATGCACAAATCCGAAGATGTCATCGGGCGCCGCATAAGCGACCTGCTTGAGGACCTCCTCAACCGCGCCGCGGACGGCGGTGGTCTGCTGCCTCGTGCCCTCCCGCAGACGCTTCACCTTGTCAAATTCGTCGATTGCCGAGGCGGCGGCGCGCTGGATTTCACGAACAGGATCGGCAAGATCGTGCGCCTCTTCCTTCGCAATCCAGAAGTAGCCATCAAGGATGTCCCCAGTCTTCTTGACGAGGTCGAGGTAGAGTCCGGCGTAACTGTCTTCCTTGCCGAGGAGGACAAGCACTTCCCGACACTCCGCCATTCCGCGGACCAATGCGGCGTTGCCGATCTTGAAGAGCATGGAATCCTGGCTCTCGGCATCCGCACTCAGGGCTTCCTCGCTGAGATAGGAGGTCTGCCACACCTGCAGGGAGTGATGCTTCTGGGCCTCGGCCTCGGCCTTGAAACAGATCAGCTTGCCGTCCGGGAACAGGGAGTAGCCGTTGCAGATGACCGGCGTCTCAACCGTCTGCGATATGATATTGTAGGAGAGCAGGACATAGTCGCCGCTGAGCCGGTTGTAGAAGACAAACAGGTAGTCCTCTCCGTTGGCAGAGGCGATCCGCCGCTCGAAACGCATGTCCGTGAGATCCGTCTCGAACACCTTCACCTCTCCCGTGAGCAACAGGTATCCATTGGCAAAGATCAGTCCCTGCTCGTCCGGGAGCAGCACGCAGGAGTGCCCGATCGCATCAAGGCGGTGCACAACCCGTGTCTTTTCGTTATAGACGAGGTAGCGATGAAGTTCCTCCCGGTAGGGAAGGACCTTCATCAGGACCAGCGGACCGACCGAGGCGTAGAAGATTTCCGCGTCGTCGAGGGTCTGGTCCTGGTCCGTGACCGGTTCGGAGTAAATCCCCTCTCCCGATGAGGTATTGTCCTCGACCTTGACCGTCAAGTCGCCACCAAGCGTCTCAACGAACACGCGATCATCGATCGAGATATGGGGATGCTCTCCACCCCGGTGCATATCGCGATGGGCACGGGTCCACTCGAATTCCTGCTGGGACGGAAAAGCGTATTCATGATCAAAGCGGTTCCCGAGGTAGTCCAGCGTCCCATCCCCCTTGATGAGCCACTTGAAGGTCTTGAGATCCTCCACCGCCTTGCCGATCCGCATCCCCATGTAGAGGCTGGGACCGATGACCATGAACTTCACGAAGACTGTCTGCTTGTAGTAGCGGTACAGGTACTGGAAATCCTCCACGAAGGTGGCATCGCTCAGCATCTCCGCAACCGGGAGCTGATGGAATTCATGACCTTCCGGGTCATACCGGTAGGCCGCAAAGACGTCCGACACACTGGTCGTCTGCTTGAGGCCGAACTGGATGTTGTAGCCGAACAGAAACCGGTTCGCCCCCACCGCGATCATGTCCCGCGGCACGCAATTGAACTGGGTAGCGATCCGCGAGGTCGAGACCAGCTCGTTCTCAACAACCCCGAAGAGCTCCTTACGGTCCTCGTTCAGCCCGTCCAGGCGGCCCCGCAAGTCACTCCCGTGCCGCGCCAGACGGTCCCGGATGACCTCATAGGAACCGCCTTCAAGCTGCTGTGTTTCTTCAGGCATGATGAATCAGGAGCCCCCTTCGGAGACAGGCCAGCCCCTGTGATGCAACCTCATGGGTTATCCTCCTGCACAGTTCCCCCGGGCTACCCAAGTTTCTCGAGCAAGTCCGCGGCCCTCGCCTCACCAAGGCCGAAGCGCTCGGCAGCGCCCATGAGCCCGACGAGACGCGTCCGGTCTTCACCGCGAGCCTTGGAAACAAGACTCGCAAGGAGCGCTGTCACACTGAGGTTCTTCAGATCCTCGCTCTTAACCCCAAAATCGCCCAGCCAGCTGGCCAACTGAGACTTGAAGTAGTCGGGATCGCCATTGAAGAAGGTGTCTTTTACGTCCTCAAGGACTTCACTGTTGTTCAACGTGCGGTCGACCACCTTACCGGTGGTGATCGCGTTGGTAATGCGGTCGAAAAACTCAGTCTCGCCACCGACAATGTCGATGTTTGCCGACTTGAGGGCCTCCCCGACCACCTGGGCCTGCTGCTCCGCGATCTGGCGCTGCACGTCAATCTCGGCGAGCTCCACGTCGAGATCCTTCTCCAGCTTAAGCTTGAATTCCTCGTGGCCCTGGCCGGCCTCTTCGAAGAGCTTCATTGCTTCAGCCTTCTGCGTGATCGCCTGAGCGTCCGCCTCGCCCTTGGCGCGGAGGACGTCCGCCTCGCCCAGTCCCACCGCGGCGGCCTCCTTGGCCACCGCATCGGCGATCAGCTTCTTGGCCGCCGCCTCCTTCTCCGAGGCAGTCTCCTCAGCCTCGGCCGTGATAACCCGCTCTTCAGCCTCCATTTCCGCGGCCTGGCGCGCGGCTTCCGCAGCCTTGAGAACCTCGTAGGCTTTCTGGTCAGCCTCAAGCTGCACGGCCTGCTTGCTGGCTTCCGCCTCCTTGACCTCCGTGATGAGCTTCTCCTGGGCCGATGCCTCCGCCAGAGTCACGGTGACCTGTTTCTGGCGGTCCGCGGTGGCGAATTCCTCCGTGTCCTTGATCCGCTGCTGCTCCTCCACCACGGTCTTTTCCACCGCCACCCGTTCACGAATCACGTCCTGGATTTCCTTCTTCTGAACTTCCACGGCCTTTTCCTTCTCGATGGCCTTAAGCTCGGTCACCCGCTCGCGTTCAATCTGCTCAAGCATACGCTCTCGCTCCACCCGCTCAAGCTCCACACCGTCGGTACGCTCCTTGTTTCGCTGGGCCACGAGAACCTGGCGCTCCTGATTCTGAGAAGCGACCTGAATCTCCTCCTCGGCCGCAATGCGCGCGTGCTCAGCCTTCTGGCGCTGCTCCTCCTGAACCTTGAGGGCCTCCGCCTTTTCGCGGGCCTGCACCGTTTCCACCTCGCGCTGCTGCTTGGCCTCGGTCTCCGCCAGCTGGCGTTCCAGCTCGAGAATTGCTTCCCGGGCCTCGACGTCCTGCTGCTTGATGACCTTCTCCTTGTCCCTCTGGATGTTGTTGGCAAGTTTAGCCTGTTCCGCGGTCAGATCGGTAATCTTCTTGATCCCCTCCGAGTCAAGGATGTTGTCCGGGTCGAGGGACTCGAGCGGGGTCTGCTCGAGGTAGTCAATGGCCGCGTCATCAAGAACAAAGCCATTCAGGTCCGTTCCAATCACCTTCAGGATCTCGTCACGGAATTTGTCCCGGTCCTCGTAGAGGGCAATGAAATCGAAGCGTTTGCCCACTGTCTTGAGGGCCTCGGAAAACTTTGCGTCGAACAGATTGCGGATTTCGGGCTCACTCGACGCGCGCTCGCAACCCACTGACTGGGCAACCCGGAGAACATCTTCCTCCACGTTGTTAACCCGGACAAAGAAGGCCACCTTGATGTCCGCCCGCATGTTGTCCTGACAGATCAGGCCATTGTTCCCCGTCCGGTCGATTTCGATCCGCTTGAGGGAGATGTCCATGGTCTCCACCCGGTGGAAGACGGGCCAGACCAGGATTCCGTTGAACTCGATCTTGGTTCCGCCGAATCCGGTCCGGATCAGGGCGGTCCCCTTCTTCACCTTGCGATAGAGCGCGGCGTAGGTCATCGCCATGACGACGAAGAGCGCCACGAGGCCCCCTATCGAAAGGCCAACGATGATCAAGGTCTGGTTTGCCAGAGGCAGGCTCGGTAGTAGTGCAGTCATGGGTCGAACAGTTGTCTTTGCGTGGTTTGGTTAGCTGGGTGTCAGGTGCCTGACGTAGTAAATTCCTCTCTCGTCGTTGTAATCGTAGACAATCACCTCCGCCCCCTGGCTCAGGGGCTCGGACCCCTCCGCCAGACGCGCGTTGATTAAAATAACCTCTCCCTTTTCCTCGATCTCCACCTGCCCGCTCTGCTCGTCCAGTTCATGCGAGCGAACCTTGCCGCTGCGGCCCACCACCGGGCGATTGGGGGTTCCGGCACCCCTCATGGCCCGGAAGACCGGCTTCAGCGGCTCCGTAAGCACGCGGGTCAGGAGCAAGCCTCCCGCCACCGCACTAAGACCAATAATCGTTCCCAATCCATCCCCTCCACCCGCATTGAACCACAGGTTTCCAAGCATGGCGCACAACCACATCATGATCATGAGAATGGAAAATACGACCATGACGGGCACGTCGGTGGCATTGATCGCCCTGAGTGCACCATGGAACACATTCATCACCACGCCCTGGCCGGGGACGTCTCCGTGCCCGTTCCCCTGCCCACCCGCGTCCACAGTGGCACTGGCGCTCACGTCGACATCCTGGTCCAGGTCCACATCCAGAAAGTCAAGATCCAGCGTCCCCAGCAGCGCCAGGAGCCAGTAGAGCGCGACCGGAATCAACAGGAGCGTAAACGGAAGCACCTGTCCGTTGGTCGCAAGGTCCCATATTTCCTTCACGGCTCCGGCATACAAGCAGCGAACGCGGGCAGAATGCCATTACAAACAAGCCTGAATTTCGGAACCCGCTGGAACAACGCACCAACCCCCTACGATCAGGGGATCTCCGGATGGTTTGAAGTTCCTGAATTCTTGCTTCGAGCAGATTCGGGCGAGCCGACTGGAATAGGATGGATGGCAACGGCACCCTGCGCCCGGCCTGCTTGAAGCGAACAGGGATGCGGCCCTTACCAGTTCACCTCAACCTCCTGCTGCGACCCCGATCCATCGTCGTACTTGACGTGTCCATGCTGACGTCCGTACTCGTGCAGGCACTTTGTCACCTTCACGTCGTAGGCACAGTATTCGGCAATCTTCATGAGCGGCTCGCTGTATGCGGTGACGGGCTTCCGGGCCTGCTCTCCCACCACGGCCTTGTGCTCTCTCCACCACTTGAGGGCATCGACACCCACTGCCGTCTTGCCAGTTCCGAGGGTGGACGCCGCGACCTGTCCCAGCCCGATCCTCCGGCCCAGGATCTCCTTCAGGTCCACCATGAGATCGAGGTTCACCGTCTGGGATTCGAGATCCAGCACGGTGTAGCCTTCAAGCACACCGTAATCAAAGTGGAGGTGATTGTAGCCCACCACCAGCTCTGCCCTCGTGAGAAGCTGGACGAGGTCTTCCAGCTCTTCTTCCGGGTAAACCCGGTACTCCCCCGAATCCGTGCAGAAGGAGCACCCCACCGAGACACCCATTTTGCTCAGATTGGACGACCCGCCAACGTCGTTGAAGCTGCGCTGTGTTTCCAGATCGAAGTAGACCGTCCCAGGCATGTGCGTTGCCCGGAGTATGGTGCTGCTACAGATAGAGTCAACCAAGTCCCGTCATCTGCCCGCTGAGCTCCTCCCAGGCTTGGAATACGGCGGGCATTAGGACGAGGGAAAGCAGCGCGACAATGATGACAAAAAACATGATGAAGAGAATGACCGGAAAGAGAAGGGGGCCCGTTACCCGGATCCTGGTTTTTGCCGTGGTGTCCCACGGTGCCTCGCTGAAACGCATGAGATACCAGATGCAGAAGGTGTGGCACATCACGGTAAGGAGCGGCGCGAACATAAGTCCGAGCCCGACGATGTAGGCACGCAGGGAACGCACCAGCGAGGCCTGCAGGGAGAGGGCGTTCTCTTCCGGGGTCACCACCCGGATTCCGAGTAAGAACTTGCCGGGTGTTGTCTTGGTCAGGTGGATGAAAGCCGCCTCCACGCAGACAAAGGGCAGGAAGTAAAGAGCCCGGAACGATCCTCCCATGGCGTTGTAGAGGTTGAGCCCCACGAGCTGCACCAGCCCGAAAATAAAGAGCAGGTAGAGGCAGACATCAAACCAGCGCGCGAAGAAGCGGAGAAAGGGATAGGGCTGAGGCGGCAACGGAGGCGGATGGGATCTCGCCAGCTCCTGCGGTGACTTGTCGAACTCCGCCCGGAAAGCATCCATCTCCCTCAGCTCGATCCAGCCTTCCCGGTCCCTGTGCCACGCAAGCTCATTACCCGCGAGTTCTTTCCTCTCGATCCGGTCGCGGATTTCGTAGGCCTGGTAGGGGCCCCGTTTCTCTCCCTCCTCGACAATCCAGACTTCCATGACGCCCCCCTCAGAAGTTGCGAAGACAGCTCGCGGGATCACGCCGGGAGGTAAGGAAGGCCGGGATGAAGGCCGCGATCGCACAGAGCACAAAGGCGCCCACTCCCACGATGACCACCTCCGGAGGATTCACGTGAGCCGGCAAACCATCGATGCCGTGAAAGTCCGCCGGGAACACGTCAAAGCCTACATTCTTGAGCACCCCGTAAATCGGGTCCCGGAACCGCACCACCAGAAGGCCGAGGCCCACCCCCAGCGCAGCCCCCAGAAATCCCACGATCGACCCCTGGAAGGTAAAGACCCTCACCACCTGGAAAGGCGTGGCCCCCAGCGCTTTCATAACCCCGATCTCCTGCTTCTTCATGATGGTGATGGTGAAAATCACGGCCATGATGCAGAAGGCCGAAACCAGCACGATGAAGGAGAGGGCGAAATACATCATCATCCGCTCCCTCGCGATCAGTTCCACCCAGGACCGGTTCTGGTCCTTCCAGCTCTGCACGGACCACCTCGAGCCGAGGGCCTCATTGAGCTGCTCCTGGACAAGCTCAACTTTGTAGGGGTCGTCCACCCGAACCCCGATTGCTTCCACTCCCCCCTCAAGGTTCTTGAGCTCCTGCCCGATCGAGAGCGGAACAAAGACGGCAGGGTGCAGCACATGCTGGCTCGTCCGGAAGATCCCCACCACTTCCAGCTCCCGGGGCAGAGCCACTTCCCGCATGCCTCGCAGGAGGCGCCCATCTTCCACCTCGCGGTCCATCGCTTCGAGGATGTCGAGTTGATCAAGAACGCTCTCCACCGAGCCGGGCTCCAGCAGGAAGCGGGTATCCTCTTCATTCGGCTTGCCGGACTGGAACGTGCTCAGGATATTGATGAGAATCCCCCGCTCACTCTCCCGGATGTTCTCCTGGCGGATTGCATCAAGCGCATCGAAAATTCCGGACAATATCGCGATATCGAAAGCTTCCCTGGTATTCTCAACCGTCATCTCGTTCCGCAGGTCCTTGCGCACCTGGGCAAGCATCTCGGCATGCTCCACCGCAACGAGCGGGCGATCCGTGGTTTTCCAGGCCTCTGCCAGTTGCTGCAGGTTACGCGCAGAGTGGAGCAGGATCCGATCTCCAACGGCGATTCCGAACTGCCTGGCAGTCGACTCCGCAACCACCGCCCGGTCGTCGAGGCCCATGTCGGCTGTCCCACCGTACTTCTCCTTGAGGATGAGCTCCTCGAGGCCCTTCATCTGGCTCTCGTTGGTCGTATCAATCGCGCGGTACTCGACCGGATAAAAGAGGTCCGACATTTCCAGGATCGTGAAATCCCGCAGCTGGGCATAAGCTTCCTCCACGCCTTCAACCGCTTCAACCTGCTCCTTGATCTCCCGCCAGTCGAAGATCAGCTCGGGGCCTTGCACGCCCATCAATTCAAGCTGCACATGGGGAGAGAATCCCAGCAGTCGGCTCTTCACTTCCCGCTCGAAGCCCGCCATCACCGCCAGCACCACGATCAAAACCATCACGCCCACCGCAACCCCCAGGAGGCACACCAGGGTGATCAGTGAGAAGTAGGTCCGCTTCGGATTGAGATAGCGGAGCGCAAGCGTCAGGCTGAAGGACCGAAGAGCGATGAAATTTAACTAATGCCAGTTGCCCGGGGTAGCAAGAGACAATCCCCGCGGAACCCGAGCCTCATTCCTGCCTGCAGGATGCCCCCTCCCCGTCCTCGCCCCGGTCCATCGAGCGCAGCGCGCCATTGCCCGTCTTCCAGATCACCGGGACACGCGGGACTGCGCGATGGACACAAAGGACTTGATTCTATCCTTGCCACCCGCTGCGCCCTGCCTGCTACTCCCTCCATGATCAAGTTTCTCCACACCCGGATCCGGGTCTCGGATCCCGAAGCTTCCATCGCCTTCTACCAGAAGCTTGGCTTCGAGGTGGGCGAGCGCAAGGACTCTCCCCAGGGGAACAAACTCGCCTTCCTTCACCTTCCCGGCAATGAGCATTTCCTTGAGCTCACCTACTCCCCCGAGTTCAAGGTCGAGTTCCCCGAGGACCTCATGCACACCTGCGTGGGGGTCCCCGACATCATTGCCTACTGCGACCGGCTGGAGAACACCGGGATCGAAATCTGGCCTGGCGGCTGGCGCGAGAAATTCTCCTCGGGAGAGCGTAAGATGGCTTTCGTGACTGATCCGGATGGCTACGAGGTGGAAATCCTCGAGCGTTAGGCTGCATCCCCGGTTCCCATTTCCTACTCCCGTATCCGTTCCCGCAGTTCCGGATAATCCTCGAGGTCCGGATCACGCTCGAGAAGCTCTTCTGCGAGGGCGCGGGCTTCGCGCACGAGCGCGGTATCGGCGAGAAAGTCCGCAAAGCGCAGGTCGCTCAAGCCACTCTGCGCGGTGCCCAGGACCTCCCCCGGTCCCCGCAGGACAAGGTCCTCCTCCGCTATCTTGAATCCGTCCCCGGTGTCCTCAAGCACCCGTAGTTTTCTCAGCCCGTCCTCGCTCTTCCCGTCGGTGACCAGAACGCAGTAACTCCTGTGCTTACCCCTTCCGATTCGGCCCCGCAGCTGGTGGAGCTGGGCCAGCCCGAAGCGCTCCGCGTTGTAAATCACCATCAGGTTGGCGTTCGGAACATCCACGCCCACTTCGACCACCGTGGTGGCCACGAGGACCTGGATCTCATTGTCGCGAAACCGGTTCATGACGTCTTCCTTCTCCTCCGGCTTCAACTGCCCGTGCAGGAGCCCGACCTCATACCCCTTGCAGCGCTTCCGCCACTTCTCGATCTCGCCGGTCACCGACCCGGCCTTCACCGCTCCGCTCTCCTCCACCAGCGGGTAGACGAGATAGGCCTGCCGCCCCTCCACCAGCTGCTCCTTCACGAACCTCGTCACATCCGTCACCTTGGGCTTCACCCGCACTCCGGTCACGATCTTGCCGCGGCCCGCCGGAAGTTCATCGAGGACGGAAACATCGAGATCCCCGTAAATCGTCAGAGTCAAGGTCCGGGGAATCGGCGTGGCGGTCATGACGAGGACATCCGGCATGATCCCCTGCTGAATGAGCTGCCCCCGCTGAGCCACGCCGAACTTGTGCTGCTCGTCAATGACCACCAGTCCAAGATCGCTGAACTCAACGCTGTCGTAGAGGAGAGCATGGGTGCCGATCACGATCTGGGGGTCACCCGCAAGGTCCAGGTGATCGCTCTCCCGCTTCGATCCTGTCACCAGTGAGAGGCGCAGGCCCAGCGGAGCCAGCCACTTGCGGAAGGTGAGGTAATGCTGCTCGGCCAGGATCTGGGTGGGAGCCATCAGAGCCGCCTGGCCCCCGGACTCCACCGCGAGCAGCATCGCACACATTGCCACGAAGGTCTTTCCCGACCCCACGTCGCCCTGGAGGAGACGGTTCATGGGACGCTCGCTCCGCAGGTCGACCGCGATCTCGTGCACGCTACGCTTCTGCGCTGCGGTCAGCTCGAAGGGCAGGCTCTCATGGAAGGCGCTCAGTAATCCGGTCTTGCGGCCCTGCACCCGCCCGGGGTGCTCGAGATGCTGCTGGCGCCGCCGCAGGACATGGACCTGCAGCAGGAAGAATTCTTCCTTCGCAAAGTAGCGGCGGGCCTCCCGCGCACGCTCCAGTTCCGCGGGAAAGTGGACCGCGCGCAAAGCCTCTTCCCGGGGAAATCCGGGGTCGATCTCATAGGGTGCTTCCACCTCGGCCGGGTCCATCTTCTCCGAGGCCTCGTAGATCATCTCTCTCAGCCGTCTCTGAGGAATTCCGCTCACGTTGCGATATATCGGAACGATCCGTTCAAGATGAATGGAGAGCCCGACTGACTCCTGCACCACCTCGAACTCCGGGTGGTCGATGAGAAGGCGCCCGCCCTGCTCCTTGGGTTTGCCGTAAACCACCACTTCGTGGCCGACCGCGACCATGCGGTGCAGGTAGGGCATGTTGAACCATCGACAGGTCACCTTGCTCGTGGAGAGGACATTGTCGCCACCCTCCTCGATCACGATCTCGTAAAACTGGCGTCGGCCACCGAAGCGCTTCCGCGCGGAATCGACCACGAGCCCCCGCAGGCAGACTGGTTCCCCACCGGCCTGCACGGGAAAGGCATCGAAGCGTCTTCGGTCCTCATAGCGCCTCGGAAACCAGTCCAGGAGATCGCCCAGCGTATCTATCCCGGCGCCGCTCAGCGCCTCGAGGTCCTTTTCGGAACAGGCCTCCAGAATGGAGAGGGATTGACTGGACTTCCCGGCGCTCATGAGTCCTGCCTGCTACTCACCGCTCCGCCGAGCGGATGTCACGCACGCTCACCTGCAGGGAGGTGCGCCCACGGAAGAAATTCCGGTCGATGGTGAAAGCCACGTCCCAGGGGGGGTCGGGCAACTCCCGGTCGGCGGCCCCGAAGTACATCGCATCCCGTTCCTGAACTCCCTGCCGCAGAGACAGCCTCAGATGCCGGTTCTTCAGGCGCCGTGGAGATTCAGTCAGCCAGACCTCCCGCGACATGAAGACGGGCTGCGGATTCCCGGACCCGAAAGGCTGAAGCAGTTCGTAACTGCGCAGAAAATCGAGCGAGAGTTCCCCAAACGACACTTCCGCATCGACATGGATGCGCGGCCTGCGCTCCTCCGCCGAAGTCCGGGTGAGCACAAACTCCGAGAAGGCCTTCCGGAATTCCCCAAGCCTGTCTTCATGAAGACTGATGCCCGCGGCCATGTGGTGTCCCCCCCCAGCCACGAGCACCGGCCGGCAGGCGTCGATGGCCTCGACAAGCGAGACCCCTTCAATACTCCGCCCACTCCCCTTCCCGAGGCCCCCTTCGTCAAAGGAAACAACGAAAGCCGGCTTGTGGTAGTAGCGCATGAGCCTGGACGCGGCGATTCCGACCACCCCGGGGTGCCACCCACGTGAGCCCACTACGATGACTGCGTCCTTGTCTTCATCGAATTCCTCCTCCAGCTGTGCCAGGGCTTCCTCGTACATCTCCTGCTCGTGCTTCTGCCGCTGTCGGTTGTAGTCGTCCAACTGCGCCGCAAGGCTGCCCGCCGTCTTCTCGGAATCGGTCATGAGGATTGCCAGCGCATCCTCCGGGGAGTCCATCCGGCCCGCGGCATTGATCCGGGGACCTATCCGGAAGCCGACGTCCGCACTTGTGGCCCGACCGTTCATTCCGCTCACCTCCATGAGGGCGCGCAGCCCGAGATTTGAAGTTCCCGGCAGGCGCCGCAGGCCGTGCCGGACAAGCAGGCGGTTTTCTCCCACCAGAGGCACAATATCAGCGATGGTGGCCACCGCCACCAGGTCCAGAAAATCACGGAGATCGACTTCCTCAAGGCGCCGGGTCTTGAGGAGCGCGTGCGCGAGTTTGAAGACCACCCCCGCAGAACACAGGTAGCCGTAGTCCTCTCCAAGTTTGGGATTGACCACGGCGACCGCAGGCGGGCGCCCCGCCTCTCCGGGTTCGTGGTGGTCGACCACGATTACATCAATGCCCCGCCCGCTCAGGCGCTCGATCTGGGGCCCGGAGGCCGTCCCACAATCAACCGTGATCAGGAGGGAAGGCTTTACCCCGCCCGCCAGACAACGCTCAACAGCGGCATCACTCAACCCGTAGCCTTCTTCTCCCCTGACCGGGATGAAGGTCTGCGGATCAAGCCCGTAGGAGCTCAGGACCGCTCGCAGGATCGTCACCGAGGTGATTCCATCCACATCGTAATCACCAAAAATGCACACAGGCTCCCCCTCATCCACGGCCCGAAGGAGGCGTTGGACCGCCGCCTCCATCTCGGGAATCTCGAAGGGGTCGCACAGGTCCTGAAGCCGGGGACGCAGGAACGAATCCAGCTCATCCTCCGCGGTGATGCCCCGCTGGGCAAGAAGGACCCGGAGGATGAACGGCAGGCCATCCCCCGGCCCGGACCTCACGCCCTCGGGAATACCGCGTACAATCCATTCCGTCGCCTGCATCTTCTCACCGTGGCCCTCGCCGTGCAGGAAGCCTAGGGCCGGGCCGCGCAGGGCTCAAGAACCTATGGGGTTGAGTAAAAGTCTCTCTTCCGCCAGGTCGGAAGGCTGACTCTCGCGGGGCTGAACGATCTGGTCGATGAAACGGTCCCAGGCATCCTGTCCCTCGATCAGCTCTACTTCAATGCGGAGAAAGTAGACATCCACACCCAGTTCGCCGGGCTGAGGGAAGCGCACCGCATCCTTTTCAGTGGTCACGATCAATTCAATGTCACGTTCGATGCAGCGGGTCATGAAGCGGTCCACTTCCCGACGGGTAAACGGGTGGTGGTCCACGAAGGTGCGGTGAAACTCGACCTGCGCCCCGAGATCCTTGAGAAGATTCTCAAAGCTCTCGGGGACCGCGATTGCGCTGATGGCGGCCACATACTTCCCGCGAAGTTTCTCGAGCGGCAGCCGTCCGCTCCCGAAGACGCGCTCGAGGTACTTCGGCGCATGGGTAGCCTGCATGATCTCCGCGGTCGGATTGTATTTGCGCAGGAGTTCCAGCAGCTCGCTGTCGGAAGGCTTGCGGCACTTGGTGATCATGATGTGGCTGGCCCGGCACAGGTTGCGGGCAGGCTCCCGGAGAGTGCCCCGCGGCAGAAGTGCACGGGCCTCCGTTCCGAAGGGCGCGTTCTGGTCCACCAGGACAAGATCGTATTCATGATCGAGCGACAGATACTGCAGCCCATCGTCGAGCACCAGGGTATCGGCCCCCAGTTCCCCAACCGCAAAGCGCCCGCCATTCACGCGGTCCTTGTCCACCACCACCCGCACCCCCTCGAGGTTCTTGGCAAGCATGTAGGGCTCGTCCCCGGCGTAGGCCGCGGCCAGACGCACCTCGCTACCATCGCTAACGATCTTGGGCAACGCTTCGCAATCGGCCGCGTCGAGGTCTTTCCATTGCTGGGGCTCGTCGAGTTTCCGGCTCTTGTAGCCGCGGCTCAGGATTGCCACCCGGCGTCCCCGCTTGTGCAGGGCACGGGCCAGAAGTTCCACCACCGGGGTCTTCCCTGTTCCGCCCACCGTGAGATTGCCCACACTGATGATCCTGGTACCGAGCTGAACCTGCTCCTTCCAGTGCTGGCGGTAGGCCTTCAGGCGCAGGCGCACCACCAGCCCGTAGATATGGGAAAGCACCCGGAAGACAATGCGCGTCACCGACGCGCCAAAACCCCGGGCCCGGCCGAAGATCACATCGGCCGCCCACTTTTCGACGTCGTCCGCCACCTGACCCACGAAGGAATTTTACGCCGAGATTGGCGAATGTGGAATTGGATAATTGCGGGGGCGGACCAGCGCTCCATGAAATTCCCGAACTCGCGAATTCCACATCCCTGAATCTCTCCCTACGATCGCCCCATGCCACGCTCCGACGGCCGCGAAAACAACCAGCTCCGCCCCATATCCTTTGTTCCAAATGTGGCGCCAAACGCCGCCGGGTCCGTCCTCGTCAGCTTCGGAAACACCCGGGTCATCTGTGCCGCCACCGTGCAGGAGGATGTTCCCCGCTGGATGAAGGCCCAGGGCGTCCCCGGGGGCTGGGTGACTGCCGAGTACAGCATGCTCCCCTACTCCACCCACGGCCGGAAGGCCCGCGACATTTCCCGCGGGCGGCTCGACGGCCGCTCCTCCGAAATCCAGCGCCTGGTCGGACGTGCCCTGCGGGCGGTGACTGACCTCAGGAAACTTGGCTCCCGCACGGTGTGGGTTGACTGCGACGTCCTGCAGGCGGACGGGGGTACCCGGACTGCATCCATCACGGGTGGCTGCGTGGCCCTCGCCATCGCACTCAACGGGTTGTTAGGAACCGGGGGGCTCTCCGAGCTCCCCCTCACCCAGCTGGTCGCCGCGGTGAGCGCCGGGGTGTGGGAGGACACCCCCATCCTCGATCTCAATTACCCGGAGGATCGCGATGCTGCAGTAGACTTCAACGTGGTCATGACCGAGGATGGAAATTTCGTCGAGGTGCAGGGCAGCGGCGAGGAGAATGTGTTCAGCTCCGCCGAGATGGAGGCCATGCTGGGCCTCTCCCGGGAGGGGATTGAAACGCTCGTCGGAAAGCAGCGGGAAGCCATTCTCGCAGCGGACAAACCAAGTGAGGAAACCTTACCCTCTTTGGGTAGCTCACTTAAGACTTCCTGACCTTTTTGCCCTTGTTGCCGAGGGGCGCTTGAAGGTAGCGTTCAATGAAGGGACGTGTCATACACCCCCCTCGTATAAATCCGCGCCTCTGGGGCGTGGCATATATAAACAAACACAAACAAGTAGACCCGAACTCAAAAATGAACATTGCAAAAAGCAGCAGGCGCAAGGGCTTCACCCTCGTGGAGCTTCTTGTGGTGATTGCGATCATTGTCGCACTCGCCGCGTTGGCGACGCCTCAGATCTTCAAGGCTCTGAAGCGCGCTGCCCTCGCAGAAGCCGTAAGTAATGCACGGCAGGTCAAGCTGGCGTTGGATACCTTCGCCACGGACTTCGACGGCCAGTTCCCCAATGACGATACCGGCGAAGGTGTCGTGTCAGGCGGAACCGGAACCACTTACTCCAACGACTACTTCCGGCAGTTGTTTCTCTCCGGAGCAACCGAGTCGGAAAGTATCTTCTGGGTCAAAAACTCCGCGGTGGCCTCCAAGGGTGCCCCCGACGACAAAATCAAGGAGAGCGGCAAAATGCAGGCTGAGCTGATTCTGGAACAAGGTGACGTCCACTGGGCCTACATCAACGACCAGACCAACCTGAGCACGGGCAGCCGTCCTCTAATCCTGGACGGATATCCCAAGAACGAGGCCGAGTTCGATCCCGATACCTGGGACAACAAGGTGATCGTGGTTCGTATCGATGGGGCCGCCAAGCCCATGCGCATGCGCGTCACGGACAACAAGGTGCTCGACGGTTCCAACAAGGACATTCTTTCCTCCTCGGCAGACGCCTGGGACGGTGAAAGCACCCAGGATATCCTGAAGCAACCCGAGCCCCGCGACAAGTAAGGCCTGCTGCTTCTCGTAGCCTTTGAAAGGAAGGCCGGCGCGCAGGCGCCGGCCTTTTTTTCAACTATGTGCGTCATCCTGGCCGCCCGGGAAACAGGACTCTCATCGCAGGGGCAAGAGGCCCCTCGGGATGACGCGACGAAACGATTCCGGCGAACGGGCAGGCTTCACAGCCCCAGCCCCCTCCTATTCCAAGCCCCGCTCCAGCACGTCAAAAAAGATCTCGATGTATTTCCGATCCCGCTCCCGCAGCTGCTTGCGATAGTCCCGCAGGCCATCCCTCCGCTTCACCGTTTCGAGGGCCGCCAGGACTTCGGTCCGTGCCTCCTCGAAACTGCGCTCGCGCCCCGGCTTCTTCTCAAGCACCTCGATCACGTGCCAACCGATCCTGCTTTGCAGGAGAAAGGGCTCTTTTGGGCGTGCCGCAAAGAGCCCCTCACGCAAGTCCTCGGGAACGCGTTCCCGCTGCAACCAGCCCAAATCGCCACCCTCCCCCTTGCTCCGGGAATCCTCACTCTGGGCGCGAGCCAGCTCCCCGAAATCCGCCCCCCCTGCCAGCTCGCCAACAACTTCACGCAGACGTGCCCCCTCCGCCCGGGCAGCGTCCTTGTCCAGGCCCACCGTGGATCGGAAGATGTGGCGTGCGCGAACCCTCTCCGGGTAAGCGAGCCTCTCACTGTTGGCTTCGAACCACTCCCGGGCTTCCTCCTCGCTGACCTCGACTGCGATCATCTTCGCAAGGTAGTTTTCCTGCTGGATGCGCGCCGCGATCCGGAAACGCAGTTCCTTCTCGCTCCAGCCCAGCTCCTGCAGGGAAGCCAGGTAAGCACTCTCGGTGGCGAACCGCCTCGTGAAGCGGGCAAGCTCATCTTCGATTTCCTCGTCCCCGACAGGTACCTCGGACTGACTGAAGCGAACCTTGAGGCGCAGCAGGTGCAGGTCGATCAACTCGTTCAGGGCAGCCCTGCGCAGGAGGATTCGTTCCTCCCTGGGAAGTCCCTCCCCGCTGCGACCCGCCCGCCACAGATTCTCCTCCACCCGGCGATCCACCTGAGTGAGAAGGATAGGCTGGTAATGAATGCGCGCAACCACCCCGGCATCCTTGGCCGCCTCAATGACGTCAGGGCTGGAGGGCGATTTGCGCGCAAACGACTTGCGCAGTGGTCCTCCCACCAAGAAGAGGTCAACCACAAGGTAGAGAATGACGATCGAATAAACCACCACCCGCACAACCGCACCTTTGTCCACCATGGGGCGTGTGGCGTCGGTGGGGAGATCAGGCATGGACCCGATTCTCTCCGATGGGATCCGGGTTGCCGAGCGTCAATTCTCCAGTGTGACAGGGCTCCGGGACCACCGGAATCTCTCAGACTCCCCACTCTCAACGAATCACCACCTTGGCCCCGGGCCGGACCAGGGTGGGAAAGCGGGCAGCGTCCCAGTTGGAGAGCCGGATGCAGCCGGCACTGAGAGACCGGCCTATCGTCCGCGGGCTGGAGCTTCCATGGATCCCGATACCCGACTTGGTAAGACCGGACCAGAGAATGCCCACCGGAAGGTTGGGCCCCGGGGGAATCTGCAGGACCTTGCTGCGGTCCTCACTGCGCTTCCCGGTCTCAAGGAATTGCTTGTCGTAACCCCAGCCCGGAAGCTCGAAGCAATTGGCCACCGCCCATTCACCACGGTGGATATACTGCACCTTGCCGGGAGTAATCGGAAACATGGCGATCAGTTTCTGCGGTTCGAAACCCTCGTGCTTTTCCGAAACCACTACCGCGGCGCCGGGTGCCCCCGGAGCTTTTCCCCTCTCGTAGATGAAAAGGTTGCGGCCCACGGTGTCGATCACCACCGTGCGTGCACTCAAAGTTTCGTCCTGCTGGTGGGTGCGCCCCTCCTTCAGCTTTTCGATCAGGAAGGGGTCGACATTAGGAACCCTGAGGGCACTCCGAGGCTTGAGCGCATATGCCTTCTTTGCGCCGTTGAGCTCAGTGAGGAATGTTTCCGAGGTATGGTAGCGCTCTGCCATGAACTCGAGGTAGCTGCGGTAGGCAATGCGCTTTTCCTTTGCCTGCCGGGAATACTCGAAGGGGAGCCGGGGATTCACCCAGGCGGCTGCCGCCTCGGGGACGACGGCCGTGGCATAGGTCTCCCGCAGGCTATCATTCACCTCCGTGAGCAGAGCGGTCCAGTCATCGGCGACCCGTCCCACGCTCCGGTTGTATGCGTGTACCGCCTTGGTGGTAAATTTCCCGGGTTTCCCGTCGATGAACCCGGGACCAAAGCCCTTCTGATCGAGATAGATCTGGAGACGCACCGACATCTCCGTGTCCCTCGGCTTGGTGGCACGGTCCCGGACGGTCTCCACCGCTGCATCCGCCTTCGCGTCGCGGGCCCTCGCGCTCGCAAGATCCTTTTCATCGGAAATTTCAGCTTCAATCACGACCGGGGCATCGGGGGCCTGCTCCGCTTCAGGCTTCGGAACCAGCGCACGTTCGAGCTCACCAGTGGGAGCGGGTTCCTCCCGTTCCCCGGGAACAGGCTCCGCGGGAAGAACCTCGACTGGTTCGGCGGGAAGCACATTCTGGGCTCCCGCCGGCGCGGCAAGCAACATCAAGAGAAGGGGAAAGGCGTGAACCACTCCCCGGAAAGGGTCAACCTGGGTCATCATATGCAGCGGAGATGCCGATTCGAACCGGGACTCCCGGACGCCAGTTTAGTCGTAATCCTGTTTTTTGCCAAGCCGCCGTCCTTCATGAGACCGCCAGAGCAGCAATTTGATCAAATAAAATTCATGCCACTACCCGGCGGTGTACGCAACGGGAGGATTCTTCCGTAGTTTGCGGAACAAGATCCCCGCCCTCAGGCTGTCTCAACCTCGCCCATCCCACGCAGGCGACCTTCCAGTTCGCTGCTGACCAGTGCTTCCACCACGACATCGTTCCCGTCGTATTCCGTCTCGAGGACTTTCGCCTCCGCATGGAGGAGGGACACCAGATCCCCACGGTGCTGGGGAATGCGGTAGCGCCGGCGCGTCACCGCCTTGGAGAGATAATCCACAAAAGTGTGCTGCAGGGCCTCAAGCCCCTCACCGCTCTGCGCGGAGATACAGACCGCATCAGGAAACCTCGCCTGCAAGGCACTCCGCTGCTGCTTATTCTCCACCAGGTCCACCTTGTTCAAGACGGTGAGAACCGGTTTCTCCGCCGCACCCAGC
Source organism: Roseibacillus sp. (assembly GCA_002721695.1). Classification (GTDB taxonomy): domain Bacteria; phylum Verrucomicrobiota; class Verrucomicrobiia; order Verrucomicrobiales; family Akkermansiaceae; genus Roseibacillus_B. The sequence continues at coordinate 41,539 of PBLI01000084.1, read as the reverse complement.
TCCGCCATAACCTCAAGGGTGGTTCCGCACAGGCGGTCGAGCTCCGGCTCACCCGCATCAAGGACGTGCACCAGGAAGTCGGCGAGGACGGCCTCTTCCAGAGTCGCCTTGAATGCCTCCACCAGGCGGTGAGGGAGATTACGAACGAATCCCACCGTGTCGGTCAGAAGCAGGTCCTGGCCATCCGGCAATTCGATTCGTCGCGTAGTGGGGTCAAGGGTGGCAAAGAGCATGTCAGCTTCCAGAACCTCCGACCCCGCCAGACGGTTGAGCAGGGTCGACTTCCCGGCGTTGGTATAACCTACGATTGCAGCATGTGGAGCCGCCGCCTTCTGTCGCTCCTTGCGCTGGGTGGCCCGCTGCTTGCGCACCAGCTGAAGGTCCGCCTTGATCCGGTCGATGCGCCGGCGCGCAAGACGCCGGTCGACCTCGATCTGCTGTTCCCCCATGCCGCGGGCCGCGGCCGATCCACCAGATCCACCTCCCCCTTCCCGGTCGAGGTGCCCCCACATGCGGGCCATGCGTGGCAGGGCGTATTCCATGCGGGCCAGCTCCACCTGCAGGCGCGCCTCCTTGGTCTGCGCCCGCCGGGCGAAAATATCGAGGATCACTTCCTCGCGATCGATCACCGTCATGTCGGCGGCCTCTTCCCATTCCCGCTGCTGGTTTGGAGCAAGCTCGTTGTCGAAAACGATGCAGTCGCACTGGAGCTCCCGGGCCCGGGAGGAGACCTCGGCCGCCTTGCCGGTTCCACAGAGGAACTTCTTCTGCATATCACGCGCGCGCACCAGCTCCGTATCCACCACTCCGATCCCCAGCGTGGTAACCAGCTCGCCCAGTTCAGCCAGCAGACTCCGCGACTCATCCTCTTCTCGCTTGTCGAAACAGATACGAACGAGAAGAGCCCGCTCAACCATTTGCGGTCTGTCGCGCACCTCAAACATGCCGAGGCGAGCATACGCCCCCATCGCCCCGGTTCACGCCAAAATACCGGCAAGGAGATCCTTAGCTGATTATTCTCCCTCCCGGCCCAATGGGGGCCCTCCACTTGTGACTTGCCCACTTTCCCATTTCGGAGCACGTTCTTGCCCCCCCGGGCGAAGCGGGGCCGACATGGGAAAGACTCTCTATCAGAAAGTTTGGGAAGCGCACGCGGTGGACACCCTCGCCGACGGCCGCACGCAGCTGTTCATCGGCACCCACCTCATTCACGAGGTCACCAGCCCCCAGGCCTTCGGCATGCTCCGTGACCTCGGACTGAAGGTGAAATACCCTCATCGGACCTTCGCCACCATCGATCACATCGTTCCCACCATCAACCAGGACGCCCCCGCCGACCCCCTCGCCGCAGACATGATGACCGCGCTGCGGGAAAACGCCGACGAGTTCGGCGTCACTTACTTTGACCTCTCTTCGGGCAAGCAGGGTATCGTCCACGTGGTCGGCCCCGAGCAGGGCATCACCCAGCCCGGATCCACCATCGCCTGCGGCGACTCCCACACGGCCACCCATGGCGCCTTCGGAGCCATCGCCTTCGGCATCGGAACCACCCAGGTCCGCGACGTCCTCGCCACCCAGACGATGGCCATGGAACCTCTCAAGGTGCGCCGCATCGAGGTGAACGGAAAACTCCGCCCCGGCGTCTACGCTAAGGACGTCACCCTCCACATTATTCGCCTCCTCGGTGCCAAGGGTGGTATCGGCTACGCCTACGAGTATGCCGGCGAGCTCTTCGACAACATGACCATGGAAGAGCGGATGACCGTCTGCAACATGGCCATCGAGGGCGGCGCGCGCTGCGGTTACGTCAATCCGGACGAGAAGACCTTCGAATTTCTCAAGGGCCGGCCCTACACCCCGCAGGGGGACAGGTGGGAGGCCGCGGTTGAGAACTGGAAGTCCTTCGCTTCCGATGCCGATGCGGTATACGACGATGTTATTGAAATCGACGCTGCCGACATCGAGCCAACGGTGACCTGGGGCATCTCCCCGGATCAGGGCATCAGCATCGGCGAAAATATTCCCGATCCCGCCGAGGCGCGAAACGAGGTTGAAGCCAAGTCCTTCCAGGAGGCCCTCGACTACATGCAGCTCCCCGGCGGCACTCCCATCAAGGGAGTGAAGGTGGATGTGGCCTTCATAGGCTCCTGCACAAACGGGCGCATCTCCGACTTCCGCGAGGCTGCCAGGTTCCTCAAGGGCCACAAGGTCGCCGAGGGAGTGCAGGCCATCGCAGTCCCCGGTTCGCAGATCACAGCCATCCAGTGCGAAAAGGAGGGCATCCACAAGGTCTTCGAAGAAGCCGGCTTCGAGTGGCGCGCGGCAGGTTGCTCGATGTGCCTCGCAATGAACCCCGACAAGCTCGTCGGCGACCAGCTCTGTGCCTCCTCCTCCAACCGCAACTTCAAGGGGCGCCAGGGTTCCCCCACTGGACGGACAGTACTCATGTCCCCTGTGATGGTCGCTGCTGCGGCCGTGTCTGGAAAGATATCTGACGCCCGGGAAGTCTTCGAGGTAGACCCTGAGACCGCTGCCGCCTAGGGCGAGGGGCGGGGCTGCTTAAACACGAATTCACCCACAACCGCGAGTTTCCATGCGATTGCTCAACCTGCTCGCCCCGTTCTTCCTNCTGCCTGGCNCCCTCCTTGCCGAAAAANCCGCCCAGGACCCACTCGCCGACNTCAAGCACCCTANCAAGGCCTGCCTCTGGAAGGTCGAGGGAAGGGGCCTGGACAAGCCCTCCTGGCTCTTCGGANCAATCCATATCGGTGATCCGCGGGNGACCACGCTCCACCCCCGGGCCCGGGAGNCTTTTGATGGACTCGATGTCTTTTACGCGGAGATTGACNTGGATCCTGCCGCGCGAGCAGCCCTCGCACCGCTGATGATGCGCANGGACCNGAAAACTCTCTCCGAGGCCATCGGCCCGGACATGNCCAGGGAGCTCGACGTCATCCTCAAGANCATCAATCCCGGATCCGGTGCGGCCGCCTTCGATATNCTGAAAACATGGGTGGTGGCGATGACCCTTCCCGNGCCCCAGGCCATGAAGAACACACNGGATGAACTCCAGGGCANGGAAGCCCTCGATATGGTCCTGCAAGGCCGCGCCGCNGACGCTGGCAAGAAGGCGGTCCAGAGGCTCCTCCGTCAGAAAGGCTACACCATCACGCCCGCCTTCAGGTAATCACTCAATAACTCCACTCCCATGGCCCTCCAGCAGATACGAGAAGTTACCGGGACCGCTGTCCACGTCCCAGGCGCAGACATCGACACCGACCGCATCATCCCCGCCCGCTTCATGAAGTGCGTCACCTTTGACGGCCTTGGCGAGTTTGCTTTCTACGATGTCCGCTTCGACCCCAACTCCGGGGAGCGGACCGACCACCCGCTCAACGATGAGCGCTTCGACAGCGCCAGCGTATTACTGGCCGGCGTNAACTTCGGCTGTGGCTCCTCCCGCGAGCATGCTCCGCAGTCCCTGAGCAAGTATGGATTCCATGCCATCATCGCCGAGTCCTTCGCCGAGATCTTCTTCGGCAACTCCACCACCCTCGGCATGCCCTGCGTTACGCTGAATNCCGAGGAGATCAACCAGCTCCGCGAAGCTGTCGAAGACGACCCCGCCACCGAGATCACCGTCGACGTTGACAAACTTGAGGTTCGCTCCTCCGCAGGCCACCGATTTACTTGTGCCATCCCAGACTCGGCCCGGGATGCCCTTGTCAGCGGGCGCTGGGATCCTATTCAGGAGCTCCTCGACAATGAGGAGCAGACCTCGCAGGTGGGCGAGGCCCTCCCCTATGTGTGACGGAGCGGCAANGGCCACTCGGTGGCGCCATTCCACAGGATCGCCGCAGTGCCCCTGATCAGTCNGACAGCGCGGTGGCAGCAGGAGCATCCTCAGCCCCTTCCTCGGGCGCCCCGGTCTCTCGGATCTTACGCGCGAGGGGCAGCTCGTCGGACCCGGTGGTCGCCGGGTGCAGGNTGCGCAACTCTCCCTTCAGCTTCCGGATCTCGGCCGTCTTGCGGAAGAGGAGTTCCTCCAGTCCACCCTTGGCCTTGCTGAGAAGAGCGACTTCCTTCCTCGAGCTGGTGAGTTCACTGGTCACCAGCTCGAGATCCTCGCCTGATTTCTCGCGCGCGTCCCGGGTTTCCTCCAGCTCCGCGGTGAGACGGGCCAGCGCAGNCCGGGAGGCCTCCGCCTCGGAGCGCGCCTCCACAACCTGTCCCCGCAATGCCTCGGCCTCCACCACGGAGCGGTCCCGCTCCTCGCAGGCAAACGTCCGCGCCTCGGCGACAGCTGTTTTTTCGGTCTGCAGGGCCAGGATTCTCTCGTGGGCCAGATGAAGTTCCCGGATCGTATTTCCCCTTATTTTTTCTGACCGGGAGAGCTCTTTTTTGAGAAGCTCCACGTCGGCCAGGGCCTTCATTTTCCCGGCATTGGTGCTGCGCAGCTCATCGCGGATCTCCCGGGCGGCCCGGATTTCGTTATTCAGCCCGGCAATCCGCNCCTCCATCTCCNCGCGGGAGCGCCTGGCTTCCAGGATGGCCTTTTCACGGGAAACGAGAGCCCATTCCAGCTCCTCCTCGAGATGCTCCCTGCTGGTCTCGGAACTGGCGAGTTGCTCCTTCAAGTTGGCCCGCTCGACAGGATCCTGGANATCCCGGCGCNCGGCAGCGATCTCCCCCTTCATGACCTCAAAATCNTGCATCAGTTTCCNCATCCCGGCGCGGAAGTCGCGGAGGTCGTTCGCAAGCTGCCCGGGATTGCCGCCCTGTTGGTGGGGATCGCCCGCGCGCGCCTTCCAATCAGCGGCTTCCTGCCGGGCAGTCCTCATCTCTTCACGAAACACTTTCATNTCCTTGAGCATGTCGTGATTTGCTTTCACCAGTGCGCGTACTTCTTCCCGGGCCCGGTCGCGCTGTTCCGCGACCATCTCCATNGAGCGTTGCGTTGCCACCANNCTCGCGGCCAGGTCTTCCAGCTCCTGCCGTAAAATCCGCACGCCCGCTTCTTCATCCCTGCTGGCNGCCNGGGNCNCGAACTGCGCGGGGGCTTCGAGCTGNATNANCGGCGGGTCCTCNACGCTACCGCACGCCAGNAGCGGAGCAGCNAGTCCTTTCCGGGGCGGTTCCGCAGTGGCATCGGTGTTCGCAAGGCATACCGGGAGTGCGACAAGAAACAGTCTCTTCATGAAAGGGGGAGGGCAGGGCTGTTAGGAAGCGTAATGGGCTCTACTGCCTCATGGTTTACCTTCCCGGGGGAAAACTGGAAAGAATTTAATAAGGCAATCTTAACTATCTTTGCTGANGCAANGCCTCCCGCAACGGTTTTCCGGAANCCAGATTGCCGATTCTTCAAGCCGCGAAGTGATCCCAGCCGCCCACCAGGGCCGGCTGGCCCTCNCTTGTCAGAGAGCCGATCGCAGTGAGTGGCAGACCCGGGAACTGATCGCTCCATGATCCGACGAGGCGCTTCGCGGTATATTTCGAGACCGCGAGAAGAAGTTCGTAGTCTTCTCCATCACGAAGGGCCTGCTCCACCGTGACACCCCGGGAGCGCGGCACGGATTCGCTCTCTAACAGGTATCCGCACTCACTCGCGGAAGCGAGCCGGGGAAGGTCACGGGCCAGNCCGTCGGAGAGGTCCATCATGGCGTGCACCTTGAAATTCCCAGTGAGCCACTCTGCTTCTGCCAGACGGGGCGTAAAGCTCAGGTGACGCCCCCTCCTCGAGCCCCCCAGGCGCCCCGTCACGAAAAGCAGGTCGCCGGGCCGGCCCCCGCTTCGGAGCACCACCTGCGATCGCCTCGCCTGACCCGTCCCTGCCACCGAGATCATTAGCGGCGCCCCCGCCGGCAAGGAGGACGTCTCACCCCCCACAATGGCACATCCGAACTGCNGCGCGCACTTATTCATTCCCTGATAGAGCCGTTCCAGCCACCCCATCTCAGTTCGCGGGGAAGCCGCCAGGGTCACGACGAGGTGCCGCGGCCATCCCCCCATTGCCGCGAAGTCGCTCAGGACTCTCGCGATGGCCTTCCACCCGACCTTGCCCGCCGGGGCCCCGGGCTCAAAGTGAACGTCGCAGATGAGGCAGTCGGTTTTCAGGAGTTCGACCTCGCCCCGCCGCGGCCCCTCCAGCACTGCACAATCGTCTCCGGGACCGGCCAGCACGCCGGGCGCACCCTCCAGGAGAGCAGTGAGGCGGGCCACGACCCGATCCTCACCATAATGGGACAACTCCGACATTTTTTTCGATCTCCTCGACCAGCTCCGGGTTCAAATTGCGATAAATCTGCACCGCAGTGGTCGGGGCGTTGAAGCAGAAGTGAATAGCGATGGGTGCCCATAGGGAACCGGTGTACTCGTAAGCCAGGGCGAGGAGCACTCCGAGAATCGTNAGAGGCAGGAGCCCAAGCAGGTTGCCGTGTACCGCACCAAAAAAAAGCCCCGTGANGATCACCGCAAAGGGGATGTTGGTGAAGCGCTTCACGGCGGCATAGAGATAGCCCCGGAAGACCACCTCCTCGCAGAGCGGGGCCCCGATGCAGACCACCGTGGCCATGAGCCCGAGCGTCAACGGGTCCTTGGTTTCCGAGAGGAGCTTGACCGCCTCCTGAGTGCCGTCCCCTTCGATGAAGCTCGCCAACCAGTCGTTGAATCCGATCACCTGGAGAAAGTGCATGAAGGCATACATGCTCAGCACCACCGCCGGGGCGAAGACCACCTGCCACCAGGTGCGGCGCCAGCNAAGACCAAAGGTCTCCACCACATTCATCCGGCCAAAAATCAGGACAACCACGAAGAAAATCTGGAAGCCCTGCAGGATGAGCATGGTGAGCAGCCCCAAGTTCAGGTTCTCCATGTCGCTTAACCTCTCCCCGGTATCAGCCTGGCTGGAAGCAAACCACGTGTAGGCGTAGAACCCGAAGAAAAGCGAGATCCCAACCACGTCCACCAGCCCGAACCCTTGGACCGGAACCTTCCCCCGGGGGAGGGGTGGAGGTAGGGCGCCAGACCGCGGACCGGGTGGATCACAGGGATCGAGGGCGCTCCCTGCGGACTCCTCCGGGGGACCCTCGTCGGAAAGTTCCTCCCTGAAGTCGTCGGCATCCTGGTCGAAAGCTCGCCGACGCAGCCGGAGAGCGTAGGAGGGCACCGCCCANAGGAAAAGCATCCCAGCGCAGATGGCGAAGACAATGCCGATGACTTGGGTCTGGACNTCCATGGATCGAATTTATCGAAGCCTACGCGCACGACCGGCCCTTGGCCAGCGATGCCGCGCGGAATGTATCAGGGGGCCGANTTGGTTCAGAGNANTGAAGCGCTCGCGNGCCGAACAAAGCGAAAATTTGATCGATGGTTCGAGGAGANCGCGTAATACTTGTCTCCATGAAGCCCNTCACCCCGCTTCTCGGGGCGGCCATCCTCCTGGCCGCCTCTCCCGTATGGTCCCGCCCTTTNACCAACACCGAGGGCAAGACCATCGAGGCCGAAATCGTGCGCGCCACCGCTACCGAGGTAACCCTGCGGCTGCGCAACAGGCGTAGCGCGACCATTCGGATCGCGAGCTTGCAGGAGGCCGACCAGGTTTACGTCCGCAAGTGGCTGGCGGATCAGGTCCCCCCCCTGCGCATTACCCCCAACATGGTACGCAAAACGACNAAGGATTCCGGCTCCCGCTACTATCGCAGCAGGAGCTACCAGCAGAGCTTCGAGCTGTCGGTGGACTTCACCAACGACGACAACGCAAAGGGNCTGGAGGAAACTACCTTGAAATACTTCCTCGTGGGGCGNTCGCTGGGCAAGACCAAGAATCACAGGATCCTCCGNGTGGAGGAAAAGGACTTCCAGGTTGGAGCGGGCGGCAGNGAAACCGTCACCTTCCCCAAGGCGGTCCACCGCTACTACGACGGCAGCTCAACCTTTTACTCCTACTACGGGAACTACAAGTGCATCGGCTACGTCCTCTACGCTTCCCGCAAGAAAGACGACCGCGAGGTCTACACCTATGCCTCCACCCCCCAGCTNGAGGAGGCCCTCTACTCCATCGTGACCCTCCGACAGCGAGACGTCGTGGATGAAAACTTCCAGAAGCCCGAGCCCCGGCGTGGCGCCANGGAAGACAGGAGGGCCGGGAANCCAGCTGACGAACCGGACATGCGTGACCGTCGCNGCNAGCCCTCTCCGCCCACCAAGCCTNCCCCGCCGATCATCATCCGCTAGCGNNCACCNTCAGCCCGTGGCCTCCTCCTGATTCCGCATGAAGTCGGCCACCTGGGCGAAAAAGGCGCCAAGGGATCTACCGGCTTCCGGTGACAGCCCGCACTCCTCCACCGCTTCGCCCATGAGGAGAAGCCAGCGATCCCGCTCCGCAATTCCAATCCGGAATGGCAGGTGACGCATCCGCAGGCGAGGGTGCCCCCGGGTTTCCAAGTATCGCGAATCCCCACCAAAACGAAAACACAGGAAGAGGTGAAGACGTTCCTTCGCTCCCTCCAGATCGTCAGGAGGGTACATGGGACCAAGGAGTTCATCTCCCGAAATCCGTCGGTAGAACGCGGCCACCAGCCGACGGAAGCCCTCCTCGCCCATCTCATCGAAAATCCCAGCCTCATCCATACCACGGAAAGGGGACACTGATGGCTTTTCTTTTCAAGGATTCAGGCACATCTTCTTCACGAGGCGCGCTCTCCGCAGCACTTCTGCACAACACCACCCGTAATGTCCTTCCCTCCGCAGTTCGAGGCCCCGAGCCCCGAGGAACTTCACGAACTTCTGCCGGCCTACGATGTTCTGGCCTTCATCGCGAAGGGGGGAATGGGCGCAGTCTACAAGGCTCGCCAGAAGTCCCTTGAGCGGGACGTGGCNATCAAGATTCTCCCGCGCGAATTTGGTGAGGACGAGGACTTCCGTCGGCGGTTCGAGGACGAGGCCAAGGCCATGGCCATGCTNAACCANCCGAACCTCATCAGCGTCTACGATTTCGGTGAAGTCGACCACATGCCCTANATCGTGATGGAGTTCGTGGACGGGAAGTCGCTCCACCACTCCGCCCACGGCAAGGCCATTGAACAGAACGAAGTCGCCCGCCTGGTGACCGGCATCTGCGAAGGTCTCGCCCACGCCCATGAGGCGGGCATCCTGCACCGCGACATCAAGCCGGCCAACATCCTCCTGGACAGCAAGAAACGGCCCAAGATCGGCGACTTCGGACTGGCCCGCTTCGCCGATGAGAGCGAGGGCGAGGGCATCATTTTCGGCACCCCCGACTACACCGCCCCGGAAGTGATCAAGAATCCNNGNTCGGTCGACACCCGCTCTGATGTCTTCTCCACCGGTGTAATCCTCTACGAGCTTCTGACTGGCAGGGTCCCTGAAAAAACCTATGTCCCGGCCTCCCAGATCGAGGATGTTGATCCCCGTTTCGACAAGATCGTCCGACGAGCNACCCACCCCTCCCCAATGCTGCGTTTCGCAGATGGGGACGCCATGGCCAAGGACATCAAGGCCCTGAGCGAGGCACTCGACAAGCAGGTGCCGAGAATTATTTCCACCCCCCCGATCACTCAACCGGTCGAGACTGCCTCTCCCCCCGGGACNGCCCCGGTGCCCGCCACCGGNNCGGCCACCGGACCGGTCACCCAACCGGAGGCCGAGCGNNAGCAACCGGCCGTCCCTGCCGTCCCTGCCGTCCCTGCCGTCCCTGCCGTCCCTGCCGTCGANATCAAGGTGGGAACCAATTGGTCCCTCCTGCGCAACCTGNTCATCATCGTCGTTCTGCTGGCGGCCATCTTCGGAATGNNTAAGGCCTACCAGTGGAAGAAGGCGGACAANGCGCTCAAGCAGAAGCAGGAACGCGAGGAAAAGGACCGTGNTGAACANGAGAAACGCGCACAGGANCTGGCGGANAAAAAGGNCCGGGAACGTCTTGAGGCCCTCAGGGCCTCCCAGCCCAGCAACCCGGACCCCATCGAGAAACCGGAGCCCGCACCGGAAACCCCCCTCGAAGCGCTCGAGCGCCTCAGGCCCGCCCTCCTCGCTGGNNAGCGCGANGAGTATCCACCTGGAACCCACGTGCGTGGCACGAGCCGGTTTTTCCTCGTTGAGAGCAAGCTGAGCTGGCAACGCGCCTCCTCCTTGGCNGAGNANCACGGAGGTCATCTCGCCACCTGCCTCAGCGAAGGAGAAAAAAACTGGCTGGCNTCCAAGATTCCCCGCGACACCACGATCTGGCTCGGCGGCGGGGCNACCGGACGCACCTCATGGGGCTGGGTGGACGGCACACCCTGGACCGTGCGGGCGCCATCGGCCACCACCGGAAATTGTGCCAGCCTGAGCGATCTGGGATCCATCCGGTCACAACCCGGCGGCAGGAAGTTCGCCTTCTACATCCAGTGGCGCCATGACGGCACGAATCCCGGTGACCTGAAGAACCAGATGACCCGCCTGAAAGCCAGCCTCAACAGCCCGGAACCGTCCTATCCCCCCGGGGTAGTCTCCTTTGAAAACCGCCGCTACCTCGTTATTGAGAAATCTCTCNGCTGGCAGGAAGCCGCGGCCATGGCCCGGGGAGCCCACGGCCACCTCGCCGTTCCCAGCGAGCCCTCCGAGAACAATTACCTGCGGACCCTGATCAATGCGAGCCTCGACGAAAATACCGCGGCGTGGATCGGCGGGCGACACGATGGCCGCTCCTGGACCTGGGTGACNGACGAGCCCTGGTCCTTCGCGGCCTGGGCNCCGGGCTCACCCGACGGCAAGAAAGCAGTCGACAATACCGTCCGCCTCATCGCCGGGGACAAGGGGGGCTGGGACGACGGCAATCCAAGCGACGAGGAGGCGGCCGCAGCCTTCGTCATCGAGTGGAGCGAGGACCGGGACAACACCAACCCGGTCGCGGTCACCACTGTCGCCGGCGAATGGGGCGAACTGCGGGTGGCCACCCAGAAAAAACTTCAGATCCTCGAAGCGAGTTTCACCAAGAAGGTCCTCGAAAATGGCCAGGAGCTGAAATGGGACCTGAACTTCTGGCACCGAGCATTGCGCACGAATGACGCGAAGCTCTACAAGCCCGTGGTCGACGAGCTGATCAAACAGAAGGTCAAGCCGGATGGCTCCATCGCGATCGGTCTCACCGAGCAGATCAAGCTCCCACCCCGCGGGATCGACATCGTCACGAAATACCTCCGGGCCCAGCAGCAGCTCAAGGACTCCCTTGAGGGTCAGGCCAATCGCATNCGCGCTGACTACGTGCAAAGCCTGCAAACCAAGCAGGAAACTGCCGANGACAGCGGGAAAAAGGCCCAGATGGCGGCCATCCAGAACGAAATCGACGCCTGCGGGGACACCGGTCGAACCTTTCTCGACCACCTCGGTTCCGGCGCCATCAATATTCTGGATTCTCCCCGNAAATCCCCCTGACCANCCTCTNCCCGGCTCCCTCGCCTGCCCCCTCACCGCACACACCGGACCGGGCTGCGAGGAAGAAGGATTCCCCGCGCTTGCTTCTTCCCGCAACGGAGGGCACAATAGAGTGTTCATTCCTGTAGCACAAAATGGNCCCCGATCTCGAATTTCAGGCTCCCACTATCGAGGAGCTCCAGCCGCATTTCCCGGCCTACGAGATCAATTCCTTCATCGCGGCCGGAGGGATGGGNGCGGTTTACGCCGCCCAGCAGGTTTCCCTCGACCGNCCCGTCGCGATCAAGATCCTNCCCCGCCAATTCGGTGCTGACCCCCAGTTCCGNGCCAGCTTCGAGTCCGAGGCGAAATCGATGGCCCGGCTCAACCACCCCAACCTGATTGGGGTCTACGACTTCGGTGATGCCGACGGAATGCTCTATATCATCATGGAGCTGGTGGAAGGCAAATCCCTCCACCATTCCGCCCATGGCAGGGCCATCGACCAGAGTGAGGCCGCCCGCCTCGTGGCGGGGATCTCGCACGGACTCGCCCATGCCCACCAGCACGGCATCCTCCATCGCGANATAAAACCGGGAAATATTCTTCTCGGGCCCGGGGCCGTCCCCAAAATCGGCGACTTCGGCCTGGCCCGACCGGTTGGCGCCGGCCACAACCCCGATGAGATCGTGTGGGGCACTCCCGGCTACAGCGCGCCGGAGGTGGTCAACAACCCGGGCGCGGTCGACCANCGGGCNGATATCTTCGCTATCGGGGTTCTCCTTNATGAACTGCTGACNGCCCAGATCCCCTCCGATCCGTGGCAACCTCCCTCCACCCTCTCCCAGTGCAGCCCGGAATTCGACGCCATCGTCCGGAGAGCCACCCATCCCTCCCCCGAACTGCGCTACAACGATGCCGAGGATCTGGCCAAGGCGCTGGATGACCTGGGCGAGAAGTTCCAGAAGCCCGTCCTGCGCCGGACCAAAACCGGGGCCCCCGGGTCGACAATGCCCCCGGCGGGGCGAGGCCCCGTGGGTGTGCGGCCGGGTGCTCCGGCGCTTGGCCGTCCCCAGTCAAAGACCGCGCCCGTCCTTATCACGGTGCTCGTGGCCGCCGTCCTCGCCNTCGGTGGCATCATGATTGCTGGTGCNGGAAAGAAGAAGGACAAGGAACAAACTGAAANTCCTCCGCCGTTCCAGGATCTGTCTCTCACCNCGGATCCGAAGCCCGGGACCAATNCCAGGAACCCGNTAGTCNAGCAAACCCCCCGTAAGACNCCAGACGAGCCAGAGCCCGTGGCCCCGGAGCCCNCGGCGCCCGAGCCCCCCACGCCCGAGCCGGAGGAAAGCACCACCCAGGCCCTGGCCCGGCTCATGGCCAAGCTCAAGGNCGGAGACCTCTCCGAGTTGCCCAAGGATGCCGCNAAGCGNGGCGATTCCCACTATGTTCTCGTCGACAGCCCTCTCGCCTGGCCTTTGGCGTCACGTTTCGCCGAGGACCATGGAGCACAACTTGCCGCCCTGGAAAACAAGGACGACCTGGCCTGGGCTGTCTCCGAATTCAAGTTGAGCGTGCCCACCTGGGTGGGCCTTTCCGATTCCGGAACCGAGGGCAGCTGGTACTGGGTCAACGGCCGGCCTCCGGAGAAAAGCCTCTGGGCCGCCGGTCAACCCGATAACACGAACTCCCGGGATGACGGGGAGAACTACGCCGCCCTCCTTCCCGATCACTCCCTCGACGATCTGGCAGGCTCCCGNCCGCTTCCCTTTATCCTCCAGTGGAGCGAGGACGGCAATGANGGGTCGATTGCAAACCAATTGCAGCGGGTCGCCGACTCCCTCAAGGCGAAACGCCCCATCTTCCCAGCCGGAACCCGCAATATANGCGGTTCCCGCTTCCTCGTCATTCCCCAATCCGNCTCNTGGGCNGACGCCCAGAACATGGCCGTTGCNGCCGGCGGACATCTCGCTGTGCCCTCCAACGAAGAAGAAGCGGCCTGGATTCTNGAGACCATGGAGTCCNTNCTGGGCGGGGGTGAGGGCTGCTGGATCGGAGGCCGTCAGGTGGGTGTAGGCTCGCCCAAGTGGACCTTTGTGACCGGTGAGCGCTTCCAGTTCGTTTCNTGGGCCCCGGGCCAGCCCGACGAGGGGGAGGGCCCCCNNACATCGCTNCAGGTCTGGCGCGGGGNGGAAAGCGGGTTCGGCTACAACAACGTNGCGGGCGNAGCCGCGGAGGCCAGTTACTTCCTGATGGAGTGGTCCGCGCCCTCNANGCGCAACATGCCCCGGGCCGGGGAAGCGAATGCCCCCGCAGATGCCGAGGACTGGCTGGTCAAGTTNCGCNAGCTNTTCNAGGACCGGGAGAANGTCGCCTACGAGCGGTGGCAACGGCGCCACGAGAAAAACCTGGAAGACTTTGCCAATGACATCGAAAGCGAGGCCGATACCGCCCGTCGCGCCAACCGGGCCCTCAAGGATCTCGTCGACAANTACATCGACGGCTTGAAGGAGGGGGGCGAAGTCCCTGCCACCCTCGGCAACCCCCTCGCCGAGCGNCTGCTCGGCAGGGTCCATGACCGGGCCCTCGCNAAGCAGNAGAAAATATGGGACGAGTACCAGGCCGANTTTGAAGACGCGCAGCAACGCTACATCTCCCAGCTGGGTTCGGAAATCAAGCGNCGCGCCGCCCAGGGTGATCGNGAGGGCGTATCCTTCCTCAAGCCTGAGGCGGAAGCCGCCACCGACAGCGACTACTTCCTNGCCATCCTGAACGGGGAATCCCCCNAGCCTCCCGTNGCGGGCGNNGAGNACGAGGANGGAGACGANTAGGNCCGGGGNCCGCGCNCCTGNNNNGGCCTNGTGGAGNACCCACTCCCGGGCGAGCATTTCGCNCCGCCTATGATCTGGCCAACAACNACGCACTCCCTAAGCTCAGTTCGTGCCCCCCGCCAAGAAACGCCCCGCCGCCTCGCCCCGGCAGAAGGGGCAGGATTNCATCGTCGTGCGCGGCGCCAGGCAGAACAATCTCAAGGCGCTGGACCTCGACATCCCCCTCGGNAAACTCACGGTGGTNACCGGNCCCTCCGGNTCCGGCAAATCTTCCCTCGCCTTCCAGACCCTCTACGCCGAGGGGCAGCGCCGTTACGTCGAAACCTTCTCTCCCTACGTCCGCCAGTTCTTCGACCGCATGGACAAACCGGCAGTGGACCGCATCGACGGNATCCCGCCCGCCATCGCNATCGAACAGAAGAACAACGTCCGGACCACCCGTTCAACGGTNGGGACCATCACCGAGATCAACGACTACCTGAAGCTCCTCTATGCCCGCTGTGCCCACGCCGTTGATCCGTCCACCGGAGATCTGATCCGCCCTGACACGAGTGACTCGATTGCGNGCTGGTGTTTTGAGAACCTGCCCGACCAGCAGGCCCTGNTTCTCTTTCCCGTTCCCGTGCCGCCTGAAATGGAACTCGAGGAGTTTTTTNCCTTCCTCCAGCAACAGGGCTACCTCCGCATTCACCTCAANGGANATGTGATCCGCAGCGATTCCCCCGAGGCTGCTGGATTCACCCTCCTGCCTTCGCAGGTCCAGGTCNTCCAGGACCGGGTCAAGGTCACGAAGGCCAATCGTCAACGTCTCCTCGAAGCCCTTGAACGGGCCCTCGACCTTGGCAAGGGCTCCTGCACCATCGTTGAGGCGAAAGAAGGAAGCAGTCCCCGCCCGTTCTCCACCAACTGGACCAATCCGGCCACCGGGTTCACCGCTCGTCCCCCGACGCCTGCCCTCTTCACCTTCAACAACCCGNTGGGGGCCTGCCCTGCATGCCGGGGTTTCGGCCGCGTGATCGGGATCGACTTCGCCAAGGCCGTGCCGGACCACCAGCGGTCCATCCGCGAGGGGTGCGTGAAACCCTTCCAGGGGGACCGCGGTGAAGAATGCCAGCGTGACCTCGAATCGCACGCTGCCCGGCGCGGGCTCGACCTCGATTGCCCGTTCTCCGATCTCACCGAGGAGGAGCAGAACTGGGTTCTCTACGGAGAGCGGGACAGCCCCGAGGACGCCTGGGACAACGATGAGTGGTATGGCGTAAAGGGATTTTTCGAGTGGATGGAGGGTCGCGCCTACAAGATGCACGTGCGCGTTTTCCTCAGCCGCTACCGTTCCTACACCACCTGCACGCAATGCCGGGGCTCCCGCCTCCAGCCGGAGGCACTCTGCTTTCAAGTCCAAGGCCATACCCTCCCCGGCCTCTGGCGCCAGCCAGTGAGCGAGCTCCACCCGTGGTTTGTCGAACTCCCCGCCAGGCTGCGGGCACAGGGAACCCTCATCGACAAGACGACCGAACTCGTTCACTCCGAGATCACCAACCGCCTGCACTTCCTCCGCGAGGTCGGCCTCGGATATCTCACCCTCGACCGGGCCACCCGCACCCTTTCCGGGGGCGAGATCGAGCGAGTCAACCTCACCAGCTGTCTCGGAGCCTCCCTCACAAACACTCTCTTCGTCCTGGACGAGCCAACCGTCGGCCTGCACCCCCGCGACGTCGGGGCACTTGTTTCCGTCATGAACGGCCTGCGCGACAAGGGCAACACCCTGGTAGTAGTCGAACACGAGGAAGCCGTGATGCGGGCAGCTGATCACCTCCTCGACCTTGGCCCCGGCGCCGGCGAGCACGGTGGAGAGGTCGTGGCCTCCCTGCCGAGCCAGCGGATGCGGCAGGCCGCGGCCCTCAAGGCGGCCCCACGCTCCACCACTCTCCCCTATCTGCTCGGCCGGGTTTCCATTCCTGTTCCTCCCTCCCGCCGGACGCCTTCCGGGTTCCTCCGGATCAGAGGAGCAACCCGCCACAACTTGGTCGACCTTGATGTTGACGTGCCTCTTGGAGTTTTCACCTGCGTGACCGGTGTGTCCGGCTCCGGCAAGTCCACCCTCGTCCACGATGTCCTCTACCAGAACCTTGCCAGTGCCCTCCGCATGGAGAGCCAGGAGAACCCGTCCCCCCTGCGTTCGCTCACCGGCACGGAACAAATCACGGATGCGAGGATCGTGGACCAGAGCCCTCTTTCCCGTACTCCGCGTTCCACACCCATCGTTTATCTCGGCGCCTTCGATCTCGTCCGTCAGCTCTTCGCCTCTTCCCCGGATGGACAACTGGCTGGGATCCAGCCCGGGTATTTTTCGTTTAATTCCGGCACAGGCCGTTGCGAGCGGTGCTCCGGCAACGGATTTGAGAAGGTGGAGATGCAGTTTCTCTCGGATCTCTACCTTACCTGTCCGGAATGCAACGGCTCGCGCTATACCCGGGCCGCGCTCGAAATCTGCTACCGCGGCAAGACCATCGCGGACATTCTCGCGCTCACGGTTACGGAAGCGCTCTCCTTCTTTCAACAGGGCGCAGCCCAGACCACCCGGCGAGCCGCAACCCGCGAAGCCGCCTGCAAGACCAGGATTCTCACTGCCCTTCAACCCCTCGAGGAACTTGGGCTGGGGTATCTCCGCCTCGGACAGCCCCTCAACACCCTCTCCGGGGGAGAAGCACAACGGCTCAAACTGTGCACCATCCTCACGGAGACCCTCGGACGGAAGAATCCTCGATCCCGTTTGGACGCCGCAGCCGCCTCTTCCCTTCTGATCCTCGACGAGCCCACCACCGGCCTTCACTTCGGCGACATCGCCAAACTCCTCGCGGTCTTCCAGCGCCTCGTCAACGCCGGGCACTCACTCCTTGTCATCGAGCACAACCTCGATGTCATAAAGAGCGCGGACTATCTGATCGACGTGGGCCCGGGAGCGGGAGCAGAGGGAGGCTGCATCTCGGCAACTGGCACTCCCGAGGCCGTGGCCGCCACCAGTACCGAGACCGCCCGCTACCTTGCCCCTGTCCTCACCCCCGGGGCTGTTCCCCTGGCTCCTCGGAGTCCCGGGACCCACAAGCGAGCGGGATCCACCGTTCCACGCTCGCAGAAGGGAGTAATCCACATTTCGGGTGCTCGAGAACACAACCTCAAGAATATCGAGGTCAGCATCCCCCGCGACAAACTCGTGGTCGTCACGGGATTGAGTGGGAGCGGGAAGTCGACCCTTGCCTTTGACATTGTCTTCGCGGAGGGGCAACGCCGCTTCCTGGATTCCATGTCCCCCTACGCACGTCAGTTTGCCGAGCAACTGGAAAAACCGGAGATTGACCGGATCTCGGGACTCCCCCCTACGGTCGCAATCGAACAGCGGGTCTCCCAGGGCGGGGGCAAGTCGACAGTCGCTACCGTTACTGAGGTCTACCACTTCCTGCGACTCCTCTACGCCAAGCTTGGCACGCAGTACTGCCCGCAATCCGGTGAACCGGTCGTTCCTCAGACCGAGGACGCTATCGTCGATACTATCCGGTCGCTGTTAAAAAAGGGACCGGTCAACATTCTGGCCCCGCTCGTGCGCGGAAGGAAGGGCTTCCACACCGAGGTGGCAGCGTGGGCCGGGCGACAGGGCTACAGCCGGCTGCTTGTCGACCATCAATGGAAAGAGATCGATGGTTTCAAACGCCTGGAGCGCTTCAAGGAGCACGATATCGACGTCCTGGTTCTCCAAATAGCGACCCGTAAAGCACGGCTCGCCGAGCTGCGGGAGGCTGTTTCCGATGCTCTTCGCCTCGGCAAGGGCACCCTGCGCATCCTTGACCACGAGAATTCACTGCGGCCCTTCTCCCGGGCGAGGGTCAGCCCGGTTACCGGGCGCTCATTCGAGGCCCCCGACCCGGCGCATTTCTCATTCAATTCCCCACGCGGCTGGTGTCCGACCTGCCGGGGCTACGGCGAGATTACAACCACCCGGCGCCGCAGGTTCGACAGTCGGAAAAGCACCCCTTACAGCTCGATCACGGAAGCCGAGATCGACTTTGACCGCAAACTGGACCGCGCCGACGAGACCGAGCTCATACAGTGCCCGGACTGCGCAGGGGCTCGCCTGAACGAAGTGTCCCGTTCCATTCGTATCCAGGACCTGGCAATTCAGGACATTACGACCCTGCCTGTCACGGACGCGATCAAGTCCTTGCAGACATTCCACTTCACGGGGCGCGAAGCGACCATCGCCCGTGACATCCTCCCCGAGATCCAGCAACGCCTCCACTTTCTGCAGGAGGTCGGCCTCGGCTACCTGCAGCTCGGCCGCTCCGCCAAGACCCTCTCGGGCGGAGAGGCCCAGCGCATCCGCCTCGCGGCCCAGCTGGGCTCCAACCTCCGCGGCGTCCTCTACGTCCTCGATGAACCCACAATCGGCCTGCACCCTCGCGACAACAACAAGCTCCTCGATACCCTCGAGACCCTGCGCAGTAAGGGCAATTCACTCCTCGTAGTGGAGCATGATGACGAAACCATGGCGCGGGCCGGTCACATCATTGACCTCGGCCCTGGCGCGGGAAGGCACGGCGGCGAGGTGGTCGCCGCCGGTAGCCCCGCCAGGATCCGGAAGCTCAGGAAGTCCATTACCGGGCATGCTCTCAACAATCCCCTCGTGCACCCCTTGCGCGGGGAACGCAGGCCGCTTCCCAAGGCCAACGCCCGGACCGGATGGCTCCGCGTGAAGGGCTGCAATCTCAACAACCTCAAGAATATCGAGGTGCGCATACCCCTGCAGAGACTCACCGTAATCACCGGAATTTCGGGGTGTGGGAAGTCCTCCCTGATGCGCGGAACGATCTCGCAACTCTTTAAACGCAATCCCGATAAGACCTGGACCTCGGCCTCGGGCATCAAATCCATTAGGCACTGCTACGAAGTCGACCAATCTCCCATCGGTAAGACCTCACGGTCCTGCCCCGCGACCTACGTCAAGATCTTCGACGATATCCGCAAGCTCTTTGCCCAGGTCCCGGAGGCCCGCCTGCGAGGCTTCGATGCTTCACGCTTTTCCTTCAACAATGCGAGCGGCCAATGCCCTGAATGCAAGGGCAACGGACGAATCAAGCTGGAGATGGACTTCCTCCCTTCCACGTGGACTCATTGCGATGCCTGCAACGGCAAACGCTACAATCCCGCAACCCTAGAGATTCGCTACAACGGCCGTTCAATCGGGGAGGTGCTCGCCATGACCATTGACGAGGCGGCAGACTTCTTCTCCGCACACGGCAAGCTCCACCGCACTCTCTCTCTTCTGAGGGAAACAGGCCTCGGCTACCTCCAGATCGGCCAGCCCAGCCCTACCCTGTCGGGCGGCGAGGCCCAACGCATCAAGCTCGTTACCGAACTGACCCGCGGGCGGATCAGCAAGACCGCGGTGAAAAGCCGCAAACCCCAGGCCAACCTTTACCTCATTGAGGAGCCGTCTATCGGCCTGCACCTCGAAGACGTCAAGAAGCTCATCGACGTCCTGCACCGCCTCGTCGACGAGGGCCACACCGTGGTGGTGGTCGAGCACCACACTGGCCTTATGGCTGAGGCTGACAACGTCATCGACATGGGCCCGGAGGCCGGAGTGGCGGGTGGTTGTATCGTCACCCAGGGGCCCCCGGAGCATATCGTGAAATCCAGGAAATCCCGCACAGCTCCCTTCCTGAAGAAAGCCCTCGGCTTAAATGCGCGCAGGTAAGAGCCCCTCCGGGCCCGCCATGCTCCTGCAGAGTGAACGCCTTCGCGCCGAACGAGTCCGGAACTCCTGGTCATCATTCCCACAGCCTCTGCTGGCAAATCCGCCATGGCCGGTGCATGGGGCCCCTCGGGTCCAGCAAGGGTCCCACGGCCCAGTCGGGCCGAACCCGGCAATCTCCGCATGTCCGGTTCCAAATTGACTACTCCCTGAAAGTTTTTCTTGTTCCCTACGTATCCCGGCTCATCTTCCCGCGCGTATGAATAAATACTTCCTGCCCTTTGCCGCCGCCCTCCTCGCGGCTGGATCCGCCCTGGCTGAAAAGGAAAAGCTCGATGCATCCAAGGCCGACGTGAAGCTCGCGGTCAACGGCAACGACCAGATGAAATTCGACAAGACCGCCCTCGAGGCCAAGTCCGGCCAGGTCGTGGCAATCACGTTCAAAAACGTGGGTGTTCTGCCCGTCCAGGCAATGGGCCACAACCTCGTTGTCCTCAAGCCCGGTACTGACATCACCGCCTTCGCCCTTGATGGAATTGCCAACAAGGACGGCGGATACCTCGCCAAGAAGCCTGAACTCGTGAAGGCGATCGTTGCCTCGAGCAAGATTCTGGGNCCCAACGAAGAGGAAACCATCGTCTTCAAGGCAGGGCCGGCGGGCGAATATCCGTATCTGTGCACCTTTCCCGGCCACTTCGGAGTAATGAAAGGTATCCTGTCGGTTAAATAGGGCCTCAACTCCCAGACCGTACCATGGGCCACGCCAANGGCGTGGCCTTTTTGGTTTCCTGCCCGCGGGAAGAGATCGCCGAAACCCCCTGCCANCTCCCTCCCANCGGCGTCAGCGGACCGGCTCTTCCTGCTGCTGCGGCTCCGCTGCGAGCTGCTGCTCTATTTTCTCGGTGTCTTTGTCCTTCCCGACCGGATGGCACGCCCCGCTCAATCAGGTCGGGACCCCGGCNGCAGGNAGAATCCACAACTGNAGTGCGAGATACAGGCCCACTACACCAAGCCCAATGGCGAATCCNCCCAGGGCACTNCCTGGCTTGNCTCTTCTTGCTCGGAACGTCTTCACGGAATCAGGACGGNCTTGGCCGGACGCTCTCCCNNGCTTCCTGTGACCCAGNCGNTTNCACCTTANCCNACCNTCCCTTCCTTTTCAACTGCCCTTGCACCCTCCCCGGCCAAAGCGCCGGCTCGGACTTGGTCCTCTCCGGACGGCCCGGCGCAAATGCAGGATTTTTGACAATCCAACGAGCTCAACAAAAATGCCCACCCTCTCTCATTGCTATCCACCAGTGCGCTCTCTAGCGTCTGACTTTATGAGAAAGCTCCCGGCTTCGTTCTTCCTCTGCGCCACCCTGGCGGCCCCCGCGGTCCTCGGCCAGCACCTTCACTTCGAGAACATCGAATGGCGCGAACGCCTCACAGACCATTTCGCCCTCCGCGCCAAGTCGACCAANCATGACCCGGCGCGNAAATACGCGGAAAAAGTCTGGGACGAATGNGTNCGAATCATGCCCGGGCTCACGGACGATTTCGGGAAAAACGAATTTCGCACGCCNGGNGGCTCCAAGGGCGCGGACCAGGCNCCCTATCGCTTCACCGTCTACTTGGTTGGAACCGGCGACCTNTACTCCCAGGTCCTCTTGAAACAGAAGGAACGGAGCGGATGGGACGACACCCGNGTGCGCATGTGCCGAATGACACGCAACTACGCCGACCCCCAGAACCGTTACTATGTTCTCTGCAAGGCAGACCCGGAAAATAGCGGTGGGGGGGGCGAACGGGATCTCACCCCCGTCTTCGTGCACGGCACGGCGTCCACCATCCTCGAGGGNNNNGGNCTGANCGGAAANATGCCCTTTTTCTTCACTGCCGGATGGGGCTACTACGTGGAACATCGGCTCTTCAAGCTCTGNCGGGTTCACTACCTNGATTTCGAAAAATACTACAAGGACAACGATGCCGAGATCCAGAGAGGAGCTGTCCTCGACCACACNGAATCNTGGACCAGCCCTCTGAAAAAAATGTGCAAGAAGGGGGAGCGCATCAAACTCGATACCGTGTGTAATGCCGAGATCCTCACCCTCACGCCTAACAAATCCGGCTACATCTTCGCCCTGACTTACTTCCTCGTCAGTAGCGAGGAGCGCATTGCCANCTACCGTAAGCTCCTTGCCCNGTCGCGGGAAGGGGCGGCCATCACCAGGGAGCTCATCCTGGAGANCTACGGCTACGAGAATGACGCAGCTCTCGAAAAGGACTGGTACGAATTCATGGAAAGCCGCGACTTCCGCTGACTTTTTCCCGGATCCACGCCCCGCCCGACGCAGCCTGGGTTCCGGGACCTAGTAGTAATCCTGCAGGGGCGTCACCGTAAACTCCCGCGCCTGCAGCGAACGAATGGCCTGCACGCTGGCCGCCGCGGCCGCCAGGTTGGTACAGTGGCTCACCTTGTTCGCAACCGCCGTACTCCGGATCACCACCTCATCGGCGCGGGATTCGTGGCTGCTGGGTGTGTTAACGATGAAATGGATCTCCCCGTTCTTCATCATGTCGAGGATATTGGGCCGCTTCCGTTCGGCCAGTTTGTAAAGTCGTTGGGCCGGAACCCCCGCTTCGTCCAGTGTCCGGTANGTCCCTCCCGTCGCGTAGAGCGTAAAGCCGGCTTCCACGAATTCCCTCGCTATTGGCACCGCGTCTTCCTTATCCCGGTCACTGACGGAGAAAAATACATTCCCCTCCATCGGCAGAGGGTTGAAGGCGCTGATCTGGCTCTTGGCGTAGGCCATGCCAAGGTCCTCGTCGATTCCCATGACCTCACCCGTAGACTTCATCTCGGGTCCGAGCACGATATCGATCCCGGGGAAACGCGGCCAGGGGAAGACGGCCTCCTTCACGTTGAAGTGCTTGGGAATGATCCGNTCACTCATTCCCATCTCGGAAAGTTTTCCGCCCACCATGATGCGGGCCGCCATCTTGGCCAGGGGTTTGCCNATGGCCTTGGAGACAAATGGCACGGTCCGCGAGGCCCGGGGATTCACCTCAATCACGTAGAGTTGCTCCTCCTTGACCGCAAACTGGATGTTCATCAGGCCACGCACCTCGAGCTCACGCGCGAGGTTGATGGCCGCGGCCTCGATATCAGCCTGGATCTCCTTGCTCAGGCTGAAGGGTGGGATCACACAGGCCGAGTCACCCGAGTGCACCCCGGCCTGCTCGATGTGCTGCATGATGGCTCCCACCACGGTGGTTTCCCCATCCGATATGCAATCCACGTCCACCTCGGTTGCCCCTTCCAGGAACCGGTCCACGAGAACCGGGCGCTCGGGAGAGGCGTCCACCGCCTCCCGCATGTAGCGNCGCAGCTCNTCATCACCGTAGACGATCATCATGGCCCGGCCTCCAAGCACGAAGGACGGGCGCACCAGGACNGGATAGCCAATCCGGGACGCGACCTCAACGGCTTCCTCCTCGGAGGTAGCCGTCCCGGCTTCCGCCTGCTGAAGCTCCAGTTTGTCGAGCAAGGCCGAGAAGAACTTCCGGTCCTCGGCAAGCTCGATCGACCGTGGCGANGTTCCGATCACGGGGACCCCGTGGCGTTCAAGGTCGGCGGCCAGGTTGAGGGGAGTCTGCCCCCCGAACTGCACGATCACCCCGTCAGGCTTCTCCTGCTCGCAGATGTTGAGGACATCCTCGAGGGTCAGCGGTTCGAAGTAGAGCTTGTCGCTGGTGTCGTAGTCAGTCGAGACCGTCTCGGGGTTCGAGTTCACCATGATGGTCTCGTAGCCGAGTTCCTTCAGGGCGAAGGAAGCGTGCACACAGCAGTAATCGAACTCAATGCCCTGCCCGATGCGGTTGGGCCCTCCCCCCAGGATCACAATCTTCTTCTTNTCGCTTTCCCGCGCCTCATTCTCATCCCCATAGGTCGAGTAGTAGTAAGGCGTGAACGCTTCGAACTCGGCCGCACAGGTGTCGACCAGGCGATAGGTTGGCAGGATGCCTACCCCCTTGCGCATCTCACGCACGGAATCTTCATTCTCNCCCCGGGCATGGGCGATCTGCCGGTCGGAAAACCCGAGGCGCTTCGCCTTGCGCAGGTCCAGCTCCGCGAGGTCTGCTCCCTCATCGGCAATCTCCTTCAAGTGGACCAGGAACCAGCGATCGATCTGCGTTGCTTCAAATACCTCCTCGATGCTCCAGCCGTATTCGAAGGCGAGCTTGACCCAGTAGATGCGCTCGCTGTTGGGCACGTGCAGGCTGCGCTCAATATCTTCCCTGCTGGGCTCCTGCCTGGGGTCCTTCCCGTCGCAACCCAGGCCAGAGCGGCCCGTCTCCAGCGAGCGCAGCGCCTTCTGCATACTCTCCTTGAAGGTGCGCCCGATACTCATGGCCTCTCCCACGGATTTCATCTGGGTAGTAAGGACCGAATCTGCTGTCGGAAACTTTTCGAAGGTAAAGCGGGGGACTTTCGTCACCACGTAATCGATGGTGGGCTCGAAGCTGGCNGGCGTCTCCCGCGTGATGTCGTTGGGCAACTCATCGAGAGTGTANCCTACCGCCAGTTTGGCCGCGATCTTGGCGATTGGGAACCCGGTAGCCTTGGAAGCNAGAGCCGATGANCGCGATACCCTCGGGTTCATCTCGATGACGATGAGGCGCCCGGTCTCCGGCTGGACCGCGAATTGAATGTTTGACCCACCGGTCTCTACCCCGATTTCCCGAATCACCGCGAAGGACTGGTCNCGCATGATCTGGTATTCCCGGTCGGTGAGGGTCTGGGCCGGGGCCACCGTTATGGAGTCCCCGGTGTGCACTCCCATGGGATCAAGGTTCTCGATCGAACAAATGACCACGCAGTTGTCCGCGCAGTCCCGCATGACCTCCATTTCATATTCCTTCCACCCGAGCAGGCTTTCCTCGATGAGGACCTCGGTCACCGGGGAGAGGTCCAACCCGCGGGCCACGATTACCTCAAACTCCTCCCGGTTGTATGCGATCCCACCGCCGCTNCCCCCGAGGGTATAGGCTGGACGGATGATGAGGGGAAAGGTCCCGATNTCNTCCGCCACCACCCGGGCATCCTCCATGGTATGGACCACTCCTGATTGCGGGAGGTCGAGACCAATCTTGAGCATCGCTTCCTTGAAGAGGAGGCGGTCCTCGCCCTTTGCGATGGCGTCCGCGTTGGCCCCAATCATCTTGACCCCAAGTTCCTCCAGGACCCCCGAATGCCAGAGATCCATCGCCGCATTGAGCGCGGTCTGTCCCCCCAGGGTGGGCAGGAGGGCATCGGGCTTCTCCTTCTCGATGATCTTCCTGATGACAGGAGGAGTAATGGGCTCGATATAGGTTCGCTCCGCAAACTCCGGGTCGGTCATGATGGTGGCCGGGTTGGAATTCACCAGGACCACATCATAGCCCTCTTCTCGAAGGGCCTTGCAGGCTTGCGTGCCCGAATAATCGAATTCGCATCCTTGACCGATGACAATCGGTCCCGACCCAATCAGAAGGATTTTTTGCAGGCTCTCGTCCTTGGGCATGCGGGTGGCTCGCCTAAACTTTCGTTTTACTGCCAAGCAGCCGCCCGGTGGTCAAGCCCAGTNGAGATAAAAGCTCAATCCAAATGGCATTCCGGGCCCGGGGAGGCCAGTTTTCCACAAAATATTGCGAATAACCCTGCTGTCGAGGCCACCCCGTGAGCCGAGTCTAACCGCTCAGCCCAGCCCCGGGCAGTAGGACCNGCAGCAGGAAAGGGGTCAAATCTGGCGGCGCTTCCGCTTCAACTTGAGCTGGGCCATCGACTTGGCAATGGCTGCCTGGAGGGCAGCNGCCTCCTCGGCATTCTCGCTCCCGTCCATCTTGCTGAGGGACTCTTCGGCCCGCTTCATGGCCTCCTCGACCTTGGCCTCATCAATCTCGGCATCCGTCACGGCCAAGTCGGTGAGAACGGTAACCTTTCCCTGGGTCACCTCCACGAAACCCGCCCCAATCGCGAGTTCCTCGACCTGCCCGTTCATCGCGTAACGCAGCTCGCCCGGGTTGACCCCCGTGACAAGGGGCACGTGCCCCGGCAGNATCCCCAGCTCGCCCTCCGTTCCCGGAAGGTAGACGTTCTCCACTTCACNCGAGAAAAACTTCTTCTCCGGAGTCACGATGTCGAGAACCAGGGGCATGGAATATTGGTCGGTTGGTATTCTTCGGGGTGGTGANGCGGGCGACAGGATTCCTGACTTCCCTTCCAGCGGTCACCTTCGGGAGGAGGGTCATCCCTTATCGACCGTGTCGATGGCACCCTTCATGTAAAAGTTTCCTTCGGCTACATCATCATGCTGCCCGTCGAGGATTTCCGCGAAACCCTTCACGGTATCGTCCACCGAGACGTAAACCCCGGGGGTGCCTGTGAAGACTTCGGCCACACTGAAGGGCTGCGAGAGAAAACGCTGAATCTTGCGGGCTCGGAACACGGTGAGCTTGTCCTCGTCGGAAAGCTCGTCCATCCCGAGAATGGCGATGATATCCTGGAGATCCTTGTAACGCTGCAGAACCCCCTGCACACCACGGGCCACGCGNTAGTGTTCCTCGCCTACCACGTCCGGAGCGAGGGCAGTAGATACGGAGGCGAGTGGGTCCACCGCCGGGTAAATGCCGAGCTCCGCGAGGGAGCGCTCCAGCACCACGGTTGAATCAAGGTGCGCGAAGGTGTTGGCGGGAGCGGGATCGGTAAGGTCATCCGCCGGCACATAAACAGCCTGGAAGGAGGTGATTGAACCCTTGTTCGTGGAGGTGATNCGCTCCTGGAGACCGGCCATTTCCTCTGCCAGAGTGGGCTGGTATCCCACCGCCGAAGGCGTCCGGCCGAGAAGGGCGGAAACCTCCGANCCGGCCTGCGAGAAGCGGAAGNCGTTGTCCACGAAGAGAAGCACGTCCTGGTTCTCCTCGTCCCGGAAATACTCCGCCATCGCAAGGGCCGAGAGTGCGACCCGGAGGCGCGCACCCGGAGGTTCGTTCATCTGCCCGTAGGTAAGTGCCACCTTCGACCCTTCGCTGATGACAGTCGGCATGCCGTGCTCGTCCAATTTGAGATTTCCGTCACCGTCCTTCTCCGCATTGATCACACCCGCCTCGATCATTTCCATCCAGAGGTCGTTTCCTTCCCTCGTCCGCTCACCCACACCCGCAAAGACCGAGTATCCCCCGTGATTCTTCGCGATGTTGTTGATGAGCTCCATGATCACCACGGTCTTGCCCACGCCCGCACCNCCGAAGGCGCCCACCTTACCGCCCTTCGTGAAGGGGCAGATCAGGTCGATGACCTTGATCCCGGTCTCGAGAATCTCAGCAGAAGTCGACTGGTCANTGAGTGGCGGGGCGGGGGCGTGAATCGGATAACGCTTCTCGTGCGGGACGGGCCCGAAGCCGTCTACCTCGTCACCCGTTACATTGAAGATGCGTCCCAGCACCCCGCTGCCAACCGGCACGGTGATTGGATTACCGGTATCGGCAATCGCCATGCCACGCTTGAGGCCATCCGTGGTGGTCATGGCCACCGCCCGCACCCATCCGTCACCGAGGTGCTGCTGCACTTCGAGGACGAGGGTGGTCTCGGAGCCATAGAGATCGTAGGTG
This sequence comes from Roseibacillus sp., assembly GCA_002721695.1. GTDB lineage: Bacteria > Verrucomicrobiota > Verrucomicrobiia > Verrucomicrobiales > Akkermansiaceae > Roseibacillus_B. Next base: position 13,918 of record PBLI01000084.1, on the reverse strand, counting down.
ACCTCAAGGGCGTTATAGATCGCAGGCAGCTTCTCCGCGCTGGAGAAGTCGGCATCCACCACGGCGCCGATGATCTGCACGATAGTTCCAGTATTACTCATGTCGTTGAACGGTTGGGAAAATGATATGAATGANCCTACTCCATTGCCTTCATGGCGGTCGTGATCTCAAGCAGCTCGGAGGTAATGGCGGCTTGACGGAGCTTGTTGTATTCGAGAGTGAGATCCTTGATCATCTGCTCCGCATTGTCGGTNGCGGCCTTCATGGCTACCATGCGGGCGGAGTGCTCGGAGGCACGGGCCTCCAGGATCATCTGGTAAACCTGGTAGTTGATGTAGAGNGGAAGAAGCGCATCGAGCACCCCGTCCGGGCTNGGCTCGAAGATATAGTCCCGCAGCATGCTCTCGTCGCGNCGCGTCTCTTCCACGGCGGCGGCCCCGCCCATCCCTTCGTAAGCCCTCTTTTCCGCCAGCTTGGAGGACTCCACAGGCAGGAGCTGCGCGATGTAGGGTGTCTGCGTGAGGGTTGTTTCAAAATTGGTAAACGCCACCCTGACAGCGCTGTAGTCACCCCCCAGGAACTGATCGGTGAGGTAAGCTCCGACCGTCTTGGCGTCCGCAAACGGCGTGGGATCATGAACTTCCCAGTCGGANACGATGCTGTGTCCCAGCTTGCCCAGCGACATGCGCAGCTTACGGCCAACGGTGACAACGTCGGTATCCTCCGCTACCTCGGCCCGCACTGCCTTCAGAAGATTGGTGTTGAGNCCTCCGCAGAGGCCCCTATCGGTCGAAATCACCAGCAAGAGCTCCTTCTTGCCCTTGGGCTGCCGCAGGAGGGCGTGATCGTCCTCGCTGATGTTGTCCTTGAGATTGACCAGGACCTGGTTGAGCCGATCGGCATAGTCCCGGCCGGCGATCGCCTGGTCCTGGGCCTTCTTCATCTTCGCGGCCGCCACCAACTGCATCGCCTTGGTGATCTGCGAGGTATTTTTGACCGACTTGATTCGTCGGCGGATGTCGCGAAGGTTAGCCATGGGCCAGTGTTTGGGAGCGGGCGGTCAGCAGGTGGTGGCTCTTGGGTTACGGATTCAGTCCACTAGGACCATGAGGCCTTGAAGTCCTTCAGAGCGGTTTCAAGGCCACTGACAACGTCATCGGTCAGGGCCTTTTCATCGAGTATGAGCTGAAGAAGATCCGCCTTGCGGGTGGTGAGGAACTCCTGNAGGGCCTCCTGGCACTCCTTGATGCGCTTGACCTCCACATCGTCGAAGTACCCGTTCTGCATGGACCAGAGAATGGCCACCTCAAGGTCGAGCCCGAGCGGGACATACTGGTTCTGCTTGAAGAGTTCAACGATCCGCTCCCCCCGCTCGATCTTGGCCTTGGTGGCGTCATCGAGGTCCGAGCCGAACTGAGCAAACGCCTGCAGTTCGCGGAACTGGGCGAGGTCGAGCTTGGTCGTTCCCGAGACCTTCTTGATCGCTTTGGTCTGGGCCGCTGAGCCCACCCGCGACACCGACAGTCCCACTGAGATCGCAGGCCTGATTCCCTGATAGAAGAGGTCGGTCTCGAGGAAAATCTGTCCGTCCGTAATCGAGATCACGTTCGTCGGAATGTAGGCCGAGACGTCACCAGCCTGGGTCTCGATGATGGGCAGGGCGGTAATCGAGCCGCCACCCTCGGCATCGGAGAGGCGCGCCGAACGNTCAAGCAGACGGCTNTGGAGGTAAAAGACGTCCCCGGGGTAGGCCTCGCGGCCGGACGGGCGACGCAACACGAGAGACACCTGNCGATAGGCCACGGCCTGCTTTGATAAATCATCATAGACGATGAGGACGTCTTCGCCCTGGTCCATGAGATACTCNGCCATCGCGCAGCCNGCNTAGGGNGCCAGGAACTGGTTGGTGGCGGAGTCCGAGGCGGAAGCCGCCACGATGATGGTATTCTCCATCGCGTCGGCCTTTTCCAGCGTCGAGATCGTCCGCGCGATGTTGGACTGCTTCTGGCCGATGGCCACGTAGACGCAGTAGAGCGGCTTGTGATCCTTCAGCCGNCCCTCCCTCGCAGCCCGGTTCTGCTGGGCCTGGGAAATGATGGTATCCACCGCGATGGTGGTTTTACCGGTCGAGCGGTCTCCAATGATGAGCTCCCGCTGGCCCCGCCCGATCGGAATCATGGCGTCAATGGCTGCAATACCGGTCTGCACCGGCACACTCACGGATTTCCGCTTGATGATTCCAGGGGCGATCTTCTCCACCGGGTAAGTGTCATCAGACTGGACCTCTCCCTTGCCGTCGACCGGACGCCCCAGGGCGTCTACCACGCGACCCAGCAGCCCCTTCCCCACGGGCACGGAAAGAAGTTTCCCGGTGGTGTGACACTCGTCACCTTCCGCGATGTGCTTGGAATCCCCCAGCATCACCACCCCGACTTCGCCTTCCTCCAAGTTGAGGGCGAGGCCGAAGAGGTTGCCGGGAAACTCGATCATCTCGTTGAGCTGCACCTCGCTCAGGCCCTCGACCTTGGCGACGCCGTCTCCGATTTCCCGCACCGTTCCCACGTTGGTCTTGGCGACCCCGGTGGTGACATTGGCGATTTCCTGTTCCAGTTCCTGAAGAATATTGCTCATGGAAGAAATGAGGAGTGTGAGTGTTGGNAGAAGATTATGTTAGAAAGAGTTGGAGAGCCGCTCGAGGCGGGTCCTGACCGAGCCGTCCCAGACGTCGTTGCCCACCCGGACCCGCATGCCTCCGAGTAGTTCGGTGTTCACTTTGAATTCGAAGGTGAGGTCCTCGCCATATTTTCCGGCGAGGCCGGCCTGTACCCGCTCGCGGGCCGAGGCGTCGAGCTCCTCGGCGCTTTCCACAAGGACCTGCCGGCGCTCCATTTCAAGCCGGGTGAGACGCTTCAGCTCATGGAGAATGGCCTGCCACCCCCGCGGTTTGTCAGCAGCGATTTTCTTGAAGGCCCTCCGGAGCTTTTCGTCCACCACCCGGTCCCCCTCCACGCACATGCGGAAAGCGCGGCGGGCGGTGGTAGCGGCTTCGCGGGATATCTTCACCTTCTGTNATATTTGAGACTTAAAAAANTCGTGGCCCANCTAGCCCTCCACCTTGGCGAGAGCTTCTTCGTTGATGCGCTTCTGATCGTCATCGGTGAGAACCTTGCCCGTGACCTGGGCGGTGGTGGAAGCCACCAGACGGCCGAACTGTTTCTTGAGATCCGCCTGCATCTTGTCGCGCTCNGCCCTCGCGGCTTCCTCCGCCTTGGCAATGATCGCCTGGGCCGCCGCGGCAGCCTCCTGCTTCTTCTTTTCGCCCACCGCGTCCGCACTCTCCTTGGCCTCCTCCACCATTCGCTTGGCGCGCTCGTTGGCCTCCTGGATGGCCTCCTGGGTGCGCTTCTCGCTCTCCGCGATCTGTGTTTCGACTTCCTTGAGCTTGGCCTCGCCGTCCGCGATGCGNTTGCGCCGCTGCTCGAGAATGTCCATCACCGGACCGTAGGCAAACTTCTTGAGGACGAAGCAGACAATCAGGAAGTTCACCAGCTGACAGAAAAACGTCCACCCGTGGATGTGGAAGGTCTCGCNGATTTCNTTGGCCGCATTCGCGAGGATCAAGCTGTCTAGGGGCATGGTCAAAAAAGGGTTGGTCTGAACAATTGGGCGGGATGTGGAGGGCGCCTCTCACGAGACGCCCCCCAAGACCGGTTAGTTGCCGCCGAGGAAGATCGCGATGAAAATGAGACCCTCCGCCAGNGCGGCGAAGATGATCCCGATCGTCATGATCTGGCCCTGGGCACCAGGATTGCGTCCCACGGCTTCGGCTGCTTTCGCGCCGACCAGACCCACACCGATTCCGGCGCCGGTTCCGGCAAGGCCAACGTGGATGTTTCCGCTCATTTCAGCAAGAAGGCTGAAGACCTGCGGAAGCGTTGCAACGAGTTGCATCAGGCTGTCCATTGTTCTTTATTGGTTGGTTTTATTGCTGTTTTCGCTGGCCTCCACGGGGTCCATGGTCCGACCAGCAAGAGTGTTTGTCCTAGGAGCTCGGCTCGGGCGCAGCCCCCTCCGTTTCGGGTCCATGGTCCTCAGCCTGCTCATGCTCGTCGTGATCATCGTGGTGCTCACACATGAGCTTGGTGAAGACCGCACAGAGGAGCACGAAGACGAGAGCCTGCACGAAGCCGACCATCAGTTCGAAGAAGTAAAAGGGAAGCGCGGGGAGCCACTTCAGCCACTCCGGCAGGTTGAACATCGTCATGAGGGTTTCCAGCATGCTCTCCCCCGCATAAACGTTGCCGTAGAGCCGGAACATCAGCGCGATCGGACGCACCGCGATCGACAGGACCTCGATCAGGCCAACCATCAGGAAGAGCAGNANCATCATCACCGCCATGAGGCCCTTGAACTTTCCCTTCGGCGCAAAGATATGCTTGAAGAAGTTGAGGGGGCCAATCTCGGTCAGCGACCAGTAGAACCACATCGCGAAAAAGGTGAACGCCATCGCCATGGTCAGATTCAAATCGGCATTCGCACCACGCAGAAGTGGCCGCCAGGTATCATCCTCGGGGACACCTTCGCCATGGACCTCGAATCCAATCGTGCCAACACCCGGAATCAGCCCGGCCCAGTTGGTAAAGAGAATCAGGATGAACGCCGTGCCGAGGAACCAGAACGTCCGCTTGGCGAGGTGTTCCCCCATGATCCCGGCGAAGAAATTGTAGAGGCTCTCNACCAACCACTCCACGAAGTTCTGGACCCCGCCTGGCAGCAATTTGACATTCCGGGTCGCAATCCGCGCGACNAGGATGATGACCAGGGCCATGATCCAGACCATCACGATCGAATTTGTGAGAAAGCCNGTGCTCTCGTGGACTTTCTCAGCGTGAGGCGGCAGCGCCTCCGCGGCAAAGGCCCCGCCAGCTCCCAGGAAGAGGAGGGCGAAAAAAATGGACAGTCGCGGCAGCAGGACGGTCAGGAAGCGTGGCTTGGACAGCATTCGAAGCAGGAACCGCTGCGCCTAATAAAGGTGCCCTCTGAAGCGGGCAAGATGAATTTGTGCAATCTTTCACAAAGTCCGGTTGCGCTCGAGATTACAGAGCGTGATTTGAAATCGGCGAAGCGCAAACTGACTATCCTCGCGGAAACCCCTAAGACCCCTCNGTCCCATCCCCACCCCCGGAACCGGGAAGCGGAACGAGGCCTTCCCCGCCGTGCCCGGTCGCCGCCGCGCCGGGCTTGGATGCACCTTCTCTGCCAGTCACCAGGGAAGCCCCCGGGAGAGGATCAGGCCCCGGGGGGTCCAGGCACGTTAAAGCTCTCCTCCGGAGCCNCTCACCCGAATTCCGCNAAGAATATTTGTACCGGGCCCGCCAGTCGAACTCACATGCCCCCCGGGCAGGGACTCCGGGGAGACCANACCCAGAAATCNGGAGGTCTCTAACATTTGNAAATGTCTTAAAATAAGNGAATTGCAAATATCTANCAGANTCTAACAGGTTNNAACCTCATGTTTTATAGGGTTTGCCGCTTCTTTATGCCGATTTNCAGGGGCACCTCAAACCACAGAAAACCCTTATTTTAGGGGGACGGAAGCAACCTGTTTTATCTTTACAAAATGTATNACTACCCCCAGTGTTGTAGGTGCTATGAACAAAGCCGAACTCATCGAAGCCGTCCACGGGTCNCTNGGCAGGGACGCAACCAAGCGCGCTGCCGAAGATGCAGTCGCCGCGGTCCTGGATGCCATCGCCAACGGTGTTCGCACCGAGGGGAAAGTTCAATTGATTGGATTCGGGACGTTCGAGGTCAAAAACCGCAAGGCCCGCATGGGGCGCAATCCCAAGACCGGAGAGCCCATGCAGATCGCGGCCTCGAGNTCCGTGGGCTTCAAGCCCTCTGCTACCTTCAAGGGCTCCCTCGCTGAACCGGCCGCACCGGCTCCTTCCAGCGACCCGATTCCTCCAGGTTCCTGACCCCGGCCTNCNCTNNATCCTCACGCAAACCCGGCCTCGCCCNGGCCGGGTTTTTTGCTTCCGGGANGCTGCCTACCAGCCCCCGCCGCCTCCTCCTCCTCCCCCGCCGCCGGAAGAGCCGCCCCCACCACTGCTGCCTCCGCCACCGGAGGAGGGCGCNCTGGCNGCNGAAGACAGGGACCCGGTNAAACTCCCGCTCAGGTCAGTCATCGTNNTANTNAGNCTCCCGGAGNANCCCGANCCNGNGTAATANCTTGGNCTGTAACNNNTGTGTCCCGGGGAGGTTCCCGCGGAGTGCAGGACCGNATCGAACTTTTCCGCCCACTGCTGNTCGCACCCNAGGGCCAGGGCGTAGGGCAGNAAGCGCTCAAAAAGCTCCGGCGTCTNNTCCGGNGGATTTTCCAAATTGAGCCGCTCCTCCTCCGCCACGCTCAGGTAACGCCGAAACCCCTCAATCTGGTCTCTCAACCGCTGGCCCTTTTCCGTTGGAGCCTTGATCAGGTGGTAGAAGATCAGGTTCAAGGCCACCACATACAGGACCGACCCCGCAGCCCAGAAGCCAGCGAAGGGGATCAGCCCAGCCAACGTGAGCGCCCCCAGCAAGGATGCCAAAAGCATGCCCGTGAGTCGGGTTCTTCCCAGGCCCTTCCCCGGTTGCGTAAAAAAGGGCCCGATCAGGGTAGACAGGTAGAGGGCCATGAGGCTCGCCATGGCCGCGATGAAGACAGCCGGAAACGACGGCCCGGTGGCCAGGAGAAACAAAAGGCTCCCCGCGAGGGAGAGCAGGACGCCAGGCACCCACCACCCAAGGTTCCTGACGAAAAGCACCTTCTCTACCTGGGAAGCAAGGCGACGCTTCTGGGTCTCCCGGGCCCCACGGATCCTGGCGTGATTGGAATTCCTGAGTTTGAGCGACCCCGCGCCGAACAATTTCCTGTGGAGCGCGGCTTCGTCGGCGCTCAGGGGCTCCCCCGGCGCCCCGGAGGAAACATCCGAGGAGACCACGTGGTTCTCCATCTTTGCCACCACGCCCTTCCCGATGCCCTTGACCCGCAGGACGTCCTTGACCTCGGCGTAGGGGCGGGCCTTCTGGATATCCTGCGCACGGCGCTTGGAAATCCCATCCACTTCCTCAAGTTCCTCAGCCTCTCCCTCATTGAGAAGTTTCAACAATTGCCCCTCCTGCTCAGCGGTAAGTTTCCTGGGATGAAGAACGTAGACCTTCCCATCCTTCTCGATGGTGGCCTGTCCCTTCGCCGCCAACCCGACCACCCCGGCACTGAAACACTTCTTGTCGTAGCCCATTGAGGCAATGTAGCGCACTGCAGCGGCGGAGAGACCCTCGGGGGGCCCGTAGAGCGGAATAATCGTCCCCTCCTCCGGGTCCTTCCCCACCTTGAGCCAGACCACGAGATGATAGGCCAAGGACCCGACCAGTAACGCCAACCCGAAGGCAACCAGGGGAAGATCCCGGAAGAGCGAGACCCGGGACTCCTCATAGGCGCGGGCATCAAGCAGGCCGGGAAGCCATTCCAGCATCACGGTCAGGTTCTCTTTCGGTTGAAACCTCCGGGCAGCCACGATCTTCGCCCCGGTCTCCGTCAGCTCGGCCCGGTAGTCTTTTCCCTGCTGCCCCAGCTTCCCAGTAAATCCGCCGACCTTGGTTCCCTTGATGCCGGATGGCAGGTGCACCGTGGCCGTAACCTCGTTGGTGGGAAATTCCCACTCGGTGCCATTCACATTCCAATAGAGCACATCCCGATCCTCCTCGAAGTAAAGCTGCCGCCCCGTCCGGTATTTGACCTCGTAGGTGTAAGACCCGGGCTTGAGGAACACGTCAGCCCGTCCGATGCGGATGCGGATCTCCCCCTTGCCGATGCTCTCGGTCCGGTAGTCCTCCTCGCTCCCATCCCGGGTGACGGAGATGATTTCAAGGGGCTTCTTTATCCTGAACCCGAGCTTGGTCTTCTGAAGGAGCGGGATATCGCGAAAGATTCCCCGCTTGATTTTGTTTCCCTCGGCCCGGACCCGGATGGTCTCGGTCACCACCAGGTCCCCAGTCCGCTCCACCACGATCTGGCTGTCAAAAGACTCGATGCGCTCCCCTGCCAAGGCCAGCGGGAGAGCCAGGGCCGCACACGAAACAAAAACGGGCAGACGCATCAGTCTGGGCCACTAGGCGTACTCAAGGGCCGGGGCGCAATTACTTTCTACCAGCCGCCGCCACCGCCACCGCCGCCGCCGCCGCCGGAAAAGCCCCCTCCCCCGGAGGAACCCCCACCGGAAGACGGCGCTGAGGACGAGGAAGCCAGCGAGGAACTGAGCGAGCTGCTCATTGAGGCCGCAAACGAGGATCCCAACCCCGAGACGGATCCGCTGTAGTAACTGGGGCTCCAGCCGGAGCGGCCCGGGGACTGCCCGGCGGCCCGCAGGACCGAATCGAACTTTTCCGCCCACTGCTGTTCGCACCCCAGGGCCAGGGCGTAGGGCAGAAAGCGCTCAAAAAGCTCCGGGGTCTTCTCCGGAGGATTTTCCAGATTGAGCCGCTCCTCCTCCGCCACGCTCAGGTAGTGTGCAAACCCATCCACGTGATCAAGAACCGTGCGGCCGAGGGCGGTTGGGGCCTTGATGAGGTGGAGGAAAACGAGGTTCAGCGTCCCCACGTAGAGCATCCCCATCGCGGGCCAGGGCCCCGCCCCCCAGGAGCACACGAGGAAAACGATGCCTGCGAGGACGCCGAAAGGCGCGCTCACAAGGACGCGCCAGAGGGTAGATATCGACCGGGTCCGGGCCCACAAACGAAGCCCGAGGAGGCCGAAAAAAGCTCCCGGCAGCAATCCCATTATCGTTACCCACAGGGCTCCAACGGCTGCGAAAAGGCAAAAGATCCCCAGCAAACTGAGCACCAGCCCGGGGATCCACCACCTCAGGTTGCGCAAGAAGTGAGTCTTCCCCACCTTGAGCGAGATCTTCCTCTGATGCGCCGTGCGGGCCTTCTTGATCCTGACCCAGTTGGATTTCTCGAGGGTGACCTTGCCGCTGCCGACGAGTTGGTTGCGGAGAGCCCGCTCATCGGGTGTCAGCGCAAATGCCAGCGGGGGAGGCCCCGCGGACGGGAGCGGGGGAGGCTTCCCATTCCCCGGGCGGACCGTGTAGGCGCCTCCTTGTTCCTCAATCGAGACCTTCCCCTTGGCGGCCACTCCGAGCAACCCGGCGGTCATGCAGGTCTGATCGTATTTCATCCGGCGGAGATACCGGAGGGCGCCCGGGGAATAGCCGGGGGGAGGTTCAAACCGGGGAATGATTACCCCCTTCTCGGGGTCCTTGCCCACCATGACCCACGCGAGGAGATAATAGAGCAGGGCAGCGGCGAAGAGGGCCAGGCTGACGACCACCCCGGGGTGGGCCTCCGCGAAGGATTCTTCCTCGTAGGCAGCGGGAGCGAGCAACCCGGGAGGCCAATGCAAGGACAGGGTCGGCGAAAAACGCCGGTTCATCACCGGGCTCACAAGGAATTTCACTCCGCTCGGGGTCGGCTCCGCCTCGATGCCCGGGGCCCTCTTCCCCAACGAGGCCTCGATTCCTGCCGGCAGTTCCACCACTGCGCTGGCCTTGCTCACCGGGAGCTGTCCTCCCCATCGGAATCCCTCCCAACCCACCTCGTGGTCCAGTTCCCATTCCAGACCTTCCCGGTCTTTCCCGAGAATCAGCTGCCGGCCCGTCCGGTAGGTGATCTCAACGGTGTGAATCCCCCACTCCATCGAATCCACTGTGCTCACCGTCATGCTCTTCGTGGACGACCGGGCGGCAAAATCGACCTCCTTTCCGTTCACTGCTACCCTCTCAACCTGAAGAGGCCTTGCGCTCTTCAGCCCCCACCGGACGTCCGTCTGCCGGGGAAGCGTGCGAAGGAGCTCGCCCTCCACCCGGGCCTCAATGCGTTCGGTTACCAGCAGGTCCCCGTTTTTCTCGACCTTGATCGAGGTATCGAAGGAAAGAACCCGTTCGTCCTCGTAGGCCCGCTCGTCCAGCAGCCCCGGAGGCCATTCCAGTACCAGGGACAGGTTCTCCCCCGGCCGGAATGGGCGGGTAGCCTCGATTGTCCCCCCCGTCCCGGTGAGTTCGGCCCGGTAGTCTTTCCCTGTCTCCCCGAGTTTCCCGGTGTAGCCCCATACCTTGGTTCCCTTGATTCCCGGCGGCAGGATCACCGCGGCGCTGACCTTGTCGGCAGGGAATCCCCACTCCGTGCCATTGACGTTCCAGTAGAGCGCATCCCGCCCCTCCTCGAGGTAAAGCTGCCGGTCAGTCAGGTAGAGGATCTCGTAGGTGTAGGCTCTGCCTGTCCGGAGTTTTTTCTCAGCGTTGCCGATCCGGATGCGAATCCCGTTCTCAATCCATTCCCTCCGGTAGTCTTCTCTCTTCCCGTCCCGCTTCACGGAGACAACCTTGAACCGCTTCGCTGAGCGCAGGCCATCCTTGCCCTTCCGGTCAGTCGGCAGGTCGCGATAGATCCCCCGCTTGATCCGGTCCCCCTCGACCCACACCTCGATCGTCTCGGTCACCCGCAGCTCCCCGTTCTTCTCGACCTCGATCCTGCTGTCAAAGGAGAGGATCCGTTCCTCCGCACGAGAAGCCGGGACGAAAGCCAGCACGAGCGCCAGCAAGGCCAACAACAGTCTCGACATACTGCTCCCATGAAAGCCTGTTACCCCCGGCTTTCAAACTAATTCCAGCCTCCGGGAGGGGGCGGGGAACACGAGGCCATCAAGGCCTCATGGAACTTGCCGTTGACCGCGAGGGCGGATCCCACGCCAGGACCCTCGAGATCTCCCCTGAACCCGGCAGAAGGAGTTCCCGCGTCCTGCCGTTGTGCAAGCACCTCCTTGAATTGCCCGGACCATTGCCGCGCCCGCCCAAGGGCGACCGCGTAGGGGAGAAGTTGGTCATGATGTTCGAGGTTCATCCCCCTTGCGGAGGCTCCTTTCCTTCCTTCCTGCATGTAGATCTGGAGGCCTTCGATATGGTCCTGCACCATGCGACCCCTGGCCGAAAAGCGCTTCAGGAGGTGCATCCCACGAGCATTCAGGGCATAGCCACACAGCATCCACGCTGCGATCCTCAGGAACCCCGCTCCGGTGTAAATCTCCAGCGTCATCTTCACGAGCAGCCCCGCGAAGACCAGGCCGATTCCCCCCAGACCAAGGCCGGGCTCCATGTCCCGCCTTCGCAGCATGACAAAGCTCCCGTGGAGCAGGAAGATCACCAGCGCCCAGAGCAGCGCCAGCCCCACCCCCGCCACGACTCTTCCAACCCACTGGACGTCCAGCCCGGATGCAATTTCCCCGGAAGACTCCACCCCGTCGGTCGCGGTCCTGCCTTCGAGCACGGCAGGGTCCATGTTGAGAAAGCCTGCTCCAAGGAGGGAGATCAGCACGCCGATCCAGACCCAGACCCGATTTTTCGCCTGGTAACCCCGACCTCGCTTCAACGAGGCATGCAGGTGTGCATGCAACCCTGCAATGGCCGCATCACACTTGTCCCGGGGTGCGCTGGAGCCGAGGGTGAGGCTCTCCCGCGCCATGTCCCCCCGGGAAGCCGGGGCGTTAAAAAGAGCGTGATAGACCACCGCCTCATCCGGCAGGAGCTCCAAGGAACCCAGTCCCAGGTCATGAAGGTGAAAGGTGCTCCCGTTCTGCTCGATGGCTACCACCCCCTTCGCGGCCAACCCCACCACGGCCGTGGTAAATGCCCCGTCGTCAACCCCGATCGGACAATCCTCGATGCTCCAGAGATAACGCAGGGCGGCGGGGGAATACCCTGCCGGGGGCTCCTGTTTCGGGACCCCGGCAGCCTTCTGGCCATCCACCCCCACAAGCAACCAGGCCACAAGGTAGTAGCCCATGGCCCCGAGGAGGATTGCCTCGCCCATGAGGAAGGGAACATCCTCTCCCCAGAAGGCCGCTGGCCCCGGCAGGACACCACGGGCGACACACCACATGAGACTCTCAGCCCCGTGCGCGAGGCCGTCTGGAAAAACGATGCTCAGATCCGAACACATGATCACGTCTCAACCACGGGCGTTCATTGATCTTTCAAGGCACGGGCCAGGGACGGGGACAGGCGCTGGGAGGCGTTTTCCACTTCAAAGAAATCGCCCTTCTGGAAACCAAAGGCAGCCGCCAGCAGGTTGCCCGGGAAGGACTCCACCGCATTGTTCAAGTCGCGCACGGAACCGTTGTAATAACGCCGGGCATACTGAATCTGGTCTTCGATCTCAACGAGATCGGCCATGAGTTGCCGGAAGGACTCATCGGCCTTCAGGTCCGGATACCGCTCGGCGAGGGCTACCAGCTCGCCGAGGTCCCTCCCAAGCACGCACTCAGCCCTGCCGGCTTCCGTGGCCCCCCGCTCACAAGCCGCGCGCGCTTCCCCCCGCTCCCGGGTAACCGCTTCCAGGAGGGAGCGCTCATGGGCCTGGTAGCCTTTTACGCACTCCACCAGAGCAGGGACAAGATCGTGGCGTCGCTTGAGCTGGACCTCGATCCCGCTCCAGCCCTCCCGCATCTGGTTCCGTGCCCCGACGAGCCTGTTGTAGACCCTCACTGCTGCCAGCAGGAACAGGACCGCAACGACCAGAACAACCCAGATTGCCTTCATATAGGGACCCGGAGTATGACGACCAACTTTTGCATTTAGAAATCTGAATTTAGAATTTAAACCATGGCGTGGTCTATTTCCGGCTTCTGGGCCGGCTCGCCCTGAGTTTCTTCCGCTACCTCGGCGAGCTGGCTGGGCTCATCGGGCAGGTTTGCGAATCGCTCCTGCGCGGCCGGAAGCGCTGGCGCCAGGTCTTTGAGCAGGTTGCGGAGATCGGCTACCGTTCCCAGCTCGTAGTCATCATCACCGGCGCCTTCACCGGTGCGGTCCTGGCCACCCAGGCCCTCTTCCAGTTCGCACTGGTTGACATGGAGACCATGGGGGGAGTGATCGTGAGCATCGGAATGCTGCGGGAACTGGGCCCCACCATCACCGGGCTCATGCTGGCCGGGCGGGTGGGCTCATCAATGGCGGCCGAGATCGGGACCATGAAGGTCACCGAGCAGATCGACGCCCTCCGGTCGATGGGGGTGCACCCCATTGACTATCTTGTCACTCCGCGCCTGCTTGCCATGTGCATCTCGATCCCCCTGCTGATTGCCCAGTCCGCCGCCTTCGGGATCCTCGCCTCCTACTGGGTTGGCGTGCATCTCTTCCGCGTGCCGGGGCCCTACTGGAACTTCAACGTGGAACGCTTCACCGACGGGACCGACATCACCATCGCCATGGTGAAGGGATTCGTCTTCGGCCTCCTCATTGTCATCATTTCCTGTCACCAGGGGCTCCGCGCCCGCAATGGGGCGGTGGGTGTCGGCCGCGGAACTACCGACGCGATGGTGTTTTCCGCACTCGCTATCCTCATCTTCAACCTGTTTCTCACTCTGCTCATGCAGCTGATCTTTCCGGTGGGTATCTCCATGACCTAGGGGAGAAGGTCCTTCGGGCGGAATTCCCCGCAAGGATCAAGTCCTCACGGTGAAATTTCCCGGGAAGCAAGCCGTGTTTTGACAGGCCCCTGCCATCACGTTACGCTACTGCCACGATGAAGAGCACTGCCCGAATCTTCACCCTGGCCTTCGCCACGGGACTCACCCTGATGCAGTTGTCCTGCGACGATGCCAATGCCGACGGCAAAGAGGAAATCAAGGTCGAGAAGGAACCTCCCGCCCAACCACAGAAACCCGTGATCAAGACCGAAGAAGAGTGGAAGAAGATCCTGACCCCTGAACAGTTCGAGATCCTGCGAAAGCACGGGACCGAGCGCGCCTGGGGCAAGGTTTATGCCGAGTGGAAGAAGCAGGGAGCCGGAACCTATTACTGTGTCGGATGCAACGCGGAGCTTT
>PBLI01000083.1 GCA_002721695.1 Roseibacillus sp. | reverse complement strand
GACGGGCGATTACAGCTGGGTCGCCTACAACAACGCAGTTTCGGGCGTTCCCTTTTTCTCGGAAAACCTCGGGAACACGGTCCCGCACGTGACCGACTACAGTATCGAGCGAACGCATACTCCACCCGCGGCCGCAAACAATGGCGTCCTGTGGTCGGAAGGGCAGGAGGCTCCGTCTCCGGTTCCGCTGCTTCGTTTCTCCGACGCATCGGACACCGGCGTGTTCTTCGCCGCCGAAATCACGGGGCCAACCGATTCCTGGTATAATGCCACCTTTCGCGACAGCCTCGGCGCCTTCCCGCCTGAGGGGAGCGTTCCTGCGCTCAACTTCGGTGATGTGCTCGGCGCGAACTATGCACAGAACGGCGCTTACCAGAACGACAACTCCCAGGCCCGACAGGTCTACACCTATTCTGGACTCGATCCCGACAAGCGCTACACATTTGCAGCGATCGCAACCCAGACGCCGTTCGGCAATGCCCGTGGCAGCGGAGGATTCGCAAGGGTCACCCTCTCCGGTGCGGATGCCTTCTCCAACAACAGTACCCTCTCGGCGATCATGTCCAATCCGGATGGCACCCTGCGGATGTTCACCGGTGGGCGGCCCATGGAAGGAACCGCCGACGAACTCAAGATGCGGTGGGATGCGGTGCAGGCCAGCCTCGGAACCGGATTGATCGATCACGCATTCATCACCGGATATGGCGACGACATGATCCGCTTTGATGAGATCGAGCCTGGTGACGATGGAGAGTTCCAGATCGTGACGCGCTCGTTCATCGGGGGCGGATTGAACGACGAGAACGACCTGGACCTCAACGGCCGCAACGAGTGCGTGGCCATCGACTTCTGGGCCCTCGGGCAGGCGTCAGAGGCTGTCCAGAGGGAAGATTTCCTGCGGATCAGATCCATCACGATGAACGGCAGCAGGGCTACCATCGCCATTGCCGGCCGTGCGTCGACCCGTTACCGATGCACCGGGTCAGACGATCTGGTGACGTTTACGCCCGTTGCCACTGACCCTGAGGAGATTCTCACCAGTGACCTCGGTGGCGGAACCGGCGTTGCGGTGTTCACCGTTTCCACGGAAGGTGCGGAGGGCTATTTTCGAGTGGAGGAAATTCCGTAGACGGAGATCGTGGTTCAACGCGCCGGAAGAGGTGAATCTGCGTTCATTCGCCAAGGTGACCTCAGGGCAAAAATGCTGCTGCCGGGAAATTGATTTCAAGTGGTGGGTCTCTTCGATGCTGAAGGGCCGGGGTTCCTTCGTGTTCTCACTTGTCACCTCTGTGAACTGGGTGCAGAACAGGCAACATGAAAGTGTTGCTACCGATTCTGGTTCTTATCGCCGTGGCAGCAGATGCCCGCACTTGGACCTCGAGAGACGGCAGGACCCTTGAGGGGGATGGAGTAGCGTGGAATACGGAGGGCGTTCACATCAAAAGGGCCAGGGCAACAAAGATTCTGGTCCTCAGATATGAGCAGCTTTCAAAGAAAGATGGCGAGTGGGCCATCGAGAATCTACCCTACTTCACAAATGATGATGTCAGGCTGAGAGCTAAGACGCTTGCGATAACAACGAAGCGCCTGGAGAGGGATACCGGAAAGCGCATCGTCACGATCAGTGACTTCCGATACAGCGGAGGTCGTATTACCGGTGGCAACGTCAATGTCACAAGGATTATGGAGAAGTACAAGAAATCTGGCCGTGGTGTGGAGGTTTATCTAAGCTCCATCCGGGGTCCGGGAATCGTTGGGCTTGAGTTTTACGGGGTAAAAGGGCAGGGGCCTGATAAGGAGATGTTCCATTCACAGGCAGCTATGGTCGAATTTGAGGGAGGGGGTAGTTATGCGCATTTTCAATCCCCGGCGGTTGAGAATTTCAATGGCTGGGTTGTTATCGCACGAAGCGCCACTTCGGGGAAAATAATTGGAATCCAGTCTTCCGCCCGACCTCTTGAGGATTTCATTTTGCAACAAATACCGAGAGAGGCTGAAGTCGTTCAGAACGTACAGGGTTACAAAAAGATCGCTTTGGATAAGATCAGGGCCAATTAAGGGACCCGCCGTCTCCCTGCTGAAGGCAGCACCCGGTCCCGTGTTTGAGCTGGGGCGCACTACGAGACCCGGATCCGGTAAAGTAAAAGAACGCTCCCTGAGCCAGGGGTCACCTCCATGCAGATCTGCGCGTTGACGACCGAGAGGGAATCCGCCGTCACCGAGAAGCCCGGGAAACCTGGTGGCATCGCTGGAAGCGATGAAGGGGATCCTCAACCCGATTATTCCGCTCTCGGCCTGTCCGCCGGCTATTCACCAGCAGGTTAGGGGTCAATTTCCCGTTCAAACAATTATCTGCTCCTGCCGCAAAGGCAGAAGGATGGGTTGATCGCCTGGAACGAGCTTTAGCCGACCTGGAACCGGAAGAAGGGTAGTCCAAGCCGACTGCCCCCGGCCCTCGGAGACGTAGCGCGAGTCTGCCCCGAGCATCAACTCGAATTCAAATTCATTCTCCGGTGCTTCAAGGTGGTGGTGATGCCCAAGGCTACCGGCACCCTGGTGGACAGCATAAGACGGTGTAGTGAGAGCATGCGTTCCGACATCAGTGCTGTTATACAACTCTGCCCGGCTTGGAAGGCTGCCACTGGCCAACAGGAGCAAGCCTGCTGTGCCCCTAAATCTTTTTTTCTTCATGCGAGCCTTTCCTTGGGGAGGGGGTTTTGGGGAAACTGGGTTGTGATGCTATCAGGAATAGTGTCGCCCTGGCGGCTCGGGCAATCCTGGAAGGATTATTGCCGATGCTGGTGACCTCTCCGTCAGTTGTCGTCCAGGTGAGTTCACCCAGACCACCTGCGTAGAGTGGCTGGACCGCAACTGGGTAGCGAGGAAGGAATGCTGGCAGGTGCCTCATTCTGGCCGATTCCTGCCCGATGGTTTCCTGCAGCGGAAAAATACGGTGCTGCACCTGTACACCGCTAGATGAATCTATCAGAAATGGGGGGCGGCACTGAATCTCTCGGAGCTCTCCAATCGGGCAAAGAGGGGCCGGGGAACCCTTTTGGTTATGCCAGGACTTCCCGGATCACGTGTCCGTGCACATCGGTGAGCCGTCGCTCAATCCCGTTGTGTGTGAAAGTGAGAGCTTCGTGATCAAGGCCCAGGAGATGGAGGATAGTGGCATTGAGATCGTGCACTGAGAGGACATTGTCCACGGCCTTGTATCCAAGTTCATCGGTAGCACCGTGGCTGACGCCTGGCCTGACCCCTGCTCCCGCAAGCCATGCTGTGAAGCCGTGGGGGTTGTGGTCGCGTCCCTTCGCGCCTTTCTGGAACATCGGCATACGGCCGAATTCAGTGCACCAGACCACGAGGGTCTCCTCCAGTAACCCGCGCTGCCTGAGATCCTGCAAGAGTGCAGCGACTGGTTGATCCAGGATAGGTCCGTGGATGTCGTATTGTTCACGCAGTGCATTGTGACCGTCCCAGTTCAGTTTGCCTCCGCTGGCGTAAGCACCATTGAAGAGTTGCACGAAGCGCACTCCATTTTCGACAAGGCGACGAGCCAGGATGCAGTTGCGGGCGAAGCCAGCCTTCAATTCATTCCTGGAATCGTCCGCGCCGTACATCTTCAGGATGTGCGCTGGCTCGGAAGAGAGGTCGCTGATGCGGGGGATGCTGAGTTGCATGCGGGCGGCAAGTTCGTAGCTCGCGATGCGGGCAGAAAGGGCCCTTTCGCCGGGATGCTGGGCCAAGTGTTCGTGATTCAGTTCCTGGAGGAGGGTCCTTGCGGCGCCGTCAGCGCTGGGTGAGATTCCGGGAGGCGGGGCCAGGTTGCGGACCGGACTCCTCGTGCTGAAGGAGGTGCCTTGGAATTCGGCGGGGAGGAAGCCCGGTCCCCAGTTGTTGATACTGGCCTGGGGTATCCCGCGCGGATCGGGGATGGCAACAAAGGAAGGCAGATCCTCGTTTGATGTGCCCAGGGCGTAGGTTGTCCAGGCGCCAATGCTGGGGAATCCGTCCAGAGCAAAGCCCGTGGAGAGGAAGTTCTCGGCGGGTCCGTGCGTATTGGTGTTACTGGTGAGAGAATGAATGAACGCCATCTCGTCGACCAGTTCGCCAAGGTGCGGAAGCATGTCGGAGACCATCTTCCCGCACTGTCCGCGTGCCCTGAACTCATACTGTGGGCGGGCCAGGTTACCTGAGGGTCCCTGGAAGGTGACCGGGGGGCCACCGGCCAGAGGTTTGCCATCGTGTTTGATCAGTTCCGGTTTGTAATCCCACGACTCAAGTTGGCTGCAGGCGCCGGCACAGAAGACGACAAGGACGTTTCTGGCCTTGGCTGGGTAGTGGGGATCGCGTGGAGCGTGTGGACGGGTGGGGTCGATGAGCGGTTCGATTTTCCCGCTGCCGGCAAGCAGTCCTTGCTGAGCAAGCAGGTTCGTGAGAGCAATCGCTCCCAGACCAGTTGCAGTCTGCCCCAGGAAGTCCCGTCTCGCGAGCCAGGGTCGATCCGGGCGGAGGTAGGGAGATGCCTTCGGGTGTGCATTCGAGGTCATGGCATGAACACGAATTCGTTGCTGTTGAGAATTGCGCGGCAAAGGGTGGAAAGCCCATGAGCGGAAACGGTCTTCTCACACCTCCTACGTTCTCCGGGCCGCGGTGAACGGTTGTAGGCGAGCTGGAAGGCCCGCTCGACCTGCTCTCCCGGAGAGGAACCAGCTTCCTTCTGGATTCGAGCGGCAAAGACATTGGACTGATCTATGATGAACCTGCTGTTGAAAAGATTGAGAGCCTGAAGGGCGGTGACCGCCCGACTGCGGCTTGGGGTGGCCTGTCCGGCATCCGGGCAGTCGAAGGCACCAAATACAGGCGCTCGCTCCATGCGAACCTTGTGGGCGTAGATCATGCGTCGGAGGCCGTCGTCACGGAAGGTCTCCACGATGGGGAACCCGGAAAGCCCTCCACGTGTCTTGAAGAAATCAAAGCCCGGTCCACCCATTCTGAGGTTGAGGTTGCCACTGACGGCAAGCACGCTGTCGCGGATGGCCTCCGCTTCGAGGCGCCGGATGGGAAAGTGCCAAAGGAGCCTTGCCTCCCCATCAAGGGTGGCGGCTTTCTCCTGAAGGTTGCTTGCCTGCTGGTAGGTACGGGAGCTCAGGATGAGGCGGTGAAGTTTTTTCATGGACCATCCATCTGCGATGAAGCGGCGGGCGAGCCAGTCGAGAAGCTCGGGGGGACTGGGAGGGCTGCCGTTCAGACCAAAATCGCTGGCTGTATTGACCAGGCCCCGTCCAAAGTGGTGCTGCCAAATGCGGTTTGCCATGACCCGGGCGGTGAGTGGATTGGCCTTGTCACCAATCCACTGGGCGAGGGCCATTCGACGCTGCTGTTCTCCAGAATCCGGGGCGAGGGGGATACGGCCGAATACGACCGGGATTGCGGCGGAGACCACTTCAACCTTCTGTTCGGCGTCGCCCCGGTTGAGGAGGTAGGTCGTGTCAGGGTCCCGGAATCTCCCGGCATAGACCTCCTGTGTTGTCTTCAGTTTCTTCAGTTTCTTCTCAAGCCGGGCAAGTTCCAAAGCATCGGCACGGACCGATTCCTTGGTTTCCGGTGGCAGGTTGCGCAGGATCGCATTGACCTCGTCGAAGGGCATGCCGTAGGGGACGCGATCCTCTGAACCGGCAACCGGCACCCACCTGCCGGGTTCCACGGCGACGTCGATCCGGTAGCGATGAGCCAGGCGATCGGAAAAGGTGCCCTCTCGATCACGTGCCCATACGATCCGGTCGATCATGACGGGTTCTGCCAGTTCGATCTGAACCCATCCTTTTCCTTTGTCACTGGATATCCAGCTCCTCGCATTGCCGTAGTGTCCGTCGTTGATGTGCTCAAGGCGGTGCTGGACGGGATCGTCGTAGTTTCCGGAAGACGTGGGTTTTCCGGTCAGGGCGACGTTGGTGTCGGCGCCTGCGAGGAAGATCTCAAGCTCATCGAGACAAGGTTCGTGTTTATTGTTCTCGATGGTAGCGAAAGAAGTGAAGCGCACGAAGCGCGCCTTCATGGCTCTGAAGCGCTCAACGTTGCGGAGGGAATTGACAGGGGGGCGCAAAACGGGATGAGCAAAGGACGGGGCGCCTTCCTGGAGAAGGATGACGTCGGCCGTAATGGCGGTTCTGGTTTCTCCTCCGCGCAGAATGATCCGGCTCTCCTCCCGGAGCTGGTGG
Organism: Roseibacillus sp.; assembly: GCA_002721695.1. Classification (GTDB taxonomy): domain Bacteria; phylum Verrucomicrobiota; class Verrucomicrobiia; order Verrucomicrobiales; family Akkermansiaceae; genus Roseibacillus_B. The sequence continues at coordinate 15,246 of PBLI01000083.1, read as the reverse complement.
ACCCCCGCATCGAGAAAACCGCTCCAAAGCGGCACTCTCTCGGTTTCACCCTGCGAGACCCCGGACGGGTAATACTGATCAACCTTCGCGATCTCCTCCTGATCGGCCCTCGTTTCGAGATCTCCGTCGAGGTCGAGGACATAGCGGGCGTCGCGGGTGTGGACTCCGCTCCCATGTGCCCCCCACGAGATCCATACGCGGAACTCTCCCGACGAGCCGGGATTGTAAGTAAAGACATCCCGGCCCGGGGTGTTGGTCCACCAGGTGTATCCGTTACTGCTTAGATTGGGGACCCGGTCTACGCCGCCAGGGTCATCCTTGTTACCGCGGCCGGTTCCCGGAGATTGTGCGCCGTGGCCGATCTTGGGAGCAAGAGGGGTGGTCCGTCCTGCGTCCTGGTCGTCAATGACAATGGTTCTCGACGCCGCAGCAGAAGGTTCTTCCCGGTCGATGCGCGTTCGAATCTCGGCGATGCGGGCTGAGGTTGCCCGGGCCCTTGCAGCAGTCTCCGGATTGCGCAGAGGGCGTTCTCCGTAGTCCACTCCCGAGAAAAAGGCCTGGAGGGCGTAGTAGTCACGAGCGGTGATGGGATCGAACTTGTGATCATGGCAGCGAGCACAACCGATGCTGAGGCCGAGGAAGGTATCGCCGGTGGCCACTATCATCTCGTCGAGAGCATCCTGCCGTGCCAGTCGCTTCGATGCGTCGTCTTTCCCGATCTGTCCAGGCAGGAGGACGGCGGATGCGACCAGGAACCCGGTGGCCGCATCCTCCCCGGTAGCGTCACCGGCAAGTTGATCAAGAATGAACCGGGGGTAGGGCCGGTCTTCGTTAAAGGCTCGGATGACGTAGTCCCGGTAGGGCCAGGCATTGGGACGCTCGGTATTGACTTCAAACCCGTGCGTGTCCGCATAGCGCACGAGGTCGAGCCAATGCTGAGCCCAGCGTTCTCCGTAGCGCGGACTGGAGAGGAGTTCGTCAATGAGGCGTTCGACCGACCAATCCGTGCGTTCCTTCCGGAAGGCCGCCACCCGGCCGGGTGGGGGCGGGAGACCATGGAGGTCGAAAAAGAGGCGCCGGATCAGAGTCCGCCGGTCGGCCGGCGGGGAAAGCTCCAGTCCATGCTCCCTCAGTTTGCTTTCGATGAAGGCATCGATCGGGTGGCAATCTGTACGTGGAGGTGCCACCTGCCGTAGCGACTGGAAGGCCCAGTGGGTCTCCTCTCCGGCATGGAGAATCCCGTGCGCTCCCAGGCCGACAGCGAGGAAGAAAGCGACGTGAGGGAAAGGGCTCATCGGTACAGCGGCCAGAATACGGGACCAAGCGAACTCGTCAATCCCTCGGCATGATTTGCAGAAGCCATGATATGGAATGATGCTTATGCGGTATTATCAGGACGGTTCGCTGCGGGCTACATGAGCATATCGACGCAATCAATGATTCCATCACAATTATGGATTCACCGGGTCGATGAAAGCGGCGTAAAATGATGCCGTGAACATAAGATCAATCAAAAGTCCTGGCGTCCCATCAGGGGCGATCGCAATAGCTTTAGGCCTCTCCTCCTGTGCCGAGGTGTCCGATCCACTCATCATGGTCGCGGCCGTCCCGGCCAGCGCAGTGTTTATGGCCGGCATGGTGGGCGTTGGGGCCATCGCCGGGGTGCTGTCGATCTTCGACGCAGAGGAAAGAGAGCGCGAGTTGAACCCCCGGGAAGACGGCCCCTTCACCGACTATTGGCCGAATGGAAAGAAGAGAGCGGTGGGCAGCTACAAGAACAAAAAGCTGAACGGCCTCTACAGGACTTACTACAGGAACGGAGAAAAGAAGAGTGAGGTAACCTACGAGGGCGGGGAACGAAATGGCCCCTACACCTCATGGCATGAGAATGGCCGGAAGTTCGTGGAAGGGGTATTCAAGGACGGTAAGCAGCACGGTCCAATCAGGAGTTATGATGAGGATGGCCGGGTCAGCTACATTAAGAGTGCGATGGTATCGCAAACGGTCCCCGGGACAGGAAGAGGCGCAGAGTGATCTGGAAGAAGACGGGACTACATCGAATAGCCCGGTCCGGAACGGGTTCTCTCACGGCTGAGGAGAGTCTCGCCGGTTCGGTTGCAACGGCCTGTCCGGCTTCGCTGCGTTATATTGAATCGCACCAATGTCCCACTTGCCGCTCTCAGGCAGGGGGCGACCGTGAAAGTCCGTTTGATAGAGCTGGCTCAGGTTGACCCCCTTTCCCCGCAAGGGGCTATCTGCCCTCGGACGGTAATCCTGTTTCTCAAGGGCGACCAGCCCCGGATCGCCGCTGCCAGCCTGATGGATGTCCCCGTTGTATCTACTGCCGGGGGATTGATGCCTTGAGTACCAGTTCGCTGTTTTCAGGGCGCCACCCGACCGATTGCCGCTGTAGGGCGATGACGAATAGATAAACAGGTTGTTCCTGAAATGAGCCCCCGAAGGCATGCCGATCGGCTTGCCTCCCCGGACGTCCAGACGGGCGCAGGCATTCTGAGCCCTCCCAAATCCGTTGTATCGGGCGATGGTGTTATTATCGAAATAGATCTCGGTACATGGTGCCAGCATGAAGAGCCATGACTGTCCATCGTAACAGACATTGAAAGATACCCGCCAGTTGGAGATCTCCTGGCGATAGCGAGGCCAGTCGTAATCCCAGCTCGATTCAATGAATCCTGCGTTTCCTTCCGAATAATTATGATGGATGTAGATATTTTTCTTATGATATCTGCCACAGTCTATTTCGATGGCGCCTCCATCTGAGCCCCATGGGCTGTCCTTCGTCCCAAAGTTCCTGATCGTATTGTAGGACACTTCCTGGTTCCCGATATTGAGGTGAATGCCCATCGGTCCCCAGCTGCTTTTTGAGGTTCGCCAGAGGGCATAGCTCGGACCATCCAGATAATTCTTCGTGATCAGGGTATGTTCGCCAGCTGACATGATACCCTGACCGGTCTTGATAAATTCATTGTTCCGGACGATGCAATGATCTGCTCCCCGGGCGATGCGGAGCGCGGCCAGCCGTGTCATGATAATCGTTCCCGGGACATACTGGCCGGGGGTGTCATGGAAATGGAGGTTTTCTACAACGATGTGATCTCCGCTGAGAATGATCGCATTTCCGTGGCAATCCCGCGTAGTGGGATTGGTGAATTTGGGGAGCGGGCCCTTCCCATAGCACGTCAGCGTGATGGGGGCGGACTTTGTCCCAGAGCGACTTATTTCAATACTCCCGGAAAATGCGGACCCGCACTTGAAGTGAACTGTGTCGCCCGGCATCAGCGATACGGATTCCGCTTTGGTAGGCGATTTCCATGGGGTGCGGATAGAGCTCCCGTCATTGGTGTCTGATCCACCGACCGAATCGATATAATAATCTGCGCCGCTGCAAAGCGTGACCAGGGCAAGCAGGATCGGGGGAATCGCAAGGGGGCAGGCCGTCATGTGATCTCTTTTCTTGGTTGTGCCTATTTACTTTTTCAGGGGCCGGGACCGCTTCTCCCCTCTGGAGAGTGGCTCCTCGGCAGCTTATGGAGGTGTTCACATCGTTTTCGGGGCAAGGCGCGGGCGTGAAGGCTGCCTGCAAGCGACGTGTCGCAATCCTGCGTTGTCTGAGTGAACGGTTTGTAGGTCCCTTGGGCTGACTGGATCAGCAGGGCCTTCCACAGCTGATGCGCCTTCAGTGCAGAAAAGGGTGAGGAGACACTACGGGCAGGTCGCAGGCTAGTCTATCATCGAAACATACCAACCAAGGCCGGAGCTGGGTCCGAGGGACCAGATTGGCATCGCATGCAACCGCCTGTTGGTCCTTTCGAAGGGGTGCCCATGCCCTCCTTTGGAGGGCCAAACACTTGGGGAGCGAGAGAAGTCCGGGTGCGGCCGGAGAATTGGGCTCGTCCCCGGTGCGTTACTGGCACTAGCGCCGCCGACGGCGGACGAACAGGGCGATCCCGGCGAGCCCCAGCAGGCTGAAAGCTCCGGGCTCAGGAACCAGGAAGATCGCATCCTCGTCGACCTGGAGCAGGCCCTCCACCCGAAAGCTGTCAATCAGCACGGGCCCACCCGTGAGTGAGCCGTTGTCCCGCCAGCCGAATCCGAACTCGAGTGGCTGGCCGATAGCCGCAGTTGCCGAGGTGTTGCCGTTCTGGTCGAAGGCATCCTTCTCGGCACCGGAAGTGGTATCCGTATTGGTGAGGATGCCCGTGAGAGCGGCGCTGTTCTGGGTGTAGCGCTGCTGACGGCCACCAAGGGTCAGGGCGAAGGTGGGAGAGAGCCACATGCCGGTGCGCGGGGAGCCCTCGGGGTTGGTCCCGAGCACATCTCCATAAGTGACGCTCCACCGATAGTCATTATTCCCCCAGCCTGGAAAATTTTCGTCTGGGAGGACGTTGTCCCCGAAGAACACCAGCGGGATGGTGACTCCGTAGGTGTTACCATCACTGCCGCTACCTGTAAGGTTGACCGAAAGAGGGGCAGGGACGCTTCCCGCGGAGGTGGTAAGGGGACTGGAGTTCCAGTAGAGGGCAACGTCCCTCCCGTTTCCACCATTGTCGCCCTCTTCAGCATCCCATCCTCCGACCGCTCCCGCGGCCCCGGCTCCAGCCGGGTCGCGCACTGAGGCGGCCGGCATGGCGGTGGCGGCCCAGGTGATGGTAACCCCGCCAAAGTTGCTGGGCGCTGGAGCGGCGATTGTGCCAGAGCCGGTGGAACTATCGGTCTGGGTGTATGAGAAAGTGGTAAGGGCAGCCGGCACGGTGGCGGTCGTCGCCAGAACGCCGCATGCGAGGCATGACAAGAACTTCGAGGGATGGGAGAACTGGTTCACGGTCAACAGGACACAAAAACTTTGATGGCTCATCAAGCGAATAGTTGGGCCAGAAGATGAATGTTTTGGGAAAGCCCCGGGCGACCGCGTGCCCTACAGGGAGACGCCGAGACCCGTGTTTTGAAGGGTCAGGGACAAAATCAGGCATAGGGTGATCCCGGCTCCGTAGGATATCCTGAGGCTCACCTGCTGGGTCCTGCAGGTCATGAGCCCCAGAGCAAGGAGGAGGGCTGCGAATTCTGCTTCTGGACGAATGAGGGTCAACAGGAGGACGAAGCCTAGGAGAATGATGTGCGGAATGGTGGGGCGACGGAAGAGAAGGAACCCCAGGGCAATCAGGGCCTCGGCAACAAGGGTTACCCACGTGAGCGCCAGTGCGATGGTCCTGAAGTGCGCGAAGGGCTCCTTGAGGCTGGCGGCAGCCCCGTCGGTCAGGCCGGATCCCCCAAGTGCGGAGAGAGCCTCCCGGTTTTGACGGAAGACCTCCACGGGGCCCTCCCAGAAGCCGGTAGCGAAAATCAATTTCCCGGCCAGCCCAAAGGAGAGGAAGTAGCCCCAGAAATCACCCTTGAGATAGTCGGGCGAGAGTAGTTTATGGACGACCGCGAAAACCATCACTCCCACGAGCAACCAGCGTCCATTGCCCGCCCACTGTTCACGCCACTGAGTGGAACGCCCCCATAGGATGAACCCTGTTGCGAGGGAGATGTATGCGCTGAGGAAGTGGTGATTACCCACTGCGAGGGGGGCTCTGCAGATCGTAACACCGAAGACCCCGGTGAGGAGAAGCCAGAGAAGGGGCTGTTGGAGAATTCGAGGGCGGAGGGCAAAGGCGAGGCCCGCAGTGACCAGGATGAATACGTGGGGCAGGGGGGCGATATGAAGAGGGCTGCCAAGAGCGGCGAGGAGGGGGAGGGCGACCATCGCGAGGTCCCACCGCCGTTCGAACCCTTCCCTCGTTGGGCTCATTCCGAGGCCGAGGTTGCGGAGATCCTGCCGATGCGCTTCAGACTCACCTCACCGGTTGAAAGATCGAAGCGCTCTGCCCAGGCTTCAACCCGGAAGGGGACCACTGAGTGCTGGTGCAGGACCTTTCCTACTGCTTCAAGATTGCTGTTGGTGGGGATGAGCTGAAAACGTTCCGTTTTCCCGGTGAGATCCCCGACAGCCCTTCCGGGCAGTTGATTGGGTGATTTGCTGACGTCAATGAGAACGTGCCTGGTCATGGGAGGCAGCTCACTGTACATCCCGAATCCGCCACCCTCCCAACGGCTCAATCCCGTGATTTCTACGGTGGCCAGTTGGGATAAGGCGACCGCCACGAGGAGAGCAGGAGCAAGACAGATCTTGATTCTATGTGTCATGAATGTTGTCCGGCCCTGCCCGTGCAAGTCCTGCCAATTCAGTCTGGGGAATCTTCTTTTTTCCAAGGCGCCTGAAGAGTCGATCGGCCCGGGTTATTCGATCACCTCGATATCATCAATGGTAAGGCCACTGTACTGATCCGGGCTGCCGTCGCTTACGAAATTCCACTCGATGACTACGTTCTGGCCGAGGGCTTCTGGAACAACAGGGATGGTAAGGACGGCGAATTCTGCATCGACGGCCGTCATGTCGAGCGCGGTTTCATCTCCCAGGGGTTGGAAGTCGGATGCACTTAAAAAGCGAACCGTGGCGGAGTCGCCAAATCCGTCGGCATCGCGAAAGGCCCTGAAGGTCAGGTCTGCACTGGCCACCCCGCTCAGGTCTACGGCAGGAGAGCGCAGGGAAATGTCGGAATTTGGCCCGTAGTCGCTGAGATTGGTGGACCACGCAATATCCGAGTCATTGGCGCCGCTGAGAGGCCCGGTGGACGCAGCCGGGGTCCCGAGTTCCCACCTGGTGTTCCCGGTCTCGTCATTGACAAAGGTGGACCAGCCCTCGGCGCCCGATTCAAGGTCGTCCCTGAAGAGCGTAACCGGTGGGGGAACAAACTCCTCGACCACGAAGTAACGGCTGCCCTCAGGTGGGAAGGGGAGAAGGATCGTGTTCGTTGGCGGAGTGGCCTCGATATCCTGCTGCCCCACCACAAGTGGCCAGGCACCGCGCGCGACGTTCCGGGCTTCAGAGGGGTCGACGACGCTGCGCAGGTTGTACTTCATGCCGGGCCTGCTGTCCCAGGATATGCGGAGATTGTCGGTCCCGGGATCCCGGGCAAATTCGGTGATCCTGAGCTTGCTGGTCGGCACGTGTATGCCTTCCTTGAGATTGAAAAAATCGATATCGACGGCACCGGATGCGTTGGTGGACCCAAGTCCCATCACCGCATACGCGTAGGACTCATCGTTCCCGGTCCCGGCAACGAGATGGAAGGAGGTGGGGCTGGTTGCCCCGTTGAGGTAAAGGTCCGCGCGGTGAGTGCCTCCGTTGCTTGTATCTGCCTCGATAGTGACCCAGACCTCCTGCCACTCCAGGACAGCCATCGCCAGGGACACGCCGCCATTCATGATCAGTCCCCCGGTGTCCGTGGACGGGGCAAAGCAGATGGATCCGGAGGTCGTGGAATTGTCCCGGATGCAGAGAACGCTCTTGCCGTCATTGTGAGGTTCGTAACCCCTGCCCACCTCTGGCCAGGGTGTGATTCCTGCGCCCCCGTCAGGGTGTAGGTCGTCAAGTGCTCCCGAATTAGCCGCCGCTACCCGGGTCCGAAAGTGCATTGTGACACCATCGGTAAGCGGGGAATACCCTGCACTGAAGATGTTGGTGAGATCCCTCGTGAAGTAGATCTTCCGGTTTGAGGGGTCCGGCAGACCGTAGTCTCTCGGGTCTCCGGTGTCCTGTATGCGGAGGAAGGTGTCTCCCTCGTGAGTGAGGATGGAGGCCCCTCCCGGATTGCCGGTACCGATCCCAGTGCCGTCCCACTCATCGGACGGGTTGTCGTGATCCCAGCCCACGAGGGAGGGGTCAACGTCACCCCCGTATTCATAGTCCCAGCCGCCCTCCGGGGCAGGGAAGCCTGCACTGCTGTTTCCGGAAAGCACGTTGACGGTAATCGTAGAGGTCTCATCAGGTTCTCCTGGAGCGGATACGGTCAGGGTGTAGGTCGTGGTAATCGCCGGAGTCACCGTGACTGTTCCCAACCCGTTGACAGTACTGGTCGGGCCCGGGTCCGGCATAATCGAAACCGTTGCGTCTTCCCTGACGGACCAGGACAGCTCAACACTCTGGCCTGCTTCGATAAGGGATTCATCGGTATCAAATGAACCCATAAGGGCCACAGCCACGGTGGCCTCGGCGGTTCCTGTTCCGGATGCGGTCTGCACCTCGAGGGTGTAGGTCGTGGTTTGGCCGGGGCTGACCTGAAGGCTGCCAATTCCCGTCCCCGGATCGGTGTTGCCTGCGACGTCCCCGGGGCCGGGGCCGGGATCCTCGCCGAGCACAATGCTGCTTGCAGTGGGGTCAACCGCCCAGTTGAGAGTTGAGGATTCCCCCGGGAGAATCCTCGCCGGCGATGCGCTGAAGGAAAAGATCTGGGCGCCCGGGCTGACTAGCCGGATATTTGCTTCGTCGTATTCGAGCAGGCCCTGGAAAGTGAAGTTATCAACGAGGACTGGACCATTGGTGATGACGTCCCGGTCCCGCCAGCCGAAGCTGATCTCAAGGGGCTGTCCGATCGCAGCAGTTGCCGAGGTATTGCCGTTCTGGTCAAAAGCATCCTTCTCGGCGCCCGAGGTAGTATCGGTATTGACGAGGGGGCCGCTCAGCGCAGCAGCGTTCTGGGTGTATCGCTGCGTTCGCCCACCGCCGCCGTCAGCCTTGGGCACGCTGGCATAAGTCGGCGAGAGCCATATCGCGGTTCGGGGTGCCCCGTCCGGATTGCTTCCAAGGATATCGCCATAGTCGAGTCTCCACTGGTAATCATTGTTGCCCCAACCGGGGAAGTTTTCGTCAGGCAGCACATTATCACCAAAAAAGACCAGGTCGACCGGAAGGATGTAGGGATTTCCATCCGAACCGGTTCCCGTGATGTTCACCGTGACAGGATCCTTGTCGGTGACAATATCCCCGTTCGCGTCCCAGAACAGAGCCACTTCCTCGCCGTTGTCGCCNGNGCTTCCAGCCATCGCATCGAAGCCCCCGACGGCCCCTCCCNCACTTCCTGCGCCTGANGGATCACGTACGGTAGCCTGTGGCATGGGNGTGTCCACCCAGGTGACCGTGACCCCACCCACGATGCTTGGAGCCGGGGCGGTAATAATTCCTGCCCCGGTCGATACGTCAGTCTGGGTGTATTCAAAGGTCGTGATCCCAGCCGGGCTATTGGGGGAAANGATTGCGAGGGCAGATAGGACNGAGGCAGTGAGGNGGGGAGATCTTTTCATATCAGTAGGTTGTCTGAAGAACTGCTGTGTCAANGAGGCTCCACCCGGAGGGCTGTCCAGCCTGGATCGGGCCCGGCACCGGGAAAGCAGGTTGCTGATGGCAGGAAGGACTACCACCTACAGCGCGANAGAAACCGCAAGTATATTTTGGAACGGGAGGCCAATCCCCCTGTTTGGAAGTCGTTTTCCGCGATCGCTTCCAGTTTCTTCAATTTCCACCGTACGAAATCAGCCTCCCAGTTCGACGCGGAACAAGCGCGTCGAACTATTNGAGGCCGCCAAAGGAACAGACATCCTGAATCGCTTCAGAAGGATCCCATTTCCGAGATCGAGAGCCNGCAACTCGACGAGGTTCAGCGAGGACCACTGCGTCCCATCTATCGAAGAGGTGATTGCCCAGTCCACCCCTGCCGAGGTGGTATCCACCCGCACATTTACCACGGCATAATCATCATTTTCGATCCGCTCGACCGTGACAAACGGGAGAATCTCTGCGGAGTCTGCCCGGTTCGGATTACCTCCGTAAAGAAACTCCTCCATATTCAGGGCCAGATCNCCGTCGGCATTTCCCAGGATTCCNCCCACGGAGGGGTCAGCGGCTTCGCCGGGAGTGAAGTGCTGTAANTGCCAGGACGCAAAACTGCTGCCATCTNCGGTGCCCGGGTTTCCTCCCGCCACATGACTCGCTCGCCAGTTTGCCGGTTGTCCGTGCGCNGGATTGGCCTCAGGATCGACCAGGACTAACGCGAAGCCATNGCCGTCGGCGGCACCGGGCCAGGGCGGCTGGTCGTCGAAGGCGAAGTTGCGNATTTCCGTTCCATCTGCCGCCTGGAGAACCAGCTGCTCCCCGGCATTATCGAGTTCGGTATTGGAGGCGAANTGGCCAGCNACCGGCAAGCCAGCACCGTATCGGAACTCGAAAGCAGACTCGTTTTCGACGATCAGNACGCGCTTGCCCGGGNCNAGGAGCCCCACGGCTCCCGTGTCAAAGGAGTAATCCAGCCCTTCCGTGAAGCGTANTCCCCTCAGGTTGACGGGTTTGGCTCCTATATTCATCAATTCTACGTATTCGAAGTCGTTGCGGTTGTTGTAGCCCGCCGCTAGCTCCGCTTCGCTCGGTGACGAAGGGCGGTAGTGGATCTTCGAGATCACGAGGTTGTCCGGCGATGCGGGCTCGGAATCCANGAAGAAGGTCGCCCTNGTCANGGCAGACCATTCAGTTCCTGAGAANACCCGTGCACTCACGATGGTCTCAGAATCGGGCAGTGACACGGGGGTGGAGTAGGTCATGGCNGTGGGGGAAAGCCCGCCAGCCGCTCCTCCGATACCTTCGCTCGCTTCGAGGGTGGCTGTGANCAGCATGTCGCTTGAGCCCGGGCTGGTATTCAGACCGTGGAGGGCCAGGATGTTGGCCCCCTCGACAAGCAGGCCCANGTGCTGGGACACGGGTATCGGAAGGAATACCTCGGCATCATCATCGCTGTGACTCGCTGAGGCGCTGGNATTGAATGNGAGNGGNGTGCCGGCGCTNCCACCTGCGTTTCGGCGGGCGATCTCGATGCCATTGAGGTAAGCCACGAAGCCGTCATCNTAGCGAACATTCAGCGTCAGNGCGTCATAGAGGCCGGGNTCGGAAACATNGAAGCCGATGCGCATGAACACCGTCTCGAAATCGGCGCTGTTTACCTGTCCTGAAAAATCAAGTGCCGGGTCGATCAGAGCGTCATACCTGGTGTCGTCATCGTATCCGGCGCCGAGGGTTCCGCTCGGCCATGCGGAGTCATCGAAATCCCTCGTAAACCAGTTTTGATCCAGAGATGCATCAGTCGGCATGAGAGCCCTTTTGATGGCGTTNTCGGAAATGAGCACGTGTCTGGTGATATCNGCCGCCTGCGCCGGGANCCGGGGGTCGCTTCCGTCCAGNGTGTAATAAGTGGTGCCGCCATCGGGGCTCGCAATTGTCAGATCGAAACCGGCAGGCACATCTCCCCCATGCTGGGACAGGTCCGGCGCGTCGGTGGAGGGGTACCAGTTCCTCGATCGAAACTGGTTGAACACGATTTCNGTGCGGCGTGGGAAAAAGTTNCCATGGTTACCACCANCTGNGGTGCCGAGCATCTGGTCACGGGTGCGAAGCCAGTCGAGGCGGGTGTAGGGATTGCTGCGGGCGTTGTCGCCCCAGCGTGCTGACTCAATCCGGGTCAGGGGGTCAACNGCGTTNGCGCGCCGCATGTAGGCGGAGGCGGCGTTTTGCGGGGTGAGGACCCCGTCGTTGTGGAAGTGCTGNTGGACGCGATCCGCAAAGAGAAGACGGAATTCCGGATTGGCGATCAGGTTGTGGAACACCTCGGTCGGCCCTCCGGTGTTGTCCTTGCCTGTTGCATCATAGGTGGTGCTCTCCATGCAGTGNTCAGGNTCCCAGCTGTGATAATACCATTTCCCTGAATCGGAGACCTTGTTGTAGGTGGCATACCAGTTCTGGTGGGCCCAGTCCGAATTGCCCACGTAATAGTTGGCGAGCATGTAGGCGATGAAGTTCTCGATGTGCAGAATGGCGGCGACCGCCTCATAGTTGTCCTGGTCTGCCATGTTCCGGCGGGAGAGGGCCAGCATGGCGTTGTAGTTGGCGTTGCTCCCGGCCACCACCGTGCTGGTCCGGTGTTTCATGGCGTCGTAGTCGCCGTTATCGCCTCCAAGGTATTCCGCGGCGAAGTTGTCGTCCGGGCGTTCGTGCAACTCAGTGATGCCCCACAGAANACCATTGATGTACAACAGGCAGTACCTGCCCTCCGGGGAGAGTCCGCCCATCAGGNTGTGCAGNTCGGCGGGGTATTGATCGTGGGTGTACTGGGCCCGGTCGGGCTGGGAAGAGTTTCGGTTGTAGTGCCAGACGTTGTTGAGGCGATGATCCAGAATGAGGGTGTCGAAACGATCGGTACGCCCGGCTCCGAAGAAGTCATAGCGCAGGTCCGGAGAAAACTTCAACCGCATGGAAAGTTTGTCGGATTTCCATCGACCTGTGCTCGTTCCCCCGACGATGCGCACCGTGCCATCGACCTGGAATCCGCGCTTGGAGTTCGGGTCNTCGGTNTCGCCATCCGGATTGATATACTCGATGGACGTCGGGCGGTCGACGCCCTCGCCCCGGATATAGATCCCACTGCTGCCAAACATCTGACTCCAGTCCATNACGAGGGAGATGGAGGGAACGCGAAGGAAGTCTGTAGTNGTCGGGCGGATCTCGGGGTTGCTGTGGTTGACGATCTCCGGGTCCATTGCAAAGTCGGGCCCGTTGTGACCCCAGCTGGCATGGGGCGGGACTGAGGCATTGGATTGCCTCAGGACGTCCGCCGGAAATATGAAGGTATGGGTATCAATATTGGTTTCTTGAAAACCGGTTTTAATGGCCATCGCCCGGAGCGTGGTCGTGGTAGTGATCTCAATCTCGACCCTCGGCGGGGTGAAATCGTCNGNTGCATTCACCCGGNTCCCGTTGGCNACTGACGGNGGAGAGCCATCAAGGGTGTAGATCAGGGTAGCCCCGGGTGTCAGGGTCGTGATCGTTGTGGTAAAGGGATCACGGTAGAATCCACGGTCGACGGAGAAGGTGGTATCGGCAACAAAGCCATCGACGGCCGCAGGGTCATTGGCGGCACCGGGGGTAGGGTTATTGAAGAAACCGACCGAGAGCGGTGATACATCACCATAAGCTCCGTAGGAGATGTCTTCCCGCTGCTTTGGATAGAGGGCGAATGCCGAAACCGTGACAAGGGTCCCGTCTCCGTTCCTCCGGTTCAGGGAAAGATGGGACCCGGAAGCCCGGTCGAGCCTGAAGTCGGTGTGCAGCTCGGCACCCGGCCCGNTCCGGTCCTTGCCGGACGCAAAGACGAGGAGGAACTGGTTGGGCTGGAGAGTGACGGATGGAAACTCCCACTTAGCCGGGTTCTCCGGATTGTCGGTGAGGTAATAGCCAGCGAGGCTGGCCGGGGCGGTGCCCGGGTTCCAGATTTCGATCCAGTCAGGGCTGTCACCATCGGAATCAATTATGGTGCTTCCGTTGTCAGCCATGAACTCGCTGATCAGGAGAGTGTCAAGGGTTGGGAAGGAAGGCGTGCTGTCCCTGTCGTTGGGATCGGACCCGGACGCGACCTCAAGGCGATCGTTGTAGCCGTCATCATCACTGTCGGCCTTGGTTGGTTCGGTCTGGTGAGTCCCTACCTCGAGGCCATCATCGAGCCCGTCTCCGTCGGTATCAAAGAGGAGAGGGTCGGTGGCCGGGTCCCGGTTAATTTCGAAACCGTCGTCAAGCCCGTCACCGTCACTGTCCGCGAGGGTGGGGTCGCTGCCATACTGGTTGAACTCGTCACCATCCGAGAGTTCGTCACCGTCCGTGTCCGTCAGGGTCGGATCAGTGCCAAGGTTGAATTCCTGGCCGTTGGTGAGACCGTCGGGCTCGACATCGTCCTCCTCGGTCTGGTCCAGGTCGGGAAAGTAGGTGAGTTCCCATTCGTCGGGCAGTTCGTCCCCATCGGCGCTGGGTGGCGTCACGCGGGTGATACTCGTCTCATCAAATTCCAGAAGGCCCTGAACGTTGAAATTATCAACCAGGACCGGCCCGCCGGTGAGGGAACCGTTGTCTCGCCATCCGAACCCGAACTCGAGTGGCTGGCCGATTGCGGCGGTTGCCGAGGTGTTGCCATTCTGGTCGAAGGCATCCTTCTCGGCACCAGACGAGGTATCCGTATTTGTGAGAATGCCACTGAGTGCAGCGCTGTTCTGGGTGTAACGCTGCTGGCGACCGCCCTCGGTCAGCGCGAAGGTCGGCGAGAGCCACATGGCGGTGCGCGGTGAACCCTGGGGGTTGGTTCCGAGAATGTCGCCATAATCCAGGCTCCAGCGGTAATCGTTGGTGCCCCAGCCCGGAAAGTTCTCGTCCGGCAGGACGTTGTCCCCGAAGAAGACCAGCGGGACAGAGACCGTGTAGGTGTGGCCGTCAGATCCGCTCCCGAGGATATCCACTCGAAGGGGCTCCGCCGTGCTGGCTCCAATTGTCGTCAGGGGTGAGGAGTTCCAGTAGATCGCCACGTCTTCCCCATTGCCGCCGTTGTTGCCGACCCGGGTGTTGAACCCACCAACGGCGCCTCCCGGGCTGCCTGAGTCGGATGGATCACGCACGGAGGCCTGAGGCATCTGTGTTTCCGTCCATGTGATGGTCACTCCGTTTAGAATGCTCGCCGCAGGTGCAGCTATTGTCCCGGAGCCGGTGCTGCTGTCGATCTGCGTGTAGTCGAAGGTAGTCATCGCCGCGCTCAACATCCCCGCGGACGCAAAAAACAGGTAAGCAATGAACCGGGGAGCGAGACAGGGCTGCAGTGAGTGCCGTGGGGGAATCAGCATGGGAAAATTACCGTGAGCTAGTTACCTCCCTAAATTGTGAAATATTCGGGGAGATGCAAGGTCGGGAATGGAAGGTGGAAGACCCTCTGGTCCCACTTCTAACTCAATCGGAGGAGAGCGGACAGGAATTACCTCCCAAGCAGGCACCTGAACCAACAAAGGAACGTTTCGAGGAACTGGATCCCGATCCGGATCCGCCGGCTCCTTCCCGGCCCGGTAAAAATCCTGTGCAACAGCTTGCCGGACTGAAGGGAGGCCTAGCGTCCCTCCAACAGAGTATGGATACACAGCGCCAGCAGGATAAGAATGCGCAGGCGATCATCAGCAGGCTGGTAAATAAACGCCGCACGCCAGTCCGGGAAGGGTCGAGGGCTTGGCTTCCTGCCAATGCCTGGCTGCTTCGAAAATCATCACCGCCATCGGAAAGGGAGCACTTGCCCTGAAAGGCAAGAAAGCTGCCTTAAAGGAACCAATCGAGGTCCTTGAAAAGGCTGAGCAATAGCGAGGAACAGCCCGGCCTGCAGGGCCGCTGCAACTCAAGGGCAATCCCGGGCCGGGGCCCGGTGCACCTTACAGCCTGCGAAGTTGCTGGAAGCTGGGTCCGGGAAAAGTGAGAAAAGGAACGGTGAGCAGGAGTTACCTGAG
>PBLI01000082.1 GCA_002721695.1 Roseibacillus sp. | reverse complement strand
GCCCTGTCCTTCCCCCTGGCCCTGTCCTTCCCCCTGGCCCTGTCCTTCCCCCTGACCCTGTCCTTCCCCCTGACCCTGTCCTTCCCCCTGGCCCTGTCCTTCCCCCTGGCCCTGTCCTTCCCCCTGGCCCTGTCCCTCGCCGGGACTCAAGCCCGCTTGGGCGAGGGAAAGCGCAGCGGCTGCCTGCGAAAGCGCCGCCTGGGCAGACTGCGCTTCCGCTTCCGAATTGGAGGCGTTCCCCGCATTCGCCTGCGCGGCTGCATTGGCAAGCGCTTGTTGAGCCTCCTGCAAAGCTGACTGGGCGCTCAGGGGCAAGGCCCCCTGCGAACCCGAGGCCAACGGGCTCACCTCGCTATTAGCCCCTTGCAGGGAACTGGCAGCCGGCTGGGCTCCAGCCGCAAGGGCCTCTGCCATGGCCTGAATCTCACCCTGTTCCTGGGCCTGAGCCGCCGTACCCTGTTCGCCACCAAGGGCATCCTGAGCCTTCTGCATTTCGCCAACCGCCCCCGCCACATCCCCTTCCCCAAGTTGCTGGGCGGCCTGCGCTGCGGCGGGTTGCGCCTCCGCAGCCGCCTGGGCCGCAGCCGGTGAGCCGGACTCCCGGGCGGCGGCCTCCAAGGCCTCGGACAGAGCTTCCTGGCGGGCCTGCACCTCCTGGAGGGCACCCGCGTTTGGTTCCAATTGCGCCAAGGCGTCGGAGACCTGAGCCTGAGCCTCTTCGATTGCCTCAAGGGCCTCGTCAAGCGCGGCCTGATCCTCTCCCGGCACCTCCCCAAGCTGCTCCTGCAATTCTGCGATTTGCTCGTCGATTTTCTCGCGTGCCGCCTGCAACGAATCAAGGGCCTCTCCCTGCTTTGGCTGAGCGGCCAGTGGATCAGTCTGTTCCAGATCCTTCTGCGCGGCTTCCATGGCCTCGCCAGCCTCGCCGAGGTCCTGCGCCGCATCCGGCGCGGGGCTCTGTGCCTCGTTCTGCAGCTCGTTCGTTTTCTCGCCCAGATCGTCTTGTTGCCGCGCCAGCCTGCCGGAGCCCTCCTCGCTTGGCTCGGCCACCTCGTCAATGGTTTCCTTCTGAACCTGTTGCTGCTCCCTGATCACCTCATCCAGTTTCTCGCGAATTTCCTGCAAGGCCTCGAGATCCTCCCTCGCCTGCTCAAGCTCCGCGATCTGCTCCTGCAGTTTTTCCTCCGCCTGCGCAAGAGCATCAATCGCGGCCTGCTGGGCGAGGGCATCGTTCTCTCCCTTGGCCAGCGCCTGCCGGGACGCCTCCATCTGGGTGGCAGCTTCCGCGATAGACTGAGACGCTTCCGGGGCGGGTGACTGGGCCTGCCGCGCCACGTTCTCGGCCTCCTCCAGCAGGTCCTCCTGGGCCTGCGCCTGCCCTTCCGCCAACTCTTCTTGATCACCCTCCTCCTCCGCCCGGGCGCTCGCGGCCCTGATCTCTTCTTCCTCCTTCTTCAGATTCTGAACCTTCTCAAGAAGCTCCTTGAGATGCTCCAGCTTGTCGAGAGGCACCTCCTCCACGAACTGCGCCTTCTTGATTTCCTCCAGCAAGACCTTCCGAGCCTCCTCCAGCCTGGTGAGGGCCGCCTTCTCGGGAGGCAGGGCCGCCTCCTTGAGCTTCTCGGGCGTGCCCGTCTGTCCCAAGGCGGCCCGGGCTTCCTGCATCGGGCTCACCGCCTCTTCCAGACGACTGGACACCTCGGGAGCCAGTCCGGAAAGCTCCTGCCTGAGAAAATCCGTGCGATCAACCAGTTCAGCCTGCTCACGCTGAACCCGCTCACTACGCCGAAGATCGCTCATTTCCGGGGTATCCACCCCCAGACGCTGACGCGCCTTTTCAATCTCCTTTTCCAGTCGGAGCTTGGTCTTCTCCATCGAGGTGGCGATGCGAACCTGCTCCTCCGGACGCGCGTTTTCGAGTCGGCGCTCCATGCTCACGATCTGTTGCTCGATGTTCACCACCCGCTCGTCATTCATGACAAGTTCCTCGACGCGGACCCGCTCCTTGTTGTCGAGATCCTCCGTCTTCACGATCACCTCCTTCTCCCCCAAGATCAATGCGTCGAGCTTCTCCAAGCCGTCGAGCAGCTGATCCAGCGGGTCCCGATCAGGCTGCAGGATCATGACCAGGCGCCACAGCGTATCACGGGCGTTCTTCTCATGACCTGCCGCGCTCATCAGGCGATTCCCCTTGAGATCCAGAAGGGCCGCCTGCAGGGCCGCAGTCAGCTTTTCCCCGGCGGCAAAGGCGAGGGCCTCCCCGGGACGGTTCTCGAGAGACCCCTCAAAGGTCTTCTCCATCCCCTTGAGGGTAGCGAGCACGAGACCGACCTCCTTCTCAAGGGCTTCCTGCTCGGTTTCCTGCAGCTGGCGGGAAATCGCAAAGTCATTCTGGCGGCGTGAGGCCGAGGGTTTCCGCGAGGCCATGATGAGGGCCACGGTTTCGTGCATGTTGGAGGACTGTCGGTCACCAAGGGCCTGCACCCGCTCCGCGAGCTGGTAAAGCGCGAGCTGGCGCTGGTACTCAAGGAGCACCTGTCGCATCTGGTATGAGGCAGATTTCTGGCCCGCAAAGGCGTTCAGTGCCTGCGCCCGCCTGCCGGACTCGTCCTCCCCGGAACGGGCCGCCTGCAGTTGGCCCACGATCTCGGGCATGAGCTCTCCCGAAACGTTTCCTAGAACCTTCTGGATCCCGCCGAGGATTTCCACGTCCGTGCCCTCGAGGCCGTTGCGCCCGAACTCATCCACCAGCTCGGCGAGGACCGCAGCACTGTCGGCCGTTGCGTTTCCGATCCGCTGCTGCCGGTGTTCCTGCTTGAGAAGAGAGGTCTCGGCCATGACGACGGGACCGAGCAGAAGGCCGCATCCGAGAACCAGGCATGCTGTTTCCAGCGGTCTGCGGAAGAAGCGCAGGACAGGAACCCTTGCAGATTGATCCGCTCCACCCTGAATTCCACCGGGAGATCCTTTACCGTTCATCACATGCGTTCCCTGTCTATTCATTGGTCTCCTGTGGAATCAAAGCCTCATCGCTGAGCGAGCGCTGAGCCCGGATCCACTCGGCTAGGACGGTATTCAGGCGCTCTTGGTCGTCAGCGGCCTGTCCGATCCGTCCAAGCGAATCTCCCACCCGGCTTAGCAGATCATCGCGCTTTTCGCGAGGGGTAACCACCTTGAGGATCCGGGAGGCACTCAGACCCGCCTCGGTCGTGTCATTCCGGTCAGAGGCCTCGATCCAGAACTCGATCTCATCTCCCACCCGAAGGGGCGGGTCAGCCTGTCCCAGTTCCCAGTCAAACAGCCCGGAAACCTTCTTCGCCCCCTGTTCGGGCAGGGCTACCTCGATTCCCCGGACTTCTCCATCGGGCAGCACTCGACTGGACAGGACCAGTTTCTCAATCCCGAACCGGTCTTCCGCCTCGTAGCCGACGAGGACACGGGCTTCGGCGGTTACCAGCTCGCGTTGGCGGGACGGCTTTACAATCCGCACCGTGGGGGCCTCGTCACTCAGAACGTCGACCCGGTAAACCGTGGCATCCCGGGAGGCCATCCCTTCGGTATCCAAGAGCTCTACCGTAAAGCCGGTGAGCGCATCATCCACCCGGACCCGGGCCCGCAGGAGACGACGGTCTACCTCATCAACCACGGCCAAAACCTCATTGCCTTGTCCTCCCAGCAGGCGCACCACACCCGATTCAAGGGGGTGGCTTGCGGTGATGCTGAGGTCAAGACGGCTTTCGGGATAGAGAAGAAACTCCCCCGGCCGATGCGTGCTGGGCGGCAGGTTCATGTAGGAGGGATAGCTCTGCTTCCCCACGACCTCGACCAACGACGGCCGGGCCAGCGCACGGACTCCTTCCCTCTTGCTACGTCCGTCGTTGATCGCCACCACGAACGTAAACGACTCCTGCACGTTCTCGAGCGTGGCTCCATAACGGTTTCCGTTACCGCGGCGTCCCATGCGGACTTTTTGGCGGCGCCCCGAGGCGTAGCGAATCCGCAGGGTCCCCTCAGCCGGTTCGTGACCAGCCACTTCGGCCTCGACTGTCACGCTATCCCCGATGCCGACCTTGAGATCCTGAGAAGTCCAGACCACCCGGGTGGCCCGCGGCACGGGCACATCAGACAGGAAAGCACGCTTGAGCAGATCCTGCGTGATCCCTCCCCCAGCGTAATAGCCCCCCGCCCCCAGGCCCAGCAGGAGAAAGAGGAAGACCAGGGCCCGCCTGAGGGGACCGGTATTGACCACCTCGGTCAGGCGCATCGGTTTGGCGTAGGCCTCCGTTTCGTCCACCATGCTCTCCACCATCCGACGGGCATCCCCATCCGGCACCGTGGCCTTGCCGCGAGCAAACTGGACCGCAGCGATAAGCCGGCTCCGGAACCCCGGTTCCCGTTCCTCAACCATGAGCGCGAGGGACTCCTCATCCCGCCGCTGGGTCCAGAGAGCCGCAAGGGCCCGCAGCAGGAGAATTGCCACCAGCCCGCCCAGGGTAAGAAGTATCCTTGTGCGCACAGGAAGCGAAAGGTCCGTAACCCAGTCCACGGCCAGGAGGACCGCGAGGCCCAGCAGGGCCACGCTCGCTGCCAGCGCCAGGCGCCGCCCGAATTCGACCCGGACGAGTTTGCGCCGAACCGCTCCGAGCTTGCTGCGCAGGCTGGCACCCAGCCGGTCGGGCAGCGCAGTTGATGACGTTGGAGGACGGTCGCTCATTACTTCAGCTCGGAAACCTTGCGTCCGATCCACTCGCCCGTAAGGAGCAGGATGAGAACCACGAAGAACAGGGGCGAGGACCAGAGGTCCACTTCCTTGAGACTGGTGAGGCGGGCACTACGCTCGGTGAGCGCGGCCGGTAGCAGCTCAAGTTGCTCGAGCGGGAAATAAGCCCCGCCTGTTTGACCAGCCAGATCCCGGAGGAGAGCTTCATTCAGGGACGCGCGCGCATACTCGCGATTATCATCACGCACCGTGAAATCGACTGAAGCCACCTCATCCCCGGGCAGGGCGAGGCGATAGTTGCCGGGAGTGCCCGCCGCAAATTCGGCCCGGTAGATTCCCAGCTGACCCGGAATTGCGCGCAAGGCAACCGCCTGCCGGCGGCCCGGGTCATCTCCCGCCGCCAGGATGGCCTCCACGACCTCCTCTTCCCGTGGCTCCCAGCCAGAAGTGAAGAGCCGGGCATAGATCCGGACCCGGTCTCCCTGGCGGAAGCGGCGTTTGTTGGCCTTCAGGGTGACCCGGGGAACTTCAGTCAGAAGACGCGCCCCGGCCATCCGTTGAATGATTTGCCCCCAGAGGACCGAATGGTAGCGGTCCCCCACATTGCGGCGGAAGCGCCAGAAATTGTCAGTTCCCATAAAGAGTACCTCTCCCGCTCCATAGCGGTGCAGCGCCACGACCGGGGTAGCCTCTGCCGAGGAGGTGGCCTCCGGGCGAGTCAGAAGGACCTCAGCCGCGGGCTTGGCCCGTTCCACACGCGCTGTCCAGTAAATCGGGGGAAGGCTTCGCCAAAGCGCTTCACTCGCTGCGGGATCGTCGCCCAGCTGCAGCATGACGCTCTGCCGTCCTGCCGGGGTGAAGTTGAGTCGCAGGGGACGGGTGGCGGCCGCGTTGGCAGCACCGATGGACGCTCCCGCCAGCTCCACCGGAAGCAGCTGCTCAAGCATCGTCCGGCGGTAGGAAGATGGCATGTATCTCTTGCCTGCGATTACCACGAGCGCACCCCCGGCGCTGGACACATACTCGCCCAGCAGGGCGAGATGTCCCTCCGGGAGGTAGCGCGGATCGACGTCCCCCAGCAAAACGAGATCGAAGTCGAAGAGGTCCTCCGGACGCAGGGGGAACTGTTCCAGGTAGGGGCTGCCCGCCACCTGCGCAATCTCCCGGTCTCCTTCGAAGAGAAAGCACGAAAGATCCACCCGCCGCTCCCTCAGCAGCATCGCTTCCAGATACTTGAACTCCCAACGGGGGGCCTGGTCAACAAGGAGAACCCGCAAGCGCCGGTCAACCACCCGCAGGGCTGCTCGCCCCGTGTTGTTCTGGTCAAGCGCCTCTCCCGGGCCGTCCGTCTCGAAACGGGCCTCCAGGACATATTCCCCCACGCGCTTGGGAATAAACAGAGTGCTGACCTCCTGCAGGCCATCCTGCGTGACATCGACTTCTTCCGCCGCGACCTCCACTCCACCGAGGGAGAAAATCACGCGGCCGCTTCCACCCGCCATCCCCTGCGTGCGCAGCTTCACGGAAACCGGCGCGGCGTCGTCTGCGAGCAGGACTTCCCGCACTTCCACCGATTCAATTGCTACATCGCGCGCATCGACATCACCGACTCCTATCGCAAACACCGGAATCCCCGCCTCTTTCAGCTGCTGCGCCGTGCTCCCGAGGGCTTCGCCACTGTTCTGGCCTCCATCACTGATGACTACGAAACCAGCTGGGAAAGCCCCGCGATAGCGCTCCATCGCCTTGTGCAGGACATCGCCGAGCGCAGTCTCTTCTCCCCTCGCAGTCAGGGGATCGCCCGGATTCTCGACTTCCTCCAGCGAGTCGGCATCGAAGCTGAAGCGCGAAACCTTGAGCTCCTTCTCCAGGGAGGACAGCAGCGACACACCCCCCTCGGAATTGAGGGCCTCGTTCACCTTCTGTAAGCGGCTCGTGCCGTCGGCATCCACCAGCGCCATGCTTCCCGTGCGATCGACGATTACAGGAAGGGTGCGGGGCACTTCCCTTTCCAGGGTGAGAACCAGTACGGGCTGCAGAAGAATTGCGAGCAGGAGAGCAAGAAAACACAATCGCGAGAAGGTGAGCAGGAACCGCCGGCCGCCTGACACCTCTTGCGGGCTTTTCTTGTAAAGCCACCAGCAGACGAAGGTCAGGATTCCCATCAGGACGGCGGCAAGAATTCCCCACTGCCCCAACTGCCAGCGCAGCGCCCACTCGACGAGGCCGTCGACATCGTCGACTTCCACACCGAGGGCTCTGAGGATCCAACTGGTCATCACTTCCCTACTTTGGTCGGCTGAACCATTGTGCGAGTGCGATTTCGATCGCAGCCAGGCCGACCACAATCATCAGAATGGGCCACCAGAGTTCCGACCCCTTGCGGTGGGCACCGAAATCCCCCGCACTGCTCCCCGGCGTCCAGCCAACTACTGAAACACTCTCTCCCAGACGATCCAGCTGCTCCGCCCCGAGGAGGCCAAGGCTCGACTCCCGCACACTCGGCTGGGCTGCGAAGAGAACCGGATGAGGCCACCCGTCAATCGTGGCCTGATAGGCTCCACCGCGGTGACATTGATCAAACTCAAGAAGGGAACTCCCCGGCACCCCGCTCAAGCGCGTCAGCTGACCGAGTGCTTCCGGGTCACCCACTTCGAAGACGGTGGCTTCCCGACCCGCGAGAGCGGCATCGAGCCGATGGCGGAGGTTCGCTCCAGCCTCCACGTTCAGGCTTCTCCAGCGGTTCTGCAGAATCCCACCGAGGAGCCGGTTCACAAAAGGCACGAAGGCGGGCCGAATTGCAAAATCGTTCCATGCCAGGTCTGCCGTGCTTGTGAACACGAAGACCTTGCCCAGCCCGAAGTCACCCTCGACCAAAGCCGGGCTCCCGTCATCGTAGCGGAGGGCCAGGCGATGATCCTGATTCCCGGGCTCCACCGCGAGGACCTGGCGGAATTTCGCGCCGGAGAGGAGGTCTCCGTCGAGGTCAAGCGGGTTGGTCTCTGTCGGCACGACCGAGCGGGGCCGGGACGCCGGGGCATCACCAGCCGTGAAGGAGACTGGAAGAAGGGCATGCCTCCCCCCTAGCAGGGTATTGTAGGATTCCGGTCGCAGGTTCCCTCCCGGGAAGATAACGAGTCCCCCGCCAGCCTCCACATAGGTCGCGAGGCGATCGGCAAAGGCGAGAGAAATATCCGCAACGTTGGCGAGAACCAAGGCATGGTAGCCGTCGAGGGCCTCCCCGGCCAGGTCCGACACCTTGACGATTGAGGGCTTGACCGGATAGCTCCCCCGCATGCCCTCGGAAACGGGCGCGAGAGCATGGCGCAGGAAAAAAGTCTCCGATTCGCGATCCTCCGCCCGTGGATCGCCATCCACGAGAAGGACCCGCACTTCATTCATGCCCCGGATGATAACCGTGCGCTCGTCGTCAAAAGGCACCCCGTCTGCTTCCAGGGCCACCGTGACACGATGGAACCCCGCACTCGGCAGCGTAGCATAGAGCGTCGCGCTTTCACTGCTCCCCGCATTCAACTGATCGATGATCCACGGGTCGCCCATCGGTTGACCATCCACCCGGAGGCGAACCGGGACACTGAGCGCCGGTGATTCCCCGTAATTGGTGACATCAACATCAATCCGGAAGGGCTGATCCACCGCCGCGAGGGTCGCTGCCGGGGCGAGGCGGCTGATCCCGAGGTTGGCCGGGGCTGCAGTTCCCACCATCACGAGATGCACCTTGATCCCGGCGGCGAGTTCCCGCAGACGGGCTTCCAGGACGGGAAAAGAACCCCACTCTTCCGCGTGCCCGTCGGTGACCAGGTAGAGCTCCTTCTCGGACGCGGACTGTCCTTCCAGACCGCGGGCGGCCTCCTCCAGGGCGATCAGGAGGTCGGCATGCCGGTCGGTCTGGGGGACCTCGCCGATGCGCGCCAGAGCGAGGTCATGGTCGGCAGTTGCCTCCTCGGGGCGGAAGGCTCCCGAGACCGCGACCGGGGACCCCTGGGGAAGGCCATCCACGATGGCGCGGGCAGCCTCGCGGGCAAGCTCGAGGCGGGAGCCCTGACCTTCCCGCGATCCCATGCTCGCCGAATTGTCGATCAAGATGGCGGCCGCCACCCTCGACCCGGGAACTCCAGCAATGCCCTCCATCACCGGGCGCGCGACCAGAAGGGCAAGCAGGGCCACCAGCGCACAGCGCAGGAGCAGGAGAATCCAATCCTCCAGTTTCATTCTCCTCTGGTTCTGCTCCACGCTCATTTTCAGGAAGCGCATGGCCGCCCAGCGGACCCGCCGGAACCTCCGCCGATTCAAGAGATGGATGACAATGGGCACTGCCAGCGCTGCCAGCCCCCACAACATCGCTGTATTCAGGAAACTCATGATCAACTGGCCGTGCTTTTCCGGAAGGCAAGGTAGTTGGAAAGAACCTCATCGAGCGGATTGTCGGTCCGTACATCGACAAAGTGGCACTGATGGCGTTCGCAGGCCGCCCGCAGGCGATCGCGAAAGGCCTCGAATTCGCGATGGTAGCTCTTCTTGATCTGGCTGGGCCGCGTCTGGATCCGCGGAATGTTCTCCAGGCCCTCGAACTCGATCATCCCCGAAAACGGGAAGTCGATTTCATGGGGATCAAGAACCTGCATCAAGATCACTTCATGACCATTGAAGCGAAGGTGCTGAATCCCCTCGATGACCTCCTGCTCATCGTCGAAGAAATCGCTGATCACAATTACGATACCCTTGCGCCGGATCTGATTGGCCACTCCGTGCAGCACGGAGGCAATTCGGGTTTCTCGCTTATGGTCAAAGCCAGCGAGACGGTCCATGATCTTGAAAAGGCTGCCCCGGTTGTCGCTCCGGGGCAGGTAATCCTGCACCTCTTCATCAAAGATACCGAGGGAGACCGCGTCGCGTTGATGGAGAATCAGGTAGGCCAGGCAGGCCGCCATCATCTTGCCGTACTCCAGCTTGCTGAGTTCCCCCGATCCGTATTTCATGCTCTCGCTTCCGTCCAGCAGCAGGTGCGCCACGAAGTTGGTCTCCTGCTCATACTGCTTGATGTAGAAGCGCTCGGTCTTTGCCTGGACCTTCCAGTCGACATGCCGCACATCATCTCCCGGGGCATACTCCCGGTGCTGGGCAAACTCGATTGCAAACCCGCGATAGGGCGACTTGTGTTCACCCGCCATGTATCCCTCCACGATGAAGCGCGCGTTCATGCCAAGAGCTTCAGCCCGGGCGATTGCGCGCGGATCGAGAAGTTTGCGGGTATCGGCGTCCATGAGTCAGTCAGGCAGAAGTCGGGGAAAGGGCCCGGATTTACGGTTCAATCTCAAGGGCAACTCCATGTTGGCGGAACGAGGGCTACTGCTCTGAGGAGAGGGGGATGCGTCTGGAAACCGGACCACCAGGTCGGGAGGTGCTAATCCAGTTTCTTGTCCTTCGGCACCGACTCCAGGATCTTGGCGGTGATGTCATCCGGGGTCAGTCCTTCGCTCTGTGCGCTGAAATTCGGAATGATCCGGTGTCGGAAGATCGGCGGAGCCACCGCAGCCACGTCATCACAACTGACATGGCTTTGCCCGTTCAGGAGGGCATGGGCCTTCGCCGCCAGGATCAGGTTCAATCCCGCCCGCGGGCCCGCTCCCCAGGTGAGCCACTTCGAACAGAATTCGAGAGCCTCGTCGGAGTCGGGCCGGGTCACCCGCACCAGCTTCTCGGCATAGCGCAGGATGTGATCCGCAACCGGCATGTTGCGGACCGCACGCTGCATCCCGAGGATCTCCTCTGCTCCCAGGACCGGGTCGGGTCGCACTCCCTCGTTCCCGGTGTAGGCCTTCAAAATCTGGAATTCCTCCTCCTCGTCCGGGTAGTCCACCCTGATCATGAACATGAAGCGGTCCAGCTGCGCTTCGGGAAGCGGATAGGTTCCCTCCTGCTCGATGGGGTTCTGAGTCGCGAGGACGAAGAAAGGCTCGGGGAGGGGGTGATCGTCGCCCCCGACGGTCACCTTGCGCTCCTGCATCGATTCCAACATTGCCGCCTGCGTCTTGGGCGGAGTCCGGTTGATCTCGTCAGCGAGGATAATGTTCGCGAAAATCGGACCGGGCAGGAACTTGAATTCGCGCTCATTGGTCGCCGGATCCGAGTAGATCACCTCCGTTCCGGTAATATCCGAGGGCATCAGGTCGGGCGTGAACTGGATGCGCTTGAACCTGAGGTCCAGTGCTTCCGCCAGACTAGAGATGAGCAGCGTCTTGGCCAGTCCGGGCACTCCCACCAGAAGGGCATGGCTCCGGGTCAGGATCGCGATCATCACTTCATTGACGACCTCTTCCTGACCGATGATGACCTTCGAGATCTCGGAGCGAACGCGTTTGACCCCGTCCTGTAACTGGGCGGAATCCGGGGTGGCGGGATCTGTGCTGGGGCTCGTGCTCATGAGTGGGATTGTCTTACGGCGCCGATCCTGCGCTCATTTCGGATCCGTGGCAATTGCGGTCGCGATTTAGTGACCGCTCGCCGCCCAGCGCACCATCCGGCGGGTCCGTCCGTCCGGGAATCTGCAAGCCCGCCCGGGTTTTTCCGCAATTCCCCCGTCCCGATCTCCTCGGGAGAAAACTCCTGCGCCAGCACGCCCCCGGCCCCCGGCCCCCGGCCTACCGGGCCTCCGCGGGCTCTGCCTTCTCCTCTCCGCCTTGGCCCCCGGCAGCCTTCTTCTGCGGCTGCCCCGGCTTGGGCACGTCCCAGGCCGTCATCCACGACTGCTTCCCCTTTCTGTAACCCATCTTCAGAAGGCGGTTCTCCATATCCGGGTAGTGGGCTGCGCCGTAAAAGATCCCGATATTCTTCCGGCCCTTCTTGACCTGCTTGCGAAACACCTTGAGGCATTTCGCATTGCGCTGCCCGATGATCACATTGTTGCCGGCAAGGGCTGCGATCTGATCGTCACCCTGTCCCAGCGACTTCATCATCTCCAGCTTGAGGCCGTCGGAATTACCGCTGAGCAGGGCAGCAAGCAGACGAGCCGGATTGGGTTGCTCCACGCCCTGGTTCTGGGCCTGCTGTGCAGCCGCCAGGGCAAAGCCAAAGAGTGACTCCCCGTTCTCCTGCTGCTTCTTCTCAAACTGCTTCATGGTGAGATCCGCATGGACAAAGTTCCCCGGGGAGTAGTCGATCTCCTGAACCTGGCTGGAGAGCTTGAGGAAGCGGGACATTCCATCCACCATCCCACGCAGGAACGTGGTCTGGATATCCCCACCGCCTTCTTCCCGCTCCGGCAAATTCCCGTTGCCAATGTTCTCCCCGCCCACCATCTCAAAAAGGAGCACCTCGTAATTTTTGAAGGACTTGTTCAGCTCCTCGTAATACTTCTTGTCCCCGATGTGGACTGCCCCGATAAGGTCCACCCGGACACCGTTTTTCTCATAGGTGGTCACCGAGGTCTGCAAGCGGGCCGTCTTCTCATCTTCATGAATCCGGATGAAGTCGGTGGGCTCCTTCTCCTGATCTCCTGCAGCGGCTTCCACCTTGACCCCGGGTTCGCCTTTCTTTGCGGCAGGCTGCTCTTCCCCGGACGCGACGGGCAGCAGAAAGACCGCCACGAGAGGAACGAAAGGGAGAAAACGAATCGACTTCATATCAGGAGCATGCTCTTACACCCGCAGCGCGGCAAGGACAGGAATTTGTCCCCCGAAAACCGAAATATGGGGATTTCCACCCCTCCCCTTGCTGGCCAGCCCCCCCGATTCGGGCTATACCTTTCACAGATGAGCGCTTCCCCACCGCTTCGCTACTGCCCTGATCTCTTCCGCTACCAGCGGCGAGGGACGAGGGAAGTCATGGTGGGCGGCGTCGGGGTTGGAGGAACAAACCCGATCCGGGTCCAGTCCATGATCACATCGGATACCCGGGATACCGCGTCTTGCGTGAAAGAGGTGCTGGAACTGGCAGAGGCAGGCTGTGAGATAGTCCGCATCACTGCCCAGACGAGGAGGTATGCCGAGAACCTCGAGCACATCCGTGACGGCGTCCGGGGGGCTGGCTGCCAAGTTCCCCTGGTGGCCGACATCCACTTCAAGCCGGATGCCGCGCTGGAAGCCGCCAAGTGGGTGGAGAAAGTCCGGGTCAACCCGGGAAATTACGCTGACAAGAAGAAGTTCGAGGTTCGCGAGTATTCCGACGCAGAATACAGCGAAGAACTGGAGCGGATCCGCGACAAATTCATCCCCCTGGTGAAGCTCTGTCAGGACCTTGGCCGCGCCATGAGAATCGGGACAAATCATGGGTCTCTCTCAGACCGGATCATGAACCGCTATGGCGATACCCCGATGGGGATGGTTGAGAGCGCGTTGGAATTCGTCCGAATCGCCCGGGAACTCAACTACCACGATCTCATCTTCTCCATGAAGGCCTCCAACCCGAAGGTCATGATCGAAGCCTACAGGCTGCTGATCGCCCGCCTTGAGGGAGAGGGGCCGGACTGGAACTACCCGATTCACCTCGGGGTCACCGAAGCCGGTGACGGTGAAGACGGCAGGATCAAATCTGCCATGGGAATTGGCTCAATTCTCAACGATGGGATCGGGGATACCATCAGGGTTTCACTCACCGAAGATCCTGTTCACGAAGTGCCCGTTGCGAGAGCGATCGTTCTGAATCAGCAGGAGTGCTCCGAGCCGGGAGGGCTCAAGGATGCCGCCACCGTAGACCTTCAACCATGCTGGGATCCGTTCTCCTATCGGCGGCGGCCCAGTGAGGTCCTGACGATTGGAGGTCACGAGCTGGGTGGAGATCGTGAGTTCCGCGTCGTCACCAGCCGCAAAAAGTGGGATGCCCTTGCGCACAAACTGGACAAGATGGGAGATTTCCAGCCGGAAATCGTGCTGGAGGACAGTGGCATCGTGGAGGTTGATCCCTGCAACCCGGAAGCCCTTGATAAGCTGTCCGCGCAGGCCTGTCCCTCGCTTGTTACGGTCCCCGATGGCTTGGATCTCGGGGTCGTTCCGGCCTTTCGCCTGCTTTCTTCCAGGATCGAAGATCGGCACCCGATCCTCCTGAAGGATACACTCCACCCGGAACGAGACGCCAGGAAGGACTTCCTGCCGACCCTGCTGACCGCCGCCCGCAACATCGGGTCCCTCCTCTGTGACGGGATCGGTGACGCAGTCCTCGTTCAGGGAGAAGAAGCTCCCGGCCAGAGCATGCGGATCAGCTACAACGTGCTGCAGGCCGCCGGCGCCAGGATTTTCAAGACAGACTATGTTGCGTGCCCGAGCTGTGGCCGAACACTATTCAACCTGCAGACCACAACCCAGAAGATCCGTGAGGCTACTGGACACCTCAAGGGGGTCCGGATCGCCGTAATGGGTTGTATCGTCAATGGGCCCGGGGAAATGGCAGACGCCGACTTCGGTTACGTGGGAGGAGCCCCCGGAAAAATCAACCTCTACGTGGGCAAGGAGGCCGTGAAGTTCAACATCCCCGAGTCGGAAGCCGTGGACCGGCTCATCGACCTCATAAGCGATCACGGAAAGTGGATCGATCCTCCCGTGCGCGAACCGGCGGAAGCCTAGAACAGAGGGCCTCGTCACAGGCACGGACGGTTGCGCCTTGCTCGCACTCTTGTTAGGCTTCCATCAAAGGAAGCAACTTGGCTATTCATCCCAAGATCACATCCGGAACGGTCACGGAGAAGGAAGAGCAGGCCAGTACCACGCTGGCGGGCGCCTGGAACGTGCTGGTCTTCGATGACCCTGTCAACCTGATGGAATACGTCACCAAGGTTTTCCAGAAGGTCTTCGGGTATCCGCGCGAGCGGGCGGAAGAACTCATGATGACAGTCCACGTGGCGGGGAAGGCGCTGGTCTGGACCGGCGACCGAGAGCCTGCCGAACTCTACGTCCAGCAGCTCCACGGCTATCAGCTGCTGGCAAGCCTTGAGAGAGTCTCGTAGGATGAAAGTCGTTCCTGCGTTGGAAGGAGGATTGCAGATCGAGGTAGAAGCCTCCATCGACTGGCTCGCCCTCGAGCGCATTGCCGCCGACGCCCTCGACGGCGGTGAGGAGAAACTGCCTGCCCGTCTTGGGGCCCTCATGGATGAAGACTCCGAGTGGGACGACTTGGTCGTCCCTGAACTTGAGGACCTTTTTAACGGCCAGCTGCAAAAGGTCCGCGACAGCGTTGAAGCGGCCCAGCAGGAGGCCCCCGGTCCATCCGGGGGAACTCTCTTCATCATGCAGGAGGACGCTGCGGACTGGTACGGTGCGCTCAACCAGGCCCGCCTCGCCCTTGAAAGTCGCTATCAGCTCGAAGGGGGTGAGGAGGGCGATACCATGGAGCAGTTTCCTCCCCCAAAACGCTCAGCCTACATTCGCAGTCAGTTCTACCGAGCCCTGCAAAGCGTACTCCTGGAGCACCTCCTCGATTAGACCGGGGCAGGGCCTCCCTCGTCCGTCCGGTCCTGCTCGCGTCAGCCGGGACCTGCCAACATCACCTATATCCTTGTGGACTGCAGCGATTCTTCGGGTTCATGCGAGCTTGATCCTGCAATGAGTCGAGTAGCAGTCAGGTCGGTGAAAATCCGGCTCTCCGCGCCCCAGCGGAACACACGTCAGGAATTGCTGGTCCGGGGAATTTAAAATGAAGGCGGCATTCATCCGGGTGGTGGTACCAAAGTGGAGGTGCTTTTCAAGCCACGCGAGAGGAAGAGCCACCCGGGCGCACCAGCCATTCGCAACGCACGATCCCTCCGAGCGCGCACCGATATCGGGTAACTCGGAGTGGACCCGGCGGGGAGAATCGAAGAGGCAGGTCCAGTGCGCGCCATTCGGCGAGAGGTTGCACTCCAGATAAATTCCTCGCGCCGGATCGCTGAGAAAAAACTCGGCCACGTCGTATTTCCAGAGCCCGGGCTGGAAGCACCCGGGACGAGCGTCGGGGTGGCAACGAGCACTCAGGCAGTGAACTCGGTCATCGCCCCCGTACTGTCGGCGAAGCTCTCCACCGGACAATCCACCGCGTTGAGCATGGAGACGAAGAGGTTGGCCAGAGGCACTTTCTTTTCATTCTCAAACGCATGCAATTTGCCATGCTTGAGTCCTAGCTTGTTGCCACCGGCCACCTGAATCGGGTAGTTACGGGTGCTGTGCGAAGCATGCGGGTGAGCCGAGCCCCACAGTACCACAGTACGATCGAGCATGGTGCCGTCGCCTTCCGGCGTGTCGGCAAGGCGCTTGAGGAAATAAGCATGCTGTTCGGCGCGCCACTTGTCCCATTGGCCAGAAAAGCCATCGGGACGCTTATGGGCGATGTCGTGGGTTGCCCCTTTGTAGCCAAGCACGTAGTTTGCGTAGTTCCACATTTCAGAGCTGGAAGATTGCTCACTCTCAAGCATGAGGGAGGCAAAGCGGGTGGAGTCGGTCTGAAAGCCAAGGAAGACTAGGTCAT
Organism: Roseibacillus sp.; assembly: GCA_002721695.1. GTDB lineage: Bacteria > Verrucomicrobiota > Verrucomicrobiia > Verrucomicrobiales > Akkermansiaceae > Roseibacillus_B. Next base: position 16,729 of record PBLI01000082.1, on the reverse strand, counting down.
ACATGCAACGGATGTATTCCTCGGGATCCTTGTGCGATACTTCGAGGTTGAGACCTTTGGTATCGACATCGGGCAGAGACTCGTGGGTCCATTGACTTGTTCGCTCGACGCGCTGCTCCAGTGAGCGAATGGACTCAAGATATTCGTCCATTTTCACCTGATCTTCCTTGCCGAGCTTACCCTTGAGGCTACGGCTGTCTTCCATCAATAGGTCGAGAATGCTCGCCTCGCGCTTCAGATTCGCACGAACCTCTTCGATGGATTTCTTACCGTAGGGATCAAAGAGGCGACTGAAGATTTCCTGTGGACGATGGAGCGAGGGAATGGGCTGGCCCTCGCCCCGATGCGATAGCGTCTTTGCAGAACCATAGGATCCGGTTCCACCTTCGGTGCCCAGAACCATGGAGGCGAAGCGGGTCTTGTGCCCATGTTGCTTGGCCGCTACCTGATCAATGGAGATGGCGTTTTGCTTCTGAGTGCCAGTCATGTCAGCACCGGTCGCAAAGACATCTCCTGAGCTGTGACCACCCAGGGCATGGCCACCAGCATGGTCGAGACCGCGAAAGTAGGAAATACTATCCTTGAAGGGTTCGAAGGGGGCACTTGACTTGTTGAACGTCAGCTCACCCGGTGTGTTGGTGGGCCACCAACTCCAGTCATGGTGCGCCTTTTTGGCGTCGGGAATACCTGCCTTACCGTTGGGCATATAGACACCGTAAGCAATGTAGCTGACCAGCATCCGCTTGGGCAGGTCCTTGCTGGCTGCTGCGGTCGCGGCGCGGCCCCAACTCATGCCGTTAAGGAAAGGCAGCATGAGCGCTGCGCCGCCGCCCTTGATGAAGTGTCTGCGGTCGAGATGCCAGGATCGCTGTTTCATGGTGAGAGGGAGTATGAATTGGATCTAAGGTTGAATGAAAAGTTCGCTCATGCAAATGGAAGTGAGCATGTCGCGCAGCTTGTATTGGTTGTTTTTCGCGTCGGCGAGAAGGGCGTCGACGGCAGGCCGATCTTTAAAATCGAGGTGGCGACCAAGCCCGTAAGTGAGCAGACGGCGGGCCACGTTGTCGGCCACGTCATCGATGCGATACTTGAGGATGTAGGCCTTGAGTTCCTTCATGGTGCGCACCTCCGGGCCATTGGGCAGTTTGGCGCTGGCATCGATAGACTCGGTGTTGATGCTCTCAAGGTAGTCCATGTAGCCGCTGATGTCCTTGTGCTTGCCCTGAACGAAAGGCTCAACCCGCACACCCTCCTTCGGCACTTTGGGTTGATAGTTGCCGACGGCGTTGTAGTGCTCGAAGGGAATGCCCCATGGATCGAGGCGTGCGTGACAATCATTGCAGCTAGTCTCCTTGCGGTGCAGCGCCAGTAAATTCTTAATAGTCAGTGCCTTTTCGAGTTCCACACCAGGCAATTCACTGATGTCGGGAATTTCCGCCGGCGGTGGAGCTACCTTCTCACCGAGAATGGCTTCGCGCAGCCATACAGCCCGGTAAATCGGATGCGGCGTAGATCCGTTGCCATTGCCAATCAGCACCGAGCCGTGGGTCAACAGGCCTCCCAGATCATGACCGGGCTTCAAGGTCACAAGTTGGTGGTCATGGGCCTTCACGCCGTCCACTCCATAGTGAATGGCGAGAGGTTGGTTGAGATAAGCCACGTTGGAATCGACCAGTTGGGCAGCACTGGCGTTGTGTTTGAAACTCTCGCGGATGTAACCAACGGTTTCCTCGATCATATAGTCGCGGATGGTAGGGCGATAGGGAATCTCGGTGCCCTTGCGCTCGCCGTGCGAGACATAGAATAGGAAGCGCGGAAAGCGGTCTGCGTTGATGGGTACCGTCATCATCTTACCAATGCTCATCCACTGCATGGCGAAATTCTCCATCGAGTCGTCGAAGCGCTCATCGTTGATCATGCGATCAATCTGTTGCTTGAGAACCACGGGCTTGCCGATCTCTCCACTTGCGGCGAGAGCCAGCAACTCGTCATCCGGCATGGAGGACCAGAGGAAGTAGGAGAGACGCGACGCCAATGCGTGCTCCTTGCAGGCAACACCCTCCTTGACCACCGTATGCATCAAAAACTGCGGCGAAATGAGGACCATTGCCAAAGTCTCACGAATCGCAGCTTCGAAGGTCTTCATTTCTGGAGCCACCAGACGGTAAATCTTGTAAAAGCGGTCGACTTCGTGATCGGTGGCAGGACGGCGGTAAGCACGGCCCATGAATCTCCTCAGCACAGCCTTCACGTAAGCATCGGGATCTGATTGGCGAAGAGATGAATCGAACAGGATGCGTTTGTGGGCTGCGGGGGGCCAAGTTTCATAGATGGGCCCCTCAAATTCCACCCATTGAATGGAAGGTCTAGAGAAGGTATGGTTCAGCTCCTTGAAGAAGCTGCGGTCATCCTTAACCCGGCCATCGTCAAACAAATTGAGCGGCGTGATTGAGATCGCATCGGGCTGTTTCTTGCCCCTATGGCTGCGGCCCGTCTGTACTGGGAAGTTCTCGATACGTCCCCGAAGCTCGTAGACTCTGGGCTCCGTGGATTTGAGGATGGTGGTGCCCACGGGTTTGACTCGGCGAGTCGAGCTGTTGACCTGAATGCTCTCACCCATGATCCAGTATAGCGGAACTTCAGTGGCATGATTCGTTAGCACGGCGGAGGCCTTGAAGCGCAGCTTGAAAAGCCCGCGCTCGGGAAACTTGGTCAGGTCAATACCATGAGCGGCCGTGCCCCTGCCGTTGCCATGCACGCCCACATGACTGGCCGGCAGCCTCACTTTGCCGTTCTTGTCCGGCTGGGGTGGCGTGGGATCCCACTCTCTGCGGTGTTTGATCGCCTCAGGCTTCTCACCCTCGACAATGACAGATGCCAGAGCGTTGCGCGCATTCTCCAGGTAGCGGTCTATCTGTTCCGGGCCCAGTCGCATCAACTCAGCACTGTTGTTGAACTCGTAGGGTTTGACCGGATCCACAGGTAGGTTTTCGGCTAGATCGAGATCTACACCGAGCAAATCGCGCATGGTGTTTTCATACTCGAAGTTGGTAAGGCGGCGCGCGATGGGGCCATGACTTTTGCCGTTGCCCTTTTTGGCAGCATCCTTGATCGCTTGATCGATCCACGCAGTGATTGCATCGCGCTGTTTCACGTCCAGCTGAGGCTCGCCATCCGGTGGCATGTCGCCATCCTCAATCATGATGAGGATATCCTCCCAGATTGCCATCTCCTCATCACTGCCACCCACGCCTGTGAGTTGGTGGAGTGTCAGCTTGCCTTTGGCCTTATCCTCACCATGACAACGAAAGCAGTGCTCTTGGAGAAAGGGGCGCACACTTTTATCGAAACCGATCCTGCCCGCGGGGATCTGAGCCACACTCGGCCATGCGACACCCAGCTGCAGCACGCAAGCCACAAGGCTACAGAGAGCAGCAATGGGATGGGGAGCCTTTGGGATCATGGCGATGGGATGGGGAGGTTGTTGCGGTTTTGGGAATGTAACGAGATGTATACTATTGAAACGTGATGCAACTATGCCTCCCGGGAGGCCCGGAATACCAAGTCCCGGCCATCAATCGCGAAGCTGTAAAAGGCTGGCGGGGCCACCTCCCCTCCAAACCAATCGATGCCGAGCGCGGTCAGCGGAGGCTCCTCACTGTTAGAGACCTCAAAGATCGTCAAGGTTCACTCCTTTCATGGTGTTCAGACGATCTATTTAGGATAGCCAGATGTTTAAGATTTATGAACAATTTGTCTGGCTCCGAACCAGGGAAAAGAATACACTCAACGCGTCCCGGAGTCTCGATTCATGTTGAATTTGCAGCCAGTTGAATTCATTGGCAAATCTGATCGCCGTCCCAGTCCAAAGCGGAGCAAGCGTCCCAGTTTTTTTGGAGGGTGGTTCCTCCTCATCCTGACTCTCGCAATCGGGTTCTTCTTCCTGAGGCCCATCATTCCCTTCCTGAAATCACAGCAGGATCGCGCCTCGGCGGCAAACAAGGAGAAGGCCATCGAGCAGCTCCAGAGCTCGGAAGAATTCGCCAAGAAGCTGGCGGCTGCCGCCCTGGAGCGAACCAACAAAAAGGTGGAATATGACCCGGGCTATTACGATCTCGCCTACCCGGGAGGCGATGTTCCCTCTCACAAGGGCGTTTGTACCGACCTCGTGGTCAGGAGCTACCGAACCCTGGGCGTTGATCTCCAAAAACTAGTCCACGAGGACATGTCCGACCACTTCCGGCTCTATCCGCAGCTGTGGAACCGGAAGGGCCCTGATAGCAATATCGACCATCGCCGGGTCCTCAACCTGCAACGCTTCTTCTCCCGCTTCGGCAAGGTGCTCGAAACTTCCCATTCCCTCGACGACTACGAGGTCGGTGACGTGGTGACTTGGAAACTTCCCTACGGCGCCACCGAGCAGAGCGGCAGCCATATTGGAATCGTAGTCCCGGGCCCGGGGGCACGCAGCGGTGAAAAGTGGGTTGTTCACAACATCGGCTCCGGCCCCGAGTGGGAAGACAAGCTGTTCGACTACGAGATCGTAGGCCACTTCCGCTTTGCCCCCGAACGCGAGACTATGACCGCGTCAACCGGCCAGGATGCAGAGGCCACGCTCTCCACGGCCCCCTGAAATCCACGCCCAGTCAACGGGACTCAGCAAGGGGCTGGTGGGCTGGCAACAAACCGGAAGGCGCCAGCCTCCTCGAACGCCCTTGGCGGAAGACAATCCATCAGCAGGGCCCCGGGAAGGAATATTCTCCCCTTGTACAAGAAATAAGGCAGCTGGATCGCGGAGGTGAGATCGCCAGGTCGTTTACGACTAATACTGAATGTTTTTTGGGCAGGACTTGGGATCTCACTCCTTGATAAGCTGCCTGTTACTTATCCAACCGCACTTTCTGGCAACGATTTTCAGGATTCCGATTTTTTCCACAATCACTCGCTGTATCGGCCGCTCCGGGAGGTCGAAATATTCACCTGCCTATCCTCCGGGATCGGCTCCCCTCAGTTCTTAAAGAGGTGGTGTTCCGGATCCCCGTCCGACAAAAGGTAGGCCAGCAGGTCAAGAATCTCCATATCCGTCATCGTTGCCAGCAGGCCGGAGGGCATCATGGAATCCGGGGAGACTTTGACGGATGCAATCTCATCCGCCTTGAGGCTGGTGATCGTGGCCGGGGACATCAGGTCGGTCACAATCCGGACAGCCGCACCCTCCCCGTGCACCCGGCGCCCCACAACCTCCTCCCCGGTCTTGAGGCTGAACACGCTCGCAGCATACCGATCACGGATTGCTTTACCGGGAGCAACAATACTCTCAAGCAGGTCATGCGGGCTGAACTGCTCAGACAAACCGCCAAGAGCAGGCCCGCCGCTCCCTCCTTCCCGGCCAAACCGGTGACAGAGGTAGCACCGCCCCACTGCGAACATCCGGCGCCCGCTGGCGAAGTCACGGCCGCCCTCCAGCCCGGCTCCCAGGAGGCCATGAAGATCCTCCATCTGCCAATCCTTGACGAACCGGCGGGGCTCCATCTCAACCTGCAGCCATTCTTCACCTTGTTCCTCGTTGGCGAGGCGAAGCGGCTCGCCGCCTTCCATCGGGTTGGGGATACGGAGACGATACGTGGGAGCCCGGGGGATCCTGGTCTTCCACACGGCTGGCTTCCCGGGAAGCAACGTCCGCAGATCCCAGTCCGGAGGACTGTCCAGCCCCCTTCCCTGGACCGGCTGCAACTCGATATTCCAGTTATAATAAAATGGAGCCACCCCGAGGTTCTCCACGGTAAGGAAAAGATACCCCGCCTTCCACTCGGCTTCGCGCAAGTGGAGCTCGTAGCCGAGGTGGGAGGTCTGGAAGAGTGCGTTCTGCCTGCGATCCTCGTCCAACGGGAACCGGACGTCAAAGAGGCCGGTATCCATGAGCCAGCTTGCACGCGTGCGTCTCACACACCGATCGAAATCCTGGGCCCTCGCATGCCATCTACCGGTGAAGCTCGTCTTCCACAGTTCGGGCCGGATCTCTCCCCCGATGGGATGACGGTGCCACTTCCGGTCCGCCCCGGCTGCCTTGAGCACTGATTCAAAGTGCCAACTGTCTTCCGGTCTTCCGGTATCGAGAGTAGCCCAGGCAAAAGAATCATCGTGATACCCGAAGGGCCGCTTCCCGTTGGCAGCATGCCGGTAGGATTGTTCATCAGCCGGGTAGCGCAAGAGGACGTGTGTCTTGCGGAAAGACTTTTCAAGGGCCTCCATCACTTCTACCTGCACCTCCTTGCCGGCCCAGAGCTCTTCCCGCGGGTAGTTGTGCCACTCGCCCCACTTCCCCAGCATCCCTGCGGTCAGGAAGGCCACCCGCGGATCTCCGTCATACTTCTTTCCCATCGCGCCGATGAATTCCACCAATGCCTCGCGCAGGTCCCGGCTGGCATAATCAGGTGTGTGATTGGCCATGCCGTTATCATCCATCCACTCCGTGACCCTGACCCCCCGTTCGATCAGGAACCGGGGAATCTGTATCCCTTTCCCCGGATATTCGCAAAAGACACGAAATATGAGCTGGTTCCCCCGCCGGCTCACCTCCTCCAGGGTCTTTTCAATGGGCGACCAGTCATATGTGCCCGGGGCGGGCAGGAGATCCCTGAGCGAAAAATAACGAAACTCCATGCTGTGCGGAAAGCGGGCCTTCGCGGAGGTGGAAACGTAGGGGACGAGCCCCCGCAGCGGATTGTCCACGGGAGCAGGCCGATAGCGAAGTTGCACGGGGTTATCCTCTGCCGCATGACTACCGAGTCCCGCCCCGAAGACGGTCACCACGCAACAAAAAGCCAGGGCCACCCTCACTTCCATGGTCAAACTCTAGTCTGATTTTCAGCGCAGCGAAACCCGCAAGCGGAGAAAGAGCTCTTCCGAAGCGCTGAAGGCAGTGGGCAATCGATGAGTCTCCGTGATAGACCCGTCACCATTGTCCCTCTTTTCCACGAGGACCCTTCCTGCCGCCGGCAGCCAATCGATCAGGTTTCCAGAGGTCTCAATGACATAGTCGAGATCGCCCGCCCCACTGCTCCGCCGGAACCGCATGCCGGGGTAATGCTCCCCATCCTCCAAAATCGAAACGACCCCGGGAAGAAGGTATGCATCCGGACGATGAGGATCGGCCCCCAGAGCATATTCCATGAGAGTGGAGAGTCCATCCCCGTCGCCATCTGCCAGATCCCCGGAGATCACCGGGTCGGCCAGTTCGGCCACGGTGAATCGCTCTCTCTTCCAATCCCCGATCGTCCTCCGTGCTTCATCCGTCCCGGGACTGCCTCCCAAGGTGATGCTCGCGGCCCAGTTCTCCGGAAGGCTGTGGTCAGGGGCGGAGCCGGGGTCGCGCAACTGCAGGGAAAAACCCTCCCCGTCGGGAGCGGCAGGCCAGGGCGGCCCATCAGAGTAGTGAAACTCCTGGATTGCCACGCCGGCGCCGAAAGACAGCTTCACGTTCTCATTGCTGTTGGAAAAATTGTCCGGCATGAACTCACCCGCGACCGGAAGCCCCGCCCCGTAGCGCATTTCGAAGGCGTCCTCGTTTCGCACTACCAGAGCAATTGCACCGGGGGCCAAAGTAGTGATGGCACTGCCCTCAAAGTCAAAATCGACCCCCTTGGTGAAACGGACCCCGGTCAGGTCGAGCGAGGTGTTCCCGATATTCTTGATCTCGATAAACTCGAAGTCGCCAGTCGAAAAACCGGCCATGACCTCGGCCGCAGTGGCCTGCGCGGGGTTGTACATCAACTCGGTCACCACGAGGCTTTCAACATACGCGCTGACGTCGGGAGGGCTGGCCACGAATTCCAGGGGGTCGGACCAGTGGCTCCAATGCCCCGCGCTCCCGAGATGCCGCACCCGCACGCGGTAGGTATGTCCCACCCGCACAACCGGCGGGATGGCGATCTCGCTTTGAAAGGTGCNGAGTTCCCCGGACTCCCAGAGCGGCGTAATCTCATAGACCCAGGGCTCGGTTGGGTCGAAGTTTGCGGAACCGGGGTCAGTGATCTCCGCCAGGCGCCATTCCATGGCTTCAAACCGGCCGCCCCCACGGAAGGCCGAGCTCCGAAAGCGGAGATCGTCGGTCGGAAACAGGGGAGCGCCAAGGGCNGTCAGCACGGGTTTGGCGGGCAGGGCCACCCCGCTCNCCGCCTTCTCATTCAGCAGGCGGTCGGCCCCGTATCCCCCCGGGGAAACAAATTCCTTCATGTAACGCACGAGACCCTCCCAGTTCTGCTCCGCAGGTCCCAGTCCCGGGTTATTCCGATACCAGATTCCCTTCTTGGTCTTGCGCGGATGATGATCCCACANGGCCTGATTGGCTTCCACGATGCGCGTCGTCCCGTCCCCATCCAGGAAGCGCTTCATTTCTTCCACCATTTTAGCGCCCTCTCCCGAGCTGCACATGAGATCCCAGACCTCGCGGGCCCGGTTTTGAAATNCGCGTCTTTCCTCGGGGTAGACAAGAACCCGCTGCCAATTCTCCCACACNCTCTCCGCCCGCCAGTGGTTCTTGCTCTCCCAGGTTAGATCGAGATCCCACGGNAACATCTCCCACTTGCCGGAATTGGGGTCCCCNGGACGGCGCGGNCGGCTGTAATAGAGGCAGTTCCACTCCGCACGCAGGTCGGTATTGTTGATNAGGGTGGTTCCGATTTTGTAGTCGTAGTAGCGGGGCAGNTTTACCGTGCGCTGCCAGAAGGCGCGCGAGTTTGCAGAGTTCTTCCGGCTGATGAAGCTGTTGACATCCGCCGTGCCCGAATCCTGCGTCGGCCCCTGGTTCCGCTTGTTGGGACTGCCATTCATCTTGTAGAGGTTCCCATCAGGAAGCNCCATTTCTGCGAGGAACCGCCCATCCGGCTCCCCCANNGCGATATAGAGGCCCCAGAAATCCCCTTCATACTGCGTTCTTCCCACCTCTCGCGAATTATCGATGACGCGAAGATGGAAGAGATGGGTGTTGCATGATGGCACGCCCAGGAGGCGGTACATCCTGTAGGCACCATGCTCATTGAGAACCATCCCNCCCGTTGAGGAGTCNAACGCCCACCAGGGGCAGGTTCCTGTCTGCAAGGCGAACTTGTCCCACTTGACGGGATACTTCCGCCCGTAGTTGTCACGCGCCTGAAAACGATGTCCCCGGTTGAAGTTCCACTTGACCTTGTTCTTGCCGGTTACCCGGGTGGAGGCTTGCCCCTTTACCCGGAAGCGGATGTGGTCGTAGACGATTCCGTCGTAGACCACGGTGGCCAGGNAGCGGTAGGTTTTTGCCAGCCCGAGGGAGTCCGTATACATGCAACCGATGAGGTCGTTCTCCTGTACGATCATATGGTAAACCGGCACACGGGTCAGGGTATCGGAGGAGTAATTGACCACCCGGGCACCACTATGCAGAGCCCCGGACCACGGCGGAACTCCATCGTAGCAGAAGTAGGCAAAGTTGGGCGAAGGATCATCGGAATAGGGCACCCGCACCTGGCTTGCCTCACCATCCTCCACCCTGATCCGGTAGCGCACGAGGTAGCGATGGCGCTGCAGGGCGCCGGGGATGGACACCGACCACGTATTGTCCCCGGCGTGGAGGTCGCCTTCCGTTCCCGCGTCGTTCATGGGAAGACTGGCCCAGCCACGCTCATAGTCCGGATCGCTCAGGCGGACATATCGCCCCGGGCGCACCAGCTGATACTCNAGGACGACGGAGGCCACCGTGTCNGGGTCAGTCACCAACGCGCTGATGAGGACATCCTCACCGGACCGGGGCATCGCCGGGAGATGCTCTACCCGCCGGATCTGGGGAGGCACCTCGGTGGTGAACACCGAATTCGCAAAACCAGGCGTGGGCCCGGTCCCGGATTGCNCGTTGGCAAGCAGAGCCGCGTCAAAGAAGGCATCGGAATCATTGAGGGTGCGATTGAGGAGCTGCACGGCGAGGACATTCTCGCCCTCCACCAGGAGCCCCCCGCTATTGGGAATGGCATAGTCCTCAAAGGCGCTGCCAGTTGAGCTTGCCGTGGCCAACGACCCAAAGGGGAGCTCCCTTCCGCTCACATTGTGAGAGGCGATGTGCGTACCGTTGATCCAGGCGTTGAAACCATCGTCGGCCCTTGCCTGCAGGAGCAGCGCGCCAATCGCATCAGGATCTTCGACCCGGAACGCCTTCCTGAGGTAGACAGTGGAATAACCGCCCGCCATGTCCTCCAGNGTGGTATCCACGAACCCCTGGCCGTATCCGACCGTGCCGTCTCCAATGGCCCAGTTCTCGTCGTCAAATCCCGGGGCCCGCCAAGCTCCCCCCGGCGAAGGCTCTTCCCTTCCCTTGAAGAACCGCCATGAGCTCCCCCCGGCCGCGAGGATGTTCTCGCCGTTCCCGCCCTCTCCGGTGGATGCCCGCCAGCTGCCCCCCAGGTCGTTCTCCAGGCCGGGATTGAGGAGCTCTATCGAAGCGCTGGGAGCTGCCCCCACGGTCGGCCACGGAAACCCGTTGCNGTAATCGACCTCATCTACCACCACGTCCCGGGTGTCGCGCAGGCGGATCACCTCCCCTTCATTGTCCAGCCTGCCGGTCCAGGGCCCGAGTGAGCTCACTCCCCACCTCGCAAGGACGGCCGCTGGCTTTCGCGCGATAACAAGGAAGCCTCCCGGGGCGATCTCGGTCCCCTCCGGGATCCGGAAGTCCACCGCCGATGACAGGCGCCACCCAGAGAGATCCCTGACCTCCCCGGAGGTGTTGTGCAACTCAACGAACTCGACGTGCAGGGTCTTATCGTTTTCATCATAGTGGATCTCGTTGATNACNACGGGGGGGCGGGCATCATCCGTAGTCTTGAAGCTCCCACTCCCGGCGGCCCAGGCTTCACCGNCCGCATTGGCCGCATGGGAGCGGAAATAATAGGTAGTCTCCTCGGTGAGACCACTCACGAAGACCGAGAACTCACCACCATCGGGCCCCAGCGAGCGGGCCTCCGCCCACTCCGCCGGATCAGTTCCCCCATCAGTCGGNCCATAGTAGATCGTAATCCGGGGNTCGTCGTTGCCATTCTGCCTGACCTCTCCACGCAACACGGCAGTTGTCCCGGTCAGGCCGGTTGCAGGCTGGTTGGCAACAACCGGGACGTGGGGNGCAAGGGTCGTAAACATTCCGCTGGTAGCCGCCCAGCTCGTCCCGGCCCGGGCACGGAAGTAATAGGTCGTGGCTCCGGTCAATCCCTCCAAGGTGGTCCGGGCGGAACCGAACTGCCGACCCATCTCAACCAAGCCTTCCCANCCCCCAGCATCCCNGCCTCCATCGCTCGTCCCATAGTAAATGGTCACCCTNGGGACNTCCTCACCCGATTGAGCCACCACACTCCCGATTCGCNCTGTGTGGGCCTGGACCTCATCCGCTNGCAGATTCGAAACCTCGGTGCCCTGGGCCGGAGCAGCGAGGGGGACGAGAAGAATTCCCAGCGTCAGGAAGAGAGNNGGAGCCATGGGGAAGAAGGGTTTTTTGAAGAAGCTCANAGGAATTGCGCAACCCAAACGCTACCTTATNGCGGCCGCTTGGCAAGGCAAGGAGCGCTCCGGGGCTGATGCNTGGNCACCCGNCTGGAGAGCACCGTGTCCGTGATTTGCCACTTGCCNAATGGCGTGCGGACGGTTCCTCTTTCAGGCCATCTCCTCCCGCATGGACGACTCCCCCCCAGCGATCACCCCCGAGCTCCTTGCAGGTGTTCGATCTGGTGACGATGCGGCCAGCCGCACCTTGGTCGAGATCCTTTATCCCTCCGTTCAAGCCAATGTCCGCAACCATCTTCGCCGCCAGGCCGACCACGACGACGTGGCCCAGGAGGTCTTTCTCAAGATCTTCCTCAAGATCGAACAGTATCGTGGACCACAGCCCTTTGAGCACTGGGTCTCACGGATCGCCGTGACAACCTGTTACGATTGGTTGCGCAAACACCGGNTNCGCCCCCTCGTCACTTACNCTGACCTTANTGAGGCGGAGGTTGAAATCCTCGAAAAAAGCCGNCAGGCGACCTCGCGGGGAACATCAGATGCCCAGCGCGAGCTATTCTCCGGCCTCCTCGACAAGTTGATCTCCACCCTGAACCCACGGGAGCAGATTGTCATCCGGCTCCTCGACCTCGAAGAGCGCTCCGTGCGGGACATCTCAGAGCTGACGGGCTGGGGTTCCAGCAAGATCAAGGTTACCGCCATGCGGGCCCGCCGGAAACTGGCCNATCGTCTGCACCAACTTGAGAGCTCGCAGGAGCAGGGCAAAAACCATCACTGAATCCCGGAAACTCCAGAACCATGCCTGACCCCGAAAAAAACAATCATTGGAACCGACTGGTCGATGCTGCCAGGGAGGCAGGGGCCACCTCAAAAGAGGAGGCCAACAAGGCCTCTTCCTCCTTTGTCTCCAGCGTCGTTGCCATGCAGCAGGGCCTCTGGGACTTTGCCCGGACCATCCTCTGGCGCCGCTGGTCCCTGGTTGCGGCCCTTCTTGCCATCGCCGTCTACCTGACCTTCTTTTTCCTCATGAAATCCCGNCCCTCGCCCCGGAACATCCCCCCGGCACCGGCTGAAACCCTGCCCCCTCCTCCAGATTCTCTACCATGAAAGCGACCTTCAAAGACTACCTCAGTATCGCCCTGGCGCTGCTGGCCATTTTCCTCTGCGGCTACGGGATTGGATTCCTCGTCGGAGAGCGCAGGGGAAAGGGCGCCCNCTCACCAACTCCGCCCCCTGCCGCGGCTTCGCCCTCCGACCCGCGCATCGTCNATTGGGAAAACTGGGAACGCTCTACCTGCCGCGTCATCGAGAATTCAGTNGGGAACCTCTCACCGGAACAGCAGCAAGCAATACGACGGGAAGTCTCCGAGACCGCCAGCCGGATCAAGAAAGCCCGANAATCNGGACGCCGGGAAATCACCAACCTCCATGAGCGCCTCAAGGAGCATCTCACACCCGAGCAACAGCAGAAACTGCCCGGCCCCTCCCCCAATTGAGGGACGAACAGCCTCCATTTCTCCGCATTCGTCCCTCCACCTGTAACTGAAAACACACGCCCCGCGTCGGCTTCTATATGGAGGCTTTCTGCCTGACCGGCCAATCCCCCCCAAGGTCGCAAGGGCAGAGGGCCTCCCTGATTTGGCCTCCTCTGGGGGGAACCTCCTCNGGAAAACCCTCGAGCAACCAATTCTCGACATCAGGGTTAAATTCAGGCGAGAATCCCCTCCCTTCACTCTGACATGCGATTCGGAAACCTCATCTTCGGCTCGGCCCTCCTGCTCGTAGCCGCGACGCTCGCTCTTACCATTACTTTCCGCAACGATGCCGAAGGGACCGGGAAAGGTCAGTCGGCGGAGGCTGCGAANCCTTCNCTGCGAACGGGGACCGGATCCTNCGCCACCCAATCACCGATAAGTTCAACCAGGGGCCGTGCGCAGGGTGCCCGGACTTCCCGCCAGCCCCTACCGGACGTGGAAGATCTTGAGGTCACCATGGATGATAGCCCCTCNACNAGTTCCCTCACACCCGTCCAGCGTCAGGACATCGCCAAGCGGCTGCCCTGGGTCAGGAACAACGCCCTCGCTCGCCTCGACCGCATGACCGAGCGGCTCGAACTCACTCCCGTCCAGCAACACAAGGTCTTCCCGGAACTGCTCCGCGGAACCACCGGCTACCACCCGGCCATGGTCATCAATTATCCGCCGGGGGTTTCCCTTCCGACCACGGAGGTCGCCAGCACTGANAAGAGCCCGGATGAGGCCATCCACGACTCCCTCGACCCGGAGCAGCAGGAAGACTTTCTCCAGCAGCAATTGGACGACCAAGCCTGGTGGGACGAAATCGTGGCCCAGCTGGAGGCTGATTTCGATGCCTCGGTCACAGCCGAAGGAGNGCCGGTAGCCGCCGGTCAGGCCCCCTCGGAGGATNCTCCAGTCCGCGAAATCGAGCCGAATCCGCAGCCNCAGCCGCAGCAAGGCAACAACCTTTTTGACCTGCTGAACGAATAAACATNATACGGGTGTAACCAGCACCTACGCGAGGCCGTCAAGCCNCNTNCCAGCAANACCTAGTCCAAGAACAGTCATGAAATTCAAATACCTGTTACTCAGCGCAGCCACTTTCGGCATTGCGACTGCCAGTGCCGATCGAGAGAGGACCTTCGGTGATGGCGAGCTTCCCGAAATGCTTGCCCAATTCGATCTTAATGAAGACGGGAAGATCGATGAGGAGGAGCGCCAAGCTGCCAAGGAGGCCCGCCGGGCCGCCCGGGCGGAACGCCGTGCTGCCCACATTGCCGAATTCGACACGGACGGCGATGGAGAGCTCTCCCGGGAGGAACGCGAAGGAGCTCGCGACGCCCGGCGTGCTGCTCTGCAGGNCAAGAGGGAAGAAAAATTTGCTGAGATTGCCGGGGAAGACGGGTGTCTGGATGCCGAAGAATTTNCCGCCCTTCCTCCGTTCGAGGGCAGAAACCCCGAACGGGTAGCGGCAATCTTCGGTCGCCTCGACTCCGATGATGACGAGTGCGTAACCCTCGACGAATTCACCGCCCGACTACGTCATCACCGTAAGCCCCCGCGCCGCGGCCACGATGATGAGAGGGAACGTCCCGAACCTCCAGTTCGCCCGGGACCCCCGGTCCGCCCGGTCCGCCCGGGACCCCCGGTCCGCCCGGAACCTCCCGTCCGCCCGGAACCTCCCGTCCGCCCGGAACCTCCCGTCCGCCCGGANCCTCCCGTCCGCCCGGATAAGGATGAGGATGTCGATGAGGACGAGCGGCCTGAGCGGACCCGTGAGCGCGGCCGAAGGTAACCTCTTCCCATAGATTCCTCTACACCACTTCGAGGAGGCAGCCTGGATCACGGGTTGCCTCTTTTTCTTGAGACCGCGACAGCCCCTCAACGCTCTTCATGGCTAGCTCTGCCAGCATCCGGTTCGTTCCGCTTGTAGCATTCCTTCTCGGAACAGCTCAGGCCGAATTGCTGTACTTTACAGACTTCGACGACTTCCCGGCGGGAGACAACCAGTGGCATGGGTTCGACAATTGGCAGTCCAACGACCGAACCAGTGGCGCGCAGGCGATCGTCGAAAATCTGCTCGGTGGAGCTCTTGGAAAGACTGCGGCTCTCGGCTTCAATCGCCCGCAACAGTCGTTTACCACCGTCGTCCGGAGGATCTCATATGACCCCGCGGAGCAGGGGAATCCTCTGATCTCCTTTGCCCTGCTCTTCGGCATCGAGGACTCCACTGCAGAAACCAACTTCCGCCGAGATGATTTCTTCGTGACGTTCTACAACGAACCGGGAGCTCCTCTCGCATCCATCCGGATTTCCAATACGGACACCGATTACGGGTTCTGGTACCGCAATGGCAGCCCGCAATCACCTGGCTACGAGGAAATCGATACCGGACTGGATTTCGTGCAGGGCGAACTCTACGAACTGACCGGCCTCATCGACTTCTCATCCAACCGGTGGAGCGCGGAGATCGACGGCCTGCCGCTCTTCTCGGACGCTGAGTTTAATGGCACGAATCGCTCGCTTTCCCTTGGCTTCATTGGCATTGAGTGGCAAATCGCACAGGGTTCTCCAGGAACATATGGCGACAACTTCATGCTGCTCTCAGACCTCCGACTCGAGACGCTGGAAGATTCTCCCCCTCCGGTCTCCATCGATTCCGTGCAGCTTCTTGCGACCGGTGAAGTTCAGCTCTCCTGGCTGGCGTCCCCGGGCTACACCTACACGGTCGAATACTCTGATGACCTTGTGAGCTGGCAAAGCGATCTTCCAAATTCCACCTTTGCTGCGCCGTCCGCCCTGCAGTCTTTTTCCTTCACGGACACCACCACCCTTCAGCCCGGCGAACGCTACTTCCGCATCCGCCAAACCAACGTGGAGTAAAGAGACCCCGCCCTCCCGGCTGCTCAATCTTGAAGAACCTTCCAGAATTCGAGTTTAGCACTCTACTGGACACGTTAGACGAGGGCCCCGGTAAAAAGTTCCCGGGAAATGTAACCAGCTACCACCTGCTGTCGTCTTACCTCTTGAAAGGCACGGGGGGAACCCCCTTTCACAACCAACCGAAATCGAAAACAGAAAAATGAGATTCGAATACCTTGCGATTCTCGGGATTACCCTGGGAATTGGAATTGTAACCAGCAGCGCCCGGCATCGTTCATTCGGTGATGGCAAATTGCCCGAGATTCTCGAGCAATTCGACCTCAACGAAGACGGCGAGATCGATGAAGAAGAACGCCAGGCAGCCAAGGAAGCCCGTCGCGCAGCCCGCGCCGAACGGCGAGCCGAGCACATTGCGGAATTCGACACCGACGGAGACGGAGAACTGTCCGATGAGGAGAAGCAGGCAGCTCGTGACGCACGCCGGGAAGCGTTGCAGGCCAAGCGCGAAGAGAAATTCGCTGAGATTGCCGGAGAAGACGGCTGTCTCGATCTTGAAGAGTTCTCAGCCCTCCCACCCTTCGAGGGTAAAGACGAAGGGCGCGTAGCAGCCATCTTCAACCGTTTGGACTCCGATGATGACGAGTGTGTGACGCTTGAGGAATTCACCTCCCGGCTGCGCCATCACCGCAAGCCCCCGCGCCGCAGAGACCATCGCCACCATCGTAACCGCAGGGATCGCGACGAGGGCGACGAGGGCGACGAGGGCGACGAGGGCGACGAGGGCGACGAGGGCGACGAGGGCGACGAGG
>PBLI01000081.1 GCA_002721695.1 Roseibacillus sp. | reverse complement strand
TCTCGAGTATCTCGCGAACCTGCAGCCAGGTTCCTGGCGAACGCCGGACATCCTCCATCGTCTCGAAGGATTCAAGGTCGATCTCGCCCTCGGCCTCATCCCCGGAATGGCATTCGAAGCAGTAGCGCTCCAGCAGGACCCTTACCTCCGGGCGGTATTCCACCGCGAGCTGGGCAAGAGCCGGGTTGTCCCGGGCCCCGGCAAGGGAGACCGTAGAGATGACCGCGGCCAGAACTGGAGATGGAATGGGTATTCTCAGGGAAGCAGGGGAGTAATCATCAGTGTGAGGGGAGCGATTTTTTCCGCAAGAACCCAGAAGGTCATTCTATTGCAGGACGAGTTGTGAGCTGTTCTTCGGGGTCCCCGGTGGGTAGCCTGCCTGATATGAGGAGGAAATGGTCTCCCGCGTGCATTCTCCGGGGACTCATGGCGGGTATCCTTGTGGTTCTCGTAGCGGGTTGCGGTGGGGGCAACGAGGATCAGGAAACGGAAGCAGTGACTTCGGGGCAGGAGAACCCGGAGGAGGGTGTGAGCCTGCAGGAATTCCTCCCCGGCAAGGCGGTGGTGGGGGCGTTCGACGAGGGGGAGCTGTTTGATAACGCCAGCATGCGCTTTCTCTTTGCCGAGGGAGGGGGGCTCACCCTCAGTGAAATCGGGAGGGACCGGAAGGTATCCGGAACCTACGAGGTGAAAGGCCCGGTGGTTCTCATCAGGATCGAGGACAAGGAGGTCATCGGGGTGCTGGAATTCCCCGGAGGTATCCCGAAGGTGGGCGGAGAGATTCAGCTCGAGGCGGATGATGAGATTGCCAAAGGGCGCATCACGGTGATCCAACCCCACGCCACCTACGGGCAGGTGCCCCGGACCCCTGCAGATTTCAGGAAGCTGCCGGGCACTCCCCTCAACGAGCGCGAGAAGCAGTATGTGGGGCGCTGGGTGGGGGAAGATCAGGCGGGCCAGTGGACTACGATTATTCGTGAGGACCACACCTTCTCCTATCTGACCGAGGTGTCTTACGAGAGGCCTGAGGAGCTTGAGGAGCTTGACGACGGGGCCGTTCCGAGGGGGCCGGATCATGGGACAAAAATAATCGTCCATGGCGTCTGGGCCATTGCGAATGAGTCCATTTACTTCATGGATCTAGTGTCGTCTGACCCGGAATTCGTGGACGACGAATCTAATAGCCCCTTGATTATGGAGATTGTCTCCATGGAAGCGGGGAAAGTGGTTTGCATGAACATGACTTATGGAGCGGTTACCGAAGATGGAGAACCCTATAAGTCCGTGGAGCGACGCATCGAGAAATTCGAGGAACCGGAGATGCAGCGTTTCAACACCCCGGAAGCGTTGAAGGGGTTTGATATCCTGAGTGCCCATGGAAAGCCGCAGTTTCCTGAACCGGAAGAGGAAGAAGTTGTGCCTGCCGGGGAGCAGGACTGACCGGAATCCGTGGTCTCTTCTTCTGGGGCGGAAGAAATCCCCGGGTGGATCCTCGTGAAGGGAGACCGCAGGCAACCCGGGGCCATTCCTAGCTTTCGCCAGATTCCAAGGCCCTGCGTTCGGCCTCCAGTTCTGCCTCGAATTCCGCCTCTTCCCGGGCCTTCCGCTCTTGCTCCGCGGCTTCTTCAGCGGCTTTCTCGGCGGCTTTCTCGGCGGCTTCCTCGGCGGCAATTTCGGCATCACGCTTCTCGGCTTTCGCAGCCTCGCGTGCCATGCGCTTTTCCAACTTCCTCTGTTCGCGCTCGCGGCGCCGGTGGTCTTTGCTGGGTGTAAAGGCCACGGTAAAGATCCTTGTTTCTTGGTTTAAGTGGGGGCTGGCAAGACCCTATGAAAAATAATCCGGAAAAGCCGATCACAAATCGATTTAATTATGAACAATCGCCTGGCAACTCCTGCCGGAAGGGGTGTGTGGCTTGTTTGCTCAGCCACGGGCGTAAGCAACAAGATGCTGCATAACGTGCTGATTTTCAGTATTAAAAAACGTGCTGGTGGTATCTGCTATTGGGTCGCCCCGATGTTGCAGGACATTTGCTGGAGCTGCACTTTCCCGGTGACGGCCTTCTGCGGTTCTCACTCCGGGGAGAACCGGGCATGGCCTACCCTTTCATTTCGTCGACCGACCTCCGGACCTGGCAGCATTTCGGATTCCTCAAACTTGCGGACGGCGGGGAGGAAAGTTTTGACCTGACTCCGTCGGCTGCGACTGCGTTGCTCAGAGTGGCTGCTGACCTGTCGAAGTAGTATTGCGTTAGCCGGTTCGGACTCCCCGGCAGGGTCAGGGCAGCTGCTCGACCCTCAGGAACAGGGAGGGCCGGGAACCTGTTTGCAAGGACAAGGAAGCGGTGCCATTGCTGTCGGTCATGAGCAGAGCTGGACTGGTCGTTTCGAGCGTATCGAAGCTCCCTGCACTCAGGCTCGTCGAACTTCTTATTACGAAGCTGGCATTGGGTTTTCCGGTGATGCTGAGGTTCAGGGTTGTTCCATTCAAGCTGAGCGAGTTGATGGCAGGGGGGACCACTGGATCCGGGACGGGTGGCTCGATGATTACCTTTCCGATCATTCCGCGGTGCCCCGAAATTTCGCAGTAGTAGAAAACCTCCTTGCCTTCAAGTGCCGGGGGAAAGGTGAACTCCCCTGACGAGTTGGGGGCGACCCGGAAGAGCCAGCCAGGATCTCCGCTTCCCAGGACGGCGGACTGGCGAAAGGCGGTTCCGGCCTCAAGGTTGCCGGAGTAGATCACCGCATCCGGGAAGTCGCTGTCGTTGTAGGCGAAGACGAGAGGGTGGCCGCCGCTGGTGCGGGTGACCGTATAGGTGACGCCGGAGTGGAGGACCAGCACCGGGTCGTTGAAACCGCTGATCCGGTAGTGGGAGGCTCCAGCGTTGGACAGGTTGATCGTGGGGTTGCTCGCGTCGAATAACAAGGTCTCACCGCGGGCGGAGGAGAAAGAGGCGAGTAGCAACAGCGGCAACAACCGGATCATGACCCATCCTAGTCCCATCTTACATTCGCGCAAGGTCTCTGCCTGCGATTTGTTCCCCTGAGCCCCCCGTGAGGAGTCCGCCGTGCGGAGTGGGCGTTGGCAATGGCGGGCGTTCTGGTTTCGCCTGTGCCCTTAATCGAAAAGGAATTCGAGACTCCTGATCATGGGCTTGGACTTGTTTGCAGTGTTGTCCGTAATCCTGAGCTCTGCCTGAAAGCCATGGCCTGCAGGCAGGGCCGCGAGATCCATGCGGGCTGGAATTCTTCTCACCTGCTTCGCGAATCCGGGCGTGTAATCGTAGGATTCCCTGAGCTCCTGCCAGCCGCTCCACCGATCAATCTTCCCATCGCCGTCGGTATCGGCTCCTGCCCGCGCCTCGACGGTTTCAACCCACGGGCCGGGGCTCACGTAGTCGGTCTTCTGCTGGGTCACGAGGTAAAACCGTCCTTCCGCGAACATGACATCAGGATCGGGGTGGCCATTGCCGATCTTGTCACACCAGGTGAATTGCTGGTCGATGGAAGGAGAGGTGAACCAGCCCACCGCCATCTGGTGNCCGCCGGCAGGGTCGTAATCCCCAAAGAGGTAATACTGGCCTCCGATGCAGATNGCGGCCCAGTCCCCGTAGGCTTCCTGCNCGGGTTCGTGAATCTCGTATTCGGCGATATTGGAGGGAAAGCGCTTGGGGTCTTCCTTCATCCAGTGGGGATGCTTGTAGGTGGCCACCTTGCCGGTGGGCTTGGTGCGGTTGTCGACCGCNGGGGGGCCGAACTTGAANCCGTTGAGCCCGTTGCTGCTGACNGCATGCCCGGCGAGGGGNGANTCCCAGGAGCGCTTGTTGGCGGAGATGGGGCTCCAGTCCTCGATGATGACGTGCATCTTGCCGTCGAGATCGCGGATNAAGCCGGCATCGGAGCCATGAGACGGGTCGGCCACCGCAAGGCCCATGTTCCTGCCCGGTTCGCCGTCGGTCAGGTCGTCATCAACGTAGACATGTGGGTCCTGGTCGTTGGGGAAGTCGTAGTAGATGTAGGCCTTGCCGTCGACCCACTCGGCGCTGGTCACCCACTTGGAGAACCCCTCGGTNACGGGTCCGTGATGGACCCAGGTCTTCATGTCCCGGCTCTGCCAGGCATGGTAGCCGCCCTTGCCTTTCTTCAACCCNCCNGGGGCATTGTACTGATTCTTGTCAGGGGTGGTCTGGAGGGGGATGTCGAAGCCCTCAAGCTTCGCAGGTTCCGGCGTGAAGGGGCGCCGCCCNNGGAGGGGGATCCGACCTCCTGCATCCGATTTTCCTCCTTTCTGGCCCCTCGAATGCAGNCTGCCCAGGCTGCCATAACGGCCGAACATCCAGTAGTTGTCCGGACCGAGGCANAGAAAGACGGGCGCATCCTTCAGGTTCGCGGGCCCGATGTTCGCGACAGGATTCCAGTTCTGCCAGACCGGGGATTGTTCGAGGGTGAGAGCGCCCAGCTTTCGTTTGGTCCCACTGGCCAGCATCTTGGTCCGCAGGGACGCTTGCTTGCCGACGGGAGCAACGTGCCCGGCNGTNATCTCCAGCCCCTCGTGGTGGTCGAGCTTCGTCTTCCAGGCTTCTCCCGCGATCCGCCAGGTTTTTTCTGCTTCGGCCTGGGCAGGACCGGTCAGGATGGTCATGGTGGCGAGCGCGATCGTTCTCTTCATGGCTNGAAGAGTGTGCTGTTTTCGGGTGTTCAAGCAACCCAAGAGCTTGGAGCCCTTGACGATCTGTGGAGGCGTCGCGAGGTTCAGTNCCTGNNTGTCCGCCTTGAAAAATAGATCCAGCTGCCGACGAGGGCTGCAACCATCAGGATTGCGACGAAGTAGCTGAGCGTCGCGAAGAAGCCCAGCATCAGANCCTCGCCGTGACCGAAATTCTTGTAAAGCATGCCGGCCACCACCCCGAGATATCCGAGGGCGTCCGCCATCGTGATCAGGAAAATNGAGGTGGCAACCGTGCCGAGCGACGCCACGAGGCGGTCGAAGAGAATGCAATTGAAGGGAACGTAGGCGAGGAACAGCCCGAAGCCGTTCATCACCATCCACGCGATGATCCCGATTCCGCCAGACTGGAACAGCAGCGTAGAGGTAAAGAGAACGGAAGCTCCCACCAGGCCGTAGACATGGTTGACCAGCAGGGCGGTCCGGTTGCTCCTGATGAGGAACAGCAAGCCGACCAGGAGGACGACGGAGAACGCGACCGGAAGCTCTGTCTGGGTGAAGATTGCCGGGCTGGTTTCGTGACCTTGCTCGGCCAGCATGTCCGCCATGAAGTTGTCGCGGAAATCGCGGCAAACGGTCATCACCACATAGACCAGCATCAGGCACGCGATGCCGAATCCGTAGCGCTTGAGAAAGGCGCGTCGCTCCACCTTCCCCATTGGTTGCCGGTCGACCCGCCGCGCGACATCGACTTCGGTCGGGTGTGGGAGGCGGCGCAGGAGCCACACCGCAAGGCAATAGGGTGGCAGGTAGAACAGTCCGGCCACGGCGGGCATCCACTCTTCACTGACCCCCGCCTGCATGACCCACGCTCCCACGCTCTTGGCAAATCCACTTGCAAGAATAAACGAGCAACAGAGCCCGGCACCGAGCAGGTCAGTCANGCTCCGGCCCTCCAGGAAGCTGAAGACGAGCCCCCAGACCATGCCGAGGGGGAGGGCGCTGCAGAAGATCGCGAGGACNTTGAATTCCGGGGGGACGAGTGCGAANGCGACGAGGGAAAACTGGCTCGCAAGGACACACAGGAANAGGGCGAGGCCGCGGCGGCCACGGGTCATTTCCGAGTTGACCTTGATCCCGATGAACTTGGATGCCGCATAGCCGAGGACCTGGCCGATCACGAGGGCAAGCTTGAGGTCGAGGACGAGCCCGAACATCGCAATCTCCGCCCCCTCGAAAGAGGCGGCGGCAAACGCCTTGCGAAAACCGTACATGCAGAAGTAAGTCGAGAATGCGGCGAGCACGGCCACCGTAACGAATACCCAATCCGGGGAGGCGGCCAGGCTACGGGAGAGCTTGGAATTTCTCGGGTCCGTTTTCATGAAAGAAGGCGTTCTCGCTTGGGATCGAACGGGGCGCGCAGGCCGGCCCGGGCGGGACGCCTGGTGCCCCCGGCCAGGATTTCATAGTGTCCCCGTCCGGAGTATTCGCGAACGTAGCCCAGGGCCACGGGTGCATCAAAGGTCGGGCTGAAGGCGGCGGAAGTGGTGTATCCGGTCATCTCGCCATCCCTGAAGATCGGCTCTCCACCCCACAGCATCACCCCGGGGTCGGAGAGGACGAGGCTGACCAATCGCTTCCGGGGCCGTGCGTTTTTGAGAGCCTGCCGGCCGAGGAAGTCGATGTTCATCTCTACGGCAAAGCCGAGCCCGGCCTCGAAGGGAGTCTCGTCGGGCGACAGCTCGCGGCCGAATGCGCGAAACCCTTTCTCGATGCGCATCGTATCCAAGGCCTGNTAACCNGNGTCGGAGGCACCCCTGCGTTTGATTTCCTCATAAACCTGGGCNATTCCCGCTGTGGGCANGTGAAGTTCCCACCCAAGCTCACCGACGTAGGAAAGCCGTATGGCCAGNACGTCGACCCCGGCGAATACCGTGCGCCTTGCGTCACCGAACGTCATGCCGTCGACACACGATCCGAGCAGNTCCCGTGATCGCGGTCCCATCACGCCGAGCACCCCCATCTCGGNAGTGAGATCCTCGAGGTCCGTGCATTTGCCGCTGCGCTGAATCCAGTCGTGATCCCGCCAGCGGCTTGCGGTGGAGCTCACAAGGTAGAAGGAACCCTCTTCCTCGCGCACGACCGTGAGGTCTGACTCGAAGGTTCCGCGCCGGTTCAGCATGGAGGTGTAGACCGTCCGACCCGGCCGGACGTCGATATCGTTGGCGCACAGCCACTGGAGTCCGGGCAGGTCCCCGGTGCGGAATTTCGCAAAGGTCGACTGGTCGAAGACGGTGACATCCCGGCGGCAATTCGTGATCTCCCCTGCGACTGTTTCCAGCCACCCGGGTTTCCGGAAGGTGTAGGGGGCGGTTCCGCCGAACCACAGCGGGCGTTCGATGCCCGCGCTCTCGCCAAAGTGGGCGCCATTTTCAGCGTGCAGCTCGTAGAGGGGCACCCGGGAAAGTCCCCGGGCGGTCTCCATCTGGCGGTTTGGCCACGCCATGGCATAGTGCAGTCCCAGNACCTCGGTGACCCGCTCCTGCAGAAACTCGCGGCGATTATGGCCGGGAGCGAAGCGGCGGATGTCGACTGAGAGCAGGTCCATCGGCATGACCCCTCCGGCCATCCATTCGGCTGCATACTTCCCGGCCCCTCCCGCGCAGGCAATGCCAGCCGAATTGAACCCTGCGAGGACAAAGAGACCCCGTGTCCCGGCTGGTTCCCCCATCAGGAAGTGGTTGTCGGGAGTGAAGCTCTCGGGGCCGTTGACGAATTTCACGATCTCGGCCCGGGACGTTNCCGGTACCCGATGGTAGTGGGCGGCGAGCGGGCCGGCGAAGTCCTCCCAGTCCGGGTCGAGCAGGGCGTGGTGGAAGTCTCCGGGGACGGAGTCCCCGATCTGCCACGCCTTTGANCGCAATTTAAATGCTCCAAGTTTCATCCCGCCATCGTCAAGGGNACGAAAGTAGATCCCTGCGTCCGGGTCNCGTCCGCATGGNAAGTCGCGCGTGATCCCTTCGACCGGCGTCGTGATGACATAGTGGTGTTCGCAGGGGTAGAGAGGGATATCGACGCCGATCCCGAGTCCGAGCTGCCGGGACCACATGCCCCCGGCAAGGACCACCCACTCGGCCTCCACATCACCCCGGTCCGTCCGTACCCCCGTGATGGTCCCGTCCNTGTGCAGAATAGCCTCCACGGAGGTGTGCTCCCGGACGGGAACGCCCGAACGCCTCGCNAGTTCAAGGGCGCAGGGACCGGGCACGACCCGCCCGTCTCCCGGAAGCCAGATTCCACCGTGCAGNTCCCGGGTTTCGATTGCCGGCCAGCGATCTGCTATCTCCCGTGGCCCAAGGAGATCGGCCTCGACCTTGAAGAGCTCCGCCATCGCCGCCTGGCGCTGCAGCTGGGTCCACCGCTCTTCACAGCTCGCCAGCTGGAGGCCACCACACTGCAGCCAGCCGGCGGAGGCGCCAAGTTCGGCATAGAGTTCGGCCGAGGCCCTGTTGATCCTTGTCTGGCTGGCGCTTGCGCGCAGTTGGCCGACCTGTCCAGCCGAGTGCCACGTCGTCCCGGACGCGACCGAGCCCGCTTCCAGCAGGAGAACATCCTTCCATCCCTGCCGGGCGAGGTGAAAGGCCACCGAGCACCCCGCGATTCCGCCGCCCACGATCACGACCTGAGCCCGCTCCGGAAGGTCGCCCGCAGGGAATTCGCTCTCCAACAGGACAGGCGTGTTCGTGTGGAGGGTCTTCGCCATGCCAGCTACCAGTCGGCACATTCCTCCACCANTTTGATGAGGCGCCGGAAATCGTCGGGGAAGACGTGACCGATCGTCCCGATGCGAAAGCTCTCGATGCCCGTGACCTTCCCTGGATAGATCACGAACCCNCGCTGCTTGAGGGCGTCGTAGAACGTCCGGAAGCAATACCGTGGCGAANCGGGGCTGCGGAACGCCGTAATAATCGGGCCCTGGTGCTCGCTGGGAAGAACGCATGCGAATCCCAGGTTCTCCATCCCCCCGACGAGGATACGGTGGTTCTCGGAATAGCGCGCATGCCGTGCCGGGACGCCTCCTTCCTCCCCGAGTTCCTGCATCGCCCGGGAAAAGGCCCGCACCGTGTGCGTTGGTGACGTGAATCGCCACTTGCCCCGGCCCTCTTCCATTCCTCGCCACTGCTCGAACAGATCGAGCGAAAGCGATCGNGCGTTGTCCCCGCATTCCTGGAGAAGAGCCCGGCGGCAGATCACGAATCCAAATCCGGGGACTCCCTGNATGCACTTGTTCGCCGAGGACACGAGGTAGTCGATTCCGAGGGCGGCGATGTCCATGACCACTCCGCCAAAGGAGCTCATCGCNTCCACCATGAGGCATTTGCCAGCCCCCTTTACGATGGAAGCGATCTCTGCAAGCGGGTTCATCATTCCGGTTGTCGTCTCGTTGTGGACAACCACCACGTGCGAGTGTCCGNGGACATCGGCCTCAAGCCGTTCNAGGTCCGGCGGNGCCAGTTCGCCGCTGTCGTGGACNGTCAGATCGATCTGGAGGCGGCTTGCGATTCCGGCGAGGCGTTCCCCGTAGGCNCCGTTGGCGAGGACCAGGAGCCGGCCGTCCNGGGGAACGGCGGTTCCTATCATGGCCTCGACCGAGAAAGTNCCGCTGCCCTGCATGAGGACGGCGGTGTAATCGGCAGGNGCGGTCGATGTCGCAAGCGAGACGAGCTGCTCCCGGATCGGCGANACCACCCCGATGTTGTAGTCGTCGTCCCACGTGCACCAGTCCCGCAACATGGCCTCCCGTACGCCGGGGCTCGTNGAGAGGGGNCCTGGTGTNAGCAGCAGGTAGGGGTTGTCCGGAGCAGNTGGTTCCCGGGGCATTACAGTCGGATTGTTCTGTCTGAGATNCCGGGCGTGACCATNCGGCGCACGGCCTGGCCCCGGGCGGTCTTGAAGAAGCCGATCTCCTCAGGCGTTTTTGCGTCCCAGCGCGACGCCCTCCCCGCNACCGAGAGGGTCTTTTCGTCTGGATCGATGGTCAGCGAAGCAAAGAGCGGATCCCGGTAGAAGAGGGTGCGCTCCTTCCCGCCGACCCAGTAGTAGGAAGCCGAGTTGATGTGCAGGTAGGGGATGCCAGCCTGCTCGATCACGGTGTCGAGGTGGGTGTGTCCATTGAGGCAGAACAGGATTCTGGGTGCGTGCTTCTCGAGGGCCTTCCGCACGGCCGCCGCGTTGTCGACGGCACCGGGCCCGGCCAGCGGCTGGTGGCTGAGCACGGCGACCGGCAGCTCGGNGCCGTCCAGTTCCCCACTCAACCACTCCAGTTGCTGCTCCCCGACGTAGGAGGGGTAGCCACCGCCNTGGGTCGGCGAGCCCCGCTCGTTACCGTCGAGAATGAGCAGGCGAAGCCCGGCGAGATCATATCGATAGTAGGGGGAGGGCATTCCCCACGCATCGAGGCAATGTTGACGCGTGAGCCTCAGGTCGAGGTCGTGATTCCCGATCACGTGCAGGCTGTGCCGGGAGGCGGCATTGAAGCTGTCTGCCAGGCCCTGCCCCCCGGTATTCGGGAAGGTGAAGTCTCCCAGCTGGACCAGTGCGGATGGTTCCACCTCCGACATCGCCCTGAGAAACGCCTCCATCCGCCGGGCTCCCCCATCGACGAACTGGTGATGGAGGTCAGCAATTACTCCCAGCCGCACGGTTTTCGGGGGAAGTTTCTTGCCTGCCAGCGAATAGCAGAATCCACCCAGCACCGCTGCCGCGGTGGCGGTGGACGTTTTCAGGAACTGCCGCCTGGGTGGAGTCATCCCCATGGGAACGAGAAGGTTTTCACGCTGGTCATTGTTCTGATCGCCTCGATGACGCCCTCCTTGACCCCGAGCCCCGAGTCCTTCACCCCGCCAAAGGGTGAACTCTCGATCCGGAAGCCGGGCACTTCATTGATGTTTGTCGTCCCGGTGCGCAAGCGCCTGGCGGCATCCATCGCANGGTTGAGATCATTGGTGACGATTCCGGTGGAGAGCCCGAACGGTCCGGAATTGTAGTAATCGATTGCATCGTCGAGATCCTCTATCGGGAGGATCGGCGCGATCGGCCCGAAGCTCTCCTGGGCCACGAGTTCAGCATCGCGGGGCACACCTGCCACGACCGTCGGCTCCATCAGCGCTCCGCTCTGACCGCCCCCCAGGAGAAGGCTGCCCCCGCAGGTGTCCACCCGTTCCTTGAGGAGCTCTGCGGCTGCTTCGTCGATGACGGTTCCGACCCGGGTGGCCGGGTCAGCCGGGTCCCCGCCGGTGTATTCGCGTGCCTTTTCCACGAAGCGTCCGGTGAATGCCTCGAGGATGCCCTGTTGCACGAGAATGCGCTTCACGGCGGTGCAGCGTTGCCCCGAGTTCCGGAAGCTGCCTTCCGCCGCAAGGGTCACCGCGAGCTCGAGATCGGCATCATCGAGCACGATCAGCGGTGAGTTGCCGCCTAGTTCGAGGCAGAGCTTCCTGTAGCCGGCCGTCCGGGCAACCTGTTTGCCGATTGCGACCGAACCGGTGAAGGACACGAGTTCCACGGCCGGGTGCCGGATCATCGGCGTGACCACCTCGTCCAGATCTCCGACGAAGGTGCTCAGCATCCAGCCGGGAAGGCCGGCTTCGTAGAGAAGCTCGGTGAACTTGATCGCGGTCAGCGGCGTCTTGTCTGACGGCTTGAGGAGCATCGGAGCCCCGGCAGCAATCGCGGGAGCAACCTTGTGGGCCACCTGGTTGAGCGGATGATTGAATGGCGTGATCGCGACGGCGAGGGAGACCGGCTGTCGGAAGGTGACAATCTTGCGGCGTTTGCCCTGGGGGGAGATGTCGCAGGAGAACACTTCCCCGTCATCGCCCAGGGCCTCGATNGCGGCGAATTCGAGGACGTCGGAGGTCCGGCCCGTCTCGTAGTCCGTGTCGCGCTGGCAAAGGCCGGTCTCGAGCCGGATCAACTCGGAGAACTCGGCGCGGCGTTCGGCCATGAGGGTGGACGCCCTGCGCAGGATCGCGTGCCGGTCATAGCGGCTCAGTTCCTCACCGCCTGCCGCCTCGACTGCCTGCTGCAGTTCACCAGGAGTGATCTTGGTGACCGTCCCGGTCAGGGAATTGTCCCAGGGGTAGAAGACCTCGAGGCGTTCGCCGCCCCCGCGGGCCTCACCGGCGATGTAGGAAGGAAGGTTCACAGTCGGAGCCCGTTGCAGGCAAAGTCGAAGATGTCAAAATTGCGGGGGTCGCCGAGCGCCCGGGCCTTGTATTCGTCATTCAGGGGGTGAGACAGCAGCATGGGAACCATTTCCTCGTAGCGCCCGCCGTGAGAGCGGAGTCCACCCGCAAGGACACTCAGGTCGTGCTGGTCCTCGGTTTTTCCCAGAACAAAATCCCGCCCGCAGAGGACGCAGATGTCGCCAATCCGGTCTCCCGCGAGTTCGAGGTGACGGCAGGCACCATCGCGATCGTAGACTTCGGTGACGCCCTCGATTCGATCGAGAAAATCGATGATTGCGGGGATGGCTCCNGCCTCCTCGACATGTACCATTACCAGGGAACCGAGGGCTCCGTGGTGCACGACGTAGGGGTCGGTGATCGGGCAGATGACTGTCAACCGGTCTCCAAACTCCCTTTTCAGAAGCGATTCGAGATAGATGACGTTTGGAGTTCCGTCGGGCTTGTTCTTGGAATTCATCCCATGGTCGGCAGTGGCGGCAACAACGCAGCCGGCATCGAGCAGCCTCCCGATCTGCTCGTCCAGTCCCTGGTGGAACTCAAGGCTCTCCGGCGCCTCGGGCACGAACTTGTGCTGCATGAAGTCAGTGGTCGAGAGGTAGAGAAAGTCCGCCCTTCCGGATTCAACGAGNGCGGCGCCTGCCTCCAGGACATAGACGGAGGCATCACCCGAGTAGATTTCAGGGCGTGGTTTCCCGATGATCGATTCTGCGTCGTCCACACCGTGAGTGGCTGCCCGGGCCTCGTCGACCTTCTCGGACGAGAAGACGATCCCGCCGCGTTCAACGATCCCNTCGCCGAGGACGGTGCGCAGTTTTTCCTTTGCCGTAATGAAGGCCACCCTGCGTCCGGCGTCCGCCGCGGCGGTCAGGAGAGTACCACAGCGACGGAACTCGGGTGAGTTCATCATGACTTCTTCGCCGGTCTCCGGGTTCAGGAAGAAATTGCCGCAGATGCCCGTGACCGCCGGGGGCATCCCGGTGACGATCGCCGAGTTGTTNACATTGGTGAACGAGGGGAGCGCCCCGCGCACCATCCCCCGGTAACCATTGCGTGCCATGCGTGCCACGTTCGGCATGGCGCCGTGCGCGATTGAGGTGGAAAGGTATTCGTCGGCACATCCGTCCAGACACAGAACGGCGACGGGTCCGGCGGGTGGAGCGTAGTCCCGGCCATTGGCGCTGAAGGTCTGGGAAGAGGTTTCCGGCATTCCTTGAGGAGCGCGATCCTATTGGTAACGGTCCATCGAGGTAAACAGCAATCATACCGCCGGTGGGAGACTTCTGCGACTTGGGACCCGGGCAGGCGGGGAATCCTGTTGGAGCTTGACGACCGGGAGCCNGCCCCGAGATTGANGGTGCAGGCTGCGGGNTGCCCGTNGTCGCTGGCTCTCGGCTCCGCCTGACTCCAGGTAGAAGGCCCCAAGGCTCCAACCAGACGAAGCCAGAAAGCAGGAAACGTGAAGATCAAGAAACTATCCATGCTCTGGTGGGCGCTTCCGGGACTTGTGCTGTTNCCGGTTGCCGGGGCGGCCGAGCGCCAGCCCAACGTGGTCGTCCTCCTGGCCGATGACCTTGGTTACGGCGAACTGGGCTGTCAGGGGAATCTGGAGNTTCCGACGCCCCATATTGATTCNATTGCGAAAAACGGAGTGCGTTTTACCGCGGGATACGTGGCGGGCCCGAATTGCAGTCCCTCACGGGCGGGGTTGCTGACCGGGAGAATCCCGACGCGTTTCGGATACGAGTTCAATCCCACCGGNGCGCGTAATGAAGAGCCTGGTTTTGGACTGCCTCCTAAAGAGATCACCATCGCGGAGGCCCTGCATGACGCTGGATACACTACCGGCTTGATCGGCAAGTGGCACCAGGGCGGAACCGCACGCTACCATCCCTTTCGCCACGGCTTCGACGAGTTCTTCGGTTTTACCCACGAGGGACACTACTTCGTTCCACCGCCCTACAGGGGTGTGACCACCCTGCTTCGGCGCAAGACACTGCCTGGCGGGGCGAAAGGCCTCTGGAAGGGCAAGGGAAGACTTTTCTATCACGATATCATGGGGAGCAACGAGCCGGACTATGACGCCAACAATCCCATCGTCCGGGGTGGCCAGCCGGTGGTCGAAACAGACTACCTGACGGATGCGCTCACCCGGGAGGCGGTCGATTTCATAGAGCGCCACGATGACAGGCCCTTCTTTCTCTACCTTGCCTACAATGCGGTCCACAGCCCCCTGCAGGGGGCCGAGGCTTACATGAGGAAATTCGCTCATATCAAAAACATTCATCGCCGGATCTTTGCGGCCATGCTGGCGAACATGGATGACAGCGTGGGCGCGGTCCTTGCACAGCTCAGGAAATCGGGAATCGANAAAGACACGCTGGTTTTCTTCCTGAGCGACAACGGCGGGCCGACGAGGGAGCTCACTTCCTCGAACCTTCCCCTGCGGGGCTCGAAGGGCCAGATGTATGAGGGAGCTCTGCGGGTTCCGTTCATGGTNCAGTGGAAAGGGGTCATTCCCGCTGGCAAGGTCTACGAGAACCCGGTCAGCTCGCTTGATATCTTTGCCACGGCTGCGGCCAACTGTGCCGGGGTCGCACAATCCGGACAGGTGGAAGGNGTGAACCTGGTTCCCCATCTCACCGGCAGGGNGGATGGGGTGCCTCACGAAACCCTCTACTGGCGGCAGGGGGGGAAAACAGCCCTGCGCCATGGCGACTGGAANCTTCTACGCATGGGCCAACGGTTCGTTCCGGGGAACGCGCAGTGGGAACTCTACGACCTGTCCCGGGACGTTTCCGAGNAGAACAACCTGGCGGCCTCCTCCCCGGAGCGGGTCGCGGCATTGGTCACGATCTGGGAGAAGCTCGATGGCGAAATGAGCGAGCCGGCGTTNGGGGGACAGGGGTCGCANGCTCGATGAACGGGTGAGTTCTNCCGCCCGTGGGGCTGAAGGGANGCCGGCATTCCCGGCTTCCGGGCGAGGGACACGTGGGTTCCGGTCTTGACGATTGTGGNGNCNGGCGGCAAGACCGCTTCTGTTCCACTATTTGTCAAACCGATGAAAACTGCCCTCGGTGTCCTTTTCGCTGCCCTCCTCCTGACACTCACCGGCCCCGTCCTCCTTGGGGACAAATCTGGCCCGGCTGGGCCGAGCGTGGGGAAAAAGAAGAAGATCGTGTTCCTGGCGGGCAAGCGCAGTCACGGTTATGGGGCGCACGAGCATCGCGCGGGCTGTCTNCTCCTCGCGAAACAACTCAACGAGCACATGGGAGACTTCGTGGAAGCCTCGGTTCACTTCCAGAAGGACTGGCCCGGTAATGCGGATGTCCTGGAGGATGCCGATGCGATTGTCTTTTACTGCAACGGGGGCAGTGGCCAGCACCTGGCCTATCAGCATCTCGATGGACTCGATGTGAAGCTCAAGGATGGGACGGGAATGGCCTGCCTGCACTACGCGGTGGAGCCCGGGGATGACGATAAGGGGCGCAAGCTCTTCCTGGACTGGCTGGGTGGATACTTTGAGACCCACTATTCGGTGAATCCGCACTGGACTGCAGATTTCAAGAAACTTCCCGAGCATCCGATCACACGCGGGGTGGAGCCTTTCAGGATTTACGATGAGTGGTATTTTCACATGCGCTTCGCACCGGACATGAAGGGGGTCACGCCGATTCTCTCCGCCCATCCGCCCAAGAAGACGATGGAGCGCCGCGATGGCCGTCACTCCGGAAATCCCCATGTTCGTGCGTCAATGGACAAGGGTGAGATCCAGCACGTGGCATGGGCCTACGAACGGCCGAATGGTGGACGCGGCTTTGGATTTACCGGNGGGCATTTCCACCGGAACTGGGGCCACGATGATTTTCGCACGCTCGTTCTCAATGCCATTGTCTGGTGTGCGAAGGCAGAAGTTCCCGGGGGTGGAGTTCCCTCTGACAGGCCCTCGGCAGCCGAGCTGGAGGAGAACCAGGATTACCCGAAACCCGCCAAGAAGTGACCCCGCGCAGGAGGCCCGGTAAAAGCTGTTCTTCCCTGACCCTTTCCCGGTTGGCGAGTTGCCCCGGTCAGGGTGGTCGTGGNCTGGCNACGCCCGATGAACCTTCGCCAGGNGTGNCCCTGACTCGCTCATGAGACTTGCCCTTCCCATTTTGTTAGTGGCTGTCCTCCTCGGTTTGAACCTGNCAGGCCAGGAGAAGGAGGGCCCTCAAAAGGAGTTGCAGAGAGTGAGGCTGGCCACGATCGACGGCCGTTACTGGCTGGTGGGCCCGGATGGGAAGCCGTTCTTTGGGCATGGCATCACCCACGTGAACGCCCGGCGCGCCAGGCCNCCGATCGACATGTCCAAGTTCTCGCGGCTCTGCAAGGAACTCGGCTTCAACGCATACGGCTACGGTTGCCCCCCGCAGCTCAAGTCCGACATGCCTTACGTCGAAAGTTGGTCACACCTCGTTCAGAGTGCCTACTACCGNGGCAGGGAAGGNGTCAAATTTGTCGATATCTTTGATCCCCGGGAACAGGAGCGCCTCGATGCCGGGGTGAAGTTCAATTGCGCGCTCGGTCGTAAGAGCCGNCAAAACATCATCGGATACTGCTGGACGGACCTCGGGTCCTGGCCCCTGAAGAATCCCTCGGGCACCAACTGGGTGGAATACATTCGCAACCTGCCAGAGGACGCCCCTGGCCGGAAGGCCTACCGGAAGTTTCTCAGCACCTGGGAAGGAGATGATGACACGGCCCGNGACCAGGAGTTTCTCCGCCTCATTGCCCGCGAGTATTTCNGGGTCGTCGGAAAAGCGAATCGCAAATACGACCCGGGAGCACTCGTCTTTGGAGACCGCTTCGACTTCAACACCTTCGACCCTGTNGTCGTGNAAGAGATGTTGCCCTGGGTNGACGGCATCGCGATCCAGCCGCCGTTCCGCGGTCCCTTTCCNCAAGAGAAGCTGGACGAGATTCACCAGCTGACAGGAAAGCCGATTCTTCTCTGTGACTTCGCGATCCGCTTCAAGGATGGCGACAAGGACATCCGCAACTGGAAGTTGATGGAAAATTCCGTGGCAGGCGGTCAGGCCTATGCCGACTACGTCNAGGCTGCGCTCAAGACCGAGTACATCCTGGGGGTCTTCTGGTGTAATCCTNTCGATACGCCGAAAGGGTTCGGCAGANCCGGTGTGAAACAGGGTTTNTTNGGTGAAGGGCTNTCNGAGCGNCCNGGCTTGCACGAGGCGGTGAAGAAATTGAATGCGCTCCGGGACGAATTGACGCCCGGAACCGGCTAGTTGAACGCCCCCGCAGGGGCACAAAATACCGGTAAGCCCGAGCCCTTCATGCAACCGGGCCCNGGTGCAGGGTCCACTCCACGCGGATCGGGGCGGGGTGAGGTCTTTCTCGGCCCCTTCAATCGTCTCGCCCGTCGGATCGGAGNGCGGCCACGAGCGGGTTTAACTTGCTCCGAGGCGTCATCTCGAANGCGAACCGCTCCAGNTTGACCCCGCCGGCGATNGTGCTGTCAAAATCGATCCNCCGNATGAACCGCTTCNCGGGGGCNGCGCACTNCACAANGACGCGCTCGCCNGGTGCGATCGTGCGCGTGTGCTCTTTCGTCTCGCGGTCGTCCCAACTGTCGTGATAGGTGGCCGTCACCNTCACCGTCGCTTGCTGCNTNCCGTGGTTGACNAGNGTCAGGTCCGCGCGNTNNAGCACNTCCTTGANCCCNCCNTACTCNGCNGTGCTNGGTTCGCGGTGCTTGCCGGANAANTTGCGGCGGTACGCNCCATTGAACGGCTTNACCTGCTCGAGTGTTGGGATGCTGTTGACGTGNTCNGAGACNATCAGGTCGAGGTCGTCNANAANCAGNCCCCGNTCGGTCGCAAATCCTTTCTCGACGCGTGAGAGAAACAGCGTCCGCTTCCCGTCTTTGCCGTAACCAAGCGACACGCTTGCGACGGGCCCGTTCAGCTTCGTGCAATCCCACACGCCTGCGTCGGTAGCGATCCGCGCCGTGTGCCGCTCCGCCTCGTCAACCTTTGTCAGCCATTCGAGTGCCTCCAGCGTCGCGAGCATCCACACGTCCGACGACGGTGCCGTCACCGATTCGACCTCATAAAATTCGTCCTGGCTGGTGAACTTCGGTAGCGGCGACGTGTCATCGAGGAACATGTCCACCGCCAACCGGGAGAAATGACCGGCCCGGTGCAGGTAGGCCGTGTTCCCGGTCATCTCGTGTGCAGCAAGCATGAGCCGGATCGCGTTGGCAGTATTATCGCCCCACACGCTCCACTGCACCTCGGGATTGATACTCATGTAGACTTCGGCGGAATCGAGCACGGCCTGGCGGAACCGTTTGTGCAATTCGGGTGAGTCATTCCGCTTCATACGTTCGGACATCACCAACGCAAAGCCGGCGTAATCCTTGCGGTCCTGCCAGGGCCCGCCGATCATGTCCAGCCGATCGGGGTTGAACCTGCCAGTCTCGCGCAGGTAACTCGAGACCGGTCCGAACCCCTTGATGTCCAGCATATTGTCGGCCACACTGAGATATGCCGCATCGCACTTGCGCCCATACGCTCGCATCTTGTCCGCTAGCTTCGGATCCTTCGTCTCGATCAGCTTTGCATGGTCATCGAGCCGGTTCGCCGCCAGCGAGTAACCCACGTACCACACCCATTGCGGGTAACTGCTGCACGGGGCCAAGTGCCCGTTCCCATCACGCAGCGACTCCCAGCGATTGAGAATCGTGTCGATGGCCCTGAGGTATACCGGATCGGGGTGATCCTGATACGCCTGCACCCAGGTGGCGATCATCGCCGAGCCCGGCCAGGGGAACTCCATCCCGCCGCCGGGCCCGTGCCCGTTCGAGTTCGCGTGCCGGTTGAAGTTTCCCGTCTTCTTGTCCGCGACGTAGTGATTCCACAATCCCATCGCGTACTTGTGCAAGGCGGACGGATTCAGGTTCCAATAGGGCCAGACGTGATTGAACTCGAACGTCCCGCCTCCGCCTTCCTTGTCCAGGTTCCAATACGTATGCGAGCCCCACGGATACAGTCCTATTTTTGTCTGCGTATTGGCCATCCACCACGCCGCGGTTTTGTCCGCCTCCCCGGCATAGCGCTTCTCACCCGTCATCCGCGAGAGCCGGTGCATGATCCTCAGCAGCGTGAGCTGATCCAGCGGATCGGCGTTGCCGTAGTTGCGGTCCGACCCCCTCAGTTCGCGGTCTCGCTCCCAGCCGGGCATGAACGGCTTGCGTTTCACGTGAGCAAAGGGCGGGCTGATCCGCTTACCGGTCCTGCGGTCGATTCCCGTCACGAACAGCGGCGTGTGCTTCGGACCGTAGGTGTCACGCCCGTGCTCGATCATGTAGTCGGCGTATGCACGGGCGATCGTCACGTAGTCATACGCGGCTTGCGCTTTCTTCCAGGCGTCACGCTGGTCCGGAGTCAACAGAGGTTCTTCCGCCGTCGCGCCGCTGACAGGGAACACGGAGAGAAGCAGGCAAAGGGCTGAGATTCTGATTTGTGTCTGATTGGGCATGCTGGTCTTTCGTCATTAGAGTCCGGGTTGGGAGCAATTAGGCAAGCACATCGTTCACCAACGTACTTGGGCCAAGTTCGGGGCCTCCGGAAAAGTCACCTGCCGGCTCGTGCGGGATCACCGGGAACTTCTGGAGCGCAC
>PBLI01000080.1 GCA_002721695.1 Roseibacillus sp. | reverse complement strand
TCGCGAGGTGGAGGGCGAGCGCTGGTTCGGCGTCCGCTCCCGCGGCGAATTCTTCCCCGTGATCCCCGGTGATGATGATTATGGAGTCTTCGTAGCGGTCTTCCTTCTTAAGGTAGTTGATGAATTCCTCCATTTGCCGGTCAATCCAGTTGACGGCGTTTTCATAGCGTTTGACCACCTCGCGGATCTGCTCCGGCGTGGGTTTCAGGGCTCCAAAGTCGATGGCGGCGCAGTCCTCGTGGATGGGCGTGAAGTTTTCGCTGGGCCAGTAGTAGTTGTAGTGTGCGGAGTCGAGGGACAGGAAGTGAAGGTGGCTACCGGGCGGGGTGCTTTCGAGCTGTTTCTTAAGGTCGGCTACGATGATTTTTTCCCGTTCCGGGATACTGGCACCATCGGGAAGGAGCGGCGCATCGAGGAAGTGCTCGGCAAACTTGTGGTCACTCCCAAAGTTGAGATCGCACATTTTCTTGTAGCTCAGGTCGCACACGGCGCGAACACTGAAGCGGTAGCCCAGCTCATGAAGCAGGCGGATGGGGTAGGAGCCCTTGAACCCCCCCGGGCGCCGGCCCTCTCCCAGGGCATCCCGCCAGTAAATCCCGATCCTGCTGTGGAAGAGGGTATACCATGACACGGGCGTGCAGTTGGATCCCGCGAAGGTGACGTCGAACTGCTGGCATTCCTCCTTCGCGAAGGTGGAGAGGAAAGGCATGACCTGGGGCCGCACGGTGTCGGAGCGCCAGGTCTCCACCATCACGATGTAGATATCGGGTCGACGCTTGAGGGCTGGCAGAGAGGACGAGAGAAGGGCTTCAATTTCAGTGTCGGTCTGAGTGAGAGCGAAGCGAATAGCGAGAGTCTCCAGGCCCGGGTCGGGTCGAAAGAGTCCTAGGTGAATGGCGAAGGTCGCGTGTTCGGCCTGCCACACCTCCTTGCGCATGCTCACCATGCTGAGCGCCTGCTGGGCGATTGCTCCCATCCAGAGCCCCGCGAAGAGGAGGAGGGCCTTCGAGGTCCGCAGGCGGAGGTCGTAACGCCGAGAGAGCTTTTGCAGCCCGAAATAGGCGCCGATGGCGAGTGCGATTACGGCCAGAACTGCCAGGGTGACCTGAAGAGGAGACTGGTTGATTCCGGCTGCCTCCAGTTCAACCTTCATGTCGAACCTGCCATCGAGGGTCAGATTGTTGACGACATCGATCAGGGATTGCTCCCAGTAGATATCGGCTGCCAAGTCTGCGAGAACAACAAGGGGGATGAGGACCATGCCCGCAATGACGAGCCAGCGGGTATAGGGGGGAAAGAAGACCAGCAGCGCGTGGGAGAGCAGAATACCTGCCATGGTAAATCCTCCAAGGGAGAGCAGGCGGCCGAGGACGAGAAGAGTAGACTCCCAGATGCTCCTTTCCCCGATATCCCCGAAGGAAGAGAAGTCCCGGGTGAGAAAGACGAGGAGGACGAGGGTCCAGAATGCCCCGTTAAACTGCCAGGCCTTCTTTCGCTGGCGTTGTGAACTGGGCTGCCGCGGGGGATCTCTTTTGGTTCTGGGCAGGGTGCAGATCAAGATGGTGAACAACAGGGCCGCGAGCCCTCCCAGCCCGATTCCGATCCAGTATAGCTCGAAGGGAACGGCAGGATGGAAAGCGACCAGAAAAATCAGGGTGCACACAGTCAGTGAGGCCATGACCAGCCGGCATAACCGGGTTTCGTGCTCGTGCTGATGGAGACAGCGACGGGCGAGATGGACCAGGCCTACCAAGGCGAGAACGCCAAGGGCGACAACCGCAGTGCCGATGAGGATGTTGTATCCGAAATTGCCCGGGCCGAACTTGAAGGCACGTTGGAAGGGAACCTGGAGCACGCTGGCGCCTGTCAACCAGGCCATGGTGAGGACTGGATCCCAATTCGGACGAGTGTTGGTAGGTTTGCTCGATTCCTTGCCCATGAACTCTCGATTTCAGCGGAAGGTCCGACGAAAGTGGCATTGTCCCATGCCTTTGGGAGGATGCAAGCGGATCTGCGAGACATCCCACTTGCCAAGGNGCGGTCNCGATGTTTTNTAGCCTCACCNCATGCCGACCTACGANTACCTCTGTGAGAGCTGCGGNCATCGATTCGANTACTTCCAGAGTATGAACGATGAGAAGCTNAAGGATTGCCCGTTGGAGGATTGTAACGGGCCCGTAAAGCGGTTGCTGGGTACGGGGGCCGGGATTATCTTCAAGGGTGGAGGGTTCTATGAGACTGACTATCGCAGCGACTCGTACAAGAGCGGAGCGAAGAAGGATTCGGAGGCCAGCAAGTCCACAGAAAAAGGATCGAGCGAATCCTCCGGGTCGAAATCGGGCTCCGGGTCCAATTCCAGCCCGAAAGCGGATCCGAAGCCAAGATCGGACGGGGGAGGTGGCCCCGCCAAGGCCGATTGACGGGGGAAGAACCGCCTTGGGTGAGCGCTCTCTGAATTCTGGACAGGTCCGGGGCGATACGAAATACTCTCCACCGAACAATGGCCGAGAACGAGAAGGATCAGGGTAAGGACAAGGATCCCGTCAAGGGTAAGGGCGAGGATAAGGNTAAGGNTNNGGNNNNGGNNAAGGANNNNGGNAAGGGNNNGGNNNNGGNNAAGNNCNNNGGNNNGGTCNNGGNNAAGGANNNNGGNAAGGGTCTGGTCCTGGNNAAGGANNNGGGNNNGGACCTGGGTAAGGGCGAGGATGAGGGTAAGGGTCTGGCCCCGGGCAAGGGGAAGCGGGAGGACAATAACCCGGGGAAGAACGAGGGAATTGATAAGGACTCGGAGGAAGGGGAAGAAAAGCAGAAGCGAATCGTGCCTCCTCCCACCAAGAAGGGAATCTTCTTCAGGAATCTCTTCTACGTTTCCCTGCTGGGCCTGCTCGTGATCGGTGGCCTCGCTTTTCTATCCTTCCAGCCGCAGAATCTTTCCGACATCGAGGGCTACGTCAGTGACTCTTCTGTTCCCCCAGCCGGGGGCCCCGATCTGGCATCCGTGCTTGAGAACGCTTATAAGAACATGGCTCCTGTCCGGATCACGGAGGAGGAGCTTAACAACTACCTGCGGCGCACACTCGCGGTTGAGCAGGGTGGCCTGTTCAAGAACATCGTAAAGGCGAGGGGAGTGTGGGTGCGGCTGGAGAAAGGTATAGCCGAAGTCATCATTGAGCGGGAAATGAATGGCAGGCGCCATACTGTATCCATGCTCTTCGAACCGAAGCAGACCAAGAAAGAGGACGGGGGTATCAGCACGGCGGTAGGCCAAAAGCATGGTAAGTGGGGTCGGACGCGGGTGTTGAACGGATTCATGTACCTGACCTATTCCTCTTTCGAGGCCCTTCAGAAAGCCTATGCGGAGGAAACCAAGCTGATCTGGGAAAAGATGTTGCGGAAAAACTTCCGGATCAAGGTTTCGGACGGACTGCTGGAACTCTCGCCGCCAGAGATCGAGGGGCAGGCAGCTCCCACGTCCTGAGACAGGTCCGGAAAGAGTGCGGGATCGTTGAGAACAATGTGGACTCCGGNTGCTTTTGCCGGTCGACAAGTCCCCTGACTCCTTGCATTGGCCGGGGTTATGCGTCATGAGTGCCTNTCTACCGATGTGAAGTTGCCGACTCCAATGCTCGCATGCGCCTTCTGGGTCCCCGGAGTTATCATCCCGGCCTGGAGCCAGGGCGACCTNCCNTCGCCCGGATCCCTTCCCGAGAGNCCGGGGCAGGTGCTNCCCGATACTGCCCCGCAGCCTGCGCCCTCTATTGCGGTTGAGCTGGCTCGTGACGAGAAGCAGAAGCCGCGGAAGATGACGGAGAGTGAGTCTCGTCAATTTGTCGTGCATGGAGCGGATTTTTCAACCCGGGGCGCGATCGCCTCGCTGGCTGAAGCTACGCGGACGAACCTGTTGGAGGTGATGGGGAAGGATGAGGAGGGATGGGAGCACGCTGTTGCCATCCAGCTGCGCGATGGAGATGCCCCAGTAAAGATGAGTTTCTATCAGGTTCCGGGAGGTTATCGCCTGCAACTCGATGTCTACCTGTCCCGCGGAAAGCCATCCGGGCTGGAGCGGGCCATTCTGGAGTTGCTGCTCATTGAGTACGGGCTGCGCGGACGAGCCGGGGAGAAGGTGGGTTCGGTGGCCGTTCCGCCCTGGTTGGTGGAGGGCATGCTGGAGAGTTTCCGCTGGAAGCGAGGTGAGCGTGAGCGGGCCCTTTACGCGGCTCTTTTTGANAAGAATGAGCTCTACCCGGTAAAGAAGTTGCTTGAGACGAGCGACCTGAGAGAACTGGATGCAATCACNTATGCGGCTTTCCGCGGCTCAGCCGGGGCGCTCGTGATGTCCCTGTTGGAGCAGAAGGACGGCTCGAAATCGATGCGGTCCATGCTGCGCGAACTGGCTACTTTCGAGGGCGAAGTGCAGGCGCTTCTTCTCAAACACTTTCCGGGGATGAATCTCGGGCCGGAGAGTTTCTCGAAGTGGTGGGCTCTCAAGCTGGCTCAAATGGCAGAGAAGCCCTTCCCGCACGTCCTGACCATCCTCGAAACGGAAAAAGAACTGCAGGAGGTTCTGGTGGTACGCTTCTCTGACCAGGCCGGGAACCTCATCGAGGTTGGCGCGGATCAGTTTCGAGATCTGCTGGCCCTGCCACTTCAGGAGCGGCAGGTGGCCATCCGCGCGGTGATGAGCCGTGGGGGACAGTTTCTCTACCGGGTGTTCCCTGCGCACCGCCCGGTTTTGATGGAATATCTCGGTATCCTCGGTGAAATCGCAGCCGACCGGGATGAGGGTATCCCGGAACGTCTCGCCGGGCTGGCGAGGGAGCGTGAACGATTGCGCGGGCTGGGGGTGCGGACCCGCGACTACCTTGAGTGGTACCGTATCACCAATTCAAAACGGCTTACGGGCGACTTTGAAAGTTTTGTAGACCTGAAGGAGAGGTTGGAAGAGCACTCAGCCGGTTCCCGGGGACCGGTCNCGGAATATCTCGACTCCATGCAGCGTCTTTTCGAGGCNACGAAGGATTAGGGNGAAAGGGGCCNCCTCGGCCAGCCGTCGATTACTCCCAGCTGNCCCTTGAGCCAGGTGACAAATTCGAGGTGCCGGCTCCTTGCATACTGGTGGCACCGGAAGCCGAGATTCTCTCCGGTTTCAATATTTTCCTTCAGGTCGTCTACGTAGAGGGTGTCCCGGGGAGTGAGTCCATACCTGGACATGGCGTGATGGTAGATAGCAGGATCAGGTTTGCAGCTCCCGACTTCGTGGGAAAAAATACTCCCTTCGAACTGCTCGAAGACAGGGTAGTGCTGGAGGAGCCATTCGGCATGCATGCAGTTGGTGTTGGAGAAGAGAATCAGCTTGATCCGCAGGGAGCGCAGGAACGCTAAGATTGGCCACATCTCCCGGATCGGGTCGAAGATCGAGTTCCAGGCATGACGGAATTCTTCATGGGATCCCACGAATCCGAGCCGTGAGGAGGCCCACTTGACGAATGTNTCCTGATTGAGGCGGCCGGATTCGAAATCCTCGCGCTTCTCGAGAAGGCTCTTCAACCTTTTCCGTGGGTCATCGACTTCGGCAGGAACGAGAGGCAGGAGGCCGCGGANAAAGTCGACCCCGAGAAGGACGTTTCCG
The DNA here is from genome assembly GCA_002721695.1 of Roseibacillus sp. Classification (GTDB taxonomy): domain Bacteria; phylum Verrucomicrobiota; class Verrucomicrobiia; order Verrucomicrobiales; family Akkermansiaceae; genus Roseibacillus_B. Next base: position 8,914 of record PBLI01000080.1, on the reverse strand, counting down.
ATATCGAAGAGAGCGGCGGCAGGTCGTGAAGGCACGGGANAGCAGGAGATTATCCGGCGGGGGTATCGATGGTGGGAGGGGAGGCATTCCCGGTAGCGAGTTCGAGCACGAAACTGGCAGCCACCCTGGAAGCCTGCGGGCGGGCGCGGCAGGNGAGGTTTTGCTTCTGCCGACGCCAGCCGGTAGCGTGGTTGGCGAGGAGGCTTTGCAGGGCAGAGCCCAAGGACACTTCGGTGTCGGCCAGGTCTCCTCCTCCGATCGTTCGCAGGAGTTCGAGGTTTCCCTCCTCCTGACCGGGAACGAGGTGGTGAATGAGCATGGGGCAACACGCGGCCAGGGACTCGTGAACGGTGGCTCCGCCGGCTTTCCCTATCGCGAGGTGGTGTTCGCAGAGCAGCTGGGGCACCTTGCGAGACCATCCCCGGATGCGCACGCGGCCGGGGTAGTCCTCTGCGATCCCTCTCGCCAGCCGGTAGAGACGGCGCAGGTTCCGGCCGAGAACAATGGTGAGTTCAATAGGACCGTCCGGGTGGCGGAGGAGCAGGCGGGCCGTNCGCTGAAGAGATTTCTTGTTGGCGGTGGGAAAATAGAGAACGCGGAAGGGCTGAACCTGGGCGTTTTCTCCCAGGGGCTGGAGGCGGTCGAAAACTGGATTNACCGGGAAACCGGTTTCCACGATTTTCTCTTCGGGAATTGCCTGCTGGATCAATCGGCTTTTCGTTTCCTCGTCCGTAACGAGCCAGAAGTCGGTGGGAGCCTTGCGCCAGGCTGCATTGATTTCAATCGAGTCGGTGACGACGGTCACTATCGGGCGGGGGCGTCTTCCGCTTTTGAAGTAGCGCTCGACGAAGTAGGGGTAGAGCGGATAGGTGGAGATGATGACATCCGGGTCGAATTCATCGAGGCGGGCCGAGAAGGCCCGCTCGACCGGGTGCATGAACGGAATGTTCTGCTTGGAAAAATCCCGGCGCTCGACTCCATTGTAAATCAGCTCCCAGATCCGGGGCAGATAGGTGATGGCGAACTGGTAGCCCTTGCGCAGGAGGTTGTTGANCCACGGTGAACCTTCCGCGCAGGGATCAACCACGAGAACNTCGGACCGTCCCTCGAGGGCGGCGGCGAGGCCCCGGGCGGCGGTATTGTGTCCGTCGCCGAATCCCGCAGTGGCGATCAGGATACGCGGCGGGTTGGACGGGTTCATGGAGTCAGGTTGTAGGGTATGGACGCGGGTTCGGCCAGTGATGTTGTGCATAATTGTGGCAGCTGGCTTTCCGGTCTGGGGTTGCCAGCGGTGGGATTTGGGAGCACATTGCCGCCAGCAATGCGTCGTCGTGGTCCCTCCAGTGGTCCGGATTCGGAAAAGGGCATCATTCCTTCTGCCGATGACGAAGTGGTGCGCCTTCCGGTATCGGAAAGTGGACCACTGGAGCATCTCGACGTGATGCCGGCTGCCCNCTCTGAGCGTGTCGCGCGCCTCCAGCCGGATCAGGAAATGGATCTCCTGGAGGAGGAAGGGGAAGAAAATCTCGATGCGGTGGCAGCAGAGCTCGGGGTGGCCTGGGACTCAGAGGGTGGCGCGGGAGAGAAGACGACCCCCATGGGATGGCTGGCCTTGATCGCGATCCTGCTGCTGATTGTGGGAGGGTGGGCTCTCGCGAAGCTGGGGAAGGGGTCGGCTCATTACGACTCCGAGGCCAGAAGGGTTCTCAGTGAGCGCGATCAGGAGGAGCAGGAGCTTGAGGCCGCGCGCGTCCATTACGACCATGTGGAGACGCTGGCGAAGCGTTACCTGGGAGCCGAGACGGTGGAGGAAAAGGCCAGCTATGTGCGGCAGAGCGAGCGCGTCTTACCACTGATGCAGGAATTTTATCAGCGCAGGATACTGAAGCCGGTGCGTCTGGAATCCATCAAGCAATACCGGGAGCGAACAGTGGGCGGATACTCCTTTTTTCTACTCGAGGTAGCGTTGATTGGAGAGAACCTCACAAAGTTCCTCTTCGTGGAGGACTGCGTGGACGGGCAACCGCGCTTCGACTGGGAATCAGAGGTGAGTTACCAACCGATGGAGATCTCGGACTATCTGGACCAAAAGCCCGTCGAGGCGCTGGATTTCCGGGTATACGCAAGTCTGGATAACTTCTACGGCTATGAGTTTGCGGACGAGGACCGCTACCGATGCCTGAAAATTACCTTTCGGGACGATGAGGAGTTTCTTTTCGGCTATATCCTTAGAGGGAGCGCGGAGGAGCGGGGATTGACGGCCTATCTGGAGAAGGGGGGCACAAAGCAGGGGCAACCGGTGCTGTTGCGGCTCCGGTTTCTTCCAAACACGAAATCCCGCAGGTCCGTCTTGGTTGAGAAGGTAGTCTCNCCCTACTGGGTCCTGGTCGAATAGTGAGATTCCCGGATCGGCGCGAGTTTCCGATCACTCTGGTTGCGGGGCGGCCCCGGCAATGATAAGGGTTCCTCCGTCGGCAACGCGCCTCGGGTCGATTCTGCCGACAGTGTCCTGATCCAGCCTTGTCATGAAAAGAGCCATCCTCTCAATGAGCGCGGTTGCCGGAGGTCTGTTGATNTTCTCCCAAGGGGGAATCGCCCAGCAGGCTCCCGCCGTCTTAGGCAAGTATCTGAAACCGGGGGAGGCTGCGCGTGGGCAGTTGATAATGGTGGAGCCCCCCAAGGAAATCAGCACTTACGTCAAGAANGTGGAAAAGGCTGCCCGGACGGATCCAGAGTGGTTCACTACCTACTCGAAGAATGCCACGGCGGGAGTNCCGCTTCCCTTTCACGAGAAGCTGGGACTTACGAAGGAGGAATACGCGAGTTACAACAAGCTGTGGGATGAGCGNAAAATGACCCCGGTCAAGGATGGCAATGTCGTGGTCCGGCTGGAGCAACCCAAGAGTGGTGAATGGATGGTCCGGGTTTCNGGGAAGGGTGCGCCCNTGTCCCTCCTGCGATACCAGGAAGACAAGGANGTGATAAAATCACCGAACGGTCTACTCGTCCGGCTTGATGATATCAACGCGCACCCCCGGAGTATTCTTGGTGCCTGGACGGGACATGAGTGGAGGTTCCAGGAGGAGGATGGACTTGGAAAGACGAAGGAGAACTTTGCAATCGGAACGCTGGTGGACACGCGGTGGGGCCTGTTGGTTTACCGGCTGCAGTCGACTTCTCCCGCTGGTAAACTTCTCTTCGACCGCAGCATGGTGATCAGGTTCCCCATGCCCGCGAAGTAGGACAGCATCATTCTTGAAGAAAGGCCGGAAACCGTCTGCGGGCATTCTGCTTGCCCGCTGGTTGGCAGCACCCATGCTGGTGTTTTCGCTGGGCCTGTTGATCGTTTCCAACCTGGTTCTGCAGACACGCACGGTACGCGAGTGGATGGAGAGCAAATTGGAGCGCCGCCTCGGATTTGAGTGGACGGTTGGATCGCTCTCGTGGACGCCGTGGACGGGAGTCCAGATGCGGGATCTTGCTGCAGAGATCCGGGACTTGGATTTTGGTGGCAGTGCTGGGGTGCGTCCTATCTATGAGCTGGACCTCGATGTGCAGATCTCCTGGAGAGCGCTCCTGAGCCGCAGAGTGGANGTCCGTGAGTTGCGAGTGCGTAAGGGAAAGGTCGCGATTCCCCTGGAACTGCTTTCGCTCCTGCCCAGGGAGCGAGAACAGGCCGCAAACAGGGACAACCAGCCGCCCGGGGGGGGGNACTCCCAGGGNGAACAAACCCCTGAGAAAAAAGCCACGGAAGAAAGCGACAAGCCGGATACGAGAACCGCCCCGTCCGGGAAACAGGAGCGTCCTCCCGCCCGCCCTGCGGTCATCNTCAGGATCGACCGTTGTGATGTTGGTTTTTATTCCATCCACGGGAGTNGGAAACGTGAACTCGTTCTCCACAAACTCCGGGGCGAGTTTCCGTTGCAGGGGGAGGANGCTTCGGGTTCGCTGCGTCATGATGGACTTACGTTCGGAAGCAGTCTCCTGATGAGTGAAATGGAAATGCCGGTCTTGTGGAGACGCCCCTTTCTTCGGCTGCCTGCCCGGACGTTCAAGTGGGAGGGTGTGTCCCTGAATGTCGAGGGCTTCATCAGGCTGGTGGGGACTCCACGCTTTCTGGTGAATCTCGATGCGCCAGCGGCTCCCATGCGGCGTGTTTCTCTCGCTTCCTGGTCCGGGATCGAGGCGGAGGCCGCCAGCGTGCAGGGACAGGGAAGCCTGCAGGGAACGCTCACGGCCCTCGACAGCTGGCGAGGTAACTTCTCGGGTCAGNTAAGCGCTCTTGGCCTCGTCCAGCGGTCGGGGGAGATCCGGAAGTTCGAATACGGGCGAGTGTCCTCGAGCATGCGAGGAGGAGTTTTCAGGATCGTGGACGCACGGCTCCACAGCGAGCAGCTGTCCTTCCTGGGCAATGGAGTGTTGCTCCCGGATGGCCGGGTGCGCGGGACGCTGCGTCTGGTAGCCGATTCCGGGCATGCAGAGGCGATCACCCGTTTTGCGGTGGGAGCCAGGCTGACTGGAGGCTGGACCCGGTCCTGGTTTAAACCGCTGGTCACTCCAGACCGCCAGTTCCGTGATCTGCATGTGCATGGCACTGTCAANCGGGCGGTGGTTGATGTGGGACGGCACGGGGAGGAACTGGAGGTGGGGGAAGTTCGTGACCGGGTAGTGGCCTTTGTGAAGCGGGAGAACGAAGAGAAGAAACAACAAGACGAGGCGATCAGGCCCATGCAGCCCCAGCCGGGACATCGAGCAATCCTGCCCCCCACCGGGAAATGAGGACAGTGTGATGAGAGTGATTTCAGGGAGGGCGCGGGGAGTACGCCTGAAGGTTCCGGAGCGGGAAACCCGTCCGAGTACCGATCGGCTGCGTGAGGCGCTCTTTTCCATGCTGCAGGGTCGCTTGGAAGAAGCCCGNGTTCTGGATCTTTTTGCNGGATCCGGAGCCCTGGGGATCGANGCTTTGAGCCGGGGTGCGCAGAAGGCCTTGTTCGTTGAATCCCGTCGCGCCGCTGCCGCGGTGGTGCAAGAGAATCTCGAGAAGACCCGTATGGGGGAGAAGGGGGTCGTCCTGCAGCGGGATGTCTTCGCCTTTCTCTCTGCTTCAAGGGCGGAGTTTGATCTCATCTTTGCGGATCCTCCCTACGCTTCGAGTTCGGGGGCCGATCTGGCGGAAGCTCTGCTGGTGGATTGCGCGCTGCCAGCGCGCCTGGCACGAGATGGTTTGCTGGTATTGGAGGTTGAGGCCGCCCGCGATTGCCCGGAGGCTCCCGGGTGGCGGCTGGTGGAANGCCGGAAGCACGGAGGGAGCGCGATTCTGTTTTACGCTCACCAAGACTCCCGCTAGCTTCCGGGGCGATGAACCTGGCAGTACGGGTGCTCTACCATCTGCTGCTCCCGTTCGTTTGTCTGTGTGCGGCTCCGTTCTGGCTCTTGAAGATGGCCCGGCGGGGCGGTTTTGACAGGCGGCTCTGGCAGCGGCTCGGCATCTTTTCTACTCCTGCGGAGCTCGAGCCATGCGGGGTTGTCTATGTGCACGCTGTCAGTGTAGGCGAGGTCATGATGGCCCTGCGCCTTGTCCGGGACTGGCTGGATCATTACCCGGGTCAGACTTTTGTGATTGCCGCCACCACGTCCACCGGGTTCCAGCTTGCTGACCAGAAAGCCCCCGAAGGCGTGCGGGTGATCTACAGTCCGGTGGACCACGCGTTTGNCCTTCGCCGGACTTTCCGGCGTTTTGAACCGGCCTTGGTGGTGCTCATCGACTCCGAGCTCTGGCCTGGGCTGCTGGACTTCGCTGACCGGAAGGGAATTCCAGTTGCCCTCGTCAATGCGCGGCTGTCCCCTCGATCGGCGCGTCGCTATGGCAGGCTCCGGGCTCTGGCTGCGCCCATGCTGGCTCAACTCAAGCTCGTTTGTGTGCAAGTCGATGAGGACATCGAGGTCTGGTCGAGACTTGGGGTGCCACCCGGCGTGCTTGAGGTGACNGGCAGCCTCAAGTACGACCTCGATGGGGACGGAGCGCTCCGCNCGGCCCGGAGGGCTGAATTNGAGAAGATGCTTGCAGGTTTNGGATCGGGAAGGCCGGTTATNCTTGCCGCGAGCACACACAGTGGGGAAGAGCTCCTGATAGCTGAGGCGGTGCGAACGATCCCCGGAGCTCTGGCGGTCGTTCTTCCTCGTCATGCCGAGCGTAGAGAGGCCGTGCGTGCGGACCTCGAACGAGCCGGTTTCGAGGTCGTTCTTCGAAGCAGGTTCGATCCGCCGGGTGACCTTGGAAAGGCGGTTCTTGTGGTCGACAGCACCGGGGAGCAGCGCGACTGGATTGCGCATGCCGATGTGGTCGTAGTGGGTAAGAGTTTCCTGGCACGTGGTGGACAGAATCCGGTCGAGGCGATCGCAGCGGGGGTGCCTGTGGTATGCGGTCCTCACATGGAAAATTTCGAACCCCTTATTACCGAGTTGCGGGAGAGGGGTGGAGTGGAATCCGTCTACCGGGCGTCCTTGGAGGAAGGGCTGCGGGCTGTTCTTGACTCGGCACACAACCGACGCATCCGGAGCAACAGCGCGCGGGCGGTCCTTGAGCGGCACCGGGGAGCGAACGTCCGTGTCATCGAGCGTCTCCGAATGCTACTTTCCGGCGAGCGCGTCTGAGCGGGCCATGTGATTTCCGAGGTGGAAATGGCCCGGATAGCGGGGGCCTCCGGCCTCAGCCTCAACGTAGATCTGAGAAAGGTGATGAATTCGCAGCCCTCCGGGCCGGGGCTAGCGTCGCCCGGCCGCTTTTCGCTGGAATTCCTCCAGCTTTTTCTTCTCAAGGTAGCGATAAAAGCGCCGTGCGACCGCGACATCGGGGTCTGCCTCGGGATTGACGAAGGGATTGTTGGATCCGTACCAGGACCAGGGGCCGCGGGGGACACTGAAGAATTCGACGAAGCGCCAGTGCAGCTTGTCGCCGGATTTCAAGGAAAGATAGTCGCGAACGGCGGGAGAGACATCGATTCCGGCCTTGTTGTTCTGGTTGGTCCGGGGTGGTTGCCCTCCAAAGACGTATTTCCAGTCGTCGGTGACCCATGGACCGCAGTCCTCCCACTGGGCGTAGCAGACTCTGCCGCGGAAATAGAGCTGGATCCAGCGGCCCTTGCAGATGCTGGCTCCCGGTCTGGGATTGTAGCGGGAAAACCAGGGGATGACGCGTGAAGCCTCCGGGCGGTGTTGGCGATGATTGAGGCAGTCGTTGTAGGGCAGAGCCACATAGAATGAGTTTAATCCCGGCCTGAAGCCCCGGGGTGCGTAATTGGCCCGTGCGGCGGGGTCGGGGTTGTCATAGCCGCCGTAGTTCTGGGCCCACTTGGTATCCCACGAGGACTGGTGATTAGATGTCTTGTTGCGTCCACCGGGCTTCTCGCCGATCCAGAAAACGGTGGCGGTGATATCGCGGCGCCAAGGGTAGGTCGTCTCGCGATACTGGTAGGGATTTGGAGGTGCCTTGGTCGGTGAGGTGACCTGCGGGCCGCCTTGCGCGGAGGCGATGAGGGCGGCCCACGGAGCGAGAAGAACGGAGATGAAAAGGAGACGGCACACGGATGGCTGGGAACGGAGGGTAGCACGCGGGTCAATGGTGTCAGTCGGACATCCGGCAAAGCCACACAAGCAGTCGGGTTTTCCAGACCGCTCCTACTCTACGGCAATCCTAGCCGTCTGGTTGCCGATCATGACCTCAAATTCCCCTGGTTCAACGATGGGGTAATTCTCAGGGCCGAAGAAGGCGAGGTCGCTGATGGGCAGCTCAATCTTGATGGTCCTGCGTTCACCGGGACCGAGCTCGGCCCGGGTGAAGGCGCGGAGGCGTTTGACCGGGGGGGTAACCGAGGCAAAGAGGTCCCGGACATAGAGGTGTATGGTTTCGATTCCCCTGCGCTGTCCGGTGTTGGTTACCTCGACTGAAATGGCGAGGCGATCGGTTTGCGCGAGAGGGGCGGCAGGAACCTTGAGGTTGTCGTATTCGAAGGAAGTGAAGCTCAGTCCGTGGCCGAAGGCGTAGAGGGGGTGGAAACCGGGGGTCTCCGCATCGCGGCCGATGGTGTCGCTGTGTTTGTGATCGTAGGGGAGCAGGTTATGAGGAGAACGAGGGTAGGTGAAGGGAAGCCGGCCAGAGGGGTTCAGTCTGCCGGTGAGCAGTTCATAGAGGGCGGCTCCCCCATGCGGTCCGGGTTGGCCGGCATAGATGATCGCGTGGCAGAGGCCGGCCACCTCCGTGATGAGGCGGGGGCGGTTTTCAAGGAGAACGAGGATCAGCGGTTTGCCGGTTGCGAGACTCCGGACGAGGCGGAGCTGGTTCTGGGGCATGGCCAGATCGGAGATGTTGCCGGGGGTCTCGGTGCTTGGCTCCTCGGCGAGAACGCAGACGACCGCATCGGCATTCTGGGCCTTGCGAATGGCGTAGTCGAAGTCGGTGGAGCCATCCCACTGTGCACCTCGTGCCCAGAGAACATTGTCACGGCCGTGTCCCGCATTGAACGCTTCGAGGATGGTGTCCAGCGATGGGGGGTAGGCCTTCTCGTCCGCGCCCTGCCAGGTATAGGACCAGGACCCGTGCAGGGCGGCCAGCGAATGGCAGCCTGGCCCAGTCAGGAGGATCTTGCCTTTCTGCGAGAGGGGAAGGATGCCGTTGTTCTTGAGCAGGACGAGGGATTCGCGTGCAGCCTGAAGGGAGAGCGCATTGGCGTCCTCCCGTCCGATTTCGTCGATGAGGGATGGGTCGGGCATGGGTTGCTCGAAGAGTCCCAGCCTGTGCTTCAGGCGGAGAATCCTGCGAACCGGATTGTCGAGCATCTCCTCAGGGATGAGCCCTTCCCTGACAAGGGCGATGAGGTTATCAGTAAAATGAAAATCATTCGGCACCATGCACATG
>PBLI01000079.1 GCA_002721695.1 Roseibacillus sp. | reverse complement strand
GGTCGAGGTCGCAGTGGGCGGAAACTGGAATCCAGGCAATACCGACAGCGAGGAACAATCGGGATCCATTCATTATCTCGGGTCCCTCGGGAAGGTTCAACCCGTTCAACTTCCCCATGATCCCACGACCCACCGCATGCGCTGGGTCGACACCGGTCAAAAGAAATACGCTCTCGTCGTCCTCCCCCTCCATGGCCGGGGCAACCGTGGGGGCCAGGGAAAAGGCGTCAATGTCACCGCCTACTTCCCCCCCTCCGCTCCTTCCGCTGGCGGCAACTGGAAAACGGCCATAATTAACAACGAACTCCATAAGACTCATAATTTCGACTCGGTAACAGAGGGGGACTCGGGCGACTCCGTCGTCATAGCCGGCGCAGAAGGGGCCCGGGCGGTCTGGTATGCGGAAGGAAAGTGGCAATCTTCCGACCTCACCCTCCCGGACATGAATGGCGGGGCTGGGGAAATTCGTATCGGCAAGGCCAATCCTTTCGGAGTCTATGGAGAGCAGCCCCTTTCCCCGAAAAACACCTATGCCTGTATCGAACCTCTTCACGGCAACACGGTAGCAGTTTACGAGGTTGATGGAGGAAAAGGGGGGAAGACCAGATGGCAACGTACAGTCTTGGATGATAGTCTCGCTCAGGGTCATGCCCTGGAATACGCCGACGTCCTTGGAACCGGTTCTCTCCAGGTCATCGCGGGCTGGCGTAACCCGGACAAGAAAGGGAAAGTCGGCATCAAGATTTACGTCAGGAATGAGGAAGGCAAATGGAAGACTCACCTCCTCGATGACAACAAGATGGCCTGTGAGGACCTCAAGATTGCTGACCTCAACAAGGACGGAAAACTGGATATCATTGCTTGCGGGCGAGCCACCCGCAACGTGGTGATCTACTGGAACAAGTAGGCCCTCCCCGGTGACGCCCAGCCTGCCGGAACGGAGCTCCCGCTTACTTTCCCGCGAACAGGACCGCCTCTGCCATGCGGAGAGCATCCCGGTTTTCACGCACCGCGTGTACCCGGTGCAGCAACACGCCCCTCCATCTCGTCTCCGCCGTGAGGGCCACCGTGGCCCATTCACGCATGGACGGAGAATCCTCACCGAGCACCTTCCCGATGAAGCTCTTTCGTGAGAGGCCAAGAAAGAGAGGCCGTGACTCAACCACAAGCTGATCAAGGCCGCGCAGGAGAGCGAGGTTGTGCTCGAGCGTCTTTCCAAATCCAATTCCCGGATCGAAGCACAACTGCTCGGGTTCGATCCCGGCAGCGGTGAGTGTCTCGAAACGCTCCTCGAAGTAAAGGCGCACTTCCGCCACCACGTCCCGATAGGATGGATTCGCCTGCATGGTCCGTGGCTCCCCCTGCATGTGCATGACAACGACCCCACAGCCTGAGACGCGACACACCTCGACCATTCCGCCATCCCCCCGCAGGCCGGAGATGTCGTTGACGATATCCGCTCCCGCTGCGAGCGCCGCGCGGGCCACCACTGCCTTGGTTGTATCGATCGAAATGAGCCCCTCCCACTCCCTCCGCAAGGCTTCCACGACAGGAATCGTTCGGCTCAATTCCTCTTTTGCTGAAACGGGTGCAGCTCCCGGCCGGGTGGACTCGCCCCCGATATCGATGATCTCCGCTCCTTCCATGATCATGACGCGGGCCCGCTCCAACGCACTCGCCACCGTCTCGAAGTTTCCCCCGTCCGAAAAGGAGTCGGGAGTTACATTCAGAATTCCCATGATCACTCCCCGCTGCAAATCGAGGACGCGGCTTTGAGTTTTCCAGTTCACCATCCGGGCCAGAACCCAAAACGATTTCCGGCCGGGTGACACAACAAAAATGAAAACTTCCTGCTAGTTACTGTCATTGCAGAACCCCATCCCTTCTCCTGCAGTCCATTCAACATTGCCATCGCGGGAGCAAAGGGCTAGGTTTCCCTCCCCATGCAAACCCCGCATCCTCATCGCATCCCTGTGCTCCTCCTGGTCTTCGTGGTTCTTTCCGCGACCGCAGGCCTGGGCCAGCCTCCCAAGGGAAAATCATTCCCGGATAAGTTCCAGGAAAAGTGGGAGAAGACCGGGCCAAATGTGCGCGTCAAACGGCACCAGGACGGCTCTCGCACCGTCTTCCGCCGCAGCCCGGACGACCGAACCCTCGTAAAACGTACATGGGGGTCCAACGGGGTGGTCAAGATGATCGCGGTATACCGTCTGAACAGCGGCGGAGATCCTCTCGCCTGCAAAATTTACGACGGGCGCGAGGCCCTCCTATACAAGGTCTCCTACGGCTACAGCAAGTCCAGCGGCCTGCTCCAGGCGGAGCGCATGTTTGATGCCCGGGCTCAGCGGATCAATCCGAGCACCGGGCAGGAGATGCCCATTCGCGTGATGTACTATAACTACGACGCACAGGGCAATCCAACCGCCCCGGAAGTCTATACCTTCAAGGAGGGAAAGAGGGCCGAGGAGGTCTTCGGCGCACAGGGAACGTTCCCACGCGACAATCCCTTCAAACCCTGACTCTCCGGTCCACGCTTTGGTCCCTAAAACATGAAGGGTGCCGGCACGCTTGCCTCCCTCGTTGCGGCGGCTGTTATTGCCGGCCTTCTCCTCTCCCTGCTCAAGCAACGCAGGACCGGGGATCAGGAAAAGGACGCTGCTCCAACCGGGATCCAGCAATACGTCGAGGACACGGTCGGTCTCCGATTCAAAAGCGCCCCCGAGATTCGCCGGGTGGCGAGGGAGGTCTTACTCGGCGCTGTCGGGGACACCCTTACGGCCCAATTCGGCCCGGGCGGTCTGGAACGCCGCGCCCGGGCTCTCGAGTTGCTGGGATTTCACGAGTTCGCCGCCCGCTCGATGCGTGAGTCCCTCGTTGGCCTTCATACCATCGGCGTGCGGGGATGGCTCGACGAAAAGGAGGGGCATCTCCTCGTCCCGGCTGATTTCGACGAGAGTAAGATCGAGGACCGGGTCATTCTGCACGGACTTCTCGCCCACCTTCTCATTCACCAGCACAGCCCAAAGGTGATCGGGCGTCCCGGCGACGACGAGCAGATGGCCCAGGCCGGGCTGCGGGCGGCCATTGCGGAATCCATCAAGGCCAGGCTCCGGACCGAACACCGCGAACAGTTTGAGTTGCCTACCTCCCTCGTCACTGAGCGGGAAGCTCTCCTGAGCACACTTCCCATTTACCTGGCGGCCCTCGGAGAACTTCCCCAGGAACGCGGAGCCGCCCGCGTCTATCTCGAGACCCGGCTCCGCACGAGGGAGCGCACCCTCCCCGACCTCATCGAGAATCCACCGCGGAGCACCTTTGAGCTGCTGCGCGGAAATGCAGATCGCCTCCGTCCGCCCTTGCTCCCTGCTCCCGGTCCGGGCGAGGAGGCTCAGCTTGAAGAGTCCCTGGGGGCCCTGCAGCTCCAGACTCTCGTCGAGTGGCTTGAGAGCTACGAGCAGGCTCAGGTTCTCGCACTCCTCTGGCGTGGCGATCGCTACCGCCTTTTTGCAAATGCCGGTGGTGACCATCTGCTGTGGATCTGCCAGTGGGAAACGGAAGCAGCCGCGAGGAAGGCGGCCGAGATCCTCTCCCGCAGGCAGGATCCACCCGACACCGCGAAACGGGCCTTTTCCGTAACCGCACAAGGCAAGATCACTGTCCTTGCCAACTGCGCAGAAGCAGAAACACTCCGGTCCGTCCAGGAACAGGACTTTCAAGATCTTCAATAGACAGCCCTGCTCAGTTTTCCCTACCTTCGCCCATATGATCGCCAAACGTGTCCTCTTCAGCGGCCGGGTCCAGGGTGTGGGCTTTCGCTACACTACGAGGGAAATCGCGACCGGTTTCGACGTGGTGGGAAGCGTGAAAAACCTCGCCGACGGCACCGTGGAGATGGAGATCATGGGCGAAGAGGACGAACTCAGGGAATATCTGGGCGAGATCACCAACGAAAGCCCGGTCGCCCACTTTATCAAGGAAGTGCATACAGAAAAAATTCAGCTCCTTGAGCAGGCCAACGGTTTCCGCATCGTCCGGTGACAGCAATGCCCCCGGGAGCCGCTACTCGTCTTCCACGATCACCCGGTAGATCTCGCTCTCCCGAAACGGAAAGACAGGCCAGGTCGTCTCAGTCCCCTCCGCAAAGGTCGAAGCTTTCTCACGCCAGCAAAGATCGTCGCCGAAGACCTGGATCACATAAAAGGTCCCCGGAACGCTCGTCCAGGTCAGCAGGATCTCCTCGAATTCCGGATCATAGGACACCTCCTTCAATTCGATGGTCTCCACCCCGACGAGCTCGGTCTCAATCGTAGCGGGATCGATGGAAAAATTGATCAACTGGGGAGGGCCACCCCCGAGCGCGATCGATCCGGATGCTTCCGTAATGCGAGACACACTCTGCGAGACACATTTCAGATCAGTGGAGTCGAGATAATCCGGACCCGGTCCAACTTCCGGAGCCTCCTGACGGAAATTCAAACGCATGCTGGCATTTGCTCCCGGTGCTGCCCCCCCGGGAAATGATGGAAATGTTCCGCCGTCTTCCCCCGTTACGTTCACCTTGAAGAAGTCCACCGTGTCACCGCCGACCCTGACGTCCCGGATCTCAATGGTGCGCGGCAGACCCTCCGAACCCGACCCTATGGTTCCGCGCCACGTATGCCCACCTATCGAGATCTTCATATCAATATCAACCCCGTCGTAATACTCTTCCTCCTGCCAGAAAAGCTGGTCCGTCGCTGGACTGAAGAGCTGTCTGACGATGGTCCCCTCGCTGGCATTGTTGTAACTCAATTCAAGCGACACCGGCTCGTCGACAGCGGCCAATTGAGCCAGCCCTGCACCCACAACAAAATTCACTGTTCCGCTCGCAGTCCATCGAACCTCCGCCGCGTAGCCTGTAGCTGAAGCAGAAACGAGAGAGAGAAGGGAAAAGGTGATGCGGCGAAACATGGAAGGAAATCTGAACTTGCTAGCCGAGGAAACCGCGTAGCGCAAGCTCACGCAATCCTTACACCTCGTAACCATGCGGCCGTTTGATCTTCAGCTCCTCGTCTCCGCGCAAACCCACTCCAGGTAGGGCCCACTCCCCCGTTCCACCGGGAGAGCGACCACCTCGGGCACGTCGTAGGGGTGGTGGCGGCGCAATTCGCGCTCCAGGTCCGGATACCGCTCAGCGCTTGTCTTGAAGACGGCGAGCACTTCCGAATCGCTGGAAACCTCGCCTTGCCACCGGAAAATGGACTCCACCGCGGGAACCAGATTCACACATGCTGCTAGTTGCTTTTCCACGAGACGTGTGCCAATCTGTCGCGCCTGCGGGAGATCCGGGAAGCTACACAGGACCAATTGAATGTCTGTCATCGTCCCCACTATCTGGCAACCATCAGCCAACAACCAGCATAGAGCGCGTGACTAGCGGCTTCATTGAGAAACTGATCGCTCGGCTCGACCGCCTGAGTCCGCGTCAGGTGAAAAACCTCGTGGAGCGTCTGGTAAGCGAACGCGGCTTTCTGGAGAATGTCTTCGAGGCCCTGCAGGAGGGTGTCCTCATCCTCGACCCCGACGGGGCGGTAACCTTCCTGAACAACGCCGCCTGCGGATTTTTCGGACTGGAATCCGAAGAAGCGATCGGCCAGTCGCTCGACAACACCGTGCGAGGCCTCAACTGGTCCTCTCTCACCGGACCTGGTCGACACAGCGTAAACCGAGACCTCGAGGTCTTTTACCCCGAGAATCGATTCCTCAATTTCTACCTCTCACCCCTCGTTGAAGACGTCGATGGAAAAGAGGAACTGCTGGGCTACGTCATGCTGGTCCGTGATATCACCGAGTCCCGCCGCGAAACCGAGGAGGCGATTGAGAGTGAGAAACTGAACGCCCTCACCCTGCTCGCTGCCGGGGTGGCCCACGAGATCGGCAATCCACTCAATTCACTCGGCATCCACCTCCAGCTGCTGGAGCGCAAGGTCCAAGATCTGCCCCCGGGGGATCGGAAAAAGCTCGAGGACCACCTTGCTACCGCTCACAACGAAATTCAGCGGCTTGATAGCCTGCTCAAGGAATTTCTCCACGCCATTCGCCCCGCTAATCCACTCCGCAAGACCGGCAACCTGAATCTGGTCCTCGAAAATACCCTGACGCTCCTCGCACCCGAGCTGGAGGAGCACAATGTGAGCATCCACCTCGACCTCGCCGATGACCTGCCGCCCCTTCTTCTCGATGCAGATCAAATAAAGCAGGCCTTCTTCAACCTTCTGAAGAATGCCTACCAGGCCCTTCCGGGATCGGGAGGGGACGTCCATATCGAGTCCCGCTTCAACGAATACGAAGTGGTCATCTCAGTCCGCGATAATGGTTCAGGGATCTCTCCCGAAGTGATGGGTTCTCTCTTTGAGCCCTTTCGCTCCGGCCGTAAGTCGGGTACCGGCCTGGGCCTGCTCATTGTTCGCCGCATTGTCCGCGACCACGGAGGGGAAATCGAAGTCGAAAGCGAGGAAGGAGAAGGCACAACCGTACGCCTATACTTCCCGATCGTGGAGAAGCGTGTCCGTCTCATTGAGGATACCTCCAGCAAACCCAAATCAGTGATCGAAGTCTGATCGCCTCTTTCCAGAAGAATTGAAACCCGCTTGGCCTCCCCATGTCCTCCATCGTTCTTATCGTTGACGACGAAAAACCAACCCGTGACGGGCTCCGGCAGGCCCTGGACGAGCGCTTCGAAGTCTACGTCGCGGCCGACACCCGCGAGGCCCGCCAGGTACTCAGAAGCGAACCCGTGGACGTCCTTCTGACCGACCTGCGCCTCGGCGCGGACTCGGGCATGGATCTCCTCGACGAAGCACTGACTCTTCCCAAGCCACCGGTCTCCATCATGATGACTGCCTATGGCTCAGTCGACACCGCGGTTGAGGCAATGCGCCGGGGCGCCTGGCACTTTGTCACCAAGCCACTCAATCTTGAGGAAGTTGAACTGCTCGTCGCGCGAGCAGTCCACGGCCGTAAAATCGAAAGCGAAAACCGTCGCCTCAGTACGGAAAACCGCGAACTCAAGAAGAAGACCGCCAGCCAGAGCGCCGGACTTGAGCGCCTGATCGGTAAATCCGAGGCAATCACCCGCATCGGGGAAATGGTCACACAGGTGGCTCCCACCCGCGCGACTGTCCTCATCGAGGGCGAATCGGGAACAGGCAAGGAACTCGTCGCACACGCGATTCACGATCTGAGTGGCCGACCCGCCGACAAGCTCGTCATCGTCAATTGTGCCGCCCTCTCCCCGCAGCTCCTTGAGTCTGAACTTTTCGGGCACGAGAAGGGGGCCTTCACCAGCGCCCACCAACGCCGCATTGGCCGTTTCGAACAGGCGGACGGCGGGACTCTCTTTCTCGACGAGATCGGAGAAGTGGACTCCGCCACCCAGGTGAAGCTCCTGCGCGCTCTCTCCGAGCGGACGATCGAGCGTGTAGGCGCGAACAAACCCATCAACGTGGACGCGAGGGTGGTCGCCGCTACGAACAAAAACCTGCGTGAACTGGTGGCCGCCGGTGAATTCCGCGAGGATCTCTTCTTCCGCCTCAACGTCGTGACCATCAGGATGCCCCCTCTCCGGGAAAGGGCTGAAGATGTCGTCCTCCTCGCCAGTACGTTCCTCAGCGAGTTTGCGGAGGAAAACGGGCGGCCCGGCAAGCCACTGAGCGATGATGCCCTTGCCCTCCTGCGCAATTATTCGTGGCCCGGCAACGTCCGGGAATTGCGAACCGCGATCGAACACGGCGTCGTCATGTCCAACGAGGATCGCATTGAACGACACCATCTCCCTGACTTTCTGGATCAGACCAGCGATTCGAACCTGCCTACAGCCTCAAATCAGGACGTCACAGCGGAAAAGGACCTTGCGCCGAACGGCGAATTTAACTTGCATGCCCTTGAAATGCACGCCATCCGGAGCGCCCTGCGGCATACGCGCGGGAATCGCACCAAAGCGGCAGAGCTGCTCGGCATCAGTCGGCGCACCCTGCAACGGAAACTGAAAGAACTTTCGAGCGCTTCGGACGCACCCTGATCTAAACCCGCATCATGAGTACCGCAGACACTCCCGGCTCCATCAACGCCGGCACCATTATCCGCCGCGTTCTCTTTTTCATCCTGCTCATCGGACTTTCCCTGCTCTACCTCCTGGTCACCTTCCAGGGGTTGGACTCACCGAAGGGCATGGACCAGTCCCAGATTGCGCGTGAAATTGCCAGGGGGAAGGGATTCACCACAAAGGTCCTGCGCCCCATCTCAGTCTGGAAAAGCGGACAGGTGCAGGAAGGGGATCCCATCATTCAGAACGCGAACTACGATACATACCACGCACCTCTCCACCCCATCCTCCTTGGCTGGACCCTCAAGATGGTGGATGGCGACGATGCTGACAAGTGGCGCATGACCGAGAACGACACCGTCTACAAGCTGGACCGGATTGTAGCGGCTACCTCGGTGATCTGCTTCCTCATTGCCATAGGTGTAAACTATCTCCTCATCTCGCGAATATTTGACAGCAAGATCGGGGGCGTCACAGCCCTCCTCATGCTGCTATGCGACCTCAACTGGAAATTCTCGCAGACCGGCCTGCCCCAGATGTTCATGCTGCTGCTGTTCTCCTGCGCCTGCTTCTTCGCCTATCGTGCGGTGGAAGCCACCGAAGAAGGACGCATCGCGCTCGTGCCCGCCCTCATAGCAGCCGCCTTTTTCGGGCTCCTCGCTCTTACGCACTGGCTCGCAATCTGGATTATTCTCGGTTTCGCGCTCTACGCCGGTTTCTTCCTGCGCCCGCGCGGGGCGGCGGGCCTGGCCGCGCTCGGCTTTGTTGCCCTGCTCTCAATCTGGCCTCTTCTCAAGAACAAGCAGCATTCCGATAGCCTGGGAGGGACGGCCATCTATGCCCTCTTCGGGGGGCTCGGCACGAGCGAGGATTCCGTAATGCGGACCTATGACATCGGGGATTCCTACCTGCCCCTGGAAAACCTCCCATTCAAGATCGTCCGGACTACCCTCCTCCAGGCAGGTGATCTCTATATCAATCTCGGCTCTATCCTTACCGCTCCTCTTTTCTTCCTGACCCTACTGCATCCCTTCAGACGAAGGTCGATTGCAAACTTCCGGTGGTGTCTCCTCCTAATGTGGCTCTCTGCTGCAGTGGGCATGGCCATCTTCGGACTAACGAGAAGCTCCACGCATCCCAACCAGCTCCACATCCTCTTTGCTCCCCTGTTTGCCGCCTACGGCCTCGCCTTCTTGGCCATTCTCTGGAGCCGCCTCAAGATCGCAGTCGAAATCCCGCCCCTGCGCAATGCCCACTTCGTCGCGGTCGTCCTCGTCAGTGCCGGACCGATGGTCCTCGACCTGCCGCAGCAAATCGTACAGGTGGGCAAGGCCGGGAAGCGTGTTCCCCACTGGCCTCCCTACTTCCCGGCCGCTCTCAACATGAAACTGGCCGAAGAGGTCCGTGGAGAGGAAATCATTGTCAGCGACCAGCCATGGGCGGTTGCCTGGTATTCCGACCGGACATCCCTCTGGCTCCCCAAGCGAGTGGACGATTTCACTTACCTGGAAGAGCTCGCCGAATCGCAGGACACACCATTCGCTGGAATTCTGATCTCCCCCTACTCCCACAGCAGCCAGAACCTGTTTTCGGTATACCGCGAGTATGAGGAATGGTCGCCCCTCATCCTTGACGGCTGGTCCGCTTATTCTGTTCGGCGCCTCCCGGGAACCCTCGCAGGCCTGGACCAGAGCACCAAGGCTATCCTGGCACGTTATCCCAACCCCCGCCGCCTCGTGGACAGCCGCCTCGTCTTCTGGTCCATCTCGCCCAGCACAGGCACAACGCCCTGAGCCGACCCCTTCCCGCTCCAAGAAACCATGGCTGCCAAGAAGGCAAAAAAAAGCGAAGCGAGCACCTTCGAGCAAGCCATGGGCGAGCTCGAAACTCTGGTGGAAGCGATGGAGAACGACCAGCTCCCCCTCGAGGAACTCGTCGCTCACTACGAAAAAGGTGCAGGACTGCTCCAACACTGCGAAAAAGTTCTCGCAGCTGCGAAGGAGCGCATCGAACTGATCGAAGTCGGCAACTCCCCGGAAAAGGATCTGTCCCCATCTGGCGAGAGAGACGATGATTCCCCGGAGTCCGACGGCTCCTCACCCGCCGAAACCCTCGACGATGACATCCGACTCCTCTAGCTCAAGGCCAGCTTCCAAGAACAACACCTCGATCCTTGACGGCATCAATGGACCGAAGGACGTGCAGGAGTTGGAAAGCGGACAACTGATTCCGCTGGCAGAAGAAATCCGCAAGGCTCTGATCTGCACGCTCTCCCGGACCGGCGGACACCTGGGTCCCAACCTCGGGGTCGTGGAACTCAGTATCGCCCTTCACCGCGTGTTCAACACCCCGGAGGACAAGTTCGTCATGGATGTCTCGCACCAGGGCTACGTCCACAAGATGCTCACCGGGCGCGCCAGTCGCATCGAGTCCATTCGTCAGTACGAGGGACTCAACGGCTTCCTCCTGCGCACCGAATCCGAACACGACTGCTATGGCGCCGGACATGCGGGCACGGCTCTCTCCGCAGCCCTCGGCATGGCCGCCGCCCGCGACCTGAAGGGAAGTGACGAACATGTCATCGCCGTCGCGGGGGATGCTGCCTTCACCTGTGGGCCCACCCTCGAGGCCCTCAACAATATCGCCTCCACGACCAAGCGCTTCATCGTCGTCCTCAATGACAACGAGTGGTCGATTGACAAGAACGTAGGGGCGATTGCGAAATATTTCAACGCACTCCAGACTAACAAGGCCTACTCGGAAGTCCGCCAGAAGGCTGCTGACTTTGTTGAGTGGATGGGAGGCCAGAGTGTTCGCCGCCTCGCCCACAAGCTCGAGAGGAGCGCCAAGAATCTCCTCTTTCCCAACGTTCTCTTCGAGAAGTTCGGGGTCCGCTACTTCGGCCCCATCGATGGCCATAACCTGCCCCTGCTGGTTAAGACATTCGAGTATCTCAAGAAACAGGAGGAGCCCGTCATCCTGCATATCATCACCGAGAAAGGCCGGGGTTACAAACCGGCCCTGGACAAACCCGGCAAGTTCCACGGCCTCGGCCCGTACAATGTGACCGATGGCTCCACCAGCAGCGGGGGAAGCCCCACCTTCTCAGAGATCTTCGGGCGGACGGTCACCAACTTCGCCAAGGAAGACGAAAAGATTGTCGCCGTGACTGCTGCCATGCCCGGGGGCACCAAACTTGAAATCTTCAAGGAGGAGCTTCCCGAGCGCTACTTCGATGTCGGCATTGCCGAGGAACATGCCGCCCTCTTTTCCTGTGGACTGGCTACCCAGGGTCTCAAGCCCTTCCTGGCCATTTACTCCACCTTCATGCAACGCGCCTACGACATGATCATTCATGACATGGCCCTGCAGGAACTACCCGTCCGCCTCTGCATGGACCGCGGGGGCCTCTCGGGTGACGACGGCCCCACACACCACGGCCTTTTCGACATTGGCTATCTCCGCCCCGTTCCCAATATCGTTCACATGCAGCCCATCGACGAAGACGAGTTTGTCGATATGCTCTGGACCATGGCTCACTACGAGGACGGCCCTATCGCGGTGCGCTACCCGCGGGGCGCTGGAGCGGGCGCGACGCCGAAGGAGGCGCCCCACCTTCTCGAAATCGGAAAAGGGGAACTCGTGCACGACGGCCAGGACGTGGCTCTCATCGGGCTGGGCTTTGTTCACGACCTTGCAGTGGAGGCACGGACAAAGCTGGAGGATCAGGGCTATTCCGCAGCCCTTGTCAACCCCCGCTTCATCAAGCCCTTGGACGAGGAACTCATTCTTGACGTGGCCAGGCGTTGCAAGGTGATCTGCACCTTCGAGGACCATGTCCTCAAGAATGGCTTCGGGGCCTCCATCATCGAGCTGCTGCATGAGCACGGCGTCGACACGCCCGTCGAGCGGGTGGGCTGGCCAGACGAATTCGTCGAACACGGCAAGGTGGACATCCTGCGCTCCAAGCACGGCATTACCGCGGAAGCCGCGGTGGAGAAGGTCCTCCCCCACCTTCCCCGCAGGGCCGCCTCCGCATGAGGCGGTAAATACGGTATACGCCCGAGCGATTTCCTCCTAGCCTGTGGCATGCCACTTGCGGCCAAGGTTCTCATCGATGGGCCCTCCGAGCTCATCTTTGACTACGCCGTTCCGGAGAATATCTCCGCCCTCCCCGGTTGCCGCGTGCGCGTGCCCCTTCGCAACAAGTCAGCCACCGGGACCATTCTCAGCATGGGGCAGGGTGGTGAGTCAGGTTTCTCATTGAAACCCATCGACTCTCTCATTGATCCCGAGCCGCTTGTGACCGGGAAACTCATCGAGCTCGCCCACTGGATGTCACGCTACTACGGAACCCCGCTTGAGCAGATCATGCGCTCGCTGCTTCCTGAGGCCGTGCGTCAGGAGACCCACTCCGCCAGGACCCGCCAGGTAGCCGATCTTGTGCGGATGCCCGGCAAGGAAGAACTGGATAAGCTATCCCGCCGGGCCTCGCGGCAGCATACCATTCTCCTGCTCCTGCAAGCGTCCGGACCCCTCGCCGTTGCCGAGCTCGGTGGCCCCTCGATACGGAGCAGCGTAAAGGCTCTGGTGGAGGCTGGTTACCTTGCCCTGCGCGATGAGGAGGTTCGCCGGGACCCGGAAGCCGGAGAGGAGTTTCTGGAGAGCAGCCCTCATGAATTGAACGACGGTCAGGCCGCGGCCTACCGGAAAATCTGCTCGCTCATCGATAACTCCATCGAATGGCCCGGAGCCGGGGCGAGCGATTCTGCCCCAGGCGGAATGCCTGTTAAACCTCTCCTCCTCCACGGGGTCACCGGCTCGGGGAAAACNGAGGTCTATCTGCAGGCAGCCCAGCACTGTCTCGACAAGGGAAAATCAGTCCTCGTCCTTGTTCCCGAGATTGCGCTAACCCCCCAGACGGTCCAGCACTTCAAGTCCCGCTTCGCCATCCTGCAGGACCAGGTTGCCGTCCTCCACTCTCATCTCTCGCAGGGCGAGCGCTTCGACGAATGGCACCGCATTCGCAAGGGGAAGGCACGGGTGGTGGTGGGTGCNCGCTCCGCCATCTTCGCCCCCCTACCGGATCCAGGTCTCATCATCGTGGATGAGGAGCATGAAAATACCTACAAGCAGGAGAATCCACCCCGCTACCAGGGCCGTGATCTTGCGGTCGTCCGTGGACATATCGAGGGGTGTGCGGTCGTCCTTGGATCAGCGACCCCGTCCCTGGAGTCCTTCCAGAACTGCCGGTCCGGCAAATACGACCTCATGCGACTCCCTGAACGCGCGGACGGGCAGTCCCTTCCCCTCATTCGGATCGTAGACATGCGCACCGAAACAAGGAAGCGCAAGGGTGGTCCCACAATCCTCTCCGACCGGCTTCGCATGGACATGGAAAAAAAACTGGAGGAGGGTCAGCAAGTCATCCTCTTCCTCAACCGCCGGGGCTTCGCTCGCTCCCTGCAATGCCCCACCTGCGGACANGTCTGCGAGTGCCGTCATTGCTCGATACCNCTNACTTATCACCGAACCGAGGAACGTCTCATCTGTCATCTCTGTGGTTACCAGTCCATCGTCCCACGCGCCTGTCCCAAGTGCCAGGATCGCTCCATTCTGCTCCAGGGCTACGGNACTCAGAAAGTGGAGGAGGTTCTTCGCAAGGTCTTCCCACAGTCCAGGCTTGCCCGNCTCGATGCCGACACCGCCCGGAGGAAAAACGCGGTTCGTGATATCCTGCGCGACTTCCGCGCTCGCCGGATCGACATCCTCCTGGGCACGCAGATGATAGCCAAGGGCCTCGACTTTCCCAACGTGACGCTGGCCGGTATTCTGAATGCTGATCTCTCCCTGCATGCTCCAGATTTTCGTGCTGGAGAACGAACTTTCCAACTCCTCACCCAGGTCGCCGGACGCTCCGGNCGTGGAGAAATGGAAGGAGAGGTTGTCATCCAGACCTTTACCCCCCACTCCCCNTCCATTCAGTTTGCCCGGCATCACGACTACGANGGCTTCGCGGACCAGGAATTCGAATTCCGGCACCAGTTCGATTTCCCACCCTTCACGCACGCTGCCCTGCTCACCAGCAAGGGCGGCCACGAGCGCCTGGCTGAGTTCACGCTCCAGAATCTCCACCAACGTCTCTCCCAGAACCTTCCGCCCGGCATCGAACTCGGGCTCCCGAACCCGGCCCCAACCCCGAGGGCCCACGGACTCTTCCGCTTTCAGCTCCTGCTCAAGTGCTCCAATCCCCGCCTCCTTTCCAATCACGTAAAATCGGTTCTCAACGCCATGACTCTTCCCGAGGATGTCCACGTGATTTTTGACATGGACGCCTATGACTTCGGTTANATCGNCAAGGCAGGATGCGGCGTTCAATTTNAGGNAACCGGTTACCTGCTAGCCTCCTCTCCGCATGAGGCTGGCCATTTCGCCCTATGATTAGGAAAAGCGAAACAATGTGAATATTCTGTTAGTATCCTGCCGCGTTGATACATGATNNCCGACGAGTTGACCTCGCCTGCATNCGGAGTCCTTGAACCCAACTCGGGACTTCCCGGNATCTCACCCTGCCCAACCNCGCCTGCCCGTCCATGAACGCCCCCACCCGGGAGATTCCTCTCATCACNTTCTCCTGTCCNGACTGTAAACAGCAGCTNTCAAGTGAAGCAGGCACCACCGGCAGGCACTTTGATTGCCCCAACTGTGGCCAGGACAATGTCGTGCCCGGAAAACGCGCACACTCCCCGCCGCTCCCCTCCTTCGACCAGTTGCTCAAATTCTCCTGNGGCCACTGCGGACAAAAACTCTCCTGCGAACCAGAGATGGCGGGAGAGACTGTCAGNTGCCCAGCCTGCGCCCANCCAACCCTGGNCCCCGGAGAGAGCGAGACAGTNAAAANCTGGCAGCTCCCCGTATTCGCCTCCTCCGCGGCCGCCCTCACCTTCAGGCGCCCCCTCTCNTNCAAAAAGGAGCAATTGCTCCCNGATTTCGCCTTGGAGAGCCTTGCTGGAGACGCCACNTCCTCCGGGCCCGAACAGCTNCTCCTTCTGGNTGAAGANACAGAGCCGAGACCATCCTCACGCAGGAGACANGTTCCGGAAACCACNAGAAGTGGTGGGATGGANACNAATTCCCATCAGAATTCCCGGAAAGGGAAGGACGGNGAATCACCATCAAGCCTTTTCAACTTGCCGAAAAAGAGTCAATCCGGCCACCCACGGCACGCCAATCCTCAATTATCATCCTCNCCGATGAAAGCTCCTCCCGGCCCGGAAAGAAGGCCCGGCGGTCCGGACTCATCTCCGTTGGAAACCCACTGGACTGCCCCCCAGACCGAGTATCCGGCACCCCGGGACCCGTCTAACCCGGCCAGAANGCANACCCCCGACCTGACCGACACCCCGCCCGTCCGGCTGGTAGGATCCTCCCAGACTGGAGACCGCACCATTCTTCCTNAACGACGCGTGGATGAACAAGGAAGGTCAGGTAATCCCATTCGCCTCGGTGATCTAAACGCGGCGCTCCCGGCTCCCGCAGTCGAGCAACCCGCACCGACTCGGGGGACGGTTTCTGGATTCACAGCCGAACCAGCCCTCGATCCTGCGCCCTTTGACGCTCCCCTTAACGGAAATCCTGTGGATCAAGCGCAGTTCCCGGCAACCAAGGAGAAGGGAGAAGATAAGAAATGACTGCACGAGCTCGGCCACAGGGAGCCATTCACGCCTTAATTCTCGTCTGCGCCTTCCTGAACGGCTCGCATTTCCTTGCCGCTTCCGAAGAAAACCAACNCCCTACCCTCCGCCTGGTTGCCTATAATATCAAACACGGCCGTGGAATGGATAACAAGGTGGACCTCCAGCGAGTGGCCGCGGTGCTCAAGAGGCTCGAACCGGATCTCGTGGCCCTTCAGGAGATCGACCGGACCTGCACCCGCTCCGGGAAAGTCGACCAGGCTGCCACCCTTGGCAAACTTCTCGGGATGCATCACCGCTTCGGAGAATTCATGGAATTCCAAGGCGGGCACTACGGACTGGCGGTACTCTCCCGCCTCCCGGTCGTGGAAGTAACCCGCCATCAGCTGGCACCTGGCGCTGAACCTCGTTGCGCCCTTGAGGTCATCGTGCGTCCTGCCCAGTCCGCGCCTCTCCTCTCTTTCGTNAGTATCCACAATGACTGGACCGACGAGCGCTTTCGCCTCGCCCAGGTCAACGGCCTCATAAAGGGGCTTGCAGACCGCAAGAATCCCATCGTGCTCGCCGGGGACTTCAACGCCACACCGGGAGCGGANTCCCTCGCGCGNCTCACGGATGCCGGCTTCACCATTCTTGGAAAGGAAGGAAATGGGAAGACCTTCCCGTCNCCCGCCCCCAGGATAGAAATCGACTACTTCGCAACCCGCGGNGTTTCTTACCGGGTTCCTGCTC
Source organism: Roseibacillus sp. (assembly GCA_002721695.1). Lineage (GTDB taxonomy): Bacteria > Verrucomicrobiota > Verrucomicrobiia > Verrucomicrobiales > Akkermansiaceae > Roseibacillus_B. Next base: position 10,230 of record PBLI01000079.1, on the reverse strand, counting down.
TCACCCGGGTCCACGATGAACGGGTCGCATCCGATCACCGCCCCATTCTCATGGACCTCCAGCTGGCTCTTCCAAGGCCCTCCGGTCAATGAAGGCGTGTGGGGGCAGTCCGCAGGCCCCCACCCCGCGCACCACGAACAGACGACCNGCATCGCTCTCGGCATCATCCCGAGGCTGGCCGGTAGTCACGTAGAGATCACCGAGCCGTCCCCCGCCAAAAGCCGGCGCGGTCACTTCCCGGCACGGGAAATNGATACGGCCCTGTTCTANACCTTTCTGGTCAAAGCAAACCACGCAGCTGCCATGACAAAAGGCGATCCACAGCCTGCCCTCGCTGTCGATGGCCATCCCATCCGGCACACCGGGCACGCGATCCCTNGTCGAAAATGCCGTCCGCCGGTTNCGCAGTNCTCCNCTCCCGGCTTCGTAGTCAAAGGCCAGCACGGCCAACCGTGGGGTGTCGATGTAGAACAGGGTCTCGCCATCGGCAGTCCAGGCCAGCCCGTTCGAATTGGTTACGCCTCCGAACACGCGGCTTACCGTTCCATCGGAATCGAGTCGATAGAGCGAGGCCTCTCCCACGCGCTTCTCCAGACTGATCGACCCCGCGAAGAAGCGGCCATCCGGCGAGCACTTGCCATCATTGAATCGNTTACCAGGCTGACCCTCTTCAGGATCCCCCAGCGGGGTTACCAATCCGCTCTCAAGGTCNAGAAAGCCAAATCCCGAATCTCCTGCAATCATAAGTCCCCCGCCCTCGCGAGGCACCACGGTTCCCACCCGCTCACCAATCTCCCACCACTTTTCTTCNCCTGACCGGGGGTCGTAGGCAACTACACGGCACCCCTCGATATCAACATAATAGAGCCATCCCCGCCACCATACAGGCCCTTCNCCCCACTGAGCTCGATAGTTTCCTGCAACTTCCGGTTCCACCTTGGNCTGAGGCCTAGGAACACCTGCCTCCACTGTCCAGCAGCTTTCTCCGGCAAGCTGCTTTCTAATTGCGAGAGCGCCCGTTTCGGGGCAACCTTCGCCCCCCCCCCGGCCTCCCTCCTTGAGGCCCCCAGCGGCCTTCATTTACAAGCGGTCANNCCNCGTCGATGAGTTTGCTTTCCTTATCCCCACGCAAAACAGCCCTCCTTCCCNTGGTGGGACTGTTTCTCTGNGCCCTNCCGGCAAGCGGAGCGGCAAAGGGTTGGGAAACAGTGCGGCACAACGGACACGACTACGTCACCGTCCGCAGCATCAAGGAGTTCTACCGCTTCCAATCCATGAAAGTCAACGGGCGGTTCCTTGANCTGGAAAACCGGGCAGTCAAGATCAGGTTCACCATCGGGGGGCAGGAAGTCTTCATGAACAACGTGAANTTCGTTTTCAGCTTCAAGGTCCTGCCGCTCCAGGGGCGCTACCTTGTTTCACGAATCGATCTCAGCAAGCTGGTCGACCCTGTTCTCCGGCCCTCATACATCGGGACGTCTACCCCGTTTGATACGGTCATCATTGATCCCGGTCATGGCGGCAATGATCCGGGAGCGGTCAATCGCCACGGGTTCGAGAAAANCTACAACCTCGCGGTCGCCCGTCTGGTCAAGCAGCAACTCGAAACCCGCCGCTTCAAGGTTGTCATGACCCGAAATTCCGATCGCGCGCTCTCCCTCACCGAGCGGGTCAACCTCGCCAACCGCTACCAGAATGCGATCTTTATCAGCATTCACTTCAATTCCGGAGGTCGTGGAAGAGCGGAAGGAATTGAAACCTTTACGCTCTCCCCGGCCGGGGTCGCCCACTACGGACGCGGAGTCCGCGAGGACGACTTTCAGTTTCGCAAGGGCAACAGCCAGGATTCCGCCAATATCGCCCTGGCAACTGCCGTCCACAGCACCTGTCTACTCAAGACCGGGCGGTCCGACCGTGGTATCCGACGCGCGCGCTTCAGCGTGCTGACCGGGGTGAAGCATCCTGCCATTCTTCTGGAGGGCGGTTTCATGAGCCACTCCTACGAGGCACGTCTCATTGCCGACTGGACCTACCAGCGCACTCTCGCGACCNCCATAACGGAAGCNGTCATGAAGTATCGGCTCGCCACCATCCGCCGCTAACNGCCGGACTAAGTCACCCCACCGGACCACNCTCTCCNGGGATTTCGGAGTCGACGANTTGTGTCCTGCGGCATCCAATGTCCNCATGGCTGATGACCNCGNGCCCTCCATTCCAGGGAATCTCATAATCCGCCATGAGGACGAAGCGCCACGCGAAGAGAGTGCCTGCGGGTTCCGCCACCGCCTCCTGAGCAAAGGCGACAAGGACGTNGCNGCCTGGGCCCATGCCGTGGATATCGATGGGGCCAGGCTCCACTATCACAAGCGCACGACCGAGCTCTACTACGTGCTCGAGGGAGGGGGGGCTGTATTTCTTGATGGAGAGGAGCAAACCGTCCGCCCCGGGACGATGATTCACATCCCACCCGGCGTCATTCATGGGGCGACGGGCAAGATGCGTATCCTGGTGGTTGGAATTCCTGATATCGATGACGCCGACGTGTTTTACCCTGATTCCTAGACCGAAGAGAATTCTCAGCTCCGACCAGAAATGACTCCTGCCCGCAATCCCTTCCCCACCCTCCTTGCCCTGTTAATGGCCACCCCCGGGCTTGCGGAAGTCGACAAGGACGCGCTGCCGCCTGTGGAGGATGGCTTCGCGATCAACTTTTTCGTCAAGGAGCCCCACATCATCAATCCTTCCTCCCTGTGTTTTGACCACAGNGGACGACTCTACGTCGGGGCAGGCCCGCAATACCGCTCTCCGAAGGAGGACTCTCCAACGGACTATATCAAGATCCTGATCGATGATGACAACGATGGGGTCGCCGAGACGGTGAAGACTTTCGCGGAGGGTCTGAACTGCGTCCAGGCNATGGCNTGGAAGGGCAATGAGCTGTGGGTAGCCAACGCCCCTGAACTCACCGTCCTCCGTGATACNAACGGGGATGACATCGCCGACGAATACCAGGTCATCTACACGGGTCTGAACAACCTGCGACACAGCGTGCACGGATTGAACTGGGGACCCGATGGCTGGCTTTATTTCACCCTGGGCAATACCTGGGTAAAGCCGAATGCTCCGAAGCCAATCCGCGACCTGCAGGGCATCCAGTCCGATGACAAGACGCAATACCCCCTGACCAAGGTCTACACCAAGGACACCTACCCGAAAAGCTACCACCCCTTGAACAAGCGGGAAATGGAGGGTGGTATCTTCCGATGCCGTCCCGGTGGACACGGCCTTGAGCTGTTCGCCCGCGGAATGCGTAACCCCTGGGACATGTGCATGGACAGCGGCTTCAACTGGCTAGCAACCGACAACGACCCTGGTCAGCCAGGCGAGCGAATCTTCATGCCCATCCGCCACGGCCACTACTCAATGCGGCACCCGTGGAAATTCGACTGGATGGGCAAGCACATCGCCGTAGCCCCCTCCTCGGACCTCTTCCCAAGCGTGAGCGGTTCGGGNACGGGTGTGGCCTTCTACAGTTCAGACCATTTTCCGGAACAGTACCGTAATCGCTACCTGATCGCCGACTGGACCAACAACTGCATCTTTCTATACAAANCCAGATGGGCTGGCGCATTGCAGGTGCCGGCCGAAACCAAGCGCAAGATTGTTGATGGTGGCGCCACCCGTGGAGGTGACCTGGGTTACAAGGGAGCCAAGGGACGCTCGCTTTTCCGTCCGACGGATATCGAGGTCGGACCTGATGGCGCTCTCTACATCGCCGGCTGGGGATCGGTCTACGGCACGGAATATGTCCCTNAGGAAAAATGGACTGCCGAGGAGAATGCCAAGTACCANGGACGGGTATTCCGCCTGATACACAAGGAATCTCCACTGATTCCCCGGGCAACCTGGGATACGCCCAAGCGAGCANGGGACNTTCGTACCTGGAATCTAAAGGAACTGGTTGAAGACCTNGGTTCCAACCTGCACGTNTGGCGGGTTCATGCCCAGGATGAGCTCATCCGACGGGGCGANACCGTGCGCAATGACCTCGTGGCGGCCATCCTGGCCGGACAGCTCAGCGAGACCCAAGCGACCTGGGCGATGTGGGCAATCGGCCACATCGACAAGGCCCGGGGGCAGGACCACGAACAGGTAGAAGCATTTGCCGGTGGTCAATGGCAGGCCNCGAGCANGGCCAGCCGCTCCCTGCCTGAAAATTACAGGGTAAACGTCCGCGTTCAGGCCACGCGCATCCTCGGTGAGAACGGGGTCACTGGNGCGANCCCACTTCTCATCAGGTTACTCACTGATCAGGAACCTCGCATCCGGTTGGCNGCCATGGGATCGCTCGACCGTATCGGGTGGGGNAGCAACACCGCTGCGATTCTCGATGCCGTGGCCCATGAAACCGACCGGGTGACCTACTACACGGCCTGGCAGGTCATGCGCCGTCAACTGCCTGGGGACAGGCGCCGGACNCTCCTCGAGGACGGNCGACCCGGGATCCGCCGCATGGCCGCGCTGGGCCTCATGGAGGAAGGAGACCGCGAACTACAGANGAGAGCNGATGAATTCCTTGGAGGCAATGTGGCCGGCGCCGGTAATCCCTCNAAGAGCCTGNCCCTGTCNGCCGATGAGGAGCATTTCCGCCAGTCGACNCTTGTCCGGTTTTCCTCTACGACACCCGGNACCATCCGCTACACCCTCGATGGCACGGACCCCTCACCCAAATCTACGCAGGTGGAGGGAAAGCTCAGGGTATCTCAAAGTGCCACGCTCAAGGCCGCCATATTCAAGGAGTCACGTCGCCTCTCCGAAATCGAGATCCTCCTGCTGCACAGGATNAGTGCCACCGAATGGAAGGATCGCCTCTTTGTACGGGGTATCCGCGGCAAGGGTTCTGCCGGGACCTACCGCCCACAACTTGAGAACCTGCAGCGGGGAACCCTCGTCTATGCAGATCGCAACTACACCTTTACCGGAATCCCCGANGCTCTCGCAGGCGCCACACACATCCGTACGCACAACGACGACAAGGGCAATACGGAGNCAGAGTTCCTCCACTTTGAAATCAATCTGCCGGCTACCCTCTACCTGGCCTATGACGGACGTAGCAAGCCCCCGGAGGCACTGGTGGACGGCATGCAAAAGACTTCCATGGCTGTCCGCATGAGCAACGGAGAATCGTTTCCGGTCTATCGTCGAACCGTCCCCGCCGGCAAGATAACACTGGGCGGAAACAAGCAAGGCGGAGCAGGGGGAGAATCCATGTATCAGGTCTTCCTGACCAAGACAGGCCTGCGGAAAACCAATATCGCGTCCGCCACCAATGCCATGCCGAAGGCAAACCCCGCCCACGGCAAAGAGCTCTTCTTCGGACGTGGNACCTGCTTTGCCTGCCACCAGGTCCAGGGCAGAGGAGTAGTTCTCGGACCTGATCTCGTGGGGATCTACAAGCGNCAGGACCTTTCCTACGTCATCAAGTCCATTCTGGAACCTGATGCCTATATTGTGGAGGGCTTCCAGCAGACCAGCCTCAGGCTGAAGGATGGCCGTGAGCTTTTCGGCATGATNCAGGAAGAAACGGAGCAGGNCATCAAAATCTATCTTCCCAATGGGGAGCTCGTCGTGGTGCAGGCTGGGGAGATCGTAAAACGGTCCGACGCCAAACANTCCGGTATGCCCTCCAGTTTCGCCTATACTCTGAGCCCCCAGGATATTGCNGACCTGTCGGCCTGGATCATGGCTCTTGAATAACCTCGCGGGAGCAATCCCCTGCTACCTGCATTCGCCCAGCTCCTTCCTGTCAGGAATATACCCTTCCGCAACCGCTTTTTCACAGAGAGGCGAACCGGTCCTGGAATATTTCTTCCCGGACCTGTGCTCTACTNCCAACCCCCTGACGAGGCACCATTATGGTTATTCACCAGGGGTTTTACTTCCATCACGTCCCTGCAGGCACTCACCTAATCGCCAGCAACTCCCGGGAGCATGATCAAAGTGTTACCCCAAGCTGNTCAGGCAAGGCGGTGCGCGGTCGCCAGGTGAGGATCTCGGGATCCCCGCTGGTCACCAGCACCGTATGCTCAAAATGGGCGGAGGACCGGCGATCGGCGGTCACGACCGTCCATCCGTCATCAAGAAAATCCACGTCGCCAACCCCGGCATTCACCATCGGCTCAATGGCAAGAATCATTCCCGCCTTGAGCCGCGGGGATTTTCCCTCCGGACGGTAGTTCGGCACCTCGGGCTTCTCGTGCAGGTTTCGTCCGACTCCGTGTCCCACCAGCTTCCGTACTACCGTAAATCCGTAGCGAGTAACATAGTCCTCCACACTCCCNCAGAGATCGGCGAGCAGGACGCCATCCCGGGCATGATCAATCGCCTCAAAGAGGCTCTGCTCCGTGGCTGCAAGCAGTCGGCGGTCCTCTTCCGAAATCGTCCCAACCGGGACAGTCACTGCATTGTCACCAATCCATCCGTTGAGGGTGACNCCGATATCAATGCTGACNAGATCCCCGGGCTGTACCCGGCGCGCTCCCCCGATCCCATGAACCACTTCCTCATTGATCGAAATGCACATGTTGGCGGGAAAATCTCGATATCCAAGGAAGGTGGGAATGCCTCCCCGCTCGGCGATGAGTTCCGCCGCGTAGCCGTCGATCTCCGCCGTTGTCCTTCCGGGCTGGATGAATCTGGCGGTTTGCTGAAGGACATCACTGGCTACCTCNCCCGCCATCCGCATCTTGCGGATCTCAGCTTCACTCTTGATTGGGATCTTGAGACGTTTGGCCATAGTTCAAGTGAGCTGGAGTTGCACCCTGCGGAACACTTCTTCCGGGGATCCGGTTCCGCAAACCCGGAGAAGACGGTCAGATTGTTCGTAATAAGCGGCCACGGGCAAGGTCAACTCTTCAAAAGCCTGGCGGCGCTGCCTGAAGTTCTCCAGGTCGTCGTCATGCCGCTGACCCAGCTCCCCGCCACAAGTCGGGCAGTGGCCCCCGCCATCCGCGGCCAGAAGCCTCGTTCCGGTCCAGGAGCAAACCGTGCATTCCCGCCGATCCGACACCCGACGTTCCAGCTCCTCGGCGGGAGCCTCAAGCAGGACTGCCCGCAGGCTCATACACCCGGCTCCTAGAAAGCGGTCCAGTTCCTCCGCCTGCGGAACGGTACGGGGAAACCCATCGAGCACGCAGCCTCCCTCTGCCCTTTCGATCCAGCCCATTGCGAGGGAAAGCACCAGCCTGTCGGGAANATAGTGCCCAGCCTGCAGATAGGGCTCAGCCGNCCTGCCAATCGGCGATTGAGCCCTTAATTCCAGCCGCAGNTGCCTGCCTGTACTGAAATACGAGAGGTTCCNGTNCTCAGCGAGGAGACGCCCCTGCGTGCCCTTNCCCGAGGCCGGNGGGCCGAGCAGGACGATCGCGGGAACATCCACCAGAACGGGACAAGATCATTTATTGATGATCCAGGCCACGATCGCCAGGAGAATCAAAACCGCCGCGAAGGCCCANAGATAAACCAGCGCACTGCTAGTTGCAGCCGATCCCGTGCCCTGCACGCGTCCCCCTCGTCCCCGAATCTTACCTTTGCGCAGNAACCCGTCGTAGTGGCGCTGGAGGAGGTGGGTCTCCGTTTGTCGCAGGATATCCAATAGAACTCCCACCAGAATAAGCAGACTCGTTCCCCCGAAGAAACTGGTCACCACGAAGTTCAGATCCAGCGTGATTGTCAGCAGCATCGGCAGGATGTAGACGAGGGTCAGGAAAAGCGCTCCCGCGAAGGTCAGGCGCGTCATGGTAAAGTCGAGAAACTCCGCGGTAGGCTTGCCCGGTCGTACACCGGGAACATAGCCCCCGCTGCGTTTCAGGTTCTCGGCGATTTCGCTGGGCTGGAACATGGTCGCCACCCAGAAGTAACTGAAGAAGAAGATCATCGCTCCCGAGATAACGAAATACCAGATGCTCGGGGGATTGAGGGTGTCATTCAGCCAGGCCACCCACACCTTGTCACTCANAGCCGGGATGGAACTCAGGAGCATGGTTGGAAGAGAAAGGATCGCACTCGCGAAGATGATGGGCATCACACCCGAGTAGTTGACCTTGAGCGGAAGGTANTGGGTCTGCTGGCCAGTCAGTTGCTTGCCCCGCACCCGCTTGGCATACTGGATGGCAATGCGCCGCTGGGCCTGCGTAATGGCGATGACCGCCGCGATCACCACGAGCAGAAGGGCGAAGAGTCCCACGAGGACCATGGGCTTGAAGGGGTTGGCCTCCGCNCTTCGAACGTAGGTATTAAAGGCCTGCACGAGGGCACCCGGCAAAGCCGCGATGATGTTCACCGAGATGATGAGGGAGATACCGTTTCCGATTCCACGCTCGGTAATCTGATCGCCGATCCACATCAAAAGCATCGTGCCAGAAAGGATCGTAAGCACCGTGAGCATGGTGAAGCCNAANCCTCCCTCGGGAACAAGATCGCCTCCCACGAGATCAATTCCCTCCATATANGGAATTGATGCCGGATTCTGGAGAGTCTGGGCCAGCAGGAACCCCTGAACCACCGANATCACAATCGTGATGNAGCGGGTATACTGATTGATCTTCTGCTGNCCNCCCTCTTCCCNGCGCAGCTTCGCAAGTTTCGGCACTACCGCCGACATCAGCTGCATCATGATGGACGCCGAGATGTAGGGCATNATTCCCAGCGCGAAGATACCACACTGCTGCAAGGCTCCTCCGGAGAACACGTTGAGAAGNACTCCGATNGCATTGCCGCCTTCATCNTTNTCAACCCGCCATTCCAACCATCTATCGATGACACTGGCATCNACCCCCGGAAGAGTGATTGCCACGCCNAGGCGAACAATCACCACCATGACGAGGGTAAACAGGATGCGGTCCCGGAGTTCGGGTACTTTCCAGATGTTCGCAAAGGCCGAGATCATTTCTTACCAGATGGTTCGAAGTTGGTGTTCGTTCAGCAGCANCCGGGCATAAGTTCGGGCTGCGTCCAATGGAATNATGTCAGACACCGGTTTCGACCGANCCCCCGGCCGTCTCTATCTTGGATCNNGCAGAAGCGCTGGCNGCATCGACTACAACCGTCAACTTACGGTCGAGATCGCCGTGGCCGAGCACCTTGATGGCATCGCACCGACCCTNGACGAGGCCAGTCTCCCGAAGGGACTTCTCGTTCACGGTAGCNCCCTCCTCAAACTTCTCGTTGAGCTGGGACAGGTTCACAATGGCGATCTTGTCGCGGAACTGCACGTTGCTGAATCCCTTCTTGGGNAGCCGGCGATGGAGCGGCATCTGCCCGCCCTCGAATCCAGGCCGCACGCCCNCTCCAGACCGGGACTTCTGTCCTTTATGCCCTCGGCCCGAGGTCTTTCCCAGGCCGGAGCTCTCGCCGGACCCTAGGCGCTTCCGGCGGTGCTTCGCGCCGGGGTTCGGTTTCAAGTCGTGAAGATTCATGCTGTCTCAAAGGTATTTTGTTAGATGGCTTTCTCCTTCTTCTTGCCCCGGAGGCTCATGACTTCGTCACGATTGCGAAGGAGNGAGAGAGCCTTGAGGGTGGCCTTGACCACATTTGCGTGATTGTTGGAGCCAAGCGACTTGCCAAGAACATCCCTGATGCCCACTGCCTCGCAAACCGCACGCACGCCACCGCCGGCAATGATACCNGTTCCGGGCGAGGCNGGCTTCAGCAGCACCTTNCCNCCTCCAAACTCCGCATAAATTTCGTGCGGTATTGTATGATCCGCAAGAGTCATNGNCTGCAGGTTACGCNTGGANTTATCACCGGCCTTNCGGATGCACTCTGCCACCTCGTTTGCCTTTCCAAACCCATAGCCNACCTTTCCGGCGCGGTNACCAGCCACCACCAGCGCAGANAAACTNAAACGGCGTCCACCCTTGACGACCTTGGCGCAGCGGTTGATGAAGACNACCTTTTCGGTCAACTCCTGCCCATCCTCGTCGGTAGCCGGAGGGGGACCACCAAAGCCAGAATCGGGGCGTCGGCGACCTGGCCCGGGGGTGGCTTGCGCGGGCGCAGCAGGGGCAGGCTCCACGGCTGGCGTTTCGGCCGCAGCAGACTCAGGCGCGGACTCGGCGGGAGTCGCTTCCTCGGCGGGAGTCGCTTCCTCGGCGGGAGTCGCTTCCTCGGCGGGAGTCGCTTCCTCGGCGGGAGTCGCTTCCTCGGCAGGAGCGGAGTCCTCGGCAGGAG
>PBLI01000078.1 GCA_002721695.1 Roseibacillus sp. | reverse complement strand
GTTTGCTGCACAGAAGATTCTGGAGGCAATTGAGGCAATCGGAGAGCCGGCAAGGGATATTTCCCCGGTTCTCATCACTGCGGCGCAGAGAAGACAGATGGAGGAGGAAAAAAGAAGGGTCATAGAAAAGGAGAAAGAACGGAAAGCAAAGGAGGAACTAGAGATAGAAAATAAAAAGCGAAAGCAGGAGGAAAACAGGCTAGCCGCAATCCGCAAAAGGAATGCAGAAGAGGCAGAAGAGGCAGAACAGGAGAGGGAGCGGAACGAAATCCGCAACAGACCTCCTAGTCGACGTGCTTATTATGCTTCTCAGCGTGGAGAGATCAGGGCGGCTATTCTACCCATGATTTTCTATCCTACTTGCTTCTTTCATTTTCCCCTCTTTATCTTGCTGAAATTCGGGATGGCTAGCCGTGATGATGTAATGTTCCTCGTCGTTGCTGGTGGTTCGGCGGCGACATTACTCATTTTACTGATCTTGGTAGCCTGCTATCTAGGTTACGGCTTGAAGTTAAAAAACCTAAAGGAGACGTTTCTCTGTTGGCGTTGCAATAGGGGTTTCGCTGCTCGGCAGGAGTTTGGGGAATCTCATTCCCATTGCCCCCACTGCGGAACGGTCAACACCATCCCAGGCGATTATTCGATTGATTAGTCACTCTGACCTTCGAAACTTGAAGGGTCAGTCTGGCAACCTTTAGGACATTTTTTGAGGAGGAAGGTCGACCGGTTCGGTAACGGGACAGTCAGGATCTTGGGACGCCCGCCCCCCCTGTCGTAATGTCTTTTTAAGTGGTTTAACGGTCTCTGAAACCGTCGGGTGTCCTGCACGTCCTGAGCATTCGCAGGCAGTTGCCACTTTGTTGCCAGATCTGCTCGTGATCTGTCGCGCTCATAACGCGCACGCACACTTGGATTGGCGCCTTGCACCGCCCTGAACCGAACGTGAGAGCTTTCAGGCGCCCCGGAGCTTACTGACGAGTGTCGTAAAGGGCACCCCGTGAATTCTCCTGAACTGCTCCCGGAAACCTGGCGCGCGATACTTCGGAGTCTTGTTGGGATCCCAACCCTTCCAGAACCGCCTGCCTCGGTTGTGGTGACGTAACCAGAAGCGATACTCGCGCTTTTCACGACCGTCCTCTTCTGCTCTGACGACCGCATCATTTACCCAAGTGAAGCGCTTCCTCCACCTCTGGAGAGTCCGGCGGTTGATTCCGACAAGCGGACACGCCTCGTGCTTGGGAAGTCCCAGACGAAGCTCCCGGCACAACACCTCAATCGTCTCCTGGTTCAATTTGTGGGGTTTCATGCCTCCTATTTTAGCACCCTAAGTCTGTGGAGCGGGGTGCTGTATGGACCAACTCTGGGTTTGCCTCGCTGGTGCCATCTACCCATCCTGTTACCCAATAATGAAGACCTTTAAATGCATCTATCGCGGACCAGATGGGTTTCCCGTGAAGGGATCACCAAGTGAGAAAGTCGAAGCGGAAACATTTGAGGAAGCAGCGCGAACCTTCGCCTCTAAGTATCCGACTAATCACCCTACCATCACAGCTCACTCTGGTCTTATCGGACAAAAGCATCTGCCAAATCCCCGCCCGCTTTCACAGGTAGAAGAAGAGACGAGAAAGAAAGCACACAGGGATCGCTTACTTCGTCTCTACGAAAAAACTGGGGCATCAACTGGTGCAATCGGGAGCCTGCTTGATCTGTCGTACGAGGATATTTGCGATTTGGTTGAAAATATGTGGGAGTTTCCCGCTGTCTGCGAGGATCTAGATCCAGAGGAGCGCGCGATTGGAGAAGAGCTCTACAAGTTGGCATTTTTTGATAGGAGCCTTCAGACGGGACTCCAGACAATCATTCTCAATCAGATTGCCTCGGGTCAACCGACCACAGGTGCTGCAGGTCCTGGCGGCTCAAACCTTGCGCGAAATGCTGCTATGCTCGGCGGACTCGCCGCCCTTCAGAAGCTCAACCAGATCGAGGAGAACACCGGAGACGCCAGCGAGGGACTGGGATTTGATTGAAGCGATCGCCCAGGACGCGCTGTTCAAGAACTCTGGGTTTGCCTCGCTGAAAGTATCATTATTTTAATGACACAATATGGAGCGCCTCATACCTAGGGTGATGAAATCACTGTTTCTACTTCTTGTCATCGCGACATCTAGCGCGGTCGCGGAGGAAATCACGTCTCAGTTGCGAACTTGGACCTCCAGCACTGGAAGCAAAGTAGAAGCGAAACTGATCTCACTCACCCACAACCAAGCGACCCTGAAAACAGTCACAGGAAATACGGCGAAGGTGCCCCTCAGCAACCTCTCAAATCCGGATCTTGTGTTTCTTATTAACTTAACGCTTAAAGCAAAGTCTTCACCGCAAGGACCGGAACCAGCAAAGGTAGGAGTGCCCAAGGGCAAAATCATCAAGGTTTCTGCCGAAGATCTTTCTGGGGCATACGATGACAATGTAATTGCCGCAAATCAGAGATATAAGGACAAGGTTGTTGAGGTAATTGGAACGATTCGCGAAATTAGTGCGGATAGGATTAGCTTGGAGCCTGCGAGTGGGGCTTTCTTTGGTTGGAGCGTCCAAGTTACCTTGATCGACATGAAAAAGGCGATTGCCTTGAAAAAAGGTCAGCGTATTCGTTTTCGAGGTAATTGTAGACCTAGAGACGGCTTCGATTGGGTTTACATAGCAAATGCCGTAATCGTGAAATGATCGGGAATAAACATATGCTGCAAGGACAATCCTTACGGCATATGTTGGAAATTATTTATGTTCCTCTTCTGTTTTGGTGATCAGTCCTCTTGTCTCTGCCATTGCCTTCATTCTCCCTCCTCGAGTTGTTTGAGGAATTCACCGACGTCGTAGTAGCGAGCGCCTCCGACCTTGCGACTCCGAATCTTCCCCTCAAGGCGCCAGCGGTAGATGGTTGCCTTGGATATCTCCAGGATGCTTAGTGCGGATTTCTCCCGTCTCCATAAGGTATAATACTCGTTCATGAGGTTTCATGATCTCATGGGTTGTCTGACCTATTTGTTCAGAGATCGGGACTGAGGGACGGGAGAGACACGTTGAGGTGATGCGCCTCCGAGGATGACTCACTATGAGAATGTATGAATGATCATGAGACTTTAAGTCAAAGAGGTGTAAATGGACTCTGTTTTTAACGGTCGTTAATGCTTGTCAGGATATGGCTCCTCAACAGCTCGCCGTCGGGAGGAGCGCACCACATGGCGCTCGTTGAGCGAATTCATGGGCAGCGGGGAGAGAGGGCTGAACCCTCCTCCCGCTGGGACTCATGCTGCGGCCCCCCGCCTGTCCCCGCCGGGGCAACCCCCTGATTCCCGAGGAGTTCCACCTCCGTAAAATAGGCCCCGCCGGCCCTCCCCGCCTCGTCATGGAGATACGTCCACAACTCCGAGGGCCCGGCCGGGAGGTTCAGCTCCATCCTGGCCTTGCTTGAACCAGGAGCAACGGTCATCTCCTGTTCCTTTCCCGCGATCACCACCCTCGCCCGCACCGCCACGAGGGGTTTCTCCGCGGCAGACGGCCACTGCCGCAGGGTAAAGGCGTAGCGACCGGCCTGCCGGACCTCGACCATCCACGGCCCGGTCACCCTCGGCAGTTTCCCGATCGTCCGGAAGTTCCAGGGAGGGTTGCCCTTCTCCAGGTGCCAGTCCTGCGAGCAAAGGGTGGTCGGATTCTGGCCTGCATTACCAAGATCGATGCGCACCGGTCTCATGCGCCCCGAGACCTGTTCCCAGAACGGCCGGTAGGCCGCACGCAATCGGCTCACCACCTCGGGATACTCTCCGGAAACATCCTGTCGCTGCGCTGGGTCCGCCTTGATGTCATAGAGGAATTGGCCGTCCTGGTTCACGAGGCGCCAGCGCTCCGTCAGCACCACCGAGTGCGCGAAGGGTTGCGCGGGCAGGGCTCTTGCGCCGGCTCCCCCATGATACTGGACGACATGATGCTTCCTCGGCCACGGTTCCCCAGAACCGTCCAGCAGTGGCTTGAGCGAGATTCCATCGGGCTCAAACCCCTCCGGCACCGGGATCCCGCACAGGTCGGCGAGGGTCGGCAGGACATCGATGTGCGCGGACAACGTCTCAACATCCCGCCCGCCGGTCAGCCCACCCCGGGGCCAGTGAATGAAGAAGGGCACCCGGTGACCGCCATCGTAAATCGACGATTTCCTGCCGCGCATCCCGGCGTTGAAGCCCGACACCGCCTCGGAATCAAGCCCATCGAACCCGGCGCCCGCCGAGGTTCCATTGTCGGTCATGAAAATGAGGATCGTGTTGTTTGCCAACCCGAGCTCGGCAAGCCCCTTGCGCAGGAGACCCATGTTGTGATCGATATTGGCCACCATCCCGAGGAAGTTCGCATTCGAGACCCCCTCCCTGTCCTCATAGGGCCGGGCCCATTCCGGAGGCACCCGGTAGGGGCCATGCGGGGCGTTCAGGGCAAGGTAGAGAAAAAACGGCTTTTCCCTGTTCTTTTCTACGAAGCGCAGTCCCTCCCTGAACCAGACATCGGTGCAGTATCCCTCGAACTTCTCAAAGCGTCCCTGCATGTTCCCCACCCCCGCACGCTCATAGGTATCGTCAAAATAATCGTTCCCCCAATAATCCGAGGCCTGCCCGATTCCACCGCAGCGATGCCAGAGGACATCCTGGAAACCACGGTCCTGCGGCCGATGCGGCGCATTGTCACCCAGGTGCCACTTGCCGACCATTCCCGTGACATAGCCCGCACCCGCGAAGAGGTCCGCGACGGTTTTTTCATCCGGATGCATCATCGTGCGGCCCGAGCTGGTCCGGTAGGCGCCCGTGGAGCCTGGGTGATTGCCGGTCATGAGCGCCGCTCTTGTCGGTGTGCAGAACGGGCTCACGTGAAAGTCCGTAAAGCGCACGGAATCCGCGTGCATCCTGTCGAGGTGCGGCGTCTTCAGGACAGGATTTCCATGACAGCTCAAATCACCGTAGCCCTGGTCATCGGTCATCACCACGATGACGTTGGGGCGCGGCGCGGCGGACAACACGGGAGAAAGCGCCATCGCGAGTGCCATCGCCGGGAGGATCACAGGACCGTGGTTCATGACGAACTTTCCGATTATGAGCGCAATGTTCTCCCCCTCCCGGGATTCACCGGCCGGCAGTCCTAGTTCTTCTGTGGCGGGGCCTTCCCTTCCCTGCTCCCAAGGGAGGCCTCCCGGAGGGCCTTGAACCGGTGGGAGATCTCAATCGCCTTTTCCCGGTCGCCCTCGTCGTAATCCCAGAACTCCTGCACGATCTTTTCACAGGCAGGATAGTGAGAACCATCGTCGCCAACATCCTTGCGCAACCGGGCCAACTTCTCCTTCAGCTCCTCCCGGACCTGGGCATAAGCTGGATCGTCATAGACGTTGTTGAGCTCTGAGGGGTCGCGGCTAAGGTCGTAGAGTTCCCAGGCCGGTGGAGTCTGGTTCTTGCCCTCGTAGTCCGCGCCATAGAAGTAAATCAACTTGTGAGTCTTGGTGCGGATGGCCATTTCCCCCGGGTTGTCATGGTGGGCCATGTGCATCCAGTAGCGGTAATAGGCGGCCTTCTTCCAATCTGCAGGTTCCCTGCCGGTCTCGCAGACCTCCTTGAAGGACCGCCCCTGCATGGAGCTGGGACGCGGTATGCCCGCGAAGTCCAGCATGAGGGCGGGAAAGTCGACGTTCTCCACGATGGCATCGCTGCGCGTGCCTCCCCTGATACTGCCCGGATAGCGGACGATGAGGGGCATGCGCATGGAGGGGTCATAGGCCCAGCGCTTGTCCTGGTAGTCATTTTCCCCGAGCCAGAACCCCTGGTCCCCGGTGTAGATGATGACGGTATTGTCATACAGTCCCTCCTTCCTGAGATAGTCGAAGAGACGTTTGAGGTTGTCATCGACGCCCTTCACGCAGCGGAGGTACTTGCGAAGGTAGGCCTGGTAGGCGAGGCGGGTGGTTTCACGTTCGGACAACTTCGCCACGTCATAGTCAGAGGGCAGCTCTTCCGGAAAGCGCTCCTTCAGGTCAACGGCATAGGAGCGCCGCGGGTTGCGCTTGCCGATACTGGTCCCGATGTGAGCCATGAGCTCATCCTCGTGACCCCTGGTGGCGATGGAGCCAAAGGTCCTGGGAACATCGTAGAGCGTGGGGGGCTCCGGGATGGTCACGTCCCGGAGGTAGGATTGGTAACGCGGCGCGTTCTCGAAATAGTCGTGCGGAGCCTTGTACTGGTGGCAGAGGAAGAAAGGCTTGTCGGGATCACGCCTGTTCCTGAACCATTCGAGGGTGGAGTCTGTGATGGCGTCGGAAGAGTGCTGCCCCTCGTGGGTGACGGTATTCTGGGGCCATTTTCTCGGACCCTGGATACGGAACATGGTGTCGAAGTACTTTCCCTGACCCGGGAGCACCTTGTAGTAATCGAAATTCGGTTCCTTCTTGAGGTGCCACTTCCCGATCATGGCGGTTTGATATCCCGCCTCGCGAAACAGGATGGGCAGGGTCTGTTTCTCCGGCGGAATGTTTCCCCGGAGGTCGAACACCCCGTTCACGTGCGGATACTGCCCTGTGATGATGCAGGCCCGGCTCGGCGTACAAATGGCATTCGTACAGAAGGCATTCTCAAAGGTCATGCCCTCGGCCGCGAGGGTGTCAATAGTCGGCGTGGGATCCAGGTCCTTGAGAACCGTGGCGTAAGCCCCCACCGCCTGCGCGGTGTGGTCATCCGACATGATGAAGAGGATGTTGGGACGTTGATCGGCTGCCCGTCCCAGAAGAACGGACAGGGCGAGGACCACGGGGACAAGGAGGGTGCTCTTATTCATGAATTTTGACTGCATTGATACATGAGGTTGGCTCCACGGACAACCCGGCTATGGCTGTCCGGACGAGAGCCGGACCCGGGCATATGCGGAGCCCTCCCCCGGGGGAAGGTGCCACCGCATGGTGACATACCCGCCGGAGTGGGACTCAAAACCGGCAAAGACAGCCTCTCCCCCGGTCCAGTTCTTGAGGTCGCGCGAGGTTTCGATTTCTAGACTCACTCCACCGCCGGTGAGACTGCGCCGAACCTCCAGGACGACCTGCTCATCCTCCACCCCGACCGCCAAGGGCTGAGGACCGAGCGCGTGGCCCAGGAGATTCATCCCGGGTTGAAAAGCTACCGCATCGCTGCCAGCCGGCGTGCCCCCAGGAGCGGAACTCGGAAGCCAGTTCTGCGGAAGGCCGGGGTCGGGGTTGCTCGCGGGATCGGCGAGCACGAGGGAAAACCCATCTCCGTCCGCGCTCTCCGCCCATGGGGCACCGTCATCGAAGCGGAAGCTGCGGATGACCGCGCCATCATAGGCAAGAAGCGAAAGCGGCTCCCCTCCATTGGCCAGCAGGCCGGTGTATTCATTCGGAGTGAGAACAAGGCGTTGTCCCGGGGCGAGCCGGTCCCCGGCGGCAAAGGCATACTGGATTCCATCCTCAAAACGCACCCCGGCGAGATTGATTTCCTCATCCGAGATATTGAGCAATTCGATGAACTCACCGTCCTCCGAAGGGCCCTCCGGGTTGTAGAGGATCTCGGAAATGACAAGGTTGCCGGAGGAAGCGGGAACCCCCGTGAGGAAGGTCGCTTCCGTGATGGCACTCCACTCCCCATTTCTCAGCACCCGGGCACGGACCATGGTCGGAGAATCGATCACCAGATTGCCTGCCGGCCTTGCACTGGGGCTGATCGCCCCGCCCACGAGCCGGGGATCACTGCCATCGGTGGTGAGGTAGACCTGCCCTGCGGTGCTTGAGAGTTCCAGGTTGTAACCGCCCGGGACCTGTCCTCCGTGCTGGCTGAAGACGGGCGCCCTCGAGATGGGATACACCCCGCCGACCCGCAACTGGTTGAGAAAAACCGCGAGGCGACCCGGGAAGAATTCCTCGTTCATGAAGTCGAGCATGTCCTGCCACTCGTTTCGGGTGGTATAGGGCGCATTGGGCCGGGAACGGTCTCCCCAGCGCGCGGACTCCGCCACCAGCGAGGGCCGGATTTCCTCGGCCCGGGCATTGTAGAGCGCTGCCGCATTCTCCGGGGAAAGGACGCCGTCATTGAAGAAATGCCTGTTGAGCCGGTCCGCGAAGCGAATGAGGTATTCCTCGTTGGCTTTCAGATTGTGGTGCAGTTCGGTTGCATGGACGGGCCACTCCCGGTTGGTGCTGCTGGAATTAAAATCGAAATTCCGCGGCCAGCGGTCACCAAGTCCCCGCTCCCCGTCCCACATGAAGAACATGAACCCCGCTCCCTCCTCACGACGCCGGCCCGCCCGCCAGTTGTTGCGCCAGTCGGCGGTACCAGCCCAGAAATTGAAGAGGACGTAATCGATGAAATTGTCGATATCGAGCAGGCCCTGGATCACCTCGTAACTGCGTGCACTCGCCATATTTCCGCGCGAGACCCGGAACATCCCGTCCCAGGCCCGCCGGTCGCCGTCAATCAGGGTGTCGCTTTGCTTGAAGGCATCGTAGTCCTCCGGTTCACCCCCGAGGTGCTGCGAGAGGAAGTGGCCGTCTATCCGTTCGATCAGGGTATAGAATCCCCAGTAGAGGCCATTGAGGTAGAGGTGAAAGTACTCCTGGTTGGCCGACAGGTGCCCCATCGCAACCTGGGCGTCCTTGTAGAACTGGTCACGGATGTACTGCACGTTGGCCCGTGTAGTCGTTCCGTTCCCCGCAGATGCCGGGAAGGTCCAGCTCTCACTGTTTCCACCACGCAGAATGAGGTTGTCGAAAGTATCGACACTGGTGCGCGAGAAAAGCGGGGCCCTGAGCCTGCCCGGCCCGTACTCCCGGCGGAAGGTGAGCCGCAGGTGATGCTTGTAGCGATTCGGATGCCGTGCGTAATTCCCGCCAATCCGGATTCCACAGTTGACCTGCCGGCCCGGCACCTTCGGGAAGCCTATGAATTCCGCCGAAGCGGGACGCTCCCAGTCCCGGGGCTCGCCCTGCCCGGGGAGGAACTGGTTTCCTGTCCCTCCATAGGGATTCGGGTAGATGCCCCCGATGGCAGGGTCCCGGCTCTCGTTCCACAGGTCTTCGGGCTCCAGCACCACCGAAATGGTCGGGTGGTTCCGGAGGGCCGCGAGCACAGCCTCTTCCCCGAACTGTCCGATAATGCCAGGATCCATCTCATAGTCTGCCGGGCGCGGTAGATTGGTGGCGCCCTGGGCGACCGAGTTGTCCACTCCCCACGTGGCCGGCGCACCGGGCGGGGCGGCCGGCTGCCGGATGACGTCGGCGAGGAAGATATAGGTCTGGGTATCGACATTGCTGCTCACAAGCCCCGGCCTGGTAGCCACCGCCCGGAGCACGGTCGTGGTCTCTATGAGGACAGGGCCGGTGTAGAGCGTACCATTGGCCGGCGAAGGAACAGTGGCATCGGTGGTATAGTAGATTGACGCACCCTCCGTTCTGGTCGTGATTTCGACGCGGATTGGATCTTCGTAGAACCCACGATCGGCGCTGAAGCTCGTATCCCGGACAAAGTCGGTGAAATCAACGGGGCCGTTGGGTGTTCCCGGGGTGGGAGTGCCGAAGTAACCACCGGCTCCGAACGAGACCCCGTAAAACTGGCGGGGATAGTCGAAGGCGCTCGACCTTGTAATTCCGTCAGGCTCGAACAGTGCGAGATGGCCCGGGGAAGAGGTGAGTGAGAAGCCCGCATGCAATTCCGCGCCGGGATTGCTCCGGTCCTTTCCCGAGGCGAAGACAAGAAGGAATCCGCCCGGAGACAGCCTGACGTCCGGAAGGGGCCACTTGGCGGGCTCATTCCTGTCGTCAGTCAGGGTGTAGCCTAGTGTCGAGATTGGTGAGTTCCCCACGTTCCGGAGCTCAATCCAGTCGACAGACTCTCCATCCTCGTCCAGAGCCCGATTGTCACTGTTCGTGGAGAACTCGGTTATCTCCAGCGCAGCATGCGCACAGAACGACAGCGCGAGGAGCGCCGTCCACATGGCGGGGGCAATCTTCATAGGGGTTTTTATCTCAGGAACCTTACGCTCAACACTTGTCGGCCCGCAATCCCCAACTGGGGTAAGAGCTCCTCCAACCTACGCCAGCAGCTGGGTGATAACCTGCCCTCCAAACTGGCTGAGCTGCTTGTAGCGCCCGGCGTGGAAGTAGGTGAGCTTGTTGTCGTCAAGACCGAGGAGGTGGAGCAGCGTTACGTGAAAGTCGCGGATAGGGTGCTTCACGTCCACCGCTTCGGCTCCCAGGTCATCGGTGGCCCCGACAATTGCTCCTCTCTTCACGCCCCCTCCCGCCAGGAGCATGCCCATGGCATCTGCATTGTGTCCCCGCCCCAGCGAGTATACCCCGCCGCGCCTGTTGTTGTCGGGGGTCCTGCCGAATTCACCCGTCCAGATTACGAGGGTATCATCAAGCATGCCCCGCTGCTTGAGATCCCGGATGAGGGCGGCCATGGGCTTGTCCACGCTCCTGATCCGGGCGCTGTGACCGCGCTCGAGATAGTCGTGACTGTCCCAACCACCACTGAAGATCTGTACGAAACGCACTCCCTGCTCGACCATGCGCCGGGCCATCAGGCACTGCCGGCCGAATGCACTCGTTTCCTCCTGGTCGAGTCCGTACATTTCGCGGACGTGCTCGGGTTCCCCCTTGAGATCGATCACCCCCGGGACCTCCGCCTGCATGCGATAGGCAAGCTCATAGGACTCCATGCGCGCTGCAAGCTCCGCGTGCTCAGGATGCTTTTCTGCGTGACCCTTGTTCAGAAAAGCGAGCGCATCCAGGGCCCTGCGCTGGTGTGCCCGCGACTTCCACGACTGGGGGTTGAGATCGAGGATGGGTGTTCCTTCCGGTCGCAGACGCGTCCCCTGGTAGAAGGCGGGAAGGAAGCCGTTAGACCAGTTTCGGGAACCTCCCTGCGGGAGGGCCAGCTCGGTCATCACGACGTAGCCCGGCAGGTTCTGGTTCCTCGTGCCGAGGCCGTAGGTGGCCCACGCACCCAGCGCGGGATCAGCACCTAGACGACTCCCGGTGTTCATGTGGAAGAGCGCCTCGGGGTGGTTGAGCGACTCCGCCTGGCATCCACGGTAGTTGCACAACTCGTCGGCGACCTCGGGATCGGCAAGATGCTGCCACTGGTCCGACATCTCGATCCCGGACTGGCCGACCTTGCGGAAACCAAAGGGGCTTCCCACGAAAAACTTGAATCCGGTCTCGAGCCCGCGGGTGCTCTTGGACTCGGTCTTGTGCAACTCGCGCAGCTTGGGCTTCGGGTCGAAGGTGTCCATGTGCCCGGGACCGCCTTCCATGAAGAGCATGATCACATTCTTGGCTCTCGCCGGCATCATGGGTTTCTTCGGCAGGAGCGGGCCCTGCGCAGCGTCCTCCCTTGCAAGCAGGTCGGTCATCGCAACCGATCCCAGCGTCGCCCCAAGACCATAGAGAAACCCCCGCCGGCTGGCGGCCGTGGAGAAAGGGCGGGAACAGGGGAAGGGGGACATGACTTGGAGTTGCGTGGGGACCAGGGAGCGTCCGGCCTCAATAGAGATACACAAACTCGTTGCTGTTGAAAAGGAGGAGACAGAGGTCGGCCAGGGCCCGCGTGGCAGGGCTGACGTCGGCTGCCTGCGGGTCCGGCACATAGTCTTCGAAAACCGGCAGGATCTCATCGTACGCGAAGGGCTTGCCCGAGAACTCCTCCACGAGCGAACGCGTGATACGGGTAGGGTAGGTCCGCCGCTCGGGACGCACCCCGGCGTGGTAGGCACGCATGTCCTCGACATACTGGACCATGCGCTCCTGTTCCGCAGCGGTAGGCACACGGCCAAAAGCGAGACGAGTGGCCCGCTTGACCTGGTCAGGCAGCGAATGGACTTCCTTCTGGACGCGAAGGGCAAAGGCGATCGAGCGGGCAGTCGTAACGTCGCTGTTGAGGAGGGTGAAGGCCTGGGGCGAAACCGAGGCCGAATCGCGATCCTCACACGAATCATTCGGGTTCGGCTGGTTCAGCGTCTCAAGAAAGGGGTTGGCCAGGCCCCGCACCCGGTAGGCGTAGATACTCCTTCGATTGCGCTCCCGTGGCGTGCGCGAAGGCTGGTAGGCAGGAGCGATGGAGAACTGGATCATACGTGGCTGGAGAGCCACCTCCATGTTCATCTCGGGCATGATGGGAACGCCCCCCGCTTTCGGGTTTAACTCGCCGCTCGTTCTCAGCATGGCGTCACGAATCTCCTCCGCGCTCAGGCGCCGGGGCGGGAAGTAGGCAAACAGTTCGTTGTTGGGATCTTCGTTGCGGAGCCGCTCGATGCCGGTGTGCCGCCCGGACTGCTGGTAAGTTCGCGAGGTCATGATCAGGTGGTGCAGCCGCTTGATCCTCCAACCGTGCTCGACGAAGTCGGCAGCCAGCCAGTCAAGGAGCTCGGGGTGAGTCGGCTTGGCCCCCTTCACCCCGAAGTTGTTCGGATTGCCCGCGATCGCCTTGCCGAAGTGGTGCTGCCAGATCCGATTGACGATCGAACGCGCGGTGAGAGGGTTGCGCGGATCAGCGATCCATCTCGCCAGCCCGAGGCGTCGCCCCGCAAGCTCGTCGGTGAGCTGGTAGGGATCCTTGCCGGGAGCTCCTTCCACCGGCACTCCCAAGGCGCTGAGAACCCCGGGAGTGACCTGTTCGCCCGGCGCCTCCAGGGCCCCTCCGGACAGAATCCGGCTGTCGGGACGCCACTTGATGTTGGCACGCGCATTCATTCGCAGCTTGCGCGCATTGAGGCGCACCGGAACCGGTCCGTTATAGACAGTCTGCACCATGGGCTGGTAGCGCTCAAGACGCCGGTTCCAGATCCACTCATCCTGCTCGCGTACCTTGAGCCTGCCCTCGTCCACATGATCCAGCCCCACGTGGCGGGGAGGCTTTTTGTCATCGGGAAGGTCCCGGCGACCGGCATGCGAGACGTATTCCAGGTCGTGCTCCTCGAACCACTTGCGGGCGGCTGTTTCGCGCCTTTCGTGGAGCACGTTCTTCTTCTCGCGTGCAAATGACAGCAGCCGTTCGGTGAGGGCCCGCCCTTCGGTGAAGCCCTCACGGTTTTCCTCGGTCAGAAAGGGGGCGGGCCGTTCCGCCAGCTGGGTGGGCTCGAAGACAGCATACATCCGGTAGTAATCGCGGGCGGGAAGCGGGTCGAACTTGTGATCGTGGCACTTCAGGCAACGCATGGTCGTCGAGAGAAAGGTCTGGCCCACTGCATTCACCACGTCATCGAGGAATATCTGACGGGCCTGGGGCTTCTTCACCATGGCAGGATCCCAGGGCCCCATACGCAGAAAGGAACTGGCCACCAGCAACTCGGCCTCTTCCTCATTGTACTGGTCGCCCCTTTCCCGCGCGGTCTGGAACTTGTCCCACTCCCGGATGCGCCTGCGGAGGGAAAGATCGGCCAGCTCATCGCCGGCGAGCTGTTCGATCACGAACTGGTCGTAGGGCTTGTCTTCATTGAGGGCACGAATGACCCAGTCACGGTAACGCCAGGCGTTGGAACGCTCGTAATCGTTCGAGTATCCACCGGTATCGGCATAGCGGGCGACATCGAGCCAGTGCTGGGCCCAGCGCTCGCCGTAGTGCGCGCTGGCCAGCAGGCGATCGATGAGGTCTCTCCAGGCCTTCCCCGCATCCAACCGGCAGGCCTCACGGAACTGAGTCACCTCCCACGGGGTGGGGGGCAGACCAGTCAGGTCAAAACTGGCCCGGCGGATCAGGGTCCGTGCATCCGCCCTCGCCGCGGCCTTGAATCCCGCCTTTTCCAGTTTCTTGCCAATCAGGTAGTCGATGGGATTCCGCCCCCCCAGGTCCGGGAGCTCGGGCTTCACCAGCGGCCGGAAGGCCCAGATGTCTTCGGGCCGATAGCGACGATAGGTCCACTCATCGGACAGCCCACCCGAGGTCCTCACGATCAATCCATCATCGGTGTGGATTCGCTCGCGTTCCGCAAGCCTGATTTCCTCCTGCCGCTCCTTCCCCGGCCAGGGAGCGCCCGCATCAATCCATTTCCCGAGAATGACGATCTGCTCCGCGGTGAGGCGGTCATTCTCCTTGGGAGGCATTTCGTAATCCTCGTTCTCCCAGCGCACCGCCTTCATTACGAAACTCTGCGCGGCCGATCCCGGGACAAGGGTGTCCGGATACTCTTCTCCTCCCCGGAGGAAGGCTTCCCGGGTAGAGACGTCGAGTCCGCCCTTCAGCTTCTTGCCGGAATCGCCGTGACAACCAAAGCACTTCTCGGAAAGAAGGGGCTTCACCTTGAGAGTGAACAGGCGCTCCATGTCCGCCGTAGCCTCCGCCTCGGCATGAAGAGCGCCGACCGACACCGGGATGGCGCTGGCGACGATAATGACAGTCCTGATCAAAGTGTTTTCGGCCGTGTCCACCTGACATTCACACGATCACGGCGCTCACGCAATTTGTCGAGGGCAACTCCAAAAAAAGAAGCCTTGTCAGACAACCGGGGAAAGACGTGATTCTCTCCAACGGGAGCCGCTCAGTCCTTCGTCCACGGAGCTCGGGCGTTGTTCGTGATCTCTCTATCCACAGCCTCCATCCGGGTGCGGAGTTCCTTCACTACCTCAGGATGGCTTGCCGCAACGTTGTTCTTTTCACCCATGTCCTTGCCAAGATCGAAGAGAAGCACCTGGGCGGCATTCGCGCCTCCGCGTCTTCGCGGTTTCTTGGCGAGTAGTTTCCAATCGCCCTTGCGGATCCCCTCCACCGATCCCCGGGAGGTATAGTAAATGAACTCTTCACGGGGCGACTCGCCGGTCGTGCCTTTCCACAAGCCCGAGACATCCATGCCATCGATTTTCCGGTCAGCCGGCAAGTTCGTGCCCGTGAGGGCCGCAATGGTCGGGAGAATATCGATAGTCCCGGTCAGTTCATCACAGACCGTGCCAGCCGGAATGCCCGGCCCGCGCATGACACAGGGCACCCGCTGGCCACCCTCGAAGGTGGTCCCTTTGCCTTCGCGCAGAGGACCAGCTGACCCGCCGTGATGCTTGAAGGGTAACCAGGGACCATTGTCGGTGGTGTAGATCACGTAAGTCCGTTCCGTTAGTTTTAGCTCATCAAGGACCTCAAGAAGGCGTCCCACCTCCGCGTCAATGTGCTCGATGGTGTTGATGTAGGCCTTCTTGGGATCGGGATCGCGCACTTCATCAGGAACGTAGAGGGGAATATGGGGCATGGAGTGAGGGAGATAGACGAAAAACGGCTTCTCCCTGTTTGCCTTCACAAAATCGATGGCCTTCTGAGTGTAGCGCCGCGTGACAGTTCGCTGGTCAACCGGAAGCTCCACGATCTTTTCGTCCTCAAAAAGCGGCGTCTTCCACTTCGTGAGAGTCGACTTGGGATCGGCCCAGAGAATGTCCATGCCACCCGGCCCTCCCTTGGGCTTGCCCTTGTTGTCGGGGTGATTCATGTCGTTCGAGTAGGGAATCCCATAGTATGTATCGAAGCCATTGGAGGTGGGGAGAACCTCAGGATGATGGCCGAGGTGCCACTTCCCGAAACAGGCGGTGGCATAGCCCTGCGACTTGAGGTGGTCCGCGATGGTGTGCTCTTCGGGGTTCAACCCCTTCTTGGAAGCGGGGAAGAGGACGTGCTGGTGCATGCCCACCCGCTTGGGATAGCAGGCAGTCAGGAGCGCAGCCCGCGACGGCGTACATACCGGCGAAGCAACCATGAAGCTGGTGAACTTGCGCCCTTCCCTGGCCAGGCGGTCGACATGCGGCGTCTTGATGGTCTTCGAGCCGAAGCAACTGAGGTCCCCGTAACCCTGGTCATCGGTGAAAATAAGGATGAAGTTCGGCTTGGCGGCTACCACGGAAGCAGCCGCAAGCAGGAGGATCACGAACGAGCACAGGAGGCCATTGCTCCCTTTGGGCGAAAATCGGTCAGTCATCAGGAGTTCAGGCTTGTCGCACCTCGCTTTGAACGTCAAGAGACTTCCACTTCGGATACGGCCCACCCCCGCCAGCCCTCCCCGCTCGATGAATCGCTTGCTGCTCTTCTCCCTCGGTGCCCTCGGGGCCGTGATCATCCCGTTCGCCCGGGGCGCCGAATCCCGGTCCAAGCCCAACGTGGTCCTGATTTATATCGATGACCTCGGCTATGGGGACCTCGGCTCTTACGGCTGCAAGGACATTCCCACCCCGCACCTCGACAGGCTGGCAGCTGAAGGTGTGCGCTGCACCGCCTCCTACATCACGAATCCCCCGTGCTGCCCCAGTCGCTGTGCCATGTTAATGGGCCAGTACGGCCAGCGCTTCGGGAAATACGGGATGTCGCGGGGCCTGCCTATTCCGGAGGACCGGCCAACCCTCGCCACGTTCCTGGCCAAGCGCGGTTACGTGACCGGGCAAATCGGCAAGTGGGACATCGGATCGAGAAGCCAGGGACCTCTTCAGTCGGGCTTCTCGAAAGTTGCACGGACCCCGCCAAAGAAAAAGTATACCAGGGACGAACTCGCCGGCGCTCGCTTGGATCTCCAGAAGCATCTCCGCAAGAAGGGCGGACAGTCCAAGTACTTCTGTATCGACGAGGCAGGGAAGACGGTCTGGCTCACCGACTACGACGGCGATCGCATGACCGAGTTCATCAAGCAGCACAAGGCGGATCCCTTTTTCCTCTACTGGTCCCCCGAGGCCGTGCATTCCTCCAACCTGGAGGCCCCTGCCAGCCTGACGAAGCGGACACGTGCCCGGGGCAAGCGCCAGAAACTGGCCGGCGCTATCGTGTCGGTTGACGACCAGGTTGGCAAGCTGCTCCGCACTTTGGATGAGGAGGGACTGCGCCGGAACACCCTCGTGATTTTCTCCAGCGACAACGGAGCGAACAGTGGCGAGGGAGGCTCCTCCGCTCCCTATACCGGGGGCAAGGGCGAGGGGACCCAGAAGGAGGGCTGGGTGCGCGTACCCACGATTTTCTCCATGCCTGGCCTGCTCCCGGAGGGCACGCAATACAATGGCTTGATCGCCAACTTTGACTTCTACTCCACCATCGCCTCACTGGTTGGCGAAGCCATTCCCAAGCACTGTGACGGTGTGGATCTGGTGCCCTACCTCGCCGGCAGGCACAAGGGTGACGCTCACGAGTTTCTCTACTGGCTCAACAACGAACCTGGCGATGCCGAGCGGCGGCACCTCATTGCGGTCCGCTGGAAGAACTGGCGACTCTACCGGAAGTACGAAAAAGACCCCTGGCAACTTTTCGACCTCGCGGCCGACCCGGAGGAAACCCGTGACGTTGCGGCCAAGCATCCCCTGGTGGCCAGGCACCTGGCAGGGAAACACGCAGCCTGGGCAGCCACCCTCGCTCCCCTTGGAAAAGTCCCCGGGAACCAGGAGAGAGGGGGCCGGGACCAAAGGGGACACGGCTGGGCGCTTGCAGACAGGGAGCCGAAGGAGAAATCCCGGTGAGGGCCCGCTCCTGTTGGCTGGCAGGCGTGCTCAGCCTGTGGGTTTCCCAGGCCGCTGCGCATCAGGAACTTTACCACAACGTCGATCTCGACCTGCGCGACCAGGCTGAGGACGGGTCCCTCAAGCTGTCCTTCATCATTCATGCTCCGGAGCTTCTCGTGAGCACCAGGGAAGCCGCAGCCGCGATGTATGACGAGCACTGGCTGGCGACCCGCACTGACCTTGAGCTGAATCAACTCATCGCCCGGGCCCGGGAATACCTCGCCCAACGCTTCGAAGTGCGCCTCGGCCAGCACGCTCCCCTCCCACTGCCGGACGAACTGCTCTTCGACGACCTGGAAGCAATCCGATCCGGAAGCGTGCGCGGCCTATCCCCAGCCTGCCTCCAGGCAACGCTGCGTGTTCCTCTCCGCCCGGGGGTGGGCGAGTTCCGGATGGGGCATTCGCGCCGCTCGCAGAAGAGGCTTCACCTCGTAGTCTACCGTCCAAAGAAATTTCCTGAGGTCATCGAGGTGCCGCCGGGCCAGAACACAGTCGTGCACCTGCCCAATGCGTCACCCGGGGAAGAGCCCCTCCCGGAACCTTCTCCCGGGTCAACCCGCCGCCTCTCCCGCATGATTCTGGTAATTGCGATTCTCTCTCTCGTCGTGATCTGGCTGAGACCCGGAATGAGGCCTCCCGCCCGATAGGAGATTGCGGTCCTCAGGGGCGCGGAGACAATGCAGCCATGAGAACGTCACTCACTCTCGGCCTCCTGGCAGCCGCTTCCTGCCTCGGCCGGGCACAGCTGCCGGAAGGAATCACCTTCGAGGAGGGGCCTATTAATTCCGTTTTGATCACCCGAGAAGACGAGCAGCTGGCTCTCTACCGCGGCCAAAATCCAGCCCGGACCGTATTGCTGACTCACGCACGTCGCGACCTCGTGGAATCACTGCGGGCGGTGGCGGAAGTTGCAGACCTCGTGATCGCACCCGAAAAGTCCCGCCAAGCCCTCACCAGGGCCGAGGAATTCTGGGAGGGATTCTGGGGCAGGCGCTTCAATTATTATGCCCAGCAGGTCAACAAGGTTCCCCGGAAAAGCCTCAAGGTCGACCGGTTCGTCAAGGAGGGCGAGACGATTAGTTGGCAGGGACTTGAATTCCAGGTGATGGAAACGGAGGGCTACACCCGCGACGCGGTCTGCTACCTCACGCAAATCGGGGGCAAGCGGGTTGCCTTCACCGGCGATCTCCTCTGGCAGGGCGGGCGGGTCTTTGATCTCTACAGCTTCCAGGAAGCCATTCCCGAGGCCCGGATTGGAGGGTATCACGGATACGGCGGGCGACTCGGCCAGTGGGTCGCTAGTCTTCAGAAACTTGCGGCCTGGCAGCCCGATGTGGTCATCCCCGCCCGCGGCCCTCTCATCGAGGACCCATCCGCGGACATTTCGAAGGCCCTTGCGCGCTCCCGCAGGATCTACAGCAACTACCTCTCTACCAGTGCCCTGCACTGGTACTTCGGGAAGGAGCGCCTGACTGCGGCGGGCAGACGCGTCCTGGGAGCAGAGGCCCCGGTCGAACTAATGCCATTTGCGGAACATGTCGAGCTCCCCCCGTGGTGCCGGCACATGGGCACGACCAAGCTCCTCGTATCCCGGGATGGTCATGGCTTTGTCCTCGATGTGGGCGGAAACGGTCCACATGAGATGCTGCGTCAGGCGCTCCGGGATGGCTTGGTCAAAAAAATCGAGGGCATCTGGGTCACCCACCTGCACAACGACCACACGAAAAATGTTCCAGCTGCTGCTCGCGAATTCGGCTGCCCGGTCTACGCGGTGGCGCAGGTAGCGGACGGACTACGCAATCCCGGTGCGTGGTTCCTGCCGGGAATCATTCCGGAACCTGTCGACCGGGTGGTGGTGAAGAAAGACGGCGAGGCCTGGAAGTGGCGGGACTTCAAGCTGACGAGCCACTTCTTTCCCGGGCAGATGTACAACCACGGGGGGCTCCTCGTGGAGCGGAGCGATCACAAACCGGTTTTCTTCATCGGAGATTCCTTCTCTCCTTCCGGGATCGACGACTACTGCCTCATGAACCGCAACCTCATGCGCGAGGACACGGGCTACTTCCTCTGCCTGCACAAGGTCCGCCGATTGCCGCCCGGCTCCTGGCTCGTGAACCAGCACATTCCCCACCTCTTCCGTTTCACCCGGAAGGAACTGGATTACCTCGAGGAACGCTATCGGCTGCGAGCCTCCACCATCTCGGAACTGACCCCATGGGATGATGTGAACTATGCCATCGATGAGGAGTGGGCCTGGTTCTACCCGTACGGAAGCGAAGCCAACCCGGGGCAGCAACTGGAACTGGAAATCCGTCTCTGGAATCACTCGAAGAAGGAGCGAACTTTCAGGCTCAAGCTGCAGGAAAACTCCGCCCTGAGACCCCTCGGCGAAGTACCGGCTCTCACCATTGCAGCTCGCAGCACGGGAACGGCGAAGGTGTCCCTCCTCGTCACGGACGAGGCGGGGCCCGGGGTGCATGTGATCACTGCCGGCCTGCGCAGCGAGGGGATCGTGCTCGATGACTGGATCGAGGCCCTTGTGAAGGTGTCCGAGTAGCCCCCCGAAGAGCGTAGCGCAGGCAGCACCCGTCAATCGCAGGAAATGCTGCCCGAACAACGGGCGAACCGAGTCTCCCGGACCACGCCCCACCTCCTCGGCTTCAAGCCAGGTGCTTTGCAAAGAAGGCCCTCGTTTTCGCCCACATCTCGGGCGACAGCACGTGACCGGTCCGATCCTGGATGTAGTGCGTGAACTGGTCGGGAACGCCGGCATCGCGGTAGGCCGCGGCAATGCGCCGCACCCCCTCCCGGGCGTGATCGATCGGGCTGCCGGCATCGTCTTCTCCCAGGTTGAGGTGGAGAGCCCGCGGGGCAATGAGGGCCGCCATTTCGGGCGTGTCCCCGAACCGCTGCCATCCGGGAACAAAATTGGGAAAGCAATGCAGGAGCTTCTTGTCGTGAATGGCCGCATAGGTAGGCAAACAGCAGTTTCCCACAAGGGCCTTGAGGCGTGGTTCGTGCGGCCCGAGCAGCCAGGTGTGAGTCGACCCCATCGAGTGCCCATAACATCCGAGGCGGCCCTCATCGACCTCGGGAAGGGATGCCAGGTAGTCGATGGCCCGCCGCATATCGAGGATGTTCTTCCAGGCCATGCACCGCCCCTCCACCACGTAGCGCAGGAACTCGAAGCGCTCGTAATGCCCTCCCCGCAGGCGCTTCGTTGGATCCTGCCGCTCCTCAAAGCAGAGCGCATCAGGGCAGAGGACGACGTAACCTTCCCTGGCAAGAGCCACCCCGGTGTGGTGCATGGGACTTCCTGCCAGGCCCGCCGGTTCGCTCTTGCCGAGGTGATACTCCCCGTTGTGCTGGTGCCAGACTGCAATCGCAGCAGCCGGCGTGGCCTCGTCCACTCCATCCGGCACGAGGAGGAGAGCGGGGACCCGGTCTCCGGTCTCCACCTGGTAGGTCAGGGACTCAATGCGATAACCCTCCTTTTGCATCGTCTCTCGCGGCTGGGGATCAAGCGGACACGATGCGGGCCATTCTCCCCCGAGACAGGCAACCAGTTCCCTGCGAAGTTCTGCTGATTGCTTCATGAATGGCGTGTCGGTGGCCGGAACTGCGGAGACCTCGGACGCTGTTCCCACTCCCAGAGCCGCAGCTCCCGCGGTGGTATGACGAAGAAAGGCACGTCGCGGGAGGTCAGGGGCGGAATCCGCGTCAGCCATGAAAGGCAGGCTAAAAGTGCTCCGGAAGGAAGGCGAGTACAGACGAGCACGGACCGGAAAGATGCCAGACAGAACCCAAGGACCTGCACTGCGGCTTCGCATCTCGCTCCTCCTGAAACCGAATAAACTGTGATTTCATCAAGTTTCCCGTATAGTCACACTTGATGAATATGCTGGCTGCCAGGGCCCTTTTCCTCGGCCCCCTGATCCTGGTCCTGAGCACCGCGCCTGGGATCTCCCGGGTCTGGACCGACAATCTCGGCCGCAAATTCGAGGCCGATTTGCTGGAGGTCAATGCAACCTCCGCGATCTTCGTCGTGAATGGCTCACGCCGTCCCATCCCACTCAGGAATCTCTCCGAGGAAGACCTCCTCTACCTGAAGAAGAAACAACATGGAAAAGCCAACGCGGGAATTGCCTCGCTGCGCACCAGGCCAGGGTCTTCCAGGATCGAGCTCAAGGGATCCTTCATTCCGAAAGCTCCCGAGATGACTGCGAATCTCCAGCTACCCGTCCAGGTGGTCGCGAGTGACCCTGCCGCCCGACGCTGGGTTTATCGCACCCCACACTTCGAGTTCATTTCGGACAGCTTCCTGAAGGAGTCGCTCGTCCGCGACTTTTCCTGGGCCTTTGAAGTCACCTACGATTACGTCACCTCTCTCCCGATTCAGGTTCCCCGTCTTCATGGCGCTACCAAAAGGCTTCGAACCTATGTCTACGAGAGCCGTGCGGCTTACATTCGGGCGGGCGGTTCTCCCCGGAGCTCTGGCGTCTACCTGCCGGCGCAGGACGCCATCATGGTTCCACTCTCCAGCCTGAGCAGGCTCACTGTCACCGGGGGCACCGTGATCAGGAATCGAATGTCCACCCGCGTCCTCCAGCATGAGATCACCCATTACCTCATGCGCGGCAGGACACAGAAGGCGGCATGGTTCATCGAAGGCTCGGCTGAATTTGTCGCATGCGTGCCGTTTTTCCGGAACCGGCTTCTGCTCAGCCATCACCCCCGGGCGGTGATCGACTGCATCACGGCCTCCGGCTGGGAGAGTCTCGGGGGCTACCGGCTCGGGCACGCCATCGAGCTCGCCCCCCTGGAGAACTTCATGGCGGCCAATGCTCTTGAGTTCAAACAATTCAAGAACGCCTACCCGTATTCCCTGATGGTCTTCTACTTCTTCGCCCACCTGGACGGAAGAAAAGACGGTGCCCGCCTCAAGCGCTACGCCGAGATGCTCCTTGAGGGCCGGCCGGAGCCGGAGGCCCGGTCCGTCCTGCTGGCCGGACGATCGGAAGCCCAGCTGCAGGCCGACTTCGCCCGTGCATGGAACCTGCAAGGCATCAAGCTGAGCTTTATCAGATAGCAGGGAACTCCGGGAAGGACTCCTTCCCCATGAGCAGCACCCATGCAGGCAAAGTCCCCTAGGAGCGGCTCACGCATCCCTGATCCGCCTGCGTAACAGTCGCGGCGAAGTCCGAAAGGTATCTGCGGGCGTGCCTGAACTCACGGGGAGTCCACTGCGCCCGGCGTTGCCGCAATTCATCTTCCCCGATTTCGAGCATGATCTCGCCCGTCTTCAGGTCGAAGGAGATTGTGTCACCATCATCGACAAGGGCGATGGGCCCTCCCGCCGCTGCCTCGGGAGCACAGTGGACACCAATCGCTCCATGGCTGATTCCGGACACGCGACTGTCCGAGATCAGGGCCACCTTGCCATAGAGAGCGGGGTCATTGAGGATGGAAGAGGCCATAAGAACCTCCGGCATCCCAGACGCAAGCGGACCGAGGTAACGCAGGATCACCACCGTCCCGGGCCTGATGCGTCCTTCCCGGGCCGCATCCACCACGGCACGGGTTTCGTCAAAGCACATCGCCGTTCCCCTGAACAGGGACTCCTGCATGGACGACACCTTGAAGACAATCCCGCCGGGCGCGAGGTTGCCAAAGCAGACCTGCATGTCGGCCCTCTCCTTGAAGGGCTGATCCGCCGGGGAGATCAGGTCCTGACCCTCGCACACCGCCGGGGCATCTGCGCAACTGTCCGCCAGAGAGCACCCCGTCACGGTGAGGCAGTCCCCGTCGAGAATCCCCGCCTCGAGCAAGTGACGCAGAAGCATGGCCGTGCCCCCGAGCTTGTGCAGCTCCGCCATGGTCTTGGTGCCACGAGGGGCAAAATTGCAGAGCACCGGCGTGCGCCGCAGGATGGGTTGAATGTCGCACAGCGAAAAATCGACCTCTGCTTCCCGTGCGAGCGCGAGCAGGTGGAGGATCCCATTGGTGGATCCTCCAATCGCTGCCACTGCAGCCACGGCATTCTCGAACGATTTCCTCGTGAGTACATCCCGGGGACGAATTCCACTCTCTAACAGATTCCGGACCGCCAACCCCACGCGGCGGCATTCCTCCCGCTTGGACCCGGAGACGGCCGGGTTCGAAGAACTGTCGGGAAGCATCAGTCCAATCGCCTCCATGGCCACCCCCCACGTATTGAAGGAGGCCGCAATCCCGCAGCCCCCGGGCCCCGGACAGGCATGTTTGACGATTTCCTCGCCCTCGGCCCGGTCCATCCGCCCCATCGCGACCAGAGACTGTGCCTCATAGGGCGTGGCGCTTGTGATCTCCTCTCCCTCGTAACACCCGGGGAGAATCGTGCCCCCGCTTACAATCAGGCCGGGATAGTTCATCCGGGCGAGGGCCATGGCGAAGCCCGGGCCGTTCTTGTCACAGTGATGCAGGCCCACCATCGCATCATAGGAATGGCCGGAGGTGACCATCTCCGCACAGTTCGCAATGAGATTGCGGGACGGAAGCGAAGCGTTTCCTCCTTCCAGTGCCTGCGTGAGATTGTCACTGATTGCCGGTGTCCCGAAAGGGAACCCCAGGAGGCCCGCCTCCTGGCAGCCTTCCCTGATCAGGGATGCGAGCTCGTAGGCATGCACATTGCAGATATTTCCCTCGAGCAGGGGAACACCAATCCCGATTTGAGGTTTGTCGAAATCCTCTTCCTCGAAGCCAAGGCCCCAGAAAAAGGACCGCATGGCCCACTGCCAGCCATGCGTGACCTGCCTCGAATTCCAATTCAGTTCCCGCTCCGCCATCAACTCCTGCCTATCGCCCGCTGCGGGAGCGAACAAGACGAAAGGCCGGACGAGGATTTCACTTCATCTCCCGGAGCAGGAGTGTCTTTACATCCAGGATGGTGTGTTTCTGCCCATGACAAAGCTCAAGGCCGATCGATCCCTCCCGCGGGCCGCCCTTGTGCACGACGTCGATGGTTTTCACTCCATTGAGCCAGGCCTGCAGGCGCTCACCCCGGGCAACGATGTAATAGTGGTTCCAGTCGCCGTGCTTCACCAGCCGGTCGGCATCCTTGCGGCGGAATTCCTGGACCATTCCTGCCCCTCCCTCTTCCCACAGGCAGCCCCAGTAGCCCGGCCCCATGTCGACCTGATAGCCACTCGCCTTATTGGCCGATTCCGGATTCAGGCGGATGCCCACNCCTGAATTCGCNCCNTCTCCCCGCATCCGCACCANNGCATGAAGCTCAAAGTCCGCGAAGCGGTCCTTCGTCCACGCGAAGTGGTAATCACCGCCCTTCGACTCCCCATGCAGGGTCCCCGGGCGGCGTGTCCAGAAGTCCTCTTCAAGCTCCCAGCCCACNNCCGNGTGGAGCAGATCNACCCAGCGGGAACCNGCGGGCNTNCCGTTNACCAGCCGGCCNNCCNCGGGAAGAGTNACNACCAGGTTGTTGAAGAGCTCNTCNATGTGNTTCACNGTNGCATNGACGAGGGCNNCNCCNCCCTCCGCNCCNACCGCNCAACTNTCAGGCCTGGCCCCGTAGCCNCCATGNNCAATNGCCTNGGCGGTCGGGAGNTANTGNGCCGGNCCGGNTAANTGNACCACGCAGGTCAGGTGCGCATCNCTGCGGCCCAGGATNCGGATGCCATACTCGGTGTAGAGCTCNAAGNCATTGGTNCANACNGCAACCTCNCCGATCCGGAGCACATGAATCTCCGAGTCGTAGGNTCCGTCGNCNCGNTTCGCAAACTGCTCCTGCCGNTGCAGGGTCTGGNTNCGCCACGAAATNGGNCGNGCCAGCCGAAAGGCCTGNCTNGGATCNGNCGCCAACTCCGCGGCNTANGCATCGCGCCNGNCACGGATCTCCCTGANCTGCTCATCNGTCAGTTTCCANCCNGGCAGNGGNACAACCTCGCNCCGATGCCCCAGCTTGATNACCTCGTGCCGGTCGTCCTTGACNAGNGAGTAGGTGTCCANNACGGACTCCGTGATNCGCCGGGCNAGTTCCTCGGGCCAGTTCGNNANTCCCCGCAGNTTCCNCATCCGTTCNTCNGCCTCNNGCTGGACCATNCGCTTGGGNCCCTGATCCCCGGCCGCGCCGCACCAGCACAGCACGGCGAGATCCTCGCCGAGCCTCTTCCTGAGATTCACGCGGACGGCATGCCAGAAGTCGGCACTGATCTTGTTACCGCCAAACACCTCCTGGGAGGGCGACCAGACGTTGACCGCCACGGCCAGGGGGGCTCCCCCGTCCCCAAAGAAAAAGAGCGTCGGGACACCCTGGTAGTCCGGGCCTTCCAGCCCCTTGAAGCCCCGCCCATTCACTCCTGCGTAGACCTGGGCAGTTCCATCAAGAAAAGAGACTCGACGATTGTAGGCTGTGTGCGCGAAACCCAGCCCCCACGCTACACTTCCTGGCTGCATCGTCCCATGCGCCTCCACGATGGCGGCAGAGACCTTCTTCACGAAAAAATCGATATATTCTCCCACCGTCATGATGCCTTCGTCCTCGGGCAGGATGAAGTTGTCGCGCATCACAACCGGAGCCTGGTGGGTATGTGTCGTGCTGATGAACACCTTGGCTGGATCCAGGCCTGGAATCCGGCCCACCAACTGCCGGCGCACCGATTCGATCATTTCCATGGGGAGATGCACGAGGTCCGCACTCACCATGACCGACCGTTCCACCANGCTGTCGCCCTGCCGTGTTTCGAGGATCACCACCGCAGCGGTAATCGGGGTCTCCACCCCATCCGATATCCGGAGGTGAAAGGCCCCCTCCAGGGCCACCGGCTGATCGGGGGTAATGCTCGTTTCCGCCGTGCCGATATACAACCGTGCTGCCTTCAACCCATCCCCCCGGGCGGAGACGAGACCGAGGATCAGNGAGAGCGCGAGAGAAGAGAGAGCAACCTGGATCATGGCGACCGGAAGTTCGACCACGACAGAGCCCCGGCGGTCAACTTCCAATCCCCCAAGAATCCGTTACGGGACCCGGCTGACTCCCGGTCCCCGGGGCTTCCCCCCGGCAAAGCCTCCCGAATCCATTCCCATGCAGCCTCCCGCTGAGATCACGCGAGCGGCATTGACACCAATCCCGTGTCACGGCAAGAAGGTGTANCATCCCGGATTGATCGGGACCATGCTCATGCCAGTCAAGCCCATCAACCGTCGCCGTTTTCTCGCTACCAGCTCCTCCGCCACCGCAGGCTTCCTGACTGCAGCTCCTCACATTCTGCGCGCCCGGGGAAAGGTGTCCGCCAATGAAAAGCTGNATATCGGCATCATCGGCTCGTCCGGCCAGGGAAGCTACAGCATCGGGCAACTTCAGGATATCGCCAACATNGCNGCNCTCTGCGANGTCGACGAGAAACGNCTCGGCCCGGTAGCNCNGAANTACCCGNNNGCCCGGACCTACAAGGATTTCCGGAAGCTCGTCGANCAGAAGGACCTCGACGCAGTGGTGGTCGCGACCCCGGACCACACACATGCGGTGGCCAGCGTGGCCGCCATGCGCGCCGGCAAGCACGTCTACTGCGAAAAACCCCTNGCNNGGACANTCTCCGANGTCCGNATCGTGACCGAGGTCGCNCGGGAAACGAACCGGGTCACCCAGATTGGNACCCAGATTCANGCNGGNGCNAATTACCGGCGNGTGGTGGAACTCNTCCGCACNGGGGCGATCGGGGAGGTCAGNGAGGTNCACGTCTGGGTNGGTGGNGGCTACGGTGGCAAGGACCGNTACAAGTCNTTTCCNCCTGTGCCCCCGCACCTGGACTGGGACCTCTGGCTGGGCCCCATCGAGGAGCAGCCCTACCATCCGGACTGGGCTCACTTCAACTGGCGCCACTGGTGGCATTTCGGCGGCGGCACCCTNGCCGATATCGGGTGTCACTACATGGANCTNCCNTTCTGGGCCCTCGACCTGAGCCACGCCGTCTCGGCAGAGGCCGATGGCCCGCCCGTCCATCCTGAATCGTCCCCCACCGCCCTGACGGTACGCTACCAGTTCCCCGCCCGCGTGGTGAATGGCCGCCACTGGAATGCTCTTCCGCTTACCTGGTACCACGGGGGCCGATATCCAGACAAATTACTGACTCCCGAGCAGCACAAGCGCTGGGGGAGCGCCATTCTCTTCGTCGGCTCCAAGGGAAAGCTCATCTCGAACTACGGAAGTCACGCGCTCCTTCCCGAGAAGGATTTTCAGGATTTCGAGCGGCCCACGCGCTTTCTACAGGATTCGAAGGGCCACCACCGCGAATGGGTGAATGCCATCCGGACAGGCGGCACGACAACCTGCCGGTTTGACTATTCCGGCCCCCTGAGTGAATCNGTTCTCCTCGGCAACGTGGCCTACCGGNCNGGCCAGAAAATAGNGTGGGATCACCGCAAGCTGAAGGCGATCAACTGCCCTGAAGCAGACCAGTTCATCCAGCACAGCTATCGCGGCAACTGGGACAGGTGGTTCCGGGGCCTGGGCTNATTCGCCCACANNCCCATAGGGCACAAACCCGGGCCCAACAAAAAAACGCCGGAGCCCGTCAGGCTCCGGCGCTGGAAAGATCACGCTGGGGGACTAGCGCTTGCGGCGGCGCAGGGCGAGCAACCCAAAGCCACCGAGGAGAGCGAGGAGAGAAGTTCCCGGCTCGGGCACCGGTTCGTAGTCCATGCGGATGTAGTCGAAGTTCGACCAGCGCGCCGTGGTCCCGGGGTTATTGGAAATCAACTCTACATAGTTGTCATCCGGCGC
This sequence comes from Roseibacillus sp., assembly GCA_002721695.1. Lineage (GTDB taxonomy): Bacteria > Verrucomicrobiota > Verrucomicrobiia > Verrucomicrobiales > Akkermansiaceae > Roseibacillus_B. The sequence continues at coordinate 9,077 of PBLI01000078.1, read as the reverse complement.
GCCGGCGGTTCCGTTAACGTCACCCAGGGTAAAACTTGGAGTGGTGAAGTCGGCATTGATCGTCCCGGGGGTGTGGGAGAAAGTCGCGAGGCTTACTCCGTTGACGAGAACCTCGAAGTCGTATTGGCCGGGACTCGCCCCTGCACCACCTTGATCCAGGTCGATCATCCCGAAGGATACGGTGAAGGTATCCTGGGTGGTATGAATGCTCGAGAAATTGAAGTGGAAGCGATTCGTTCCATCCCCGTTGGTCACAGCCCGCTCCAGGGTTGCTTCGTGCTGGGCCACCACGCCAACCGGGGTGTAGGCCGGACCGCNGTCAACCTGATTGGTGTAGATTCCCGCAAAGTAATAGTCGTCGTCGGCCTCCCTGTTGACCGGCGCATTGGAGGGGTTGCCGGGAAGAGCATTCACGCCGGTCTCCTGCGCGAAGAAGACGTTGCCTGCAGGACCATAAAAATTCCGGATATCATTGTTGCCTGCGCCTCGGCCTGGCGTGTCACGGTCACCAAGGGACCAGACAATAGCACCATGGCTACTGGCAGTCGCGAGCGCGAGAGAGGTAATGAGCGTTAATGTTTTCTTCATGGGTCAGCCCGGCAGGCGTACCATTCTCGACCGCGGTGTCCAGTCGGATCTGATCTTTTTCCCCGAATTTCCAGCGGTATCNAGTGCTGGACAGGAATGGAAACTGGATATTTCACCTGAAATCACGCACTGATTTCCCACATGCCCTCTCCCCGCGACAAAATATCGCACCCCACTGCCGAGCGTCGCACTCTCCTGCTGTGGGGCGTTCTAGCCCTATTGGTCGGGGCTCTTATTCTCTTTCTCGCGAATCCGCCTTGGCGGAAAAAGGGAGAGGGCCCTTCGGAAGANCTGATCCGCGAGGTCGTTGACAGCGAGGAGCTGATTCTGGAACTGACCCCGGAGCTCGATCAGCTGTCCCGCAGCGCCTTGAACCTCAGGCTCCCCTCTGGAAAAGCTCATGAGCTTTTTGCTGATCAGGTGACGGTCACGGGCCTGAGGAAAGATTCAACGCTGACGAGAGGCCAGGAGGCAGAAAACGCCTCGATCGTCACCGGGCGGAAATTGGAGCCCGCCCGGGAGCCGGAGACAATCCTGCGGGAGGAACTCTCGCTCTGGTCCGGGATGTTCAAAGACATCGATTTCCTTGATCACGCCAGCTTCAGGATCATACGGGGCGAGTTTGTCGGCCCGGAAGAGTTCGAGACCCTGGTAAAGTTCGGGGCCTCTGCCCAGCTCGTCTCCGGCGGCAGGGCTGGCCTTGCCGGCAAGCTCGTCCTGAGATGGCAGCGGCCGGGCACTCTGGCCGCATGGCAGATCACTGCCTGGCAGACCAAGTCCATGCTGTTGAGCGCAAGCGCCGGGGGAGCACTCTTTTCCGACCAGCTCGATTCGGCCCTGCCCGACCCGTCCCAGCGCCGCCTGGCGCGCCATTCCATCCACCAGGAGGAGCTTGTGAAATACTACCACAGCGGGAAACGGAGGGCCAGGTCACACGATTTCGCTCCAATCGCCATGAACCAGAAGCCCTCTGTCGCGGTGGTGGATATCGACCGCGACGGCTTTGACGACATCTACCTGATGGTTCGCATGGGCAGGAACCTCCTGCTGCGCAACCGCGGCNATGGCACCTTCGAGGAAGCCGCACAGGCCCNGGAGCTGGCCCTGAACGGCAATTCGACCTGCGGGATCTTTGCGGATTTTGACAATGACGGCGACTCGGACCTCCTGCTCGGGCGTAGCGTCGAGCGCTGCCTCTACCTCGAGAACAACGGGAGCTGGTTCACCGAGANCAAGGCCCCGTGGACCCGGGAGCTGCCATCTCTGGCGGTTTCGATCTCTGCTTCNGACTACAATCGCGACGGGCTCCTCGATTTCTATATCTGCACTTACCGCCCCGAGGCACTGGGAGACAGTAATCCGGGACTGGGCGGAAGAGGAGGAAGCGGCAACACGGGCATGACCTGGCCCGAACGCTTTCTCTCAAGGGAGGACGCCGCCCGTTACATGCGCCTGCAAAACGGCGATGATCATCACTTCCTCGACCAGATTGGCCCCCCGAATTCCCTGTGGGTGAACCGGGGCGGGGGCAATTTCGAACGCGCTCCGGAAAATGAGCTGGTTGGCATCTGGGAGAACACCCTGCAAGCGACCTGGGCGGACTACGATTCCGATGGCGACCCCGATCTCTACCTNGCCAACGACTTTGCCCGCGACAGCCTGTTCCGCAACGAGGGTCCGGATGGCTTCGTCGAGGTAACCAGCGCCTCCGGCGCCANTACCTATGGCTTCGGAATGGGGGCGAGCTTCGGCGACTATGACGGGGACGGGCTGCAGGACCTCTACGTCTCCAACATGTACAGCAAGGCGGGCCGACGCATTCTCGCGCAGTTCAGCGGGATCGGCGATGACTACGTGAAGTCTGCGNAGGGCAACGTGCTCTACCGCCAGCGGTCCNCGGGTCAGTTCGAGCAGGTCTCCTCCCTCGAGCCGCCGGGGCTTCCAGTGGCCGAGGCTGGCTGGTCGTGGGGTGGCCAGTTCGCTGATTTCGACAACGATGGCGATCTCGACATTTACGCCCTGAGTGGATACTTCACCGCGCCCCGGGAGGTGGCCTCGGAGGTGGACTTGTGAAGTAACCTCTGGCGCACGGTCGTGCGCACCGACACGGAGTTTGTGCCCGANTCCCGGGTTGATTCGGAAAAATGGGGAGGCGATGAGGTCGACTTGCGCCTGATCATTGGAGACGAGATGCGGGAGGGCGAACTGGCGGTCCACTCGCTCAGCGGACGCGAGCGCAACCACTTNTTCCTGAACTGCGACCGGGGACAGGACTTCGCTGACGTCTCCGCGATTTCCGGCATGGACTCTGAGGCGGATGCCCGCACCTTTGCGCTGCTCGACTACGACCGTGATGGCTGGCTTGACGTGGTAAGTGTCAATGCCAACCACCCGTTGGCCCAGTTGTTCCACAATGACATGTCCCGGATCATCCCGGAAAATGCAGCCGGCATGATCGCGATCCAGTTCGTGGGAGGAAACCGGACCGCAAGCAGTTCCGAATGGAGTAACCGGGACGGCTATGGAGCACGAGTCGAACTCCACCGGGACGGGGAAGTNATCGTGAGGGAACACCGCTGCGGCGAGGGATTCGCCGCGCAGAACAGCTCGACCATGATACTCGGCCTGGGTGCCTGGAAGGAGGTCGACAAGGTTGNCGTACACTGGCCCTCGGGCAGAACGTCAATCACGGAGGCNGTCCCGGAGGGCACCCTCCTGCGAGTGCATGAGGATCGTGAGGAGGNGCCCTTTGAGAGATCCGCATACCGCCGTGACCGCACACCTGCCACGCAGGCGAAAACNCTTGAACGATTTCCCCTCCGTCCGCCGGAAGGCGGNCAGGGACAGGTCTACACNACCATGGCCACCTGGTGTGCGTCCTGCATCGGACACCTNGCGGATCTGCGGCACCTCTCCGAGAACGGTATCGCCGTCATCGCCGTCCCGGTCGATGACACCGACAACGCCGTGAAACTGCAGGAGTATGGCAAAAAGTGGGACCCTCCTTATTCGCTTGCAGATATCAGTCCCGTGGAACGGGCCNCGGTCCGCACTTTCTTTGCAGGGTCCCAGGGATCCGAGGCCCCGGCGCTCCCCTCCAGCGCCATCGTGGACCNGGAGGGCAACGTCCTGAGGTCCATGCGGGGAATTCCCACGCTTTCACAGGTGCGNAAGTGGCTCCCGGCAGGCCTTCCTTCAATACCGGCCGGCGCCAAATAGCCAGTTCTCAGAGCTTCAGCGCACGCTCACCCGCAGACGTATGAAGAAGCGGGCGCCAGTTCCNCCCGGGGGATTTATCCGCACTGTAACAAGGGANCGTCCATCAGCCCGGACNACAGNCTCGACCACCTCGGCCTGCGCCGCGGCATCTTCCCAGAGGGAAAGGTCACGGCTNTACTCAATCGCAATGTTGGCACTCTCCGCACCGAGGCTCGCAGGATAGGTCAGGGTGGGCAAGGCAACCAACTGCCCGCCAAGAGCGTGATTCTCGAAGGTCACGCGNACCGGAAGCGGGGCCTCCCCAAGGTGGTTGCCCAGCGCGTAGTCGAGGAGATCCACGATCCCGTTTCCGTCCTCGTCCCCGAGCGGNTTGACGGGAAGCTCCAGGGCATCCGAGGTCCCCGGATTCCCACCTGGNGCAACGCTCACCCGCCAGCTGCCGGCCTCGGCTGGATCGAGACCTGAACCTGGAGTGATGAACACCAGGCTGCGGCCCTCCCCNTCCGCCTCCCCCGGCCAGGGAGACGCATCATTGAAGCGGAACTCCGTAATCGTNCCATTGAGGGCATCCTCCAGCTTGAGGGTCTCGCCATCATTGTTGAGGACCGTTCCATTCGCGAAGNTCCCCGCCACCGGCAGGCCCGTCCCATGAACTGCCTCGAAGGCCGGGAGAGACCGCACTACCAGGACGCGCTCCCCGGGTCCCAGCGAAGTAATGGCCGATCCACTGAAGTCGAAATCAATGCCCTCGGTGAAGCGCACATCGGTAAGATCAATNGTAAGGACATCACTNGTGTTGGTCACTTCCACGAACTCGGCCAGGCCCGGATCCACCGGGTGATACATGATCTCGGTGACACGNAGGAAGCGCTGGGCGTCCGAGGGATTGCCCACGTAGCTCGCGGAACTGATCTCATTTCCAGAAGGATCATGGAGCCGTACCGTCTCTCCAAAGCTGGAAAGGTGCCCCGCGTAGCCGCCCTGTATGAACAGCCCTTCCCCGCCCCTCGGACTCTGTGCCCGCNCCCGGAACACATTCACGTNCGGAGTCACATAGAGCCGCCCTCCGGCTGGGATGACCGTTCCTCCCTGGAAGGTGAACTCCACCCCTCCTTCAATCTTCCAGTCGGAGATGTCCACCGCGATGNCATGAGGATTGATGAGTTCGATGTATTCCTCGTCCTGGTTGCCCGACGGGGGAGCAAATTCGAGCGCGCCGAATTCAATGACNGGCTCTCCCGGGGGGCCTTCCTGTTCGACACCCCCGTACAGCTCGGGACGAATGATCATGTCGCTGCTGCCCGTGCCCTGATTGAGCCCCTGGATTGCGAGAATATTCTGCCCGGCAACGAGGGAATTCACATGCTGGCTGACATCGTAAATGTCAAAACTGCCAACGCTCGCCTCATGGTTGGCGTTGAGTGCCGCCGAGTTCCAGCTCACCTGGTTCGGAGTGTTTTCCGAAGTGATGAGTGTTCCGTTGAGAAAGGCNACAAACCCATCATCCCACTGCATGCGCAGTTCGAGCCTGTCNAAGACTCCGGGGTCGACCACCGTGAAAGGGATCCGGACGTAGACCGAGTTGTTGCTCCTCATCTCGTTGTCCATGTCCGTTCCAATGAGCGCCTGGTANCCGTTCGAGCGCTCATACCCCACACCCGTCGTGCCCGATTTCCAGTTCGCGGTGTCAAACGGCTCAAAGGCGGGAATTCCGATCCAGCTCGCACCCAGACTGTTGTCCGTGGGCACGAAGGCGTGGCAGGGAGCTCCGGCCTGCAAAAGCGGGGTATACTGCACCGAGGCCGCGCCAACCTGGGGTTGTGGTATCTCCCCCCCGTTGCCAACCGTCTGGTTGCCGTAGATCTCCGCCCGGCGCCCTGGAAGATATTCGCTCTTCCAGCGCGCAATCCCCTCCGCCATCGATTCCACGTCGGGATGGGGACTGGTGTGGGGAACAGGTGCCCCGCGGAAACTGCCATTGGCCACTGACTCCGAACCCTGGATCCACGACCCCCACTTTTCGAAATCGCGCTGTGCATCCGAGGGCACAATTCCCGGGGGGTCGATGAGAGCCGCCTGCTCATCAATCCGGCGCTCGTACCACCGTTGCTCCAAGGGAGTCCCCGGAGGCTGCAGGTAGGTGTCAGCCAGTGTGCGGATTCGCCGCATGATCATGGATCGCATGCCGGGATCGTTGAACATGTGGGACACGAGGCGGATCGAGCTGCCGGTCACCACCAGGCCGTTCGTATAAAGCCGGTTGTCGAAATAAGTATTCGTCCGGTTCCAGACACGCCCCCCCGAGAGGTCTAGATCCCACGGAAGAAGCGCCCANTCGTTTGTCTTCCCGGTATCACGATAGATGTACCAGTTCTTCGAGTGCATGTCGATGTTGCGGATTACCGAGTTGGCTGCAAGCAGGTTTACACACTTGGGAATATCGACATTGTCATAGAGGTAGTTGAGACGGGCCTGCCCGCTGAGCGTCAGGTTGTCGATGAGACCCTGCAGGTCCGAGTTGTCCTCGAACTTGCGATTCTTTTTCTCGAAGCCGCTGTTGGCCGATCCAGTCAGGCTGTTGCTGTAGGCCTTGTAGAGGGCTCCCTCGGGGTTGAGCCCGGCCCGCTCNAGATACCGGTCATCCCCATCCTCGACAAAGTCGGCGACACTGAAGAAGGAGCCGTTCTGCTCCACCCGCACTGTGAAAGCAAAGTGCGCCGGCACCCCGGATTCCCTCATGATTTCATAGGCCAGGGGGTGCCTCACTTTTGATTTATCCGCCCAGTTGGTGAGGAGGTCTATATCGGCCACCCGGGGGATGTCCGGGTCAGGGGACCACTGAAACCGGCGCGTACGGTTGAAGTCGATGTTGTAGCTCTTCTTGATAAATCCACCTGTCGACTGCCCGTGCCTGTTGAAATACACGTTGTCGTAAAACTGCCCGAGGTAATAGAGCGCTCCCCTCGTCCCGATGGTGTTGTTGGCGCCAGCCGGATTCTGGATAAACCACTCCAGGACAGACAGGTTGCTCTCACGCGTCCCATCATGTCCGACTGTTCCGAAGTATTGATGCGAATCGCCCGGGTCCCGGTAGGCCGGCTCCCGGGTTTCATTGCCCCCTGCATCGAAGGCCACGTAGCGCCAGCGCACCATTTCACCCGGCACGATGGCATGACCTGGAATCACCGCGGTGTAGACACCGTCTCCAGAGATCTGGTCCGCCCCACTTCCGTCGTCGACCATGTTCAGGGCTCTCTCCCCGCCGAACATGCGTCGGTAGAAGAGCTGCACCGCGGAGACGGGGCTGACCGATCCAGTGACCTCCGCCGTGACGGTCAGGGGACCACTCACCGGCTGGACCGGATCCTCGGTAACCTCTCCGAACAGGGGNCCGCTCTGCACACCTCCACTGTTGGGCTGCCCGGGCGTCGGATTGTCAAAATATACCNAGAGCGACGGACCATTGGGATCGGTAATGGTGGAGACCACGAGAGAAAGATCGGGCTTGCCTNCCCCATCAAGATCCCAGTCCATGAGGATGGGCCGAGACTCGTTCAGAATCATGAGCTCTCCCCGTTGGGCCCCAAGCGGATTGTCTACCCAGTCCTGGACCAGGGGGGCGATCTCCCAGCTCGCCACCGGGGTCTCTCCGGCTACCGCAGTAAACTCAGCCACGGGGTCGTTGCCCGCATAGTAGTCCACCAGGTCACTCCCTGAGAAGTCAGCCGCAAGATTGTCGATGCCGTGATTGTCATCGGGAACCGGAAAGATCCCGAGCGCCGAGCCCGTCACCGGTGATCCAAAAACGGTGGCGGGTACCGAGCCGCCCCAGGAGAGGGTGGCGGAACTCACCGTGCTTCCGGCGGGAAGAAGACCAAGCTGGCTCGAAAAATCAAACCACATGTAAAGCTGGGTTCCCAAATTACCAGTGCCAAGGTCAAAACTGTCCGCGCCCGCACCCTCGGTCGCGGTGGCCGTCCCCATCAGCACCACATTGCTGTAGTTGTCCGGAAAGTTCCAGGCCGGGGACAATTCGACATTGGTTGCCGATCCCGGCACTCCCAGNCCGAAGGACTGGTCATCGAACTGTGGCGGAAAAAATGGCGCATAACTGCTAACCACCGTCATGCCGTCAGGAGCAACGAGGGCAAGATACTCGCCTCCGGCGTTCAAGCGGAAGTTGGNATGAAGCTCTCCTCCCGCATCCCGGCGGTCCTTGTTGGAGGCGAAGATCACCAGGCGCTCCCCGGCTTGAAGGGTCACTGCCGGAAGTGCCCACTTCACCGGATCCTCCGCNTCGTCAGTGAGGAAGTAGCCTCCGAGGGAGACCGGAGCAGTGTCCGGATTATGGATCTCAACCCAGTCCGAAAATGCGCCGTCTTCATCAGCAAGGGTCGAGCGATTGGCCGCCATGAATTCGGAAATGACAGGCGCNGAGGAAGCGGCACCGCTCAGCAGGAGCGCANAAAAAAGGGTGCAGGCTGTCCGGAGGATGGGAAAGGTCGCGGGGGGGCTCAAGGGGAGTGGGATAGGTTCGGAGGTGGCCCGAAGGGGGTCGACCCACCGGAGGGATCACTATAGATCAAGAGCGGGCCTTGGCAACGAGATCTGCCATGCTCAAGCCCGGGTCCTCCCGCATCCACAAGAAAATCCCGGGGTTCTCCGCGGGCGGAAAGTTCCCGGCAANGGTCCAGCGGCCCGCAATGGCACCTCCCGCCGGGAAGGACCGATCAAGCTCCTCTCCGTCCCTGAGATCGACTGATCACTCAACAAGGTTCATGCGAGCCGGCCTGCCCGAGGGGTCTCCGGGATTCCAGAGCCCCTCTGGATCAGGCAGGAAATACAGGTAGTCCCACGCGAACCCTCCGGGGGATCTCCCTCCCGGGGGGAGGGGCCGACAGGTTCAGTTGGCGCTCACGCTGACATTATCGATGGTGAGGCCGCTGTATGCGTCGGGGGAGGNNTCGCTGACAAAATTGATCTCGATAAGGATACTCTCCCCGATCGCCTCCACCGGGACGGGAATTTCCACCTTCTCGTAGTCGCCATCGAAGACAGTCATGTCGGGACAAAGGAACGCCCAGAAGCGCAAGCCTAGCTGCAGTGACATGTGCCAGAAATAGCTTTGACCGCAGCGGCTGCTGTAGACAGAAAATGAAACTTGCGGATGGGCTGGATGCAACGCCACCACCGTGGCGCCTTCGTGCATGAAAACAATGTTCGCCAAACCAGCTCCGATAGCGGCCACGACAACATCGGCAACGCGGAAG
>PBLI01000077.1 GCA_002721695.1 Roseibacillus sp. | reverse complement strand
GAAAGTCGAGCGTTACCAGCAGCACGTTCTCCTTCGCATAAGTCTTCCAGACCTCTTCCGCAAAGACCTCCTTGTCCATCAGCTTGCACCACCCGCACCAGTCCGACCCGGTGAAATTAAGCATGAGGGGAAGTTTCTTCTCCCCTGCCAGCTTGACCGCGGCATCAAAGTCCATTGTCCACACGCCCACCTTGGCACCTTCTAGCTCAACCTTGTCAGCTGCCGGCGCATTGCTCACCAGGGTAGCCATTGCGAGGCCCGTCATCATTTTTTTGAGAAACTTCATGTTATCTGTGTTGGTTTGAATATCTGATAGGACGGGCCAAAAGGAACGATTATTCTCGAAATCTCCGCCTTGTGATTACCCGGGCGTTACGCCGCGAGCTAGCCCATGACAAGCCAGAACTATAAGACCCCTTGGGATTCTCCCGGTTTCGGGCACTTAAGGCCACCCGAAGTAATGACTTTTCGTTATCGCGGGGCGGATCTTCTTACTGCCCCCCGTTGAGTGAAAACAGATAGGCAAACAGGTCCGCCAGCTCCGCTTCCGTGAAGTCCTGAGCTGTAGGAGGCATGAGGCTCCCGATATCTTCCTGCCTGGCAATCCGGCTGCGGGAAATCTCGTGAAGTTCGTTGGTGGTAAAGTCCCGCAGCAGGACGAGACCTTCATCCCGGCTGGCCTGGATATAGCCCTGCTGGACCTGCCCGTTCCGGGTAATAATCCGGCTCAGGGCATAGCCCTCCTTGACCTGCTGCCTCGGCCAGAGCACCTCCGTGACAATACGATCCGGCAACAACCCGCTACCTACCGCACTAAGGTCCGGACCAATGACGCCTCCCTCCTTGCCCCCGACACGATGACAGGCGAAGCAACCGGCCTGCGAGGAGTGGAACAACTCTGCTCCCTTCTTTGGATTCCCCCGCTCCGCCGCGGCCACCAGTTTCCTGACCCGCCCGGCATCATATTCCTTCCCGGCCGTCATACCCGCCATTTTATCCAGGGCCTCCCCAAGATCCCGGTCCACGAATCCGGTAGCTACCCAGGCCTGCCGTAGCCGCTCAGCCTGCTCCTCCTCAAGAGCTTGTGAGCTCAGTTGCCTCGCTAGCAATGCTGGAGCGCCCTCCCGGCGGGCAAAATCACTGAAGATCACGGCTATCTTTCTTTCATCCTCCAGCTTCCGCAGGACCAGGGCTCCGCTCCGGGCTCCCTCTTCCGGATCAAGTTGCAGGATTGCCGCGAGAGCAGCGGGCTGCACCCTGCCCAGCGTCCCTACATGAGACTTGAGCATGGCCACCGTCTCCTTGCCCCCGAGGAAGCCAAGAGCCCGCAACGCGGCATTGCGCAGATCCGAATCGCCCTTGGCGTCATTTGCAATCTTGAGAATGGGACGGTAAAGCTCCCTCACCCCCCAGTGAGCAGCCAGTTCCACCGCCGCGATTCGTCCCTCCGGCTCAGGATGCAACAAGGCACGGCCCAGCGGCGGCATGATATCAAACTTAGGACGTTCCCGATCCTTCAGGATCCTGAGGAGGCTTGCCCCGGGCTGGTCCGAATTGAGGATCATTCGTAGATCCTCCTCCTCGCCGACGGCCACGAGAGCCAGGGCCAGGGCATTCCGAGCCTCCCCCTCTATTTCCCCCGCTTTCAGGATGGTTCTGATCTCATCCAGAACCCCCTTGGACCCCGAGGACCCCAGAACCGCGGCCAATCCCCGCCGGGCCCCGGCGAAATCCAGCTTGCCGGTTCGCAGGGCCGGCAACCAGTAGCGTTTGCTGTGATGAACTGCCTGCGAAAACGCATATTCGATCCAACGATCACGCTTCGACTCGGCGGCAGCCGCAGAAACGAGGACCGATTCTGCTTCCAAGGATTGCCCCGCTGCCAGGACCGCTTCCATGCGGACCAGGGGATGGGAGTCACGGGCCGCTGCGACCAGAAACTCGTGGGCCTTCTCCAGGCGATCGCTCCAGCGTCCCGCCACCCTCGCTCCGTAGGCCCTCGCCCGGTGATCCGGAGAACCAAGCAGCCGCTTCAGGACAACTTGGTCCGGTTGCTCCAACCACTCCAGGGCGCTGACCGCCTCCAGCAGGTGTCGTCCATCTTCCGAACCTCCCAGGGCTGCACTCCATTCCCTGACAGCAGCCCGCACCTCCCCGCCCTCGCGGCTGACAAGAACCTGCTTGGCCTTGAGTCGGGTCCAACGCTCAGGTGACTTGAGGGCCTCCAGCAATTCCGCAAGCTTGGCGTCCAGCAGGGACGGCGGCTTGACCGCACCCTTCTTCGGAGTTACCCGCCAGATCCGGCCATGAGTCTTATCGCGCTCGGGATGACGGTAGAAATCATCCTGATGACAGGTAATCGGGTTGTACCAGTCCACCACGTAAATCGCCCCGTCAGGACCCATCTTGACATCAATGGGTCGGAAATTCCGGTGCTTTGATTTCAGAAGCGGACTCTTCCATTCCAACTTGAAACCAGCCCCGTCCTCCCGGGTCTCGAAACGACTGACCTGATTCTTCTTGTAGTCCCCGATAACAAACTGGCCCTGCATCTCGTCCGGCAGGTTGCCCGCCCCCAGGCATTCGATTCCGCAGTAACCTCCCGGGTTGCCGATTCTCGGCAGACGGAGACGCCGCTTGGCAGGGATCGAGGCCGGGGTCAGGTAGGATACCCCACCCGCTCCATCGATCACAAAGGACTGCCCATAATCGTCAAAGGCAATACCCCACGGATTCCCGGGTCCCATGAAATCGTCGAGGAGAGGATCAAGCCGCAGTTCGTTCGGTCGAAGCCGATAAACTCCCGCCTGGAACAGTGAAGAAACACCGAAAGGAGTTTCCACCCGGGATTCGATCCCGTCTCCCTGGCACCACCAGAGTTCTCCGCCCGGACTCCAGACGAAGGAGTTACTGGTCTGATGCGAGTCACCATTCCCGAATCCGGTCAGAAGAACGGTACGCTCGTCGGCCATCCCATCACCAGTGGTATCACGCAGGGTCAGCAACTCCGGCCCCTGGCCGATATAGACCCGGTCCGGGCCCACCTCCATCCCGGTCGGAATTAGCAGGCCATCAGCGAATACCGTGGACTCATCAGCCTTGCCATCGTGGTTCGTATCGCGCAAGGCGATAACCCGGTCATAGCCCCTGACCCCGGCTTCAACCTGGGGATAGACATCCGAGCACGCGACATACATCCGCCCACTCGCGTCCCAGCGAACTGACAGAGGGTTACGCACCCCGTGGGATTCATCGGCAAAAAGATTTACCTCAAATCCGTCCAGGACCTCAAAACTGGCCAGCTCCTTATCTACTCCAGCCTCCTTCGATCCCGTCAACCCGGGCGGTGCAGGCGCGCTCCAGGGCTTCCCCGCGAATATGGCCTCCTCCACTTTCGCAATCAGGGCCGGATATGTTCCCCACTCTTCCTGGATGGATGGCAGCCCATGCGAGGCCTTGGCAAAGATTCTCCTGCTGTCATCCCCGAAAATACACTTCCAGTTGGCGGGTCTCCAATACTCCACCCAGAGACGATGCTTTTCGCTCACCGTCGTACACATCAACTCATAAGCCCCTCCTTCCGGTTCCCTGTCCCCGGTCAAACCACGGATAAAGGCCCCTGCCATGTCCTTGGCATCCCCGGCGACAAAGGGAATCTTCCGCTCTGCCGCCAGTTCACGGATTGCATCGATATAGGCCGGTAAGGCCGCCCGGTCAGCGGCGCCCTCCCACTGGAAGGGCGAGGGTTCAAGGAGAACCAGCCTGCGATCCTTACCTACCTTGTCGAGAAACTTCCCATAGGCCTCGGTAAAGTCATCTATCCGGTCCAATCCATCCAGCGACTCCATCTTCCCGAACTGGGCAAGCACCACCGTAGCCCCGGCCCGTTTCAGCTGTGCCTCCCAGTTCCCAAAGGCATCCTGTCTCCATCGTTCCCGCTCCGCACTCTGGTGGTAAACGGTGTCTCCGTCCCAGGCGAAGTCCCGGAAGAGCGGAGCATTCTCTCTCCACTTCATTGTCAGAGCCGACTCGAGCCGTCCCTCCTTCTGGATATTAATAAGGTCTGTTCCTCCTGAAAAGGCAACGACATCGCCCTTTCGGAGCTCAAGCACCCCGGCGGCTCCCGACGGGAGCAACAAGGACATCCAGGCCATGATGACCCCCACGTGACTCACAACTTTCACAGGTGAAATGCTAAGCACCTGGACCACCGGCGACAAGGAATAGCCTCCAGATAAGATCAACCCCATTAATTTGAAGGATCCTGCAGTGCCGCCGCACCCCTTTACCTGCCGCGCAGGACTTTCAGGAGAATACCGAAGGCGGGCGCGGCCATCCCGCCATGGTCGAATCCTCCCAACTCATGGAGTTGGGTCTGCTTGTGTCCCGCAACCTGCATCAATCGCCAGAGATACGCGTTTTCCTCGTAACGACCGAGGAGCTCCAGTTCCCGGTCTCCGGTGATCAGCACCAGCGGGGGCGAGTCCTTCCGGACATGAAACAGGGGCGCAAACTTGTCCACGATCGCACGCTTGTCACTGATACCCCTCTCCTCCCGGGGAGTGAAGTGGGTGATGGTATGCCCACTGAACGGCACGAGAGAAGCGATCCGGTCTGCATCAATTCCGTGGGACGCCAGATAGCTCTTGTCGAGTCCTATCATACTCGTGAGGTAGCCCCCGGCCGAGTGCCCGGAAACATGAACGGCCCCGGGGTCTCCTCCATAACGTTGAATATTGTTGAAGGTCCACGCAACCGCGGCAGCCGCATCCTCGATATATGCCGGGCACTTCACCTTTGGAAACAGCCGGTAATTTACCGCCACCACCGCAATACCCTTTTTCTGCAGCTGCCAAGGCACCGCCTTGCTTCCTCCGCGCAACCCTCCACCGTGAAACCATACGACCGTGGCAAAACCTTTTTTCCCCACCGGCCGGTAAAGATCCAGCACACAGCGCTCCATCATATACTCACCCCACCCAGGGGAACTAGCGTCCCGATAAGGAATATTGTTCTCGCGGATATATCCGTCCTCCGCAACTTCCGCCCCGGCCCGGAAGGGACCCAATGGAAACCCCACTGCAAGAATCAATAAGCACCGTAGCATCTGCATCTCCTATCTTACCCGCAGGGCTTCCGCAACGCGACATCGCCGGAAGATTCCTGACTCCCTTCTTGTCCTCCCTCGCTGCACCGGGAAAGGATGCCGCCGTGATCGGACCTCCCCGCTACCACCACCTCGATGCCCTGCGGGCCACCGCGATGCTGCTGGGAATTGTGATGCACGGTCTTCTCTCGTTTTTTGCCAATCCTTACTGGCCCGCTCAGGACCTCCAGCAGCATGAAGTGTACGAATTCGCCAATCAGGCCATTCACGGATTTCGCATGCCCCTATTTTTCCTGATCAGCGGATATTTCACCACCATGCTGTGGAGGCGGAAGGGGCTTGGAGCCCTGCTTCTCCATCGCGTCAAACGCATTCTCCTGCCATTGGTTGTGGGCGGGATCATTATCATCCCTCTGGTCTGGGTCGCAGATTCACTGGGTAAAAGCTCTCAAGTGAGGCCTGACAGAACCACCTTCTGGTCCGCCCTGCAGGAGGGGAATATTGCAGAGCTGACTCATGAACTGGAACAGGGTGCAAACCCTGATCAGATCGACCGGGCAGGTCAGAGCGCCCTGATGGTCGCCGTCTGGTATAATCAGAGTGCGTGCGCAGAAATCCTCCTTGAATATGGTGCTGCCCCTGATCAAACAGACGAGGGTGGTCATACTGCGCTGCATGGAGCTGCCTTTCTTGGTCGAACAGAGATCGCCAAACTCCTCCTCGCCAAGGGCGCACAGGTCAATATCCGCTCCCGAGAGGGAAAGACCCCTCTCGACAGCTTACGTGAGAGCTGGACTACGGTCGAATATATCTCCGGAATGCTCAATGTCACCGTCAACCGTGATGAAGTACTGGCCGGGAGAGAACAGCTTGAACCAATTCTGATTGCGAAAGGCGCAACGGCAAAAGGCTCCACCGCCGAGCTAAATGAACTCAAGTCAGAGCTAAATGAACTCAAGGGCTTTTACATGTTTCTCACCATGTTCCCCCTCACCGCCCACCTGTGGTTTCTCTACTATCTACTCATGCTGGTTGCAGTGTTCGCCTTAGCTACCCTCTCGCTCAAGGCCCTCAGAATGCCTCCACTTCCATCCTGGTTCCTCCAATCTCCGGTCGCGCTGCTCGCTCTGGTTCCTTTGACGGCCTGCGCACAGTATTTCATGACTCAGTCCTTTGGTCCGGATACCGCCATGGGAATTCTACCGTGGCCGCCCAAGCTTCTCTATTATGCCATCTTCTTTGGCTACGGCGCAGTCTGCTTCGGCCGCCCCGAATTCGAGGACCGGGCGGGACGCTGGTGGCCGTTCCTTCTGGTTGCTGCTGTTCCACTGGGGGCCTATGGGATTCATCTTTTCCAGGAGGTGCCCGTGGGAGGCTGGCGCTTTATCTATAGCCTCTGTGCAGCCCTTTTCGCATGGGTTATGATCCTGGCCTTCATCGGCCTGTTTCGGAGATTCTTCTCTCGCGAAAACAAGGGAGTGCGTTTCGTCTCGGATGCCTCCTACTGGATGTATCTCGCCCACCTCCCCCTTGTCATGATGCTCCAGGCCCTGATCTCACGCTGGAACCTTCACAGTTCCCTCAAGCTCACCCTGCTCTGCCTGACAACCTTCGCCTTCCTGCTCCTCACCTATCGATACCTAGTTCGTTACACCATTATCGGGACCATGCTGAACGGCAGGAAGTCCCGACCCTCCTCCGTGCCTTCACCATTGCACGGTTCCGGCTCCTGATATGGGAAGCCCATCGCTGGATCGGCAACCTGCCTTACTTCCGGAGGCGCGGCATCTTTGCCCCGCTCTCCTGCCGCCAGCGATCCAGGCTCTTCCTCATTGCGGCAGCTCTGTCCGGTTCCTTCCCCACGAGGTTGTTTCGTTCCCCCAGGTCCTTGCGCAGGTTATAGAGTTCAACCACGTCATCCTCGAAGAACTCCAGCAACTTGTAGTCCCCCATCCGCACCGCGCTTCCCAACCGGTTGTCCCGGTGAAAGGCAAAGTTGGGATAATGCCAGAAAATGGCATCTCTCTTCATGGCTCCCTTGCCTGTCAGAAGGGGAAGAAGACTCTCTCCATCTCCCGGATACTCCTTTCTGGCTCTCAGGCCTGCTACTTCCAGCAGGGTCGGGTAAAAGTCCGTCAGGATAACGGGCTCCCCGCTCACCTTGCCTGCCGCCACCCTGCCCGGCCAGCGCACGATGAGTGGCACCCGGATNCCNCCCTCGTAAAGNTGGCCCTTGTCNGCNCGCAGGGGACGGGCNTCNCCCACTCCCCCAAAGGGNCCNTTGTCNGANGTNAAGACCACNAANGTCTCCTCCTCGATCTTCAAGCNTNTNCAANTCCNNNAGCACNCGNGCGATGGCNAGGTCCATGGTCTCCAGCATGGCNGGNTAGACCTTGTGGTTATANCCNACCTTCGGCNTGTCCGCCCACTTCNNNACAAACNNNTCCGGNGCCTCCATNGGCCAGTGNACCGTGTAATTCCACAAGGCCACATAAAAGGGNTTCNTCGCCTTCACCTGCTGGCGCATGAACGANATTGTCTCATCAGCCAGTCGGTCCGGAAGGTATTCTCCTTTTTTACGATCCTTNAGAAAGGGAATCCGGTAGGGATCAAAGAAGGTCGGAGGCCCCCCGTAGGAGCAACCCCCGATATTGATATCAAATCCCTGGAACTGCGCGGCATATTCCTCCTCCCGTCCCTTGTAGAGATGCCACTTCCCNATAAAGGCGGTGGCNTAGCCCGCTTCATCCCGGAGACGCTCCGCGATGGTAGTAGCCTCAAGCGGAAGATGATCCCGCATCTCGGCGGGAAGAAGTTTCGACTTCTCCGGCGTGAACCGGTCCTGATGCGGCAGGTGNTTGGTNAGNTGNAGNCGGGCGGGCGAGTNNCCCGTCATCAGGGCCGCNCGNGTNGGCGANCANACCGGNGCNGGCGCATAGGCNTCCGTAAAGCGCAGCCCCTCCTCCGCCAGCCTGTCGATGTTCGGGGTCCGGACGTGCCGGTTGCCCTGACAACCGAGATCCATCCATCCCATGTCATCGATCAGGATGAAGAGAATATTGGGCTTCGCGGCAGCCGGGCAGGGCCCGGCTCCCCAGAAAAGNNCCGTGCACAGGATCACGATCTGCCCCACCACTTCCGGAAATCTTCGAATTCGCTCGAACATCGNGTCAGGATCGTCAGGCAGATCCCCTGCCAGCACCAGTGGCAAATGGAGGATAAAGCCCTCTTCCTATGAGAGGATCTCGGGCACGAGTTCCCCGTGCACATCCGTGAGGCGCACGTCGCGCCCCCCGTAGCGGTAGGTCAGCCTCGTGTGATCCATCCCAAGACAATGAAGCATGTTTGCGTGCAGGTCATGCACCGTGAGCTTATTCTCTACCACGCGGTAGCCGTATTCATCGGTGGCTCCATAAACGGTGCCCCCCCTGATTCCACCACCCGCCATCCAGAGGCTGAATCCCTGCGGATTGTGATCCCGGCCATCGCGTCCCTGCGCAAAGGGAGTCCTCCCGAACTCCCCGGAGAAGACCAGGAGGGTGGACCCCAGCAGCCCTCGCTCCTTGAGGTCCTTGATCAGGGCTCCAATCGGCTGGTCCACCGCAAGGGCGTTCTTGCCATGCCCGTTGCGCAGGCCCCCATGCTGGTCCCACCGGTCGCCATTGCCTGGATTGATCGTCAATTCAACGAAGCGCACCCCGCGCTCGACCAGACGCCGGGCCATNAGGCACTGGGCCCCGTACACACGCGTGTTCTTATAGGCCGCCTCCAACCCATAGGCCTTCCTTGTGGCAGCNGACTCCTTGGAAACATCAGCCACGCCNGGAACCGCCATCTGCATCTTGGCCGCCATTTCGTAATTCAGGATAGCCGAATGGATTTCCTCCGCGTGCTCGTGCTCTCTGGCAAGCGAGCCATCGATTTCACCCAGNAGCTGCAGCTTCTTGCGCTGATAGGCCAGCTCTCTTTCACGCGGCACGATGTTGGCCAGGACNGGGCTGGCCGTCGCAAAGGTCGAGGGCTGGTGCGTNGCAGGGAGGAAGCCGCTTCCAAACATCTGCATTCCCCCGGAAGGCACCTGCCCTCCGTGGATCACGACATAACTGGGCAGGTCTTCGGCCACCGTTCCAAGGCCATAGGAGGCCCNTGCCCCCATGCTCGGTCGCCCGGACAGGACATGTCCGCTGTGGAGGGCGTAGTTTGCATTCGGGTGATTTGGCGAGAACGCGGTCATGGAGCGAATCACCGCGAGTTCATCCGCGTTGGCTGCGATGTGGGGAAAGAGATCACTGACCGGGAGGCCACTCTTGCCATACTGCTTGAACTCCCAGGGGCTCTTGAGAATGTTTCCATTGTTGTTGAAGACGGTGGCATCNACCTTGAACTTCGGTTTCTGCCCGTTTTCCCGCGCAAGGCGGGGCTTGGGATCAAAGCTGTCCACCTGCGAAACCCCGCCGTCCATGTAGAGAAAGATGACACTCCTTGCCCTCGGGGCGAAATGGGTGGCCTTGGGCGCCCAGGGCGTGGCGGCCGCTTCCTTCTGCATGAGACCGGCGAGGGCCAGGCTTCCAAAGCCCATCGCACCNCGGTTCATGAAGTGCCTCCGTGCGAGTGGAGGCGCATACTCCGCAGGATTACTAGAAGACATAGATGAACTCCTTTCGGTTGATCATGAGGTGGCAGAGACTTTTCCAGGATTCCTCGGTGGCCCCGCCCAGCTCCCTGAGAACCTTCCGCCCCCAGGCCAGTTCCGCTTCGGTGGCCTCCCGNCCAAAGGCCTGGCGATGCACCTGCCTCAGCTGCTCGTCCACTGTGCCTCCCGCCTTCATCACCCGCCTCGCCCAGGCCTGCGCCTGCTCGTGCACGAACGCATCATTGAGCAAGGCCAGGGACTGGGCCGGCACATTGGTTACATTACGCTGCCCAGTCGGCTCAGTGGCATTAGGAAAGTCAAAGACCCGCAGGAAGGAAGAGAGGAAGTTACGCCGGGTTTCGAGGTAGACCGAGCGACGGCCATTCCCGTTCAGGGGGCCACTACGCGGCTTGGCCCGGCTGTTGGGCTGGTCATCAATGTTCACCGCAATGCTCGGACCATACATCTCCTTCCTCTTCAATTCACCGCTGCAGGCGAGGATGTGATCGCGGATCGACTCCGCATCCATGCGCCGGAGTGACATATGCTGCAGGTAGAGATTCTCCGGATCGGCCGTCAGCGCCCCCGGCCCCGGCGTCGAACTCATCTGGAAGGCACTCGTCAGAACCAGTTGACGGAGCAGCTTCTTGGTAGACCAGCCCTTCTCCACAAAATCCCGCGCGAGGAAATCAAGCAACTCCGGGTGGCTGGGTTTGCCACCCATTTCCCCGAAGTCGTCCACCGAGTCGAGAATCCCGCGTCCGAACACCCGCGACCAGATCCGGTTCACCCGCACCCGGGCGGTGAGCGGGTTTTCCGCGCTTGCGACCCGCTTGGCCCAGTCCAGCCGCCCACTTCCCCCATCCTTGAGCACCGCTCCTCCCATGCCATCGAGGAAGTGCCGGGGATTGGGCTGCTTGCTGATGTTCCTGTGATCGCCACGCACATGGACCGGCTGGTCGGTCGGCACACCGTCAACCACACTGCGTACATACACCGGCTGCGGAAGCTCTCCCGCAATGCGCCTGAACTCCTCGAGTTTACTCCGTATTTCCGGGTGCTTGGCCAGATCGGGATGCATCAGTCCCGACTGCAGCAGCGCCCCCAGCACGATGCGCTGCTCAGCCCCCGGTCCTGGGCCCNGCCGGGCCGCCCGCGCGGCNTCCACTATGGCCGTGGCTNCCGCCTTCGGCCCATCCTCCGCCCGCGCGGCCGGGAGCCAGATTCTGTTNGCCTGCGGAAGATTTCCAGCCGCCACNGCCACCCANGCGTCTTCAGCCGGCAAGGGTGGCCGTCCATTGCGACCCAGACATTCCATTCCGGCCCCTTGGTGCTGGACCTCAATGAAGGCAGGCTCCCCTTCCCAGAGGTGCGTCCCGAAGCTGATCTTCTTCCATGTGTCGGAGTTCACCCCGACCCGCAACCGGCTGGTGGTAGGCCCTCTGCCGGTCAGTTCGTAGTTGCGCACAACGAGGCGCACCTGGGCNTGGCGACCACGCACCCAGAGTTCCACCGGCCCATCGAGAATGAAGTCGGGAGACCGCAACACTCCGTCCAGTCGCGAGGAGAGCATTCCAGTCGCAACCCCTGTTCCGATGCTCGTCCGGATGACCTGCTCCCCGCTCANNGCTGGCAGGAAACCGTCATCGTTTGCAGGCTGGAATCCCGGACCGCTCGCAATCCACTCCCCCGTGGCGGCGGCGTGCAAACCAAACTTGTATTTTTCGTTCGAGGACTCCACGCCTGCCGCCAGGGCCTCCACCTCGGCCGGAGCACTGCCGTTCACCACCGCCCTGAGGCCCTCCAGCCCGGGAACCGGGTTGCGATCGTGCTTCCACCGGAACCATTTCAGGAGCAGGTNGGCATCCACCCCATCCTGACCCGCGCGCTTCCGGAGTTCCCCCTCGCANTCCTTCACAAAGGAGGCCAGGCGANCCTCCTGCTTTTCACCCTTCTTCAGGGGAAGATTCAACTTCTGCTGCAGGATCTCAAAGGAAACGCCTTTTTCGAACTCCCTGATTACCCCGAGGACCCTGCCCAGCTGCTGCGCATCCTTCTCCACCACCTCGAAGACCGCATGCATGAGGTCCTGCTTCGCCGCCTCCAGACGCTTACCTACCTCTGCTTTTTTCTCCGGAGGGGCAATATTGGCATAGTGAAGTCGCGAACTTCGGAGCATCCCGTAGAACGAGTAGTAGTCCGCCGTGGTGATCGCATCGAATTTGTGGTCGTGACACTTGGCGCAGTTGATGGTCAGCCCCTGGAAGGCAACTCCACACACTTTGATCATGCTCTCAAAGATACGGGCTTCATCACTGTGGATATCGGGAGGCCCGTGCTGGCCGTCCGTGAGATAGAGAAACCCGGGACCCGCCACCGACTCGTTGATGCCAGTCTCCGCGTTCAGGCGCGGCTCCTCCAGCCGATCCCCGGCCAGCGCCTCCATCACGAACTGGTCGTAGGGCACGTCCTCGTTGAAGGCCCGGATCAGGTAATCGCGATAGCGATCGACGTAGGGCATCGTGTAATCAGCCTCGAAGGCCTTGGTTTCCGCGAAGCGCACGACGTCCATCCAGTGCCGCGCCCAGCGTTCGCCAAAACGTGGCGAGGACAGAAGGCGGTCGACCACTTTTTCGTAGGCTCCCTCCGATTCATCCGCGAGAAAGGCAGCCAGTTCGGCCTCCGTCGGAGCGAGGCCGGTCAGGACCAGTGATACACGCCGGAGCAGACGCTCCTTCCGGGCAGGCGGGGCAGGCGCCCAGTCCCTCTTTTCCAGCTCGGCCAGGAGAAATCGATCCACCTCGTTCGAAGGCCATTGCGTCCCCCTGACCGCTGGCACAGCCACCTTCGTCACCGGCTGTAAAGACCACCACTGCCTGCGCTCCGCGAGGTTGAAGTCATCGCCAGTCTTGATCACTTCCCCGATCGCTTCGCTGCGAGGATCCGGCGCGCCGCGTGCAATCCACTCCCGCAGGTCTTCGACCTGCTGCCTGTCAAGGGCCGTCTTGGGCGGCATCGGGTCATAATCCGGATCACGCTCAGACATTTTGAAGAGAAGGCTCTCGTCCGGCTTTCCCGGCACGATCACCTCGCCACTCTCTCCGCCCTTCATCCAGCCAGCCTTGCGATCGAGCAGAAGCCCACCCTTGACCTTCTTGGAAGTCGCCGAGTGGCACTCGTAGCAGTGCTCGGCAAGGAGAGGCCGGATCCTGTTTTCAAAAAACTGCAGGTCGTCAGCACTGAGCTCCTCCGCTCCCCGTCCGCCGGAGGGGAGAAGAACACCCAAAAGAAGAAACGGGATTTTCTGGAAAGCTGTGCTCATGCCAAGCCGCGTGGGCGACTATACGTTATCAGAAAAATCGCTCTACTACATTTCCCCGGAGTTTTGAGGACGGGCTCTCGAGCGGAGGCAAAAACCTCCCCGACTGGGTCGCCTGCACGCTCCTGCCATGATTCCCACCTCCCTGAGACGCCCTGCGCCCCGGAGAGGATCCGCTCGCCACATGCACGATAGCCGGGGANCGCTATTCTTTCGGCAGGATCCAGACGTTACGAAACTGCAACGGATTGCCATGTCCCTGGAGCTTGATCACCCCCGGGGTGCCCTCCGGCTCGTTGCGGGATCCCCCGGTCTTTCCGTTGATCTCGAGTTTGTCGTGAATAGTGACGCCATTGAGCATGGCCGTCAGCACGGCATTACTGACCTTTTTCCCGTCTTTCATCACCGCTGACCTGAANTCAACATCGTAGGCCTGCCACTGGAGAGGAGGAAGGCACATGTTCACCTTGGAATCNGCTTTCTGGTAGATTCCCCCACATTCGTTGTTCAGACCCATCAGTCCNAAGGAGTCGAGGATCTGCATCTCGTAGAGGTCCACCTGGTAGAAGCCACTGTTCCCCCGGCCCTGGCTTCGCGCATCGGGCTTGAAGGGGAGCATGAACTCGACGTGCATCTCGTAGTTGAGGAACTTCTGCCTCGTCCGGATATCCCGGCCGTCGGTATTGAGCAGCCCGGTCTTCTCGTCGAGGCGCCCCCCCGCCCAGTTCTTCATGCTTTCCGCGCTCCCGTCAAAGAGGACGACCGCTCCCTTGGGAGGTCTGGCACCAAGCGAGGGCGACTTACGAATCGTCCGCTGCAGCGAAAACCCGGACCCCTTATCCGTCTTGCCATTGAACACCCCTTCCGAGATGACCCCTTTGAACGGCTTGTGGCCCTTCGGCGGAAAGCTCCGGGTAGCACTGAAGTCCGCAGCCGCCCTGGCCATGTACTTCTTATTTCCCCCGGCGGGCCGAAAGACTCCCTTCCCGTTTTCCAGCAAGCCGTCGAGCAGGATCTTGTTCTCCCCGTCCCATNCGGCACCCGGCAAGCCACCCGGATAGATCACCGCATGAAACTTCCCCTTCCCCAGCGCGATCACCTGCGCGCCCAGATCCTTCCCGGCATACTCCCCCTGAATCTGGAAATCGGACGGGAGCTTGGAATCCTTGGGGTCGGTCCAGAGCTGGGCGAATGCGCTTCCAGCCACCAGTGAGGCGACTGCGGATATCCTGAAAACGGGCGATAACATGATGGATACAAACGTGTGCGATCCATCGCCTCGATGCAATCAGAACTTCTCCATCCGTTGCCCGGATGCCCGGTCAGGAAATGAAACGCGGACCCCCCTCGAAAACCAGAACAGCTGGCACTAATGCCTCACCCCCGGCGAGAGTCCCCCGGGCGGAATCAGGAGTGTCATCCTCCGGGACACACATGCTTGTGATCAAATTAAGGGGCAGGACCCCGGGGCCTGCTCCATTCGCACCTCGTGCCCAGCCAGAATCCCAGTCGTCGCGGCAGAGATCGCCGGAAACTTGAAACTTGAAACTCCCCGCGGACAAACCGATTGTCCAAGGCGATGATCCATTGCTTCCGGACCAGCTGGTGGCCCGGGATTCTCCTGCTCATACCGCTGGGCTCTCCGTTACCGGCGGAGGAAACGAAGGTCTCCTTCCGCAATGACATCATGCCGGCCCTCTCCCGGGCCGGCTGCAATACCGGTGGNTGTCACGGTCATCGCGATGGGCGGGGCAATTTCAAGCTCTCCCTCTGGGGTGAGGACCCCTCCAAGGATTACGAGGCACTGCTCGCCGGGGCCAGGCGGGTCAACCAGAAGAGCCCCGCCGCCAGCTGGATCCTGCGCAAACCCACCCTCGAGATGGAGCACAAGGGCAAGAAGCGATTCGCCCGCGACTCGCTGGAATACGCCCTCATCCTGGACTGGATCAAACAAGGGGCCACAGACGATCACATGCGGGCCCCCGAGCTGCAATCCCTGACGGTCAGCCCGGAAACCCTCACACTGAGCGAACCGCAGCGTTCCGTTCAGCTCAAGGTGGAAGCCGTGTTCGCCGACGGNCAGAAACACGATGTCAGTTATTGGTCAGTCTACAGTCTCTCCAACCTGGTCGCCGAGGTTGATCAGGGAGGGCGCCTGACCTTTCAAAAACCGGGGGAAACCACCGTGCTCGTCCGCTACCTCGACCACCGCGTCTCCGCAAGCCTTGCACTCGTGCCCGATCGGCCGGATTTCATCTGGAGCGACCCGCGGCCTTCCAACTACATCGACAAGCACATCTTCGCCAAGCTCCGCCGCCTGCGCATGAACCCTTCCGGAAGGTGCGATGATGCGACCTTTGTCCGCCGGGCCNACCTCGACATCATCGGAACCCTTCCCAGTGCCGAGGAAGCCCGCCGCTTTGTTCAGGATCCTGCCGGGGACAAACGGGCCAGGCTCGTCGATCGCCTCCTGCAACGACCTGAATATGCTGAATTCTGGGCGCTCAAGTGGTCTGATCTGCTCCGCAACGAAGAGAAGGTTCTCGACCACAAGGGCGTAGAAAAGTTTCACGCCTGGATGCGGGANAGCATTGCCGGGGGAAAAGGACTCGATCAGTTCACCCGCGAACTCCTGACCGCGCGNGGCAGCACCTACCAGAACCCCGCGGCCAATTACTATCGTGCTCTCCGCAACCCGACCGACCGCTCGGAAGCTACCGCNCAGCTATTCCTCGGTGCCCGCCTGCGCTGTGCCAANTGCCACAACCACCCCTTCGACCGGTGGACTCAGGACGAATATTACCAGTTCGCCGCGCTCTTTGACGGCATCAACTACAAGATCATAGAGAACAAGCGCCGCGACGGTGCCGATAAGAACCAGTTCATCGGGGAACAGGAGGTTCAGCTCGTCGGGGACCGCAAGTTCAAGGATCCCCGAACCAAGAAGCCCCCTCTACCGCGCCTCCTCGGTGCCGAGACGCCTCCTCTCGACAAGAAGCGCGACCGCTTTGAGCAGCTGGCAGAGTGGATCACCTCCCCGGACAATTCCCTCTTTGCCAGGGTCCAGGCCAACCGGGTGTGGGCCCATATGATGGGGCGCGGCCTAGTTGATCCCATCGACGACTTCCGCCCCACCAATCCCGCAAGCCACCCGGAACTCCTTGCTGAGCTCTCCAGGGACTTCGCCGAAAACGGTCATGATTTACGACACCTCATTCGGCGCATCACCAGTTCCCGCAGCTATCAACTCTCCACCGAGCTCAATCACACCAATGAGGAGGACAGCATGAACTACGCCCGGGCGGCCATGCCCCGGCTCCCCGCCGAGGTCCTTCTCGACGCTGTCCACGCCGCCCTCGACCGACCCGGCAACTTCAAGCAGTACCAGGGTGTGAAACGGGCGGTGGCCCTACCCGGCATCAAGGGGCCTTTTCTCGACAAGAACCCCCACGACGACGACCGGTTCCTGCGCCTCTTCGGCAAACCGCCCCGGCTTTTGAATTCGGACGCAGAGCGCCTCAATGAAACCTCGCTCGCCCAGGTCTTCGAAATGACCAGTGGAGAAACGCTCTCCGCCCTCCTTGAGACCAGGGACAACCGACTCGACAAGCTGCTCGCCAGCACTCAGAGCGACGAAGCTCTGCTCGAAACCCTCTACTGGACGACCATTACCCGCGGCCCCTCCACCCGGGAACAGGGAGCCCTCCTCGCTCACCTCGCCGGCAAATCGGGCGAGGCCAAGCGTGAGGCACTCCAAGACATCACCTGGGCGCTGATCAATTCCAAGGAATTCATGTTCCGCCACTGACGACTCACTTGCCTCCGGGAACCACTCCCGCCCGAATTCAACTACCCGAGCGCCATCAACCATTCCTGCTCCAGCTTCCGCTCCCTGAATTCCTCCCGCCGGACCATGATCAAGGCGGGTGGCATGGGCCTTCTCGGACTGACTGTTCCCAAACTCCTGCAGGCTGCCGGGAAGCAGAAGGAAAGCGGTGGAATTCCCGTCGCTCCCCGGGCGCGGCAGGTCATATTTCTCTTCCAGTGGGGTGGGCCGAGCCAGATTGACATCCTGGACATGAAGCCCGATGCACCTTCGGAGTACCGGAGTCCGCATAAACAGATCCGCACCAGCAATCCCGATATTGAAATCTGCGAGCACCTCCCCCGCCTCGCCAAGTGGATGGACCGTTGCACCGTCATTCGCACACTCCACCACACGATGAACAATCACAACTCGGCCGGCTACTACGCCCTCACCGGCCAGCGACCGCCGAGTGACGATCAACGCCTGCGCGACCTTCCCGATCTCTATCCCGCCTACGGATCGGTAGTAGACCACCTCGCCCCGGGTACGGTCAGTGAGCTGCCCACCTTCGTAAGCTATCCCCACGTGGTCGCCGATGGCTCGAAAACCCCTGGCCAGCACGCCAGCTTCCTCGGTAAGAAACACGACCCCCTCTTTATCCCACGCGATCCCAATTCGCCTGACTTCCGGCTCCCGGAGCTCAGTCTTCCGCATGGACTGGACATCGACCGCCTTCATCACCGGCGCGGCCTCCAGAAGATCATCGATCAGCAATCGAGGCTCCTCGACCGTTCCGCCGAGGCACGCGGAATGGACCATTACTACGAACGTGCGCTGCGCATGCTGAATTCCGAGCGCGCCCGCAATGCCTTTGACCTGAGCCAGGAGCCGGACTGGCTGCGGGACCGCTATGGCCGGACCACTTACGGACAGGGCTGTCTTCTTGCCCGCAGACTGGCCGAGAGTGGAGTCAAGTTCACGACCGTCTACTTCGCCAGCAGCATCGGCGGACGCCGCATCAACGACGGCGGCTGGGACACACACGGTTTCGACAACACCCGCATGTATCCCATCGTCGAAGGATACCACCTGCCCATCACCGACCAGACTCTTCCCACGCTTCTCGAGGATCTCGATCAACGCGGCATGCTTGACGAGACCCTGGTGATCTGGATGGGAGAATTCGGACGGACTCCAAAGATCAACAAGAACAAAAGCCGCGATCATTGGCCCAGGTGCTACTCCGTGCTCCTCGCCGGTGGCGGGGTCAAAAAAGGGTTCATCTACGGTAAATCCGACAAGACCGCCAGCGCCCCCGAGGAGAACCCGGTCACTCCCGAAGACCTCACCGCCACCATCTACAAACTCCTCGGCATTGATCCGGAAGCCTTCATCCACGATCTTCAGGACCGTCCGGTTCCTATCTCCAGTGGCAAACCGGTCTTGCCTGTGATCGCCTGATCATTGGCCCCTTCGCATGGATTCTTCTTACTTCCATGCCGGCAGCAACCAGCGCCCGCGGTTCACCTTGACTGGAAAACGCTTTCCGCTCTTCAGCTCCACCACCACCGGCCACGATCGTTTCCTGTCATCGCGGGCGATCATGACCACATGCGTGCCCTCCGGACTGACGGCCGGGGAGGCCAGGTCCGGCAGGCCATCTCCCACCCTCCGGACCGCCCTGCCCTCGAGGTCGCTGGTGTAGCAGAGGCCGTCACGATCCTGGAACAGGATGAGCTCTCCTTCCCCGCCCACCACCAGTGCGAATCCGCCCACGTGCGCACGGATCACGGAAGGAACGCCGTTGAGGTCAAACCGGACTATCTTCCCCGCACCTCCCCTGCCGGGACGATCCCCGACCAACCCAATCAATCCGCGACCATCTCCCACCCATGAGAGACTGCGGATATCCTGCGGCTCCCCGACCGGCTGAGGGGCCTCGTGCTCAGGCGTAAGCAGGTGAATCTGCCGTGTGGATCTCCGCCTGGAGAAGGTCACCGCCAGCATTTTTCCATCTGGCGAGAGCACCGGATGCTCACAAAGTCCGCCTGCAAAGGTGTCTCCGCCGAGCCGAATCTGCTCTCCCTTGAGCAGGTCGATCAGGTAGAGGCCTACCCCCGAGCCATCGTTCTCCCTCGCCGTGACCACCACCTTGGTGCGCTGATCCGAAAAGCATCCTGGCAGGCAAGAATTTCCCACGAAGGGAATGCGGGTCACCTTGCCCGTGTCAATATTCAGGAGGTGCCCGCCTGAGTCCATCTCGGGATAGCCCGGCCTCCAGCCCCCCGCCCGCCCGATCATGATGATTCCATCCCGGTCAGCAGGAAGGGGCGCACTGAAATCCGGGTAACTGTTCAGATTGGGGATCTCCGGTCGCTCCTTCAACCACTCCACCCGCCCGTATTCCAATTCTATGTTGCCAAGGGCGAGGCGCTCCATCAGGCCTGTCCTGCCATCAACCCGCAACTGGTTGCCGTCTTTCAGCCGCGTCCGGATCGCCTTAAGGTTACGGGCCAGTTCACTTTCCGCCCCGGGCTTGGTCTCCATCTCGGCAGCCTCCCGCAAGAACGACTCCGCAAGGCCACGCTGCCCGCCGGAAAGAGGCGCGCGCACCACCATGGTTTCTCCAACCTTTCCCTTCAAAACATGCTCCTCGCTCCGCACGTACGGAGGAGGCCAGGCTTCGCTCAGGAGGAGGGCCACCACTTCGTAGGAAAAGGGAGCCTCCCACGGGCGGTAGATGCCTTTCAACCCACCGAACTCCTCCACCGCCCACTTCCCTCCCTGCGAGACGATTCGCGCAAAAGGCTCCGGTCTGCTCGAATCCGGCTTCAGAAGAATACGGGCCTCGAACTCCGGCGGGGCACTCACGATCCGCAATCCGAACCGGGCGCCGGTTGCGGTTGTCGCCCGCACGGTCCAGCGTGCCGGGCCAGCCTGGAGGCGAGCCTTGGACTCGCTTGCCTTCTCCTCGAGTTGATCCAGACCAATCCGGTCTGCCGCCCCGGCTGCGAAAGGAACCGGCAGGGTGAACAAAAAACCAGTCGATATCAGCCGGACCAACAATCCCATAAGTGCAGTTTATGACGAGGACTCAGGCAGTCAAATGGCAACCGCCCTTCCCGCTTCACCTGGCGCGGAAATGAGGAGCATTCCTTGCCGGGAGCCACTTCCTTAATTCGGCCTTGGTCGCTGCATGCAACGGGTCGCTCGCAAGGTTTCGCCACTGATGCGGATCCCTCGAAACGTCATAGAGCTCCTCTCCCCCCCGCCCGTAGTGAATGTAGTGGAAGCGCTCCGAGCGCACCGCATGGTTCGGGCCATGCCAGTGAGGCGAATGGGTAATTACAGCGGGAAACGGCCACTCGGCTTCCGGCTCCCGGACAAGGGGAGCTATGCTGCGCCCCTCGATCTTCGGGTTCGGAGGCAGCCCGCAGAGATCAAGCAGGGTCGGATAGAGGTCGAGGAGGCTCACCGGACGACGGCATGAACGAGCATTGCCCCTGCCTCCAAGGCTCTTCGGGACATGAATGATCAGGGGCGTCCGGGTGTTCTGCTCCCAGAGAGCGGACTTGGCGAATTTCTTCTCACAGACGTCATAGCCGTGATCTCCCCAAAGTACCACGATGGTATTATCGGCATATCGGCTTTGCTCCAGGGCGCGGAGGACATGTCCGACGCAGGCATCGGCAAAGGATCCAGCAGCGAGGCATCCCCTTACTGCCTCCTTCCATTTCCCACTGTCGCGGATAATAGCCCCGGCTTTTCCTACCATGCGTTGTCCGGCCTCCGGGATATCCCCAAGATCGTTGGACCGGTGGC
Source organism: Roseibacillus sp. (assembly GCA_002721695.1). Taxonomy (GTDB): domain Bacteria; phylum Verrucomicrobiota; class Verrucomicrobiia; order Verrucomicrobiales; family Akkermansiaceae; genus Roseibacillus_B. Next base: position 17,105 of record PBLI01000077.1, on the reverse strand, counting down.
GCGGCACACTGATTGTCTCGAGAGGATGCATCTCAAAGTATTCCCGTGGCAGGTACCACGGCAGGTGCGGCAGGTAGATCCCGCATCCGAGGAAGAAGGGTTTCTCATGATCCCCGCTCAGGAAGCGAGCCGCCCCGTCAGCTGTCTTCCAGTCTGCTGTCTCCTCGAGGGGCACGTCGATCGGAGACCAGTCGATCAGGCGAGCGAGAACCGCATTGGAGAATTTGTCTCTTAACCCGTGACGGTAACGGTTGTTCACGGGGGGGTGGGGAGTCCCCATCCGAGTGGTGTATTGCCAGTCCCACGAAGCTGGATCAGAAAACTTGCCTTTGGGTTGATGATAGATCTTTCCCCCTCCCCAGGCCAGATAGCCATGCTTGCGGAAATACTGGGGCAGGGTCACCCACGCCCGGTAGGGTGGCAGGTCCCGGAACCAGTTCAGATTTCCATAAATCCCGGTAGTCGACGGACGTAAGCCCGTCATCACCGCAGTCCGGGAGGGACTGCACAAGGGAGCCGCGCAATGGGCCTGTTCAAAAAGCACACCCCGTTTTGCCAGCTCGTCGATATTCGGAGTCTTCGCCTGCGGATGGCCTCCGAGACACCCCACCCAGTCATTCAGGTCGTCTACCGCAAGAAACAGGACGTTCGGACTCTGTCCGACAGCTGCCGACGAGACCAGCAACCCATGAAGAAGCAGAGCAGGAAGAATTCGCATCCCGGAAAAGGCTGCAATCGGAATCAACATCTTGCGAGAACTTCCGTCCTTTCGATCTGCAATCCCGGCCCCTGCCTGTCATCCCGGGGAGTTCCACGCCTGACATGAAAATCAATTCTTCACCCGGCTCACCCCCCCTGCCAGACTTCACCTGTCGAAGACAATCATGCAGGTCCACCGCATCCACCAGCAGCTCGTCTCCAGTCCCCTTGCCGACGTGGAGGCAGAAGTCCACCGGGCACTGGACTCACTTGGCATTAGCCCACCTGGCGGAGAGATCGCCATCACGGCAGGGAGTCGCGGCATTGACAACATCGCAACCATCACACGTGCAACGGGGGACTGGCTGCGTCGGCATGGAGCCACTCCCTTTCTCAGTCCGTGCATGGGGTCACATAACGGGGCCACCGCCGCGGGGCAGCGCGCCATGATCGAATCCCTTGGTCTTACCGAGGAAGCCACCGGTATGGAAATTCGATCCAGCATGGACGTGGTCAAGATCGGGGAAGTAGCTACCGGAGAAGTCTGGATGGACCAGAACTGCTTCAAGGCTGACGGAGTGCTCGTCCTCAACCGGATCAAGCTCCACACCTGCTTTTCAGGTCCGGTACAGAGCGGCCTGACCAAGATGATGGTGGTCGGGATGGGAAAGATCAGGTCAGCTGAGACATTTCATTCCGCCCCGACTCCCGTTATGAAGGACATGCTCCTCGAAATGGGCACGTGCGTAATTGACTCCGGGAAAATATTCGCCGGCCTCGCCCTCCTCGAGGACGGATTCGATAGAACCGCTGAACTTCACGCCCTGCCTCCCGAAGAGATCCTCAGGCAGGAGCCCTCCCTCCTTGAGCGCCACCGTTCCTACTTCCCTTCCCTGCCCGTCGATGACGTCAATGTATTAGTCGTCAATGAGATCGGCAAGACCTTCAGCGGGACCGGCATGGATACCAATGTCATCGGTTACCGGGGAGTGAATGGCTATGAGGATCTCACCCGGCCCCGCATTACCTGCATTGCAGCCCTCGGACTTTCGGAAGCAAGCCAGGGGAACGCCATCGGGGTAGGCCTCGCTGATTTCATTACCCGGCGCCTGCGCGAATCTATCGACGAACAAAAGACCTTCACCAACGTCTTCACCACCGGGGACATGCGTCGCATGGCTATTCCCTGCACTCTGCAGGACGACCGGGAAGTGGTGGAGCGCATGAGCGAACGTTACGGACAGAACGGATGGATCTTCATCCCCAACACCCTTCACCTTGAAACCCTCTACGTCAGCGCTGACCTCGCGGAAATCCTGGCAGGAAATCCACGCTGCAAGATCAATCACAGGCCCATCCCGCTGACCTTTGATTCCAAGGGTTGTCTTGAGCTGTCCTTCAACGAGTAGCGCTCCGCATACCGGGAAGCGATCAGTCCGTCCTGATCTTCAGGCCTTGGTCCGCCGTCTGGAACGACTTCGTTTACGCCCACGGGAGCGGCTGTGCGGACGACGATTCCCCCGGGCAGATTTCCCGGAAACGCCACGCTTCTCGCCTTTCACCCGGCCCAGGGCGTGGCGTTCCGCGAGCGCGGGAAGATGCCAGTCATGGTCATCTCTCACCGGGATGCTTCGACGAATCAATTTCTCGATATCGCTCAGGAAATCCCTTTCTTCCGGAGCGCAGAAGGACACCGCCTCCCCTACCGCTCCTGCCCGTCCCGTTCGTCCAATCCGGTGCACGTAGGCTTCCGGTTCATTGGGAATATCAAAATTGACCACGAGGGTGACATCCTTCACGTCAACACCCCGGGCGGCTACATCAGTAGCTACCAGCACTGGAAGATCTCCCTTGCGGAACCGCTTCAGCGTTCGGTCCCGCTGCGCCTGGGAGCGATTCCCGTGGATTGCCTCTGCCTTGATCCCGGCCTTGTTCAAATGACGCGCCAACTTATCCGATCCGTGCTTGGTCCGCGCAAAGACAATCGCCAGTTGCCCCTCCCCCTGTGCTTCCAGCCGCTGGACGAGCAACGAGCGCTTATTCGCGCGATCAATAAAACACACCTCCTGCTGCACATCCTCCGCCGTTGTCTTCTCCGGCTCGATGGTAATCGTGACCGGATCGTAGAGGATGGTCTGGGCAAGTTTGACGATGGGCTTGGCAAGGGTGGCCGAAAAGAAGAGCGACTGGCGATCTCCGGGCAGGAGATCAACGATCCTGGTAACATCTTTCTGAAAGCCCATGTCCAGCATCCGGTCCACCTCGTCGAGAACGAAGAATTCCACATCAGAAAGATCGACGTGACCTTGCGAGACAAGGTCCAGCAAGCGGCCGGGACACGCGACGAGAACATCAACGCCCCTGCGCATCGCGCTTACCTGGGGTCCTTGCCCAACGCCCCCGTAGACCAGGGAGTGATAAATTTCCAGATACCTGCCGTAGGTCCGCAGGCTGTCTCCCACCTGCTTGGCAAGCTCCCGGGTGGGCGTGAGCACCAGAACCCTCGCGGTTCGGGGCCGGATCTTCCGGGGGTCCTCGGCGAGAGCCTTCAAGATCGGCAACGAGAATGCTGCGGTCTTACCTGTCCCCGTTTGGGCACACCCGAGCAAGTCTCTTCCATCTAGCAGAGGCGGGATAGCCTTCGCCTGAATGGGCGTGAGCGATTCGTAGTTGCGCTCACGCAGAGCTCGCTGGATCGGCGCCGAGAGAGGCAAATCCTCAAACGAAGTTGGGTTCATTTTACGGTGGGACCTGAAACGGTTTCCATGCGGTAACCTGCACAAGTCCCTTGCGAAGGGGGTGTTGGTGGGAGCCCGAATTTTTTTTGTCCACGAGGGACCGGGTTATTTCTCCGGGAGCTGATACCGGACAACCCGGTAAAGCATGATCTTCGCGCCGGGATAAGCAAGGCAATTGTCTCCAGCCGCCCTGCTGTCCTTCAAGCTGGAGTTCCAAACCCCGCTGCCCAGTCAGACAATCCGTGCCATGGTTTCCCCCTTCCAATTCGCCACCACCATCGTTTTACTAGCTGCCCTTCCCTCCACGCACCTTTCCCGGAACGAGGCATGGGAGAGCACCCTGGGTCTGCCGGTGATCTCCATAATCCGGAAAATTCGACCCTGAATTCCTTCCCTGGATACCAGCGCCCACCGGGGCAAGGATCACCTGATCCAGCCCAGCTTTTCACTTTCAACGGTGGCAGCCCGCGATAGCCTGATGCATGTTTGTGCTCCGCACTGGGCTTTTCCTGCCCCTTGCTTACCAGTTCCTGCTGCTTCCCGCCCTCGCAGCCGGGCCCGACTTCAGCAGGGATGTGCAACCTCTTCTTGCGGACCACTGTTACGCGTGCCACGGCCCCGATGCAAAGACCCGCAAACGCGGACTGCGCTTTGATCTCCGTGAGGCGGCCGTGGGAGAACTAGATTCAGGGCTCCGGGCCATCGTCCCCGGGAACCTTGAGGAGAGCGAACTTATTCACCGTATCCTCTCCGATGATCCAGACGAGATGATGCCGCCCCCGGACTTTCGGAAGCGGCTGAGCGAGGCGGACAAGACCATCCTCTCGGACTGGGTCGAGGCGGGTGCACACTACGAACAACACTGGGCTTTCGTTCCGGTATCCAAGCCCGCCCTTCCTCCGGTCCGGGACAGGGACTGGCCCCGGAATGCGATCGATCACTTCATCCTCGCAGGTCTCGAGAAGCGGGGCATGAAGCCTTCCCCACAAGCAAGCCGCCGTTCCCTGACGCGCCGCATCTCACTGGACCTTCGCGGACTGCCACCGACCCTCGACGAACTTACGGAACATTCCGGCGGAACAAGTGAAGAGGATTATGCCCGCATGGTCGAGACCATGATCGGCTCGCCCCATTACGGCGAACGCATGGCCCAGGACTGGCTCGACCTCGCCCGGTATGGAGACACAAACGGCTATCACGCCGACTCGGTGCGGGACATGTGGCTCTACCGGGATTACGTGATCGAATCCTTCAACCGGAATAAACCCTTTGATCGCTTCATCCTCGAGAACATGGCCGGCGATCTCCTGCCCGATGCGGACGATACCACGCGGGTGGCCTCCGGCTTCAACCGCTGCGTGACATTCAACGAGGAAGGAGGAGCAGATCCCGACGAGTTCTACGTCACGTACGCCATCGACCGGGCCAATACCATGGGCCAGGTCTTCCTCGGCCTCACCGTAGGCTGCGCCCAGTGCCACGATCACAAGTATGACCCCATCTCCCAGAAGGAGTTCTATCAGCTCTACGCCTTCTTCAACAGCGTCGATGGGGAAATCGGTGCCGGCGGCCGAACCGGCTATCACGGCAAGCCCCTGCCCCCGCTCCTCAAGGTCAGCACCGCCAGCCACAAGAAAAAACAGGCTGCCCTCAGGGCCCGGCTGGAGGCCAGCACGGCAGCGCTGAAGGCTGCCCGCGAGCGCCCCGATTTTACCAATCCGAACGGAAATCTTGCTCCCGCCCTTGAGGAATGGATCGCCTCCCTCGCCAGGGCAGAAAGCGATNTTCTTCCCGTCAGCGGCGGACTGCAGCTTCATCTCGAGGCGGGGTCCTTCGATGCTCCGGGCGGCCTCGTGCGGGAATGGCCGGATCTCTCCGGCCACAACCGAAAGGCGATCGCCACCGGGGANCCAAAACAGTTCGGCAAAGCCNTGAACGGCAGACCCGCGATCCGGCTCGACGGAGAAAACGACTTTCTCCGCACCACGACCGGGGCCGAGGACCTCTCNGAAGACTTCACCATCGCACTGGTCATGAGGTTCAATGACCTCGCCCGGCACCAGATGGCTCTCATGTGGGGCGATGAGTCCCAGGGCAAGCGCCGGGCCTTCTGGAAAACGGACAAAAACAAGTTCAGCTTCAATGGTTACGGCGCCGATGTGGTCGGAAGCGCCGACCTCAGGCTCAGTCAACCCGTTATCGCGATCATCACCCAGCAGGGNCCCAACAATGATACCCGCTTTCGACTCAACGGGAAGGACGGCGGCGGAGGGCCGGTTGGCCTTTCCGAATTCACCAACAAGGCGATNACCATTGGCGCAAACAATGCCGGTGCTGAAAAAACCGCNGCCGACTTCGCGGAAGTCCTGGTCTACAACCGAGCCCTGCACGTCAACGANCAGGCCGCTCTAGGCTACTATCTCGGCACCAAGTACAAGATCGACGGGGACTGGAATCCTGCGCCGCCCGAGATCATGGCACTGGCAGCCCGGTCNACGGAAGAGCGCAACGAGAAGGAACAGGAAAAACTCTTCACCTACTTCATCAACTACGAGAATCCCGAATCACGAGATCTCTTCAGGGANCTGGAGTCCAAGGTGGCGTCCGCCACGAAGGAGCTCAATCAGGCGGACAAGGGCCTTCCCACTACCATGGTGATGGTGGAGATGAAAAAGCGCAANCCGGCCTACGTCCTCATGCGCGGGGACTTCCGTCAACCCGGAGAAGAAGTTCAGCCCGACGTCCCGGCTATCTTTCCCCGCCTCCCGGAGGACAAGCCGCGTAATCGCCTCGGGCTTGCCCACTGGCTCACCAACCCTGAGAACCCCCTTGTCGCCCGCGTCTTCGTNAACCGCCTCTGGAAGCAGCTTTTCGGCAGTGGACTGGTTCGGACCCTCGGGGACTTCGGCACCCAGGGCAGTCGTCCGAGCCACCCCGAGCTTCTGGACTGGCTGGCCGCCGACTTCGTCGAGCACGGCTGGGACGTCAAGCGCCTGCAGGCCATGATCATCAGCTCCGCAACCTANCGACAGTCTTCCGTGAACCACCAGCGCTACCGCGAGAGCGACCCCGACAACCGGTTCCTCGCGCGAGCCCCGCGCTTCCGNCTNTCCGCCGAGGAAGTGCGCGATGGNGCCCTCTCCATCAGCGGCCTGNTCAATCCTGAAATCGGCGGCCCGAGCGTCTACCCCTACCAGCCGGCCAACTACCTGAGCAGTATCGGNAAAGGATGGAATGAGAGCAGCGGCGAGGCGCTCTACCGGAGAGGCCTCTACACGTTCTGGCGGCGCACCATGCTCTACCCTGCCTTTCAGATTTTTGATGCGCCAAGCCGCGAATTCTGCTCTGTCAATCGCCCACGAACCAACACTCCCCTNCAGGCTCTCGTCACTCTCAATGATCCCACTTTTGTCGAGGCCGCCCGTGTGTTCGGGCAGCGTATTCTGAAAGAAGGCGGCCCTCACGACGAGAGCCGCCTCGCCTTCGCCTTCACGGCCGCCACCTCGCGCCCCCCCAATCCTGCCGAACTCGTCGTTCTTCGGGACACCCTCGCCGAACANCGTGCCGAGTACGAATCCAATANCGCGGCTGCCGGACAACTCATCGCGAACGGAAAGGCCTCCGCCCTCGCAGGAATTGAACCAGCCGAACTGGCCGCCTGGACCACCCTTGCGAATATTCTTCTCAACCTCGATGAAACCATCACGCGAGAGTGAGCNCCCCGGAATGTGAACCGTGAAAAATGACACTCTGATGCAGGATTTCCAGACCCGACGCAACTTCCTCGCCCGCACCTCCTTCGGGCTGGGAGCCGCCTCCCTCGCGCANCTCTTCGCCTCTTCGCAATNCGCCGCCCGCNCGGNAACCCCCGGCGCTNCCGGCCTCACCCCCCGGGCGAGGCGGGTGATCTACCTGCACATGTCGGGCGGGCCCTCGCAGCTNGAGACTTTCGACCCGAAACCCGGGCTCGCGAGATGGGATGGCAAGCCGCTTCCTGCCGAGGTGCGGGGGGACCAGAGGCTCACCACCATGACCAGCACACAGGGCACCATCAATGTCATGTCCTCACAACACAAGTTCGCCCGCCACGGGCAGGCTGGCATTGAGATGAACACCCTCTTCAGGCACATGCCCGGAATCGCGGATGAGATTTGCATGATCCGCAGCGCCTTCACCGACCCTATCAACCACGACCCCGCGGTCACCTTCCTGCAGACCGGCAGTCCCCTGAGCGGACGCCCCAGCATGGGCTCCTGGCTCAGCTACGGACTGGGCAGTGCCAACGAAAACCTCCCCGCCTTTGTCGTCCTTCTCTCNGGAGGGGGACAGCCAGTACCCAGCCGTTACTGGCACAACGGCTTCCTCCCCAGCAGGCACCAGGGTGTGAAGTTTCAGTCCGCGGGGGATCCCGTCCTTTTCCTCTCCAACCCCCGGGGCATGTCGAAGGAGAACCGCAGGAAAACAATCGACCGCATCAGCGCCCTGAATCAGCTCAAGCAACAACAGGTCGGCGACCCCGAAATCGAGGCTCGTATTGATGCCTTCCAGCTGGCCTACCGCATGCAGTCCTCCGTGCCGGAGCTCATGGACATCTCCCGCGAATCAAAGAACGTCCTCGAAAGCTACGGGGCCCAGCCCGGCAAGCCCTCCTTTGCCGCCAACTGTCTTCTGGCCCGCCGCCTCGCCGAGGCCGGCGTGCGCTTCATCCAGCTCTATGACCGTGGCTGGGATCACCACGACGGCATAACCAACGGTATCAAGAACAAGATCAACACCGTGGACCAGGCCTCCACCGCTCTCCTCCGGGACCTGAAGGACCGCGGCCTGCTTGAGGACACCCTCGTCATCTGGGGTGGTGAATTCGGGCGCACCACCTACGCGCAGACCCGGAGCAAGAACTTCGGCCGGGACCACCACCCGCGCTGCTTCTCGATGTGGATGGCCGGGGGCGGCATCAAGCCCGGGGCNCTCTACGGGGAAACCTGCGAGTTCGGCTACAACATCACGAGGGACCCCTTCCATGTCCACGANCTCCAGGCCACCATCCTCCACCTGCTGGGCATCGACCACGAAGCGCTCACCTACCGTTACAAGGGCCGGGACTTCCGNCTCACGGACGTTCACGGGAAGGTCGTNCAGCAGATTCTCGCATGAAACCCGTCCGTCCCTGCCCTCTCGATACTTGAAATCCGGCCCTCCGGCNCCACTGACAGAGGGCGGCATGAAAATANCCTCCCCATCTTTGTGCCACCGNGCGCAAGGNCCGGAGGGANCAAATCGGCCTTAAGAACCTCTGCCTGTCATGCAGAACCAAGTTCATCATTCCGGCCTGCCAGGATGACGAAATCGCGGTCCTTGAACACGGGGAAGGTCGAAAGCGAATCAGGAGCGGCACCAGCCGCAAAGCACGGACACAAATTGGTCCGCCCCGGGCGCACCCAGAGGAGAAAGACCCGTAACCATGGTCTNGAACATCTCCCCGCNCTCCCGCCGNATCCCGGGCAACCTCCCCNCGAGAACGCATCGGGAAAGCCCGCCGCCGGTGCTCCGCCCAGGCCCCTCGCTGCCAAAGCCTTGCTGGATGGCTCACGGCCCCCGGTTCNTCAACTCCTTCCCGAACTCACCCGCACACCCGCACGGCTCCATCCCGGCCCCAAAAAAGTGAGGCGGCCGTCCCCGGCCGCCTCTAAAAAATGACGGATGCAGATCCGGTGCGTTGGCTACTTGAGGGGCTTGATCCTGATATTGCGGAACCGCACTTCAAATCCGCCCGGGGAGTGATACTGCAACCCGATGATTCCCTCCTTGGCAGCCTTGTTGGCGTCCTTGTCATCGAACTCGATGGTTACTACCCCGTTCAACTCCTGGGTAAGTTTGCTGCCATTCGCAGTAATCTTGTAGGAGTTCCATCCGTTCTCCTTCTTGATGACCGGCTTGTTCTTATACTTGCCNGCCAGAACTCCCCGACCACCTTCCTCGTACAGTTTTCCAAACCATCCATTGCCAATGTCAGCCTGGTAGCCTTTGACCACCCACTTGTTCGCACCGCGCTCGGATTGCCTGGAGCGAACCTGGATCCCGCTGTTTCCCTTCCCNTCCACCAGGACCCACTCAGCCTCAAGCTCAAAATCGCCGAAGGCATGCTTGTAGATCAGGAAGGTATTTCCGCCCTGCAACCTCGCGATCTGACCGGAGATATACCCGTCCTTGACGGTCCANACTTCCGGGTTTCCGTCCCACCCGGTAAGGTCCTTCCCGTTGAAGAGAGTAATCCAGCCATCCTTGTCCGGCTTGGGCAACTGNTGATGATCCGCGAAGAGAGGGGACGCGCTGAGTCCGAGGGCAAGAGCAAGTGTGATAATNGGTTTCATGTTTCTGGAGTGTGCCTTGGAATTCTCCAAATACCGTCCCGCAACGCCAGCCTTTTTGCCGTTTCCGCACCTCCCCCCGGGCTTCCCCTGCAACCTGGCACTTGCGGGCCGCANTTGCCCTCCCTGGTCCGGCCGGGCATGGCCGTGGAAGAACCCTCTCTCAGGGCTCAAGCGCTTTCCTGAGTCTCGGGAGGAGCTTTTCCGTATCCGGNCGGGCGTCAACCGCGAACCACCGCTTGGAGCCTTCTCCCAGTGAACGAACAGTGAAGGAAAGAGGTCCCTCGGCGGTGGACTGATCACCAGACAGCGAAAGAAAGAAGAAGCCTCCCGAATCGAGGGCAGAAGTCCACGTAGGCAGGTAGAGGAGCTCCACCGANCCATCCCGGGAACGCCACTGCGCTGGCCTGCGCGTGACGTCAAACCTCAGCTTCTCCCGTCCATTCAGGAGGAGGGCAAATCCATCCGTCTCCGGCTCCGTCTCCCACCCCAGCCCACCGGTAAAGCAGATGCAGGCGCCCCGCGGCTGTTTCTTGCTNGAAGAGGGAGCATTCCAGGAGAGCNCAGCCCCCTTCTTCTGCTGCCTGATAAACACCCGCTGCGCAAAATCCCCCGCAAAGTNGTGCCATCTTGTGGGCTCGCCACCCTTCAAGCTACGCNAGTCCACTGCCNCGCCCGCNTGGCTTGCAAGANNNCGCACCCTGTCGAGGACGCGTGCCTCTTCCTCGGTGCGGGGTCCGGAAGCCCACCCTTTGAGACGCCGGAAAGCCTCCGCAGCCTGNCTGGGCCGGGTGTGGAAAGGCGCAGGCTCCTGCCCGGCCGGCGCGAGGAACTCCTCCCCCACGACCTCCCGCACCGCGGCAACAACCACATCTTCGACCTCTGGCTTGTAACGACCCGGCTGGTCGTAATACACCTGCGAGAAATCGGCTTCGTATCCACCCTCCGCCAGCACTCGCCTGCTGGGGATGTATCCCGGCATGTCATTGGCCCACGCGGTCAGCCAGAGGCGCGGCCAGGCCAGTTCGCGATTGAGCCGCACCGCGTAGTCCACGACCACTTCTCCGGGCAGGAAAACCATGGCCAGATCCGTCCCGAACTTCCAACTGGTCACCGGATAGGAAACATGCGTCGGGATCGCTCCGCCTGCGTCGAGGCGTGTGAGCATGGACCTNGCCAGCTGCCCGTCGAATGAACCCCTCCCCTTCATCTCTTCCCAGTGGGAGCGTGGCTTAGGGTCGACAAGCGGGAGTGAAACACTTTTTCCGGATACGGAGGGAGCAGATGCAAGTGTCCTCATCCGGTCTCCGAGAAGGCGCTTCACCTCCGCCCCGATGGCCTCTCCGTGCTCCCTAGCCACCTGCAGGCCCCCTCCCGGCTGGGGCCCGATATCCGCCCCGCAACCAATGGACATGAGGGTGGTCGCACCGGGAAAGGCCGTCTCCATCGCCTCATTGGCATATCCCGCCCAGTCTCCGCCAATGTGGTTCCGCCCACCTACCGTGGTGCAGTGGCAGGCATAGTTCGCCCACAACACCTTGAGTTCGCCCGCCTCGTTCCGGGCGGCGAGGACCGGCAGGCTGTGGTCAACCGGAGCGCCCCGCTGATGACCGAACCCCCGCCACTGCCCTCGCTCCAATACGCGCCGGTTACCTCCAAAGGTGACTCGTCCCTGCCCCCATGAGAGATGNGCGGGCTCNCGATTCTGCAGTGCTNCAAGGACCGCTTCCGCCATCCTGGANGCAGCGAATTCGGTGTATCGCTCCATGCGCTCTTCCTGCTCCCNGCTCGTTCGACCGGCCCAGAGGATACGNGCATAGCCCACCAGGCTGGGTGCGTTGTGAGTATGCGTCACGGCCACTACNAGGCGCTCGGACGTCACCCCGGAATCGNCCAGCTTACTCACCACGCGTTCCTTCACCGCTGCTGGCACTCCGCAGTTGTCGAGNACCACGATGGCAACCGGATCCCGCTCTCCGATCACCAGGGCCCGCGCCCACAACTTCGTATCTATTCCCTCGAATTCCGCCGTGCGCCCGCCGTAGCCTGCCAGCACCACGGGATGAGTGGGTGTAACGTCCACCTTGGCCACACCAACCTGGACCGGCACATCCTGCGCATCCGAAACCGCTGCCGCCACCAGGAAGATCATGCCGAGGAGACGCACAATCTTTTCCGAACCAGATGCATACCCCTCTTTCATGAAGAAGCCATCCTGACGATGGCAGCACGGACAGGCGAGATATTTCAAAAGGACAAGCCCGGGCTTTCCGGGGAACGGGCCACTTCGATACCGCCGATGCAGTAACCGGTAAACTCCCGCAAGCCGTCGCTGAGAAACCAGAATCTGAGTATGATTTTCCAGCCGCGAAAAGCGCCCGGAGCGTCTTTCGTGATGGACCACCGGTGTGAGGGCAAGGTTCTCGGCTTCACGGATCATCGCGACCTCCAGGCTCCCCCGGAGGCCTCGCCCTTCCTCCCAGAGTGACGCCGCGGGAATCAGGCATCCGGTTTCACCGCAAAACACCAGAGGGCCTTGTGGGTTCGCAGAAAGACATTGCCACCAGAAACGGCCAGCGAAGAATTGGTTTCTTCGTCGACGTCACTCTGCCCGACCACCTCCAACCCCTCGGGGGAGGCCTTGAAGACAACGGTATCTCCAGCCTGGCTCAGGGTGTAAATCAACTGTCCGGACAGAATGAATGAGCCCCATGACTTGCCCGCTCCCGGCAGCCGTGCTTTCCAAATCGTCTCGCCCGACTTCATGCTGTCGCAAAAAACAACTCCCCCTGAATTGTGGTAAAAGTGATGCCCACCAACCACGACACCCGTTCCGATCCCTCCGTTGTGCCGGACCTCCTGCCAGAGGCGATGAGATTCCGTCACATTTCCCCTTCCGCCCACTCTCACACCGATTGAGTTCCCCTTGTAGCCACCCATCGCGACCACGATTCCATCCGAGTAGACTGGTGAAGTATACACCAGAGGATTGAGCCCGGAGCACGTCCAGAGCACCTTCCCGTTCCGCGGATCAAAGGACTTCAACTCCATCGGAAAACTCATGATGAGCTCGGTCCCCGTCCCAACTTTCACCACGATGGGAGTGCTGAAGGATCCAATGACCCCCTCATCTTCACGCCCTTGGAACCCGTCCGTCCGCTTGCCGGGTTCCCAGGATGTTTCCTTCCACTCCCAGCGCGTCTCACCAGTCCCCGCATCCAGGCCGTAGAGCACTGCGTTGGTCGCCGGTCCGTGGTAGTGAATGACCAGGTCCTCAAAGAGGACCGGCGAGGTGGAGTTTCCCCACACGTGATCGATCGCCCCCAGGTCACGCTGCCAGAGCTGTTTCCCCTCCATGTCATAAGCTACCACTCCCGCCGACCCGTAGGACGCCACCACAATCCGTCCATTCGTGGCGGGCGATGCGGAACAGTAGGGGTTTGCGCGATGCGTGCGTTCCTTGGGCTTGTAAATCACTCCCCGCTTCCAGACCTCTTTTCCAGTTTGGCGGTCGAGACACATCAATCCACGCCAGCTCTCGCCAGTCACCGCCTGAGTCAGGAACACGCGCTCCCCGTGCACCACCGGGGTCGAGTTCCCCCGCTCGGGCAGTTCGATACGCCAGCGCAGGTTTTTCTTCGGGCCCCACTGACCGGGAAATTGCGTTTCCGAGGTCACCCCCGACCCCAGAAGGTCACCCCGCCAGGAAGGCCAGTTCTCAGCTCCGGCTCCCATCGCGATAACAAGACTGCAGAAGGCAGGATAAAGAATTGCTTTCATGGCAACCTGAGAGGCTAGGTCCCGCACGCGGAAACGCGAGGACAGATTCCTCGCCCTCGACACCCCAAGGCGGGATCCGCTAGCATCCGTCATGACCCGCGCTGCCATTCTTCTCCTTGGAAAGCTGTTCGTGCTGGCTGCTACGAGCTGCCCGGCTTTTGAGCTGCCTGCCAACCTGGGAAGGGACAAGCTGGTCGCCTGGTGCGTCGTGCCATTCGACGCTCGCAAGCGCGGCCCCGCGGAACGAGCCGCAATGCTCACTGAGCTGGGACTGAAACGCTGCGCCTACGACTGGCGCGCGAGGCACGTCGCAGAGTTCGAGGAAGAGATCCTGCAGTATGAGAAACACGGTATCGAATACTTTGCCTTCTGGGGTCGCCACGAGGAGGCCTTCCGACTCTTCCGCAAGCACAACCTCCATCCCCAGATCTGGTATAGCCTCACCAGCCCGGGGAAGCCCAGTCAGTCGGCGAATGTCGCGGCTGCGGCTGCATCCCTCGTCCCGCTCGCAGAGGAAACCGCGGAACTCGGGTGCAAGCTCGGTCTCTACAATCACGGCGGCTGGGGTGGCGAGCCCGCCAACCTGGTGTCCGTCTGCCAGGCCCTTCACGAGCTAGGCCACAAGCAGGTCGGGATTGTCTACAACTGGCATCACGGGCACGACCACATCAGCGACTGGCCCTCCGTCCTCAAGCTGATGCAACCCTACCTCCACTGTCTCAACCTCAACGGGATGAACCCAGGAGCGAAACCAAAGATCCTGAACCTGGGCCAGGGCCGGCACGAACTGTCCATGCTCCGGGCCGTGATCGAGAGTGGCTACCGGGGCCCGATCGGGATTATTGATCACCAGAGTCATCTCGATACCAAGGAGGTCCTGCGGGACAACCTCGCCGGCCTCCTCTGGCTGCAGAAGGAACTGACCAGCCCGGGGTCGGGAGGCCTCAGGCCCATCCCAAGTGCGAGCAAGGGAGAACCGAGGTAGTTTTGCCGGACCGTAGCCCCGTGCAATGCAAACCGGGGCAGGTGTCGCTCGCCCGGCAGCAGGGTCCGGAGAATGGTCCACAGGCGCGACCCCCTCCCGCTTACACCTCCCTAGTTGGGATCATCGTCGGGATCACGGGTCCAAACCACGCTGCTCCCGTCTTCCAAGGTCTTCACCTTGCCACTCCCAGTGATGATGTCCGAGGGCGATTTCACCTCCACGTGTCCATCCGCGAAGAGAAGAATGCCCTGCTGATTGTGACGGCCTGCGAAGGCCTTGGGACCCGCCTTGGGGGAGGCCGAGAAATTGGCCTGCGACCTGATCACCTTCTTGTCCTTCGGCATGCCACGCTCCAGGAAAATCACGGTATTGACCGGCGCCTGGATTGAAGAGAGCGTCCCCTGTGGCTTGTTGCCGGTATCATTCTCCCGACGCTGTAATCGGCTGTTCATACCGACGGCATACATAGGCTCTTCGAGTTTCTTGTCACTCTTCGGGTAGGGGGCGCCGGAGACGTAGAGAGGGTAGGATTCGTCATAGAAGATGTGGGGCTTGCCCTCTTCCCCGATTTCTCCCACCGACCGGTAGCCCATCTGGGTTGGAAGCGCGTTATACCACACTTCCAACGCCTCTTCATCGGACGCGGCATCCCAGGTATCTCCCGAGCCGGAATAGTTTTCCCTCGGAAGGAGGCCCCCGTTGTCACTGGTGTAGGTAACAAAGGCCTGCCCCAGGTCCTTGATCTTCTGCGTTGCGCGGGCGAGGTAGGCCTTCTGGCGGACATTGTTCATCACCTGCAGGGTGATGCCCGCCAGCACCATCACCACGGCTATGGCGATGAGCAGCTCCAGCATCGTGAATCCCGCCCTTGAGGTGGCGCGAGTCGGAGGGCTCGTGAACTTCATGAATTTGAGGGTTTCCACACCTGCTGCCTGAGGCCGGGGGCGGCGTGGAGTGTCGATAATCTCCCCGAAATCAGATCATTCTTCAAGCCGGGTTTGCCATTAACCTTCTCTCCGGGCGCCTGAATTCAGGTATCTTCACCCTTCAAACTCACCCAAAAACGGTAATTCCTAGACTCCCAGCCGGCCCCCTGCCCTCAAAAAACCACGTGAATTCACAGCAAATTGGATTGTTTCCAGTCGAGTCGCTAAACAGGATCTGGCCCGCCTGAGAGCCCCTTGCCTGCAATGAACCCGCCTTCCCTCTCTGTTCACCCATCCGTGGCCCGCATTCGCCGTCTGATCCTGGGGGGCCTCCTTTTTCTAACTCCCCTCTGGTCGTCCGCCCAATCCCCGGATCTGCCGGCCGTCTCAATGGCCCTCTCGCCCGATGAGGTCGGGGTGGGAAGCAGCTCCGAGCTGACCATCACCATTGATAATGCGGTCAACTCAGACGCCCTTGGTAATATCGAGTTTACCCTCCCACTGCCCGAGGGAGTCCGGGTCAGTGGCCCGGTGACTGAGTGCGGCGGCACCATTACCGTTGAGGGGGACGGGAGCCTGCTGCGCGTGAGTGGAGGAGAAGTGC
The DNA here is from genome assembly GCA_002721695.1 of Roseibacillus sp. Classification (GTDB taxonomy): domain Bacteria; phylum Verrucomicrobiota; class Verrucomicrobiia; order Verrucomicrobiales; family Akkermansiaceae; genus Roseibacillus_B. Next base: position 1,005 of record PBLI01000077.1, on the reverse strand, counting down.
CTGCCAGTGGCTCCTGCGAGATCAGGGCCATCGTGACCCCATCGGAAGCAGGCCCCCATGATCTTTCCATCACCGACTTCAGCTCTGATGCCGGGCTGAGCAGTGTTGCAGGGGTAACCCTGCTTACTCCGGAAACTCCCGCTCTTGGATTCAGCAAGCGCTTTGTTCCCGACCTTGTCCCCCTGGGGGGACGGTCAACCCTGGTATACACCATCGAGAATCAGGGCACCGAGGACATCCTCAACCTTTCAGTAAGCGACCTCTTCCCCTCCGGCATTGCCATCGCAACTCCCCCCGCTGTCTCAACCTCATGTCCTGGCATAAGTATTACCGCAATCAACGGGACTCAGGCTATCGAGGTTTCTCCCGAGGATCCCATTCCCCTGCCGGCCGGAGAAACCTGCACCCTTACCCTCGAGGTCGTGGGAGTCACTCCCGGCATTCACCTGAGCCTCTCGGAAAACCTCACTGCAAGGGGAGCCACCAGCAACGACGTTGTTTCCGGGGGCCGTGCCGCAGCCCAGCTTGAGGTAATTGATCCCGCCTCCATTCTAGATGTAACCTTCACGAAGGAATTCCTCGACAACCCGATCGCTCCGGGGGCAAAGGGCAGGCTCGAGTTCTCCATCACCAACAACAGCACGACTGACAGCATTACCAACTTGGAGTTCACCGATGACCTTGAGGCTACCCTGTCCGGCCTGGTCGCTACCGAGATCCCCACCCGGGGCGGCAGGCTCCTCAACGCGAACTTTGATGGCGCAACCGGTGGGCCCGTCATCGGCCTCGAGTGGGAATACCTCGACCGTATCGAGAATGAAAACGGAGCGAACCAGGGCTACCCTACCGACCAGAGCGGCAATGCCTGGAACTCCGTAGATTTCGATGTAGCGACCTCTACCATCGGCCCCTGGGAATCCGAGCTCGTCCCCATCCAGGCTGGCACGATTGACGCCTTCCCCGGGGCCCCCGATCTGCTCCTCGGCATTGACGCCGCACCCAACG
>PBLI01000076.1 GCA_002721695.1 Roseibacillus sp. | reverse complement strand
GGGTCCGCCCGGAGTTGGCCCGGTCGTCGTTTACGGCGGATAGGGGGGGGTGAAATTGGGAAGGTTGGTCGAGCCACAAGCCGCCGGGAGCGAAACCGTGGTCGCGAAGAGGCTGTTGAACGGGGGGGAAATAGTGTTCGCTCCCCTTCCTCCCGGCTTGACGAGGCGGGAGCGCTGGCGCAGTCTCCGCCCCCCCGTTTCCGGGAAATCCACTACCTTCATACCATCATGGCCACCAAGATCTATACTGACAAGGACGCCAACCTCAATGCGATCAAGCGCAAGAAGCTCGCCGTCATTGGATTCGGTTCCCAGGGGCATGCCCACGCCCTGAACCTCAAGGAGAGTGGTTGCGACGTGACGATCGGACTCTACCCCAAGTCCAAGTCCCGTCCGGTCGCCAAGAAGCTCGGGTTCAAGGTGATGGATACCGGTGAAGCGGTTAAGCACGCCGATGTCATTTTCATCGCCACTCCGGACACCGTCATTCCCTCGGTTTTCGAGAAGGACGTGTCCCCGAACCTGACCGCGGGCAAGACCCTCCTTTTCTCCCATGGGTTCGCGGTTCACTTCGACCTGATTGATGCTCCCGGGGACGTGGACATCATCATGGTCGCACCAAAGGGCCCGGGCCATACCGTGCGCAGCCAGTATCTCGAGAAAAAGGGAGTGCCCACCCTGATCGCGGTCCATAATGACGCGACCGGGAAGGCCCGGCAGACCGCCCTCGCCTGGGCCAAGGGCATCGGGGGCACGCGGGCGGGCGTCTTCGAGACCAACTTCCGGGAGGAGACCGTGACCGACCTCTTCGGTGAGCAGTGCGTCCTCTGCGGGGGGGCCTCCGCCCTGGTGAAGGCTGGGTTCGAAGTGCTGGTGGAAGCCGGCTACTCGCCCGAGATGGCCTACTTCGAGTGCCTGCACGAGCTCAAGCTCATCGTGGATCTCATGAACGAGAGTGGAATTGCCGGGATGCGTTTCTCCATCTCGGAGACGGCGGAATATGGCGATGTCTCGGTTGGCCCCAAGATCATCAACGAATCGGTGAAAAACCGCATGCGCCGTCAGCTTAAGACCATCGAGAGCGGACGATTCGCCAAGGAGTGGGTCAAGGAGTTCCAGGGAGGCTGCAAGAACTTCAATAAGATCCGCAAGGCGGAGGAGCGGCATGGCATCGAGAAAGTCGGCGCCAAGCTGCGGGGAATGATGAGCTGGCTTGGAAAGAAGGCCAAGAAGGTTGGCAAAGGAGTGAGCCAGGCCAGCTACGTTTCGACCTCTAAATAGCGAGAGGGAGACCCGCTCCGGCCGTTGCGGGGCGGTTTTTGCGGGGTCCGCTCCCCGGGCAAACGGTTCCCACCGCAAGCCGCTTCCTTTATAAGGGAGGCGGCTTTTTGATTTTTACGCAAAGGCTTGAACAGGAGGGCTGGCTGGCACTGAATGCCCGGCAGATGGAGGGTTATGAAGGGCTTGTCTTATCAAGCTGAAACCTCATAATCCCCTAGTTTCTAACATCCTAGCTACACGACATGAGCGACAGTAACGGAATAAACAGGTCCCGCCTTCTTTGGGCAGGGTTCATGGCCATCTTGGCCGCGGGCGTAGGCTTTGCGATTCGAGGTGGTATCTTTGATAACTGGGGCGGTGAATACGGCTTCACCGGCGCTCAACTGGGGGCCATTGGAGGGGCTGGTTTCACGGGGTTCTGTTTTGGGATCGTTATCGGCGGAGTCGTGGTCGACAAGATCGGCTATGGAAAACTGGTGTTCCTTGCTTTTGCCACGCATGTCCTTTCGGCATTTGTAACCTTCGGAGCGTCCACTCCTGATAACGCCTACGGTTTCCTATTCGCCGGGATGTTCCTTTTTGCCTACGCAAATGGAACTCTGGAAGCGGTTGCCAACCCGTTGGTTGCGACAGCCTTCCCCGAAAACCGCAACCATTACCTGAATATCCTCCACGCTTCCTGGCCGCTCGGGTTAATATTTGGTGGTATTATTGGGTGGACACTGGACGACAAGTTACAATGGGGATGGAAGTGGCAACTGGCGCTCTACCTTGTCCCCACCGTAATCTACGGGTTGATGTTCTTTGGACAGAAATACCCCAAGTCGGAGGCCTCGAAGAAGGGGATGTCCTTGGGAGATATGTTCAAGGACGTGGGAATTCTTGGTGGGTTGGTGATCTGTTACCTGCTCGCCCTTTTCTTCGGAGGGTTGTTCACCCAGGTGTTGACCGCCGCGGATGCGACACCGGAACAGGCATTGGCGACAGCAAAGACAGCCAAGATTATAGGATATGTCATCGGGTTCGTCCTGCTGGCGGTGATCGGGATCATCACCAAGTTCTCCATGGGATCGGTCCTGCTCTTCGTATTGTTTATCGCTCACGCGCTGGTTGGTGCGGTGGAACTTGGTACGGATGGCTGGATCCAGAACATTACGGGTAATCTCTTTAGTTCGGAGGCTGGTAAGTGGCTCTTCGTCTTCACCTCGGCGATCATGTTCGGGTTACGATTCTGTGCTCACTGGTTGGAGAAGACCCTCAAACTTTCGCCCGTGTCCATGCTCTTTGCCTGTGCGGTTCTTGCCTTTGTTGGCCTGCAACTTGCCGGTGGAATGGACAGCCTGATGATGGCATTTGGAGCCTTGGGTCTTTACGCGATTGGTAAGACCTTCTTCTGGCCTACGATGCTGGCTGTTGCTTCTGACCGTTTTCCACGGACGGGTGCGGTCGCGATTTCCATCATGGGTGGTATTGGGATGATGTCTGCGGGGCTGATTGGTTCAGAGGGACTTGGTTACGGAAAAGATCGTTTCTCCGCGGCCGCTCTTAAGGACAGCGACGAGAAAGTTTACGAGAGTTACAAGGTCCCGGAGGACAAGGCCAAGGAGTTCCTGTTCTTCGAGAAAGTGGAGGCTATTGATGGCAAGAAACTTGCCGCAGTGCAGGGCAAGCTGAAGAACGCCCGCACTATTCTCGCGAAGGGCAGCCTCAAGGATGCAGAGCTCCTTAAGGAGGTTGACGAGGTAGCCGCTGCGGTGAATGAACTAACGGTTAATATAAGTAACGGTGAGCTGGCTCTCGGCGACAAATCCCTTAGCGGTGAGGAGCTGATTGGAGCATTGAACAAGATTACCGAAGCTCAGAAAACCAAGAAGGCGAATGAGGATCTTAAGGCCTTGGAAGTAGCGCTCAAGGATGCGGGAGTCCTCAAGGACGGGGGTAATACAAATCTCGCGGACGGGATGAAAGGGCTTACCGAAGATGAGAAGAAGGTGCAGGAGGCCAGCATCACGGGTGATCGTAAGACCCTGAAGGCGGATTCCATGATTCCGCTTGCCATGGCCGTGATCTATCTCCTCATGATGCTCTATTTCAAGTCGAAGGGTGGTTACAAGCCTCTTACGATCGAAGAGCAGGAGGCCTCCTAGGGCGAGACACCGGGCGAACCTCTTTTCCTTAATATCAAGCGGCTCCGGGCAACCGGAGCCGCTTTTGTTTTTTGGCGGGATTGTGACGTGCCTCGGTGAACGGGAGAGCGGACCGCCCGGAGGCCAGAGAAAAAGCCCCATGGAAACCATGGGGCCTTGAAAAGTGTTGGAACTCGCAGGGTTGGCGGCCTTAGCCCTCGGCCTCTCCGCCCTTGGGCTTCCTGGCGCGGCGCACGGCCCCGAAGCGCTTCTGGAACTTGTCGATCCGTCCCTCGGTGTCGACGAACTGCTTCTGCCCCGTGAAGAACGGGTGGGAGTCGGCGGTGACCCCGATCGAAATGACGTAGTGATCCACGCCGTCAACCTTCTCGACGCGATCCGACTTGGCGGTCGAGCGGGTGAGGTACTGCTTCCCGGTCGTCATGTCCTGCAAGATGACCGGGTGGTATTCGGGGTGGAGATCCGCTTTCATGAGATGAGGCCGCGTGGCGCGGGCGGGGAGAATGCGTGATCCGGGCGAGGTGTCAAGGATTTGAGCGGTTCACGATCTTTCCCCAGGCGAGTGTGGAATGCGGCTGGGCCCCATTGGAAAGGGACCCTGGGATGTGATTTTCGGGCCCGGAACTGGGAAAAGGGTTCATTTTGAACGCCAAGGGGGGCAATCCGGATGCCCCCGGGCGGTAGCCGGAAGGATGGGAAGAGGGGCCACGATTCCGGAGGGGTCCGGAGTAACCGGGCTTGCCTATTCGCCCTCCTGCTCCATTTCAAGGATCAGGAGACGGGGCCCGGCTCCTGATTTGCCGGTGCGGATGAGAATGGGGTCACTGCCACAGCTCAGGTCCAGCACGATGGTCTGGGAGCCCTGCAGGACACTGGCGGGGAGGGGCAGGTCAACCTTGCTGTCGGACCGGGCCCCCCGGGCCGTGCCAATGATCTTGCCCTGGTAGCTGGCCCGGATGGTGCTACGGGTGCCGCCATTGCGGGCGGTCGTGAGGCGCAGGACGACTTTCTGGTTGGCCTCCAGCTTGGGCGCGGGCCCGAAGCGACGGAACTGGAGGCGCAGGGAGCCCTCGCTGGTGCGGCGCGAATCGACGGGGTAGTAGCCCCGCTCTTCCGCTTGTGACGAGGTGAGGTTCTTGGCACGGAACTCCTCCCATGTGAGGGGGGCGTGGTAGACCACTCCGGTGGAAGCATCCTCCGCATTGAGCCCCCGGACATACTCGAGGTCGGCATTGGAGAGAGCACCGAGCTGGACCTCGAACTCGCGTCCCTTTCTGTCCCGCAGGTAGAGGATGTGGGGACTCGACCACTGGTATTCGCCGGTGAATTTCCGGCCATCGGTGTAGTGCCAGACGCGTAGCGGTCCGGCCTCGAGAAGAACCGGGCAGAGCAGGGTGGTCAGCAGGCAGGCAAGTTTCAAGGGGGTGACTATCGCCGCGAGAACCTGATCAATCAAGGGTGCCGGTCACCGAATTGGACACATCCATGAAATTGTTGGCCCAGTTGTAGAGGAGATGCCGCCAGGTGAGTTCCGGAGAGGCGAGGCAGAGGAGGCCGGAGAGCAGCAGGATGTTGGCGAGGTAAATGAGGGCCAGGGAGAAGAAGGTGCCGTTTTCCTGCAGGTCCGGCTGATCGCGGGGAATAATCCAGAGGGTCCAGAGCAGGTGAAAGCTCCAGGTCGCCCCCATCATGGCGAAAAGGACCTTCTCATGATGGGGCAGGGGAGCCATCAGGCCGATGACCGCCATGACGATCAGGACGACCACGGACCAGAAGGGAACGAAGTAGGGAGAGAGGGCGATGAGGATATTGGACTTGTTGGTCACGATGTGGCCCCCGTCGAGGCCGACCCGGAATCCGCTCACCCGGCCGAGACAGAGGTAGACGAAGATCACGTGAGTGAGCTCATGTCCCAGGACGTAGAGGTATAGGAAGCCGGGCTGGAGAAGTTTCGTGAAAAACCAGCCAGCATTCAGGACGAAGCCAACCGTGAAATAGAGAAAGGCGTTCGTGCGCCAGAACTGCTGCCAGAAGGTCAGGCCGTTCCCCGCTGCCTCGAGCGTGTGGAGCTGTGGGTCGAAGAGGGTGACGGTGGCGATGGCGCAGAGCGGAAGCAGGGCGATGCCGGCGAGGATGCGCAGGGTGCGGGCGAACCAGCCGAGTTCTTCCTGGTTGTAGTGCGAATCCGCGATGGCGGACTGCTTGGCGGTCAGTCCCCGCCGGCGCCAGGAGCGTTGATTGGCCCTTTGGCGAGCCCGCCGGTCCGCTTCCCGCAGGGCCTCGCGCAAGGTTGGGCGGCGTACGCGGCGGTTCTCGCCGGTTCGCTGCAGATGAAGTTGCTTCCGACCCCTTGCCACGCAGGGATTGGGATACTGGATATTTTGGAAAAGTTAAAGATTTTTGGGGTTCCGACCTCGGCATGTCTCAAGCAGCTCAAGATGTGGAGGTCCCACGATCCGCAAGCGCAAGGGATTGCGCACTACGGTCGGCCACGCTGCCGGGGCGGCCGGGCGCAGTGCGCCTGAGAGGAGGTATCCAACCGGGGTTGGGAAGGTATTGCGCGGCACGGAGGAAGCGGGTTCTGGCTGGCGTTTGTTCCGGCCGCTGCTGGTCGTGATTTGTTTGACCTCAATGGGATACGGGATTGGAGTGGTGGAATACCATTTTCCAGTAGCCATGCGCCTGCGCCCAAATAGTCCCGACTTGCTGTTTTGTCTGATGTCCTCCCTGCTCCTGATCTGTGCGTCAGGGAGGGGGTGGGCTCTCCCAGTGCGTGGCGAGACTGTCCTGACGCTTTCCGACGCCCCGGGGGTCAACGTCCTGACCGTGACCCTCGCCGCGGGAGCGATCTCCAATGAACAGACCACGAGGCTTGCGGGCACGGTGGATTCCTCCCTGACGATTGACCCTGCCACGGACGAGGTCTCCGACCTGACCTTCAATTCTGCCGACATCACCGCGGATGACATGCGTTTCCTGCTCGGGTTTGGCTTGATTGCCGATGTCACGATCTCCGAGGTGGAGGCTGACCTTGCAACTTCCCTGAGTGGTTTCGTGGATGCCGTCTCCGGCCAGTTCGATGCGACCCAGCACCAGGTCACCTTGAATCGCGGTGCCATCACCGGGACATCGCTCGTGGGGCAGGTGGACGAAAACTTCACCCAGAACCCTGTCTCGGGAACGGGAAACGGGACGGGGACGGTCACCCTGACCCGCACCGGGGTTGCGGGGAACCTGGTCGACTATGACATTCTGGTGGTGCTGCCGATCCAGTTCAGCAATCCACTGCAGGAGGGAGTTGATGTCCTCCTGGAGGGAACCATCCAGCTTGAGGGTTCCATCGCCGTGCCCCTGGATCCCTATCTGGCGTGGGCTGAGGCGAACGGAATTCCGGAAGCCTCCTTCGCTGGTGACCACGATGGGGATGGAATTCCCAACGGGTTGCTCTGGGCTCTCGGCTACGAGGCGGACGAGCGCCCCGTTCTCTTCACCCCGGACCTGTTCTTTCCCGGTCAGGTGGATTTCTTCATCGAGCCGGGAGCCGGAGGAACCCTCGCTCCGATCGTGGTGGAGGAGAGCTTTGATCTCGAAAACTGGTTCGAGATGGATCCCTTCCTGGTGCAGGGTTTCGAGAACCCGGTGCCGGCTGGAACGGTGTGGCCCTTCATGATCACGCTCTCGGGAGGATCCACCGGCTACGCCAGGCTTCGCGCGCAGAAGCCGTGAGCGCCGACCGCCCTTGCAGGGCGTGGCTGCTGGAGCGGAGCCCTGCGATCGGGGATCAAGGTAAAGCCGGGGGGCTTGCTCTTCCGGGGAAAGACGGAAAGGAGCTCAGGAAGAAAATCCGTTTCGGGAGACAGGCCATCCTCCCACACGACTCTTCTCCCGGCTGGATCAGGCCCGGCCCACGTAGCTGCCGTCCTCGGTGTTGATCTTGAGAAGGTCGTCGGGCTTGACGAAGAGCGGCACTTGCACCGTGACCCCGGTCTCGAGAGTGGCGGGCTTGGTGGGGTTGTTGGCGGTGTCGCCCTTGATTCCCTCGGAAGATTCGGTGACCTTCAATTCCACGATGGCAGGAAGACTGACACTGACGGCATTGCCCTCGATGAAGAGGACCTCCACCTCCTGGCCTTCCTTGAGATAGTCCTTGCAGTCCTCGATCATGCTCTCGTTCAAGGTGATGGTCTCGTAGGTTTCGAGATCCATGAAGTGGGTCCCGGCCGGATCGGAATAGGAATATTCGAGCTTCTGTCGCTGTGTTTCCACGATGTCCACCTTCTCGGAGGACGCGAAGCGGATCGTTTTCTTGTTTCCCGAGTTGAAGGAACGGATTGTGGCGGCGATGAGGGCATTGCCCTTGCCGGGAGTGCGGTGCTCGAGGTGAAGCACCACGCCCATGTCTCCTTCATAGCGGATACACTGGCCCTTGTTCAGTTTAGTCGCAACGACTGCCATTGGTCTCGTGTTTGTGGGGAAGCTCCGTCCCACGGGACGGAAGTGCGGGGTTTACCCTCCAACGGGAGACAGGGCACGAATAAACTTCGGGATTTTCGCGACGAAGGCCTTGGTTCCGGGGCTGGACCGGGTGTCGTTTACCTGTAATCCGCACCGCCTGCGCTGGCCTCGCAGGACCTGATGAAGGCGGCGAGCTCGTCTTTCATCCGGGATACCACCCGGGGCAAGCTTGCGCTTAGGTTCTTGGTCTCGAAAGGGTCGGAGCCCAGGTCGTAGAGCTCGAACCTGGCGACAGGCGCTTTCCCATTGTCAGAGCGGTGCCGTTTCAGGCCTCCCGCGTTGTGGACGAGCTTGTAACGGTCCGTAACAAGGGTCCGGTCCCTGCCGAATTGAAAGCCGATGGCGCTCCCCCTCTGCTTTTGCTCCCCTTTCAGGATGGGGAGCATGTTGATCCCGTCGTAGGGCCGGTCGGAAAGGGGCAGTTCCAGCATGGCTGCGATCGTGGGAAAGTAATCACTGCTGACACAGGGAGCATCAACCTCACGCGGTTGCAGGGTTCCGGGCCATTCGATGACGGCGGGGACCCGCAGGCCTCCCTCGTAGAGACTGCGCTTTCGCCCCCGGAACTTCCCGGCTGTTCCCTGGGAGTTCCCCCGCGGGCCGGGGTTTCCCTCCGGGCCATTGTCACTGGCGAAGCAGAGCATCGTTTTTTCCTCAATCCTCAAATCGCGGAGGTGTGCGCGGAGTCTTCCCATTTGGGCATCCAGTGCCGTGATGCAGCTGAAGTACTGCTGCTGGTTGTCTGGCAGGCCGCGGTAGTGGGCTGTCATGTATTCCGGGTGGCCCACCACTGGAAGGTGCGGGGCATGGAACCAGATCACGGCGAGGAATGGTTTCTTTTCCCGGACCGCCGCGGAGATGAAGGGGAGGGCCTTGTCCATCACCATGCGGGAGGTGCACCCGGAGAGGGGTTTGTCGAGGGGCTTTCCGTTGTGCCAGAAGAGAGCGCGCATGTCCCCCTGGCGTGCTGCCGGGCAATGGCCATTTTCCGGCTCGTAGGGGTTGTAGGTTGCGATCGAGAATTCGCTGGCAAACCATTCGGCGAATCCGGCCATGCCGGGGTCCATGAAGTTCTTCGCGGCCTTGCGCCCTGCCCCCTTTCCGCTGAACCGGGGACTGAGAGTGCCGAGGTGCCACTTCCCGAAGAGACCGCTGGTGTAGCCTTTCTCCGAAAGGAATTCGGGAAGGCTGAGTTCCTCCTTGCGGAGGTGTCCGGTATTGGCGGTGGGAACGCCATAGCGGAACGGGTTCCGCCCGGTCAGGCAGCTTCCCCGGGTGGGAGAGCAGACCGGGGCCCCTGCGTAAAAGCGGGTCAGGCGAACTCCGGACCGGGCCATGTCGTCAAGGTGCGGAGTGACAATCCTGGGGTGGCCGTTGAAGCCGGTATCGCCCCAGCCGAGGTCATCCGCCATGCACAGGATGATATTTGGTGCCGGGGCAGGTTCCGCGTGGGAGGGAAGGGCCAGGAGGCAAAGCAGAAGCAGGCAACAGCGCCTCATGACGCTGTGGTATTCTATTGGCAGAGAGTTGACAAGCGGCAGGCCTTGCGGCCCCATGACCTGCGACATGATGCGGATGGATTGCAGGTTCGCCCGGGTGGCCATGGTGGCAGTCCTGCCTACCGCGAAGGCCCGCGCCCTCGAGACGGTTGCCGGGGTGCCGGGTGTGTTGTCCGGATCGGAGAGGCCGGGGTCTGAAATGCCGAAGTCCTCATGAAATTGTTGCTGCCCCTCCTCGTCTTCGCGCTCCCCGTGGCAGAGGTCCGGGGGGATGACTGGCCGCAGTGGCTCGGGGAGAAACGGGATGCCACCTGGCGGGAGGAGGGGGTCGTGCGCAAGTTCCCGGAGGGTGGGCCGGAGGTTCTGTGGCGTAGCCCGGTGGCGCACGGTTACTGCGGGCCCGCAGTGGCGAAGGGCCGTGTCTTCCTGATGGATTTCGTGATTGAGAAGGGAAGGCTCATCAACGACGCGGGGGCGCAGGTGGAGCTCTCGGGAGAGGAACGGGTGCGCTGTTTCGATGCCACGAATGGCAAGCCGCTCTGGACGTATTCTGAAAAGCGTGACTATGAGGTGTCCTATCCGGGAGGTCCGCGCGCCACCCCGACTGTTGACGGGGGTCAGGTCTTCGCCCTCGGTGCGATGGGCCATCTCGCCTGTCTCACCACGGATGGTGAGTTGAAGTGGAAGAAGGACTTTGGCAGTGAATACGGGGCCCGCGTTCCGATGTGGGGGCATTCCGCTCCGCCACTGGTTCACGGGGATGCGGTGATCTGCATGGTCGGGGGCGAGGGCTCCCTGGTGGTTGCCTTTGACCGGCACACCGGGCAGGAACGCTGGCGTTCGCTCACGGCCGACCACTGTGGCTATTGCCCGCCCCAGATCATCAGGCACGCGGGTGTCGAGCAACTGGTCACCTGGCACGCCCTGGGGGTGACCGGGCACAATCCGCGAACGGGGGAGCCTTACTGGATGATTCCGATCAAGCCTACCGGTGGGTCTGCCATTGCGATGCCGCGCAAGCTGGGCAACAAGCTGTTTGCGAGCGGCTACAACCGGATTGGCGGATTGATTGAGCTCGATGACGACAAGCCGGCCGCCGGGATGGCATGGCGCAGCGGGCCGAAGGAAGGGGTCTACCCGGTCAACAGCACTCCCTATCTCCTGGATGGCATGATCTATGGGGTGGATGTGGACCGGAGTGCCCTGATGGGGGTTTCGATGGAATCCGGGGAGCGGCTCTGGGAATCGCGGGCCCCGGTCCTCGCCCCGGAAATTGCCGGCCGTCAGCGGGTCCCTCGCTACGGGACTGCTTTCCTGGTATACCATCCGGGGCACAGGCACTTCTGGGTTCTGGGTGAGATGGGCGATCTCATCATCGCCGAACTGTCCCCGGGGGGCTACCGGGAGATAAGCCGGGCGCACGTGCTTGCCCCGACCAACAGTTCCGGCTCGCGGAAGGTTCTGTGGAGCCATCCCGCCTTCGCGATGAAGTCTGCCTTCGTGCGCAACGACGAGGAATTGATCCGAGTCGACCTATCCGAGTAGCCCCATTGTTGCGTGGGGTCGCCGGTCAGATGATGTTGCACTTTTCGCCAGCTGATATATTTCCACGGACCTACTCGTAACAATACGCGACTTCATCATGAAACAGTTACTCTTCACCACCCTCCTCCTCTCCTGTGTTCTGACCCTGCCGGGCCAGGCGGATCATCACAAGAAGGGAGAGTTGAAGGACCTCTTCAACGGAAAGGATCTCAGCGGATTCACTCAGCGCAACGGCACGGCCACCTACAAGGTTGTGGACGGGACGATCCTCGGGACCACTGCAAAGGGAAGCCCCAATTCGTTCCTCTGCACCGATAAGAAATACGGGGACTTCGAGCTCGTCTTCGAGGTCAAGTGCGACAACCGGCTCAACTCGGGCGTGCAGATCCGTTCCAAGACCAAGAATGATGACCCCAAGGAGCGTGTGAATGGTCCGCAGGTTGAGATCGAGGCCAGCGGGGCCAAGGGAGCGGAATCCGGCTACATTTACGGCGAGGCCTGCTACGGATGGATGACGCCGGACAAGGACCGTAAGCCCCACAAGCATTTCAAGGACGGCGAGTGGAACAAGTATCGTGTGATAGCGAAGGGCCCGCGCATCCAGGTGTGGGTCAATGGAGAGCAGGTCTCCGACCTTGTGCACGAGAAGGCCTACGAGAGCCACCCCAGGGGTTTTATCGGGCTGCAGGTGCACGGGGTGGGAAACAGGGGCCCNTTCACGGTGGCCTGGCGGAACCTGAGAATCAGGTCCTTGGACTAACTCCCGGTGCCCCGGCAGTCTCCTGCGGCTGGTGGCGGCCAGAGGCCTTTGTCTGCAGGAGCGATNCCAGCCGTTGTGGNCGGGCACTTTCCGCGTATTATTTCCCCGGACGAAATGAGCAAAGAAGGTTTCAGAGGATACAAGACCCTCCATGGGCTGCCGGAGCTGGCCGGGGTGAGTGATTTCGAGAGGGCAGGCGGCTCCGGGCTTTCCGTTCAGCAGTGTGTCGACAGGCTGAAGTGCTTCCACTATGTCCTCCAGCGGACCTGGCAGATCNTCCTGACGCGAATCGCCAGTGAACCGGTATACGAATTGAAGATGGGCTACAGCTATCATGCTCATCTTGCGGCAGAGCATATCACCCTGTTGCGAGAGCGAGTGGGCGAGCTGCGTCACCCTCCCCTGAGGCTTCACCGGGTTCCTGATCACAACCTGCNGGTATTTTTCGACGAAATCCGGAACGCGCCCTCCACCCGGGAGGTCATGGAAGGGATTTACCGGATCGCCCTGCCGGCCCTGCGGGAGAACCTTGAGCTCTACCTGCGGCAAACTAATCCCCTGACGGATTCGCCCGGCGTGAGAATNCTGCGCCTGATCCTGCCAGAACTTGGAGACATGATTGAATGGGGGAACCGCGCCTGTGCTGCCCTCGACAAGGAAGTGCCGGGGGAGGATATGTCTTCATGGTGCGCNGAGCTCCACGGCTGGCTCAGGGCCGCTGGGGGGCTCTCAGGTTCGGAAGAAAAAACCCCTCCCCCTGAGCCGAGGTATTCTGCCACGGAATTCCATTACGACAGCNCCCCGCGGCGTGATGAGCGTTTCCCCGACCCCTACAACATGGGAGTCCATGCCGAAGAGTTCCTGCATGATGAGACGTTTGAAAGCCGGGACAAGATTTTCATGATGTTCTACAAGNGGCTCCGGGAGATCGACGTTCCGGAAATGATGGCCTCAATTCTCTATGAGACCGTCGCAGGTAAAGGTNGGGAGGTCGAAAAGCGCCCATGGGCGTTTTACCGGGACATGACACGCCAGCTCTGGGACGAGGCTCGTCATGCGATGCTGGGTGAAGTAGGCTTTGCCCGGAGTGGTATTGACTGGCCGAGCAAGGTCATGGTCAATTTCACTTGGTCCAAGGGACTGAACGAGCAGCTCACTCCAAGGGAGCGTCACGCGGTGCTGTGGTTCATTGAGCAGGGCCTCATGTCCAAGACGGGAAAGCGTTACGAGTGGGAGGTCGGCACTGATTCGGGGGATCCGTTTTCGGAGCTTATCCAGGACTTTGACTGGGCCGATGAGGTCTTGCACGCCCGGATCGGACGCGACTGGTACGTCAAGGACTTCCCGACGACTGAAGAGGCTGCGGCCTATGGGAGCGAATGCTGGGACAAGGTGGTCTCTGACTGGGAGCAGTGGAAAAAAGATGGGCTCACCGAGCACCGGAACTGGTGGCCCGAGCTTTANCGGGAAGTATGCCGTCTGCGNGGAGAGGAGCCAGATGCCCGGGTCCTGGCCTATGACCGCAGCTATGCGGAGTCCAGGGCCGACCTGCAGAAAATCGACTCATCCGGTTAGGTCCAGCCCGGATCTCACGGGAGGAGGACGCCTTCCCTGATCATCTTGGCCTTGGGCCAGCGGGGTCGGATGCGGGCNGGGGTTGGCTTGCCGGTGACCCGGTCGAATTCGTCGGGNGTACGNCGGCCCGGGAGCCGGTCCGCGGTGCGCATGCGCCACGCCTCATATCTGGCCCGGAGGCGCNGGAGGGTTTCCTGGTGGGCAGGGTCCGCTGCGAGATTCCGTATTTCGTGCGGGTCGGAGGCGAGGTCGTAGAGTTCTTCCCGTGGACGAGGCTNAGCAAAGCAGGTGGCCTGNACGGCTGGTAGTTTTCCATCGGCGTGGAGGNGTTGCATTTCCCTGAAGGTGTCGCTGCGGGCGGCATCGGCGGGAGGAGTGCCGGGGAGGTCGAAGTAGTGATTGATGATATACTTGAATCTCTTTTCGCGGACTGCCCGCGACCGGTCCTCGTAGTCATGCCAGTTTTTTTCCGCGAAGATGGCATCCCGTATTGCCTGGTTCTCCCCCCTGAGGAGAGGGGTGAAATCACGGCCCTCATAAGTTTCGCCCACGGGCAGGTCCGCGAGGGTCAGGATGGTGGTGGCGAGGTCCACCGCACTGACCAGCTGGTCGCAGCGNGTGCCCGGCTTCACGATGCCGGGCCAGCGGACGATGAGCGGGGTGCGAATACCGCTGTCGTAGAGGGTGGTCTTGTCTCTCGGGAAGGGACGACCGTTGTCGCTCAGGAACATAACGAGGGTGTTATCGGCGGCCTCCTGGGCCTCAAGTTCGGCGAGTACGAGCCCCACGAAATGGTCGAGCCGGGTGATCTCGTCGTAGTAGCGGGCGTAGTCCTTGCGGACCAGCGGGGTNTCNGGGTGGTAGGGTGGGAGGACGGCCTGACCGGGATCATGAGGGTGCTCGAGGATATTGTCGTCATAGGGGCGGTGGGGGTCNACCGCTGCAAGCCAGGCGAAGAACGGCTTGCTGGTATCGCGCTCGCGCAGGAGGNAAATCCAATCGGCGCATCCGCTCTTGGCATCCCCACTCGCGGTCTCCCGGAACTGGCCTCNGGCATCGGCACCAGCATTGGCGGGAAGCTGGAATCCGGAAGTATCCACTTCGCGGACGACGCTGAAGCGTGCCCTCATGGCTTCTCCAACGTGCCACTTGCCAGCTGCTCCCACGAAGTAGCCGGCCTGCTTGAGGCTCTGGGGAAAGATTCTCTGGGCGGCCGGGATGGGCCAGTGGAGCTCCTCGGCATCCGTCTGGTGGGGGTATCGACCGGTAAGGATACTGGCTCGGCTGGGAGAACAGGAACTGATGGTGAGGAANGCATGGTCGAAGCACATCCCCTCGGCGGCNAGGCGATCGAGGTTTGGGGTTNGCACGGNCCTGTTCCCGAAGGGGCCAAGGTCATCCCAGCCCATGTCGTCGGCGAGAATGATGACGAAGTTGGGCCTCTCACGGCCCTGCCCGGAAGCTGCCGGTATGACGNCGGGCATGAGGACCGCGGTGAGGATGAGGGTGAAAAGAAGGCGCATGGAGAAAGGTGGATGATCTTGGTAGCTGATCCCCGTGNGACAGGAAAGCCTGAAGGAGGTTTTGCTGATTGGAAAGCAGGACCGCTTTGTCCTACGATCACTGCATGAACCCTGCACGGAGACATTTTCTCGGCGGAGCCGCCCTNGCGGCCGGTGGACTGGCACTGGGACCCGGGCGCTCGATGGCCGCCCCNGAACGGATTGATACCCAGTTCAAGCACTCCGTGATGGGCTGGTGCTTCGGNGGGCGGGGCGTGAAGCCCANGCAGCTTGCCGAGTGGTGCGTGAAACTCGGTATGCATGGGATGGAGGGGATTCCCCGGACGTCTTACAAGGATGTGATGGATCTCGGGCTTGAGATCTCTCTGGTCGGAAGCCACGGGTTTGCGCAGGGGCCCTGTGACCCGAGACACACCGACATGGTCATTGAAAAGCTCAGGGAGGGCATCGAGGTAGCCAGCCAGATCAAGGCCAAGCGGGTGATTACCTTCACGGGAATGCGCTATGAGGGGATGGACGACGAGAAGGCGGCCCGGTTGTGTGTGGACACCTGGAAGAAGGTGGTCCCGCTTGCTGAGGAGAAGGGGGTCACGATCTGCTTTGAGCACCTCAACTCGCGGGCGGCGGAAGGCAAGATGACCGGCCACCCGGGTTACTTCGGTGATGACGTCGACTTCTGCGTGGACCTCATCAAGCAAGTCGGTTCGGAGAACTTCAAACTTCTCTTCGATATTTACCACGTGGCCATCATGAACGGGGATGTGATCCGCCGCATCCGGGANTACAAGGACTATATCGGGCACTATCACACCGCNGGAAACCCGGGGAGAGGTGAGATCGACGAGGGCCAGGAGATCAACTATCCCCCCATCATCAGGGAGATCATCAAGACAGGTTTCACCGATTATGTGGCCCAGGAGTTCATCCCGACCTGGGAGGATCCCTTCAAGTCGCTGAAGCACGGGATTGAGACCTGTATCGTGAAGTGAGCCACCCGCTCACGTGTGGGACAGCAGGAAGGGGGGAGCCTCATCCTGGAGTTTGCGGCCCCGTCGATGGGGCCGGTCATAACTGGTCGGCGATGGTCTCTGCAACAGGGTTCAGCCAGTGCCTGGTGTCTTCCACGGTAAGAGGCCTGGAAAGTGCAAAGTCTTTTTCAAAGATGCGCCGGGCAAGAGTCCGGACCGCCTTGGGATCAGAGTAGGAAATGTTTATCTCGTAGCTGATCTGCAGGCTGTGGGTATCGAAATTGGTGGCCCCCACTGAGGCCCATCCATCGCAGATAATGGCCTTCATGTGTGTCATCCCGGGATAGCGGTAGATCTTCGCGCCCGCCCGCAGAAGGACCCCGGCCGCCTGGTGGTTGGCGAGGTGCATGATCTCCTCGACGGGGAGGGTTGGAATGACAACCCGGACATCGACCCCACGGCTGCACGCACAGACAAGTGCATCAAGAATCCGGTCGCTGGTGAGATACTCGTTCTCGATCCAGACCCTGCTGCGGCTGGAGCGGATAGCCTCGAGGATTGCGACCAGTGGCTCCCGGCGATTTTCAAGAAGGTTTGTTCTCAGGATCCGGATGGGAAAGGACCCAGGGGGAGGTGGATCGGCCCGGGAAAGGGCAGCAGGTGGAGGGCAGAGGAGAGAAAGGTCGCCCAGTTCATGGGCATTTCTCCATTTCTTGTCGAACTCGGCCTGGAGATGATCCACCACCGGTCCCCTGATCCGGACCATGAGGTCGTGCCATTCGGAGTAATACTCCCGGCCGACGTTCATGCCTCCAAGCATGGCAGTTCGCCCGTCGAAGACGAGTAGCTTGCAGTGGTCGATGATGGCCCATGGGTTCAGGATTCGCCGGAGCCTGAGATCGGAATTCTGACGGAGGTATCGGGCGATGTCCGGGACAGCCCGGAACCCCGGGGGGGGCGGGGTTGTGGGTTTCAGGCTTGCGGAGAGAGTGGAGCCAATGTCGTCGAGGAGCATGCGGGTGGGGACCGCGCGGGCCCGCTTCCTGACGAGGTCGGCGTAGGCGACGCTGACGTCGTCGTTGTCCCAGATGTAGAGCTGGAGGTCGATGGACTCCCGGGCAAGGCCCAGCTCCGTCCGGAAGGCCGGGAAAAACTCTTTTCCATCGACCAGAAGCTCTACTGTCCCGAGCGTGGGAGCGGGAAGTCCCAGTCGTGTCAGGCTTGCTGAGAATTCCCTGCTCCCGGGCGGTCCGCTGGTGCGGGGAGCTGGATCCAGGGGGAGGGGGATGTTTCCGATTACAAGTTCCTCTGCCCGCTGGGCGACCATTGCCAGGCCGAGCCTGGTCGTTGTGAGCGGGCTCCGGACCTTGGAGAGAATGCTGCCCCTTCCGGCCATCGCGCTGACCTGGACTGCGCTGACGAGAGGGCCGTTCGCCTGGGTATCCGGCCGGTTGACGCAGGACTGCACCGCTCCGCCAAGGACGAGAGCAGGCAGGAATGTGCGAAGAAGTAGCGCTAGCCGGGTCATTGCTTCTTTTTCTCGGCGATGCAGTAGAGGAATTTGCTGCCCCGCATGATGAGGGTGTCTTCGACAAGGGCCGCGCTGGCGTTGAAACGGTCGTCAAGACTGTTCAGGGAGAGGGCCTCCGGTTTTTCCCCGGAAGTGAAGACCAGGGTCTGCCCGTCCCGGGAGGTGATATAGATGCGTCCGGCGGCGGCAACCGGGGAAGCGTAGACGTTGCCGATCCCGGCGAGGCGGGCGCGCTCGTAGAGCGGTTCGCCGGTGGTTGCCTGGCGGCAGGTAAGGATGCCCTGGTAGTGGCGATGGTAGTAGACAAGCCCATCATAGAGGAGGAGCGAGGGGACATAGGGGGTGTCGCGGCGCTTGATCCAGGCGACCCTGTCTCCGCCGGTGAGATCCCCGCTGGCACCCTCCAGGGTGATGCCGAGGATGGCCTGCTTCTCGTAGCTCGATCCACAGATAACGAGGCCTTCCTGAGAGACCGGACCGGCCACCACGTTGTGGGAAAGCCCGCCGCATTCCCAGAGGAGTTTTCCCGTTGCGAGGCTGTAGCTGCGGATGCGGTTGGCTGCGGAAACCACCACTTGCGGATGGCCCTTGTGGATCACGATGTGGGGTGAGGACCAGGAGGTGGGTTCGTCGCGGGTCCTGCGCCAGAGCTGTTGCCCGGTCCGGGCATCGAGGGCCACGATGAAACTGGGTCCCTCGTGATCCCAGTTCACCACCAGCGTGTTGTCGTAGAGGGCGGGAGAGGCTCCCTCTCCGTGTCCATGCTTGGTGTGCATGTCCCCGAGGTCCTTCTCCCAGAGGACATTGCCCCTGAGGTCGAGGGCGAAGAGGCCGTTGGACCCGAAGAATGCAAAGATTCGTTCTCCGTCGGTGATCGGCGAAGCGGAAGCATAGCTTCCGGTGTCATGGCGGCTTTCGTGCGGCAGGCTGTTGCGCACGATCTTGTTCCAGACTTCTTGGCCGGTAGCGCGATCGACGGCGGATACAACGAAGCGCGTTTGCCTTACCTTGAGGATATTGTCGTGCGCTCCCGGGCGCACCCCGGCTGGTGGGTCCACCGGGTCTCCGTAAGGGATGGCGGCGGTAAGGTAGATACGGTTGTTCCACACGATGGGGGAGGAATGCCCGGGGCCGGGACCGGGCACCTTCCACCTGATGTTTCTGGTCTCGCTCCACTCCATGGGAGGCGTCGCCCTCGTGGCTACGCCCGTGTCGAGGGGCCCGCGCCATTGACCCCAGTAGCGCTGGTCACGCGGTCCCTGCGCCAGAGCCGCCATTCCGGCAGGGAACAGGGCGAGAAGAGAAAGCAGGCGCATGCGTGATGCAAGCAGGATGCGTGTGCGGGTGTCGAGGCGGAAGGGCCTTTTCGTGCTGGTGCCGGCCGAGACATCTTGCTTGGTCTATGGGGGGAGTGCGCCTACTCTGCTGGCGATTGGGATGAACTCAATCCTCTCGGAGGCTCTTCCGGGCTCCTTGCTGGAATTCCAGTAATTTGCCTGCGACATTCCGAGGAAGGAGCCGAAGAGTGGGAGTGTTTAAGACGAGAACGGGAGAGTGTATCGTGAGCGAAATATTCGAATGAGATCCATGCGGGGAGATCGACCTCGATGCCGGGCAGGGATTGGTGCGGGTATCGTCTATCTGTGCGGAATCGTCATCGTTCTGCTTGCGCTGATACCGGCCCCGGCTTGTGGTGAGGGGGCTCCGGGACTCCTGCTGAAGTTGAAGTCCGCCGCTGGTCAGAGTGATGCGCGGGTGGCCCGGAGGGTCGCTCTTCATGTCCCGGAGGGGAAACCCGTTTCCCCGTTTCTCAAGCGGGGTGGGTTCGTCGCGAGGTGGGAAGGCAGGCTGGTGCTCGAGAAGAGAAGCCGCCTCATTTTTCACCTCGAGGGTAGTGGTGAGGCTCGCCTGCTGGTCGATGGCGAGGAACTCGTGCCGGCGTTGGGAGCGAAGATGGAGTCCACGCGCCTTCGCAGTGGGGAACACGATTTCGTGGTAGAGTATACTCCGCCTGCGAAGGGGGACGCCACCTTGCGCCTCCTGTGGGAAGGGCGGGATTTTTCGAGGGAGCCCATGCCCGGTGGCCTGTTCGTGTACGATAAGGACGATCCTGCCCTCAAGAGCCAGTCTTTGTTGCGCCGCGGGCGTGAACTGGTGGCTGCCAAGCGTTGCGTGGCCTGCCACGACCCCGGGGAGGAGCTGGGGATGCCGGAACTTCTGCTCAAGGCTCCTTCTCTTGATGGAATAGGAAGTCGCCGCGAACGGAACTGGTTGATCAAGTGGGTCAGCAACCCGGCGGCGATGCGTTCCACTGCACACATGCCGGCGGTGTTCCATGGAGAAGGAGCGGAGAAAAAGGTGGCGGATCTCGCGGCCTATCTTGCGGGTGAAAGTTTGAAGGCAAAGCTGCCTCCAGCCGCCACTCCCGATCGCGTGAAGGAGGGTGGCTACCTCTTTTACCAACAGGGATGTATTGCCTGCCATACCCTTGATGGCAGGGGTGATGGTGAACGCATTGCGTTGGGAGCAGTCGGGATGAAGTTCCGGGGCAGGGCCCTCGAGGACTTCCTGCGCGACCCGTCCCGGTATCACCAGGCAACGAGGATGCCGGGCTTCAAGTTCAGCGAGGCGGAGTCGGTGGCGGTGGCGGATTTTCTGCGTGCGCAGGGAGAGGCCTCAGGAGGCTCCCTTCCGGAGGGAGACCCGGTCCGGGGACATGCCCTGGCCAAGTCCACGGGTTGTTTCAACTGTCACGAGCGCGAGGGTGAAGCCCGGAACGACGGGAGCGAGATTGGTCTTTTCTCCCTGCAGTCGGCGGACTGCAGCGGAGTGCTTTACAACCTCTCCCCGGAAGAGAAGGATGCCATGAACGCCTTTCTCAGGGGACAGGCCGGTCGCGGTTCCCTTGCCCGGCACGTGCCCGCTGAGTTCGCGGAACGGCAATACCTCGGCCTGCGTTGCAATGCTTGTCACTCAAGGGACAGCGAGGAGTCCCTGCGGGAAAGGTTTGCGGACGAGGTAGACCATCTCAAGCCGCCGGAAAAGGATCTGAACGAGGAGAAGCCGGCTCTTGTGGCCGGTCCGCCGCCGCTACATCACCTTGGGCTGAAATTGAGGCCGGAGTGGCGGGAGCAACTCCTGGCCGGGAGGGTTTCTCCCAAGGTCCGGCCATGGATGCCGGCCCGCATGCCGGCATTCCCGTCCCGGTCCCGCGCGCTCTCGGCCGGGTTCAGTCATGCGGCCGGATTGTCGGCGGTTCCGGACAGGCCGTTTGTGCCTGACCCGGCCGAGACGAAGATCGGTGAGGCCATGATCGCTGTGGAGGGAGGACTGGCCTGTGGGACGTGCCACGGTATTGCGGACAAGCGACCGATTGCGGTATTCGAAGGTGAGGGGCCGAACCTTCGCGATGCGGGAGCCCGGCTCACGCGAGAATACTTTCACCTCTGGATGAATGATCCCCCGCGGGTCTGGCCCGGCACGATCATGCCGAAGTATGCCCTCGACGGGAAGACGCCCCTCAGCCAGCACTATGACGGTGACGCCCACAAGCAGTTCGAGGCTGTCTATCACTATCTGCGTTCCCTCTCCCAAAAGTAACATCATGAAGACCATCCTGTTCGCCCTCGCCTTCGTCACTTGTACCCTTTCCGCCCCGGCTGCGCCCGGCCTGATCGGAGAATACTTCAAATTGGAGGAAAAACTGGGAGACGAGTTCGAGGTGCCGACAGGGCTGAAGCCGTGGTTGGTACGGGTGGACAAGACGGTCAACTTTGCCGAGGCCAAGGGGGATTTTCATGGTTCAAAGCTCGTGGAAAACTTCATGGTGCGCTGGAGCGGGGCCGTTTCCGTGCCGAGGTCGGGGAATTATCTCTTTGCGACCACCTCCAAGGACGGGTCGCGTCTCTACATCGGCGATAAGCTGGTCGTGGATAACTGGGGACCACATCCCATGAAACAGCAGAGCGGGGCGCTACGATTGACTGCAGGGGCTCACCCCATCCGTGTGATTTACCACAATTCGGGAGCGGGAGCGGGCTGCGTAGTCAAGTGGATGTCGCCGGGAGGGAAGTTGGAGACTATTCCTGAGTCCATCCTGTTTCACGACGCCAAGAAGAGGGAGGCTCTCACATGGGATGAGGAGAATTTCGCCAAGGCTTCCAGTCCAGCGGGTGTGCCAGCGAGACCGGTTTCGGGATCACTCCCGGAAAAATATGGCAACTTCGTGGGCACGGCTGTGCGCATGGGGAAGGGTCCCCGGGGAGATAATGATGCCTATCGAGCCCGGATCATCCGGCTCGACCGACGGGGTGCCGCCTGCGTGGTCTACGATGCGGACACCATGCGATACGCCGCGGGTTGGACGCAGGGTGGGCTCAAACTGCAGGGCCTGCCGTTCACCGGCGGGCACGGGGCCTTTCCCTCCGCAAACGGGGTCAAGGTCTTCACCAACCAGCCCGCGCCGGGCTGGGCCGACGCGAAGGGCAGCCTGGCGGAACCACGGATTCCGGAAGACGGCAAGTTTCCGCCCCTGGGCCCTCTTCCCAAGGCTCATGCCCACTACAAGGGACTCTACGTCCACGGTGACAAGACGATTGTGCGCCTTACGGTGGGAGGGGATTCGGTCCTGGAAATGCCGGCTCTTGAGAACGGGCTCATCACCCGGACGATCCAGGGAAAGTTCAGCAGCCCTGCGATAGTTGTGCTTGCGGATGCCAAGGGAGCTCCGGAAATCCAGGTGCTGGGTTCCAAGGAGAAGCCCGGCCCGGTGGATGGGAGTGTCGTTCTGAAGATTCCGGCGGGAATGGCCCACTTCAAGGTAGTCTATGGAAGTGGGGAGGTTTCCTCGACCCTCGAGGACCTTACTCTCTACATGAAGGGTGGTCCGGCCCGTTGGACTGAGACAGTGACCACCGTCGGAGAACTGGCGAGAGACGATGGCAAGGCGTCCTACGTCCTCGATCGCCTGACCGTGCCCTACCAGAACCCATACGGAATGAAGATGCGCATCGGGGGATTTGATTTCTTCAGCGATTCCTCCAAGGCAGCGGTCTGCACGTGGGATGGGGATGTCTGGGTGGTCAGTGGTATCGATGAGAAGCTGGAGAATCTCACCTGGAAGAGATTTGCGTCCGGGGGACACGAGACGCTCGGGCTCACCATTGTTGACGACGTGATCTACACCGTCGCCGATGACCAGATCACGCGCTACCATGATCTCAATGAGGATGGAGAGTGTGACTACTATGAGAATTTCAACAACGACTGGGAGCTGACCAGCGGATTCCACGCCTTCTGTTTCGACCTGCAGACGGGTCCGGGGGGGGAATTCTACTTCGCGTTCGGGAGCCCGGTGCGGGGAGGAGGCCGCAGTTTCGAACGCATGAGCCGCCACCATGGTTCAATTATCCGCGTCTCGAAGGACGGCTCAAAGATGGATCGTTATGCCACAGGGTTGCGGGCACCGAACGGAATTGGGGTCAGCCCCACCGGCCAGCTTACTGCTGGNGACAACGAAGGGACTTTTGTGCCGCGTTGTCCTCTGCACTGGATCGAAGAGGGAGAGTTCCTGGGAGTGGTCGACTCGGCGGCGGACTTTGCGACCATGAAGACCACTCCCACGGTGGGGCAGCGCCGGGGTAACCGGAAGCAGNACCTNGATCCCNGNGNAGNANCNCNTNCCNTTGGCCTGGTTNCCCAAGAACGTGGANAACTCGAACGGNGGNCAGGTNTGGNTNACNAGTGACANGTGGGGNCCNTTCNAGGGNGAGATGCTNCANTTCAGCTANGGNCAGAGCTCCNTCTATGTCGTNCTCAAGGANAAGAAGGGAGAGNTNATGCAGGGTGGGGTGGTCAAGATCCCGGTGCGNCCGACCTCAAGTGCGATGNGNGGNAAGTTCAACNGGAAGGATGGNCAGCTCTANNTGGNNGGANTGAAGGGATGGCAGANNAATGCNGGNCGNGANGGNGGNCTNGACCGNGTNCGCTANACCGGNANNCCGGTGNNNATGCCGANNAGCCTNAANGTGCGCGANGGNGGNATCGANATNGGNTTNACNCGGAAACTGGACCAGGAACTGGCNGANGATCCNGAGAGNTTCNNNNTCTCNGGGTCNGANCTGCGCTGGACNCANGNCTACGGGACGGGTGAGTTCCAGGTNGGNCACCGNGNTTCAGNNNGTCCNCCNAAGGGNCGNACNAAGTTCCNGGTCAAGTCNGCNANGCTTCTTCCCGGACGGGNANTCGGTNTTCNTGNAGGTNGANAACCTNCANCCGGTNCACATGATGCAGATCGACCTCGACCTGGANACNGNNGANGGAGAGGANATCGTGACCAAGATCTGGAACACGATNCANGTNGCGAANTAGGNTNNCAGGNNNNAGAGNNGGATAGNTCAGGGNGCGATCTTCTCNAGGNCCTCGTAANCNGNAACNCNGGGGCTGTTCAGATCCTCGAAGAGGTANTNGCCNTCCTCAAGGGTCANNACNACGACGANGACCTCGTCTNCNNCAACCCTGATTCTTGCGANGNNCTNNTTCTCNCNNCTTCCTNTCCTNGCCTCCGNGACNTCGGTTACTTCTCCGAGTATTTCCTTGGCCTCCTTGAGTAATTCCGGGAGGTCATCATCGCTAATCTTCTCCTGGTTGGTGGCATTGAGGAGCTGCCTTATGGCAGCGGTATCCCCGGCATGGATGGCGGAGAGGATCTTGTTGGCAGCGGTGATGGCAGGATGCGCCTCGGTAGCTGGAGGGGCCTCTGCAGAGGAAGACTCTGTTTTTTCCGGGGCTGGTTGGGAGTCAGGTTCACCCTTCTTCTGGCAACCAAGGTTGAGGGTCAGGAGGACTCCCAGGAGGAGGGTAAGGGGCAGGTAACGCATGGCAGGGATGGGATGAGACGTTGAGTTGAGGTTGGCGGTTTATTTTCAGGGAAACCCTACTTCTTGAGCGGGGTGATGCTGATATTGCGATAGGCGACGGGACCGTGGTCGCCCTGGAACATGATGGGACCAGTGGCGGCTTCGCGACCAGTTACCCCCGAGGGAGTAGGGCCCTTCATTTCCACATTCTCGTGGAGGATCTTGCCATTGAGTTTCACGACGAGGAATTTTGCATTGGCGGTCTTCTTTCCTGTGGCATCAAACTTGGGGGCAAGGAAGTCGATTTCATATTTCTGCCACTCCCCGGGTTTCTTGCAGGCATTGGTCCGCGGAGGTTGGGCCCCGTAGATCGCGCCCATGTCGCCGCCCCCGAGCTTCTCCTTGCCATAGCTGTCGAGGACTTGCACCTCATATTCGCCCATGACGTAGATCCCCGAGTTCGCTCCCTTGGCCACCAGCACTTCCAGTTCGATGCGGGAGCTGCCC
>PBLI01000075.1 GCA_002721695.1 Roseibacillus sp. | reverse complement strand
TCTTGACCTGGCTGGGGGAATCGTGGGGCACACCACCGCGGGACTGTCCGCCCTTGTCCTCGCCAAGATGCTCGGAGCTCGCAAGGGATTCCCGGATGGCGTCAAGCCTCCCCACAATCCCGGGATGGTCATGATCGGGGCTGCCATGCTCTGGGTAGGCTGGTTCGGTTTCAATGCCGGTAGCCAGACTGCAGCAAACGGGGCTGCGGGACTCACCATGCTGGTGACCCATATCGCGGCTGCCACTGCCAGCCTGACATGGATGGTTGTCGAGAAGATCAAGACCGGGAAGGCCGGACTGGTGGGGATCGTGACCGGGATGGTTGCGGGCCTGGCCACTATTACCCCGGCCTCCGGTAACGTGGGTCCGATCGGAGCGCTCATCCTTGGCCTGCTGGCGGGTATCGTCTGCTACTTCGCCTGCGGCTTCGTGAAGGAGAAGCTGGGGATCGACGACACCCTCGATGTCTTTGCAGTCCACGGCGTGGGCGGCATGATGGGATCCATTCTCGTCGCCGTCCTGGGAACCAGCGCCTTCGGAGGGTCTGGAGTGGACAATGTTGGAGCCCAACTCGTGACCCAGCTGATCGGGGTAGGGGCCACCGCAGCCCTCTCGATAGTGGGAACCGTGGTCATCGTCTATATTATCAAGGCTACCGTTGGTCTCCGGGTCTCCGAGGAGGAGGAGAATGAGGGGCTCGACCAGAGCGTCCACGGGGAGAGTGCCTACACCCTCGACTAGGCAGCCTTGAGCGGACGGCCTTTCAAGCCTCCCGGCCCGTGAGCGGCCGGGGGGCTTTTATTTATTTCGATCTGCCCTTTGGAACGGTCCGCCGGCTGCGGCTGGAGCAGGGCATATAAATACTCCTTTTAAGTAAATATAACATGATATTAAAGTTTATTAAAATATAGTTTCCCGCATCCCTCCGCCTGTGATTTACTCCGCCCTGTTATGAGACTTACACGTATTCTGGCACTTACCGGACTCTCCGTGTCCCTGCTTGGCACTGCTGCTGCGGACATCGAGACGAGTATAGGCGCGGGTTATACTTCCGAGTATGTATTCCGTGGAACCAACAACGGAGACGACCTCTTCGACCTTACCCTCAAAGTCTCCGGGGACGGAAACTTGGGTGGCGTGGGTGACCTTGGCTGGTCAGCTGGTCTCTGGCTGGCGAGCTTCGACGGTGCCGCCAACGCCAACTCCAACGAGTTGAACATCTACGGTGAGGTGTCCAAGAGCCTGAGCGACACGATGAGTGTGGCGGTTGGTGTCACCAACTACAGCTACTTCGGCGGTGGAAACGCTCCGGACGACATTGAGCCCTATGTTTCGCTGGGGACAGAGTTGGCAGGGCTCTCCCTCGGGGCCGCAGCTTACTTCGACGCTTCGGACAACCTGGCCCACGACACCTACTATGAGCTTTCTGTGGCTCATGAAATGGAGCTCGGTGGCATGGGGACCCTTGGTCTCTCTGCGGTGCTCGGTCACTTCGATGATGGGCTTATCGATACCTATTATCGTCTGACCGCCTCCCTGGGAATAGCGGTTTCCGACAGCATCACGGTCACTCCCCACATCTCGCATGTCATTGATGGTTTAAATGATGATGAGACCTATGGTGGTGTGAGCGTCGGGTTCAAATTCTAAACCGTCTGGGAGAAAATATCTCTTATCAAAAGGGGGAGCCGTCAGGCTCCCCCTTTTCGCGTCAGGAGATTTTTGGAGTTGGCACGCGTTTTGCTTTCAGAAGCCTGTATGAAGGCAAATCCAATTCTTGCTCTTACAGGCGTCTCCCTTTCTTTGTTTAGCCTCTTGCAGGCAGAAGTTGAGACGAGTTTCAGCGCCGGCTACACCTCTGACTATGTGTATCGCGGTGGCTTCATCGGGAATAACCTCTTCGACTTCGGCCTTGAAGCCGCAGGCTCGGGAGAACTGGGAGGCTTGGGTGAAGTCGGGATGACTGCCGGTGTCTGGTATGCCTCCTTCGAGGGAGGGAACGAACTTGATATCTACGCTGAGGTATCCAAGGAGTTCGAGGGGTTCAGCCTTGCTGGTGGAATCACGAACTATTCCTACTTCGGTGATGGAGCCGCCGCCGATGATGATATCGAGCCCTACGTGTCGGTTGGAACCGAGATGGCGGGGATGTCCCTGGGGTTAGCGGCCTACTATGATGCAAGCAGCAGTTATGCTTATGAATTTTACTGGGAGTTGTCCGCCGGATACGAGGTTGATCTTGGGAGCACGAGTCTTGAACTTACCGCTACCTACGGATACTTCGATAACGACGTGGACTATGTGGCCCTGTCCGCCAGCTTGGCGATTCCAGTTTCGGACAAGATTACTATTTCACCCAGCGTGACCACGACCTTTTCCGATGAGCTCGATGACGAAACATTCGGAGGGGTGAGTGTAGGGTTCTCCTTCTAGGCTTTTTATGGATGTTAGCAGTAGTAGTGTTTCATCTGAGAATGGGGAGCTGGAAGGCTCCCCATTCCTATATTCGGGAGAGCGCCATGACTGAGGAGCTGGCGCAGCCAGGGGGGAGATTCACAGGGATCAGCAAACCTTTCCTGATTATTTCCCTCAGGGCATCCTGATAGAGGAAAGCGATGTGCCCTGTTTGATACCCGGATTCGGATGCCCATCTTCAGGGCGGTGGTGGGGCCTGACCGCATTCGCTGGAACCAAGAACGGAGGGGGCCCCTAGACCGAGGCCGGGCGGCCAGTCGCCGGTTGGCGAGCTGTCCCGCTTCCACCAACTTTATTTACGTTGTTGGTGGTTCGGCGCCGGCTGCCGCCAGGTGGTGCGTTTTGGCGGCTCTTGAGCTGGCGGGACATCGTTAAGATCAGAAAAAATCAACACGACTGCCCGCCTCGAGGGGCTGTTCCCGGTGGGTTTGGGGGACGGGCTTTTTGTCGGGGTGGGGGCCTTCTCTTGAAGTTCCCCCCTTCACTGGTGGTTTTAACCCGCTGAGGAGCTCCGGGTGATATGCTCTGCGAGGTGAATCGAGGGAGGATATTCGTCGTTTTTGCGGGCCAAAGTCGGAATCAATTAAGGTTTTCTTAATAGTTAAGAAAACCTTTTTTCACTCTTTGCATTAGCATCTTTGTGTAGCGAGAATCTGCAGCTGTGGGTTGACAATTCGCCGTAGTAAGGCATCGTCCGCGCCGTTATGAGAGCAACACGTATAGTAGCACTTGCAGGACTTTCGACTGCGCTGCTTGGCACTGCCCAGGCCGACATCGAAAGTAGCGCATCAGTCGGATACAACACCGAATATATCTACCGGGGAGCGAACCTTGGTGAGGACCTGGTCAGCTTCAGCCTAGGCTTCTCGGGGAAAACTGACCTGGCGGACTGGGACCTTGGACTCTGGTATGGTTCCTGGGAAGGCAGTGTCGACGAATTGCAGGTCGAGGCGAGCCTGTCCAAGTGTGTCAACGACTCACTGACGCTCAAGGCCGGTCTGCTCAATCACTCCAACCAGAACGCAGTCGTCATTGGTGGTGTTGCCGCCTTCCTTGACGATCGCACGGAAGCGGTGGTCGGACTGAGCACTAATCTTGGGGGTATTGAACTGAGCGCAGCCGCTCACTTCAACGCTTCGGATGAATACGCCCACGATGTCTATTACGAGCTAGGCGCCAAATATACCCAGGAGCTGGGTGCGAGCCTGACTGGAAACCTTGGCGCCACGGTCGGAGTCTGGGATGAGGATCCTCTTGGAACCGGGGCAGATGATGTCACTTTCGTGGCGATCACAGGTTCTTTGGATTATGCAGCCAGTGACAGCATCACTCTGAGCGCTCACATCACTCACTCGATCTCGGACGACTGGATCTTCGAGGACGAGACCTTCGGTGGTGCCTCGGTTTCGGTCAAATTCTAGACCCCTCTTTCAGTTTCACCTTTAGGGAAAGGGGAGCCGCAAGGCTCCCCTTTCTGCGTAGCAGCAGGGGGGTGGGGAGAGCTACGGCTGCTTCCCCGTTGTGTTCCTAGGTCGCCCGTGGGTGGGCCTGGTCGTAGGCCTGCCGCAGCCGCTCCTTGGTGACGTGAGTGTAGATCTGGGTGGTAGAGAGGGAGGAGTGACCCAGGAGGGCCTGAACACTGCGGAGATCGGCCCCCGCATCGAGGAGATGAGTCGCAAAGGAGTGGCGCAACTTGTGGGGAGTGACGTTGAAGGGAATGTCGGAGTGGGAAAGATATTTCTTAAGCAGGGAATTGATCGAGCGGGTGGAAAGACGTTTCCGGAGCTTGGAGACAAAGAGGGGGCCCTCCGTTACCCGGGCACTCTGGCGGTAGGTTCCGATTGCCTTTATGGCATGGGAGCCGATTGGGACGAGGCGCTCCTTGGCCCCCTTTCCGAGGACCCGCAGGGTATCACTGAGGTCGTCCAGGTCGTTTACATCAAGTGCGGCGAGTTCCGCGAGGCGCAGGCCGGTCGAGTAAAAAAGCTCGAGGATCGCAGTGTCACGCAGGGGGAGCCAGTCAGGGGCCTGCTTTTCAAGCGGAACGTGGTGCGGGAGTTCGATAAGTTGTTCGATCTGCCTGAGAGTAAGCACGACCGGGAGCTGGCGCTCGAGTTTGGGAAGCTGGATCTCGATCACGGGGTTCCTCGCCAGCCCGTGGCGGAAGACGAGGAACTTGTAGAAGGCCCTTAGTGCCGAGAAATGCAGCCGGATCGTGGAGCGGGCCAGCTCGCGCTTCATGCAGTCAAAGAGGTAGGCCCGGAAGTGGTCGGCGGTGAGGTCCCGCCAGTGGCTGAAGCCTTCCCCGAGCCATCCCCTGAAGGCGAGCAGAGCCCGTTCGTAGTTTGCCAGAGTCCGCAGGGAGACGTTTTTCTCAACGGAGAGAAACTCGTAAAACTGTTCGGTGAGTGAATCCGCGGCGGGAGAGGGCATGATGGCTAGAGTTGCTCGCTACGTGCACTTGGGGCAGGTCCCGAAGAACTCAAGTTCATGGTATAGATTCTGGAAGCCGGTCTTGGTCCGGATTTCCTCCTCGAGGTCGTGGACGGGACAAGGAGCATCGACGGGTGCGATGGAGCCGCACCCGGTGCAGATCAGGTAATCCCGGTGCTGGTCGGGAAGTACAAGGGCGAAGTAGGCTGCGCGCTCGTGGAGGCCGAGACGGCGGACGATCCCGGCGTCGGTAAGACGGTGGAGGAGCCGGTAGATTGTTGCCTTGTCGCACTGGGAGGCGAGGCGTCGGGACTTCTCGAGCTTGGCGAGGGTCATGGGCCGGTCAGCTTGGAGCAGGGTCCCAAGGAGGACCTCAAGCGCCTTGGTCCTGCGCAGGCCACTGGCCCGGCAGAGATCGACGAGTTCTCCCACCGATGTGCTCATGCCGGCAGTCTAACCCCATTGTGCCTGGAACGGCAGGATTTTCCCTTGTTTCCTGTCCCTATTCTGCCGAGAAGGAAGGCATGAGAACAATGACCAATGCTGCCGTGGTGCTGGGAGCCCTTGCTTTGGGCACGGGATTCACCGGAGCGGTGGAGCTGAAGTTGAAGTGGGACCCGGGAAAACGCTACGTATTTGAAAATACCGCCGACTCCTCCGCCAAGATGCCACTGCCCGGCCAGGGACTGATCGAGACCAAGGGCAAACTCGTGCTACGGGTGCACAATGATGTCAGCGCGCACGCGAAGGGGATCAGGGTCGGTCATGCCTTTTCGTCGGTAAAGATGCGTCAGGAAATGCAGGGTCTGGTAATGGAGTATGACTCCGCGGACCCGGCCAAGGGTGGCGGTCTGCTGGAACAGGTTCTCAAGCCGCTGGCGGAGACGAAGTTTTCCGCGATCTATGACAAGAAAGGAGAACTCGTTAAGACCGAGGGGCTTGACGAAGTACAGGGCGCCGGGCAGCTGGGGATGGGCAAGGCGGAGCTGGAGTCGATGGCGCTGCAGGCTTCCTCGCTGCTTCCCGGCAGGGACGTCAAGGCGGGGGATACGTGGAATGCGGATGTGAATCTCCCGATGGGAGCGGTTGGCGGTGAGGTTGATATCACCTATACCCTCAAGCTCGAGGAGATCTTAAAGAAGGAGGGCCGGGAAATGGCGAGGATCTCGATCACCGGCAAGGCAAAGCAGCCGGAGAAAGGACAGAGCGTGGAGGAAGTGCTCCAGGTGGACGTCAGGAAGGCCACGGGTGCCATGATTTTTGATGTCGGCCTTGGGCAGCCGGTTGAATATTCCACGACCGTGGAGCTGGAAATGGGCCTGCCGGCCGGTCTTCCCCAGGCCGAAGGGGCGCCCGGTAAGATGCCGCTCAAGACAGTTTCGATTTCGAAATTGATCGCAGTCGAATCTCTGGAGAAGTCGTCTCCTGCCGGGGAGAAGGGCAAGTCCAAGCCCAAGGTTGAATCCACGGCCGGAGAGAGTCCGGCCGAGAAGAAAGCGCGCCGGAAAGCCCGCAAGGAGAAGCGGAAGGCGGAGAAGGCCAATCAGTAAAAGTTCCCTGGGCCGCTGTGCCCCCCGTTCCTGCCGGCCGCCTGCTCCGTGCTAGAGAAGCTCCTCCTGCGCGTCCCGGGGGGGCGTGGCCCCAATCTTCTGGTAGGCGGAGGGCATTGCGACCCGTCCACGGGGAGTGCGCTTGAGGAATCCCTGCATGATGAGGAAGGGTTCGTTGACTTCTTCCAGGGAGGAAGCGTCTTCGCCCACCGCGACCGCCAGCGAGCTCAGCCCGACGGGGCCGCCGTTGAACTTGTGGATTACGGCCTCGAGGATTCTCATGTCCATCTCGTCGAGCCCGTCCTGATCTATTTCAATCATAGCGAGGGCCTTGCAGGCGGTCGCGGCATCGATCGTCCCATCTCCCCGGACCTGTGCGTAGTCGCGCACCCAGCGGAGGAGATTGTTGGCCACCCGGGGGGTCCCCCGGGAACGGGAGGCCACTTCGCGGGCTCCCTCCTCGGCGATCTTGATCTCAAGGAGCCCGGCCGAGCGCAGGATGATGGAGCAGAGTTCCTGCAGGCTGTAGTAGTCCAGCCTGTTGACAAGACCGAAGCGGGATCGAAGCGGAGAGGTGAGCATTCCCGCACGCGTGGTCGCACCCACGAGGGTGAACTTGGGAAGATTGAGCTGGATGGACCGGGCCGAGGGGCCGGAGTCAATGATGATGTCGAGGCGGTAGTCCTCCATGGCGGGGTACAGGTATTCCTCGATGGCGGGATGCAGGCGGTGAATTTCGTCGATGAAGAGCACGTCGCCCTTCTGCAGGTTGGTGAGTACTCCGGCGAGGTCGCCTGCTTTTTCAATCTGGGGTCCCGAGGTGGTATGGATGTTCGAGTCCGCCGCAGTCGCGATGATGTTGGCGAGGGTCGTCTTTCCCAGTCCGGGCGGTCCCGAGAGCAGGATGTGCTCAAGGACGTCATCGCGTTGTCGGGCGGCCTCGACCATGAGCATGAGGCGCTCCTTGACCTTCTCCTGGCCGTGGAACTCCCCGAAGCCCGGAGGGCGCAGGGAGAGGTCGAAGGTAGTCTCGGGTGCTGCCGTGGTTTCCTGATAGAAGTTTTCCGCCATCCGTGTTCTGGACCAGAAAAACATAGAAAGGAATGCGATTACAGGCGGATTTCAGTGATCTGGCCTCTCCCGGGGAATTGACCTGAGAATGGTCTTTACAGGCTCCCGCTCCCGCGTAGAGTGCGCCTCCCATTTCGGACGAGCCATGAAAGTTCTCTCTTCCCTCAACTCGCTCAAACGCCGTCACGCCGGATGCCAGGTCGTGAAGCGCCGGGGTACCCTCTACGTGATCAACAAGACCAATCCGAAGTTCAAGGCCCGTCAGGGTTCGACCCGCGGGACGCGTCTCTCGAAGAAGGGTGTGAAGTAGGAACTAGCCCGCATTCGGGAATCATCCTGAAAGGCGGCTCCCGGCCGCCTTTTTCTTTGTTGGCAGGCTGAGATCAGGTACGCGGCTGGGCGATATGATTGACGATTTCGCCCGCCGCGAGGAGGCCGAAGGTTGCCGTGACGTGAGTCACCGTCCCGAATCCGGCATCACACCGGAGGCCTGCAGGATGACCGGCGGGGCGCTCGGTCGAGACGCATCCGTCGCCTTGTGGATAACGGGCATCTTCCGGAGAGAAGACAGCCCTGATACCGAACTTCTTCCGTGATCCTTCGCCACTGGGGAAGGAGTAGTTGCCCCGGAGGTTCTTGCGGACCTGGTGGAGCAGGGCGTCATTGAAGGTGCGGCTGAGGTCGGCGACCCGGATGAGGGTTGCCTCGCAACGTCCCCCGGCTGCTCCACAGGTTATGACCGGGATTGCACGGCGGCGGCACTCGGCGAGGAGGAGGCACTTGGGGCGTACCGAGTCGATCGCATCGATCACGCCGTCGAGAGAAGGGCCGAGGACCTCATCCACGGATTTTTCGTTGAAGAAGCGGTTCTCCACGTGGAGCCTGCAACCGGGATTGATGGCCGCAATTCGCTGTGCCATGACTTCGGCCTTGGGTTGTCCCACCGTGCTCGCAAGGGCGTGGATCTGCCTGTTCGTGTTGGTCACGCAGAGGTCATCGAGGTCGACGAGCGTCAGCTCTCCCACACCGCTACGGGCAAGGGACTCGCAGGCCCAGGAGCCTACTCCACCAATCCCGATCACGGCCACGTGGGCCCGCCCCAGAGCGCTGAGGCCTTGCTCCCCGTAGAGGCGGGCCAAACCGGAAAAGCGATCTTTTGTATGGTCGGCGCTCATCAGGGCGCGGCCGGGACGAACGCTCAGATTCCCTGCAGATGCTTGCGCATGTTGGCCAGCACCTCGGCGCAGCGGGCGCGATTACCTCCGCCAACCTCCGCAGTGGCCCAGCCCGTGAAGCGAATCTCGGTGAGGGCCTTGCGCACGTCCGGCCAATCCACATCCCCGGCCCCGATCTTGGAGAAGCCGGCCTTCACCCCCCAGTCCTTGACGTCAAGTTTCACGATACGATGACCGAGGGACCGGATCCAGTGGGCTGGTTTTCCATACTTCTGGTGATTGCCGATATCAAAGTAGGAGCCCACCCATGGGCTGTCGATTTCGTCGATATATCTGACCAGTTTTTCTGCGGTCTGATTGTTGGGACCATCATGGTTGTAAAGGAAGCGGTTCCAGACATTCTCGATGAGGATGTGCACGCCCAGCCGGGCAGCAAGGGGCAAGGCCTTGCGGATCTGTGCGATGGAACGATCCCAGGCTTGCGCCTCGGAGACCCTCGCGTTTACGACCGCGGGAACAAGCAGGACGGAAGTTCCGCCCACCGAGTCGCTTTCCCGGATGGCGGTGAGGAGACCCTGGAGGCCCTTCTCGCGGACCTCGGCGGAGGGATCGGAAAGGGTGGTGCCCCAGTGGATCGAGTCGACAACCCCATGGGTGGGGAGTCCCACCTTCTCGGAGGCCTTCTTCGCTTCCTGCTTGTTTTGGCCGCCGGGGGAGTCGAGTTCCACACCATCGTAACCGAGCTCCTTCAGGATGGTGAATTTCTCCTCAAGGGTCTTTCCCTCGCCACACATTCCGCACTTGAGGGAGAGCAGGATCGGATGTTCCTTCCCACCTTTGTCCTTGTGGTGGTCAGCAGAGACGCGAAGGGTGCCGGCAGTAGCAGTGAGGACTCCAGTGGCGAGGAAGCGGCGGCGGGTGGCGGATTGCATGTTCATACTACGCCCCGGGGAGGAACTCATTGCAAGCCGTGATCGCGCAGAGCGAGGCCGTTATCGAAATGTCCTGCCAGCCAGAGTGCAGCGTGAATTTTGAAATCCACCAAGGCCCCGGCTTCTTCCTTTTCCCTCAACCAGCGGCGCAGTTCCCCGAGGGGGACATGATGCACGATGATGTTCTCACCTCCGACGCCGCCTCCTGCGTCGACCCTATGCAGGTCTCGGGCAAGGAAAAGGTGGGTGATCTCCGGGGTCATGCCGGCGGAGGTGGGTGCGGAGAGGAGAAGCTCCACGGATAGTGCCTCGTATCCTGCCTCTTCCAGCAGTTCGCGCCGGGCTGTTTCGGCGAGAGATTCACCGCGGTGGGCTTCCTCGTCACCAACGAGGCCGGCGGGGATTTCGATGACAGGTGTATTGACGGGACGGCGGAACTGCTCCACGAGGACCACCTCGTTTTCACTGGTAAGGGCGAGGATACCGACGACCCCATTCGCGTTGGGTCGCTCGGCGAATTCCCATCCGTCGCGCTCGTAGAGGCCAAGGTAGCTGCCCTCGGCGAGGGTTCGGGCTGTCTCCATTTCCCTGTCTAACAATGAGCGGAGACGGGACAAGGGTGATTTTGGTTATCTCCCGGGCAGCAGGGCGGGCGGTGCCCGGTATCCGCCGCCCGGCAAGAAACGTTGGCCAAGCCCCATGCTGTGCGCTACGAGAGCATTCATGATCGACGAATTTTCCGGGCGCCTGTTGTGCATGGATGAGCGGCTGGCCTTATCTGGCAGGGCGGCATCTCCCGGAAAGTAGTCCTCTTTTTCCAGTGTTCGCCA
The DNA here is from genome assembly GCA_002721695.1 of Roseibacillus sp. GTDB lineage: Bacteria > Verrucomicrobiota > Verrucomicrobiia > Verrucomicrobiales > Akkermansiaceae > Roseibacillus_B. The sequence continues at coordinate 5,733 of PBLI01000075.1, read as the reverse complement.
TGAAGCGCCTTGCTGTTCTGAATGTGGTAGGTCTCACCAAGGGGCTTCTTGCAGAAAAACTCCCGCGGTTGCGCAGTTTTGCGGGCGGTCGGGAGGTTTCCAGTTTTACCCCGGCTTTTCCCGCTGTGACAACCACCGCGCAGGCCACCTACCTCACCGGTCACGCTCCGGAGGATCACGGAATCGTGGGCAACGGGTGGTACGAGCGGGAGGATGCAGAGGTGCGCTTCTGGAAGCAAAGCAATCACCTCGTCCACGGGGAGAAACTCTGGGAGGCGGTCGGGCGTGAACGGCAGGGGTTCCGTTGTGCCAAGATGTTCTGGTGGTACAATATGTATTCGAGCGCGGAATGGTCAGTAACTCCCCGCCCCATCTACCCGGCGGACGGGCGGAAGGTGTTTGATGTCTATGCCCACCCTCCCGGGTTGCGTGACGATCTTGTGAATTCACTTGGGGAATTTCCCTTCCCGTCCTTCTGGGGACCGAGAGCTGGTTTGGCCAGCTCCCAGTGGATCGCTGATTCGGCCCGTTGGATCGAGGAGCAGGAGGAGCCTGACTTGAACCTGGTTTATGTACCTCATCTTGATTACGGCCTGCAGCGGTGGGGGCCGGAAGCGCCGGAGATGGAGGCTGAATACGAGGGGATCGACCGGCTCATGGACGAATTGATTTCGTTCCTGGGACGGCGCGGAGTGGAGGTTGTTCTACTTTCGGAGTACGGCATTTCAAAGGTCCGGGAGCCGGTCCACCTCAACCGGATCTTCCGGGAGAAGGGGTGGCTTCAGATCAAGGAGGAGCTGGGGCTCGAACTGCTTGATGCGGGGGCCTCCCGGGCCTTTGCGGTGGCTGACCACCAGGTGGCTCATGTCTACGTCAGGGACGATTCGATCCGGAACGAGGTGAGGGCGGTGCTGGAGTCGACCGAGGGGGTGGCCGAGGTGCGGGAAAGCTGTTTCGGGGACGGCATCGGGGGTCAACGGGCGGGAGACTTTACGGCGGTATCCACGCCGCAGGCCTGGTTTACCTACTATTACTGGATGGATGATGCCGTGGCCCCGGATTTTGCACGAACCGTCGATATTCATCGCAAGCCTGGCTACGATCCCGCGGAACTTCATCTGGATCCTGCCCTGATCCTGCCCCGGCTGCGGGTGGCGGCCTTCATGTTGCGGAAGAAACTGGGTTTCCGGGCCCTTCTCCCGGTCATTCCCCTTGATGCCACGCTGGTGAGAGGGTCGCATGGCCGGGACCAGGTCCCGGAGGACGAGCAGCCCGTTTTGATCGGCCCTGCAGCAGCCCGGGTCTCCGCGGCCACGGAAGTGTTTCACTATCTCAAATCCCGCTGCCTCTCATGACTGGATTCAGGCTGGAGTCTGAGTCGTGTCAGGGAATGCTGANTTCGNGGGNAGAATCCAAGCGNTGGGGAACGTGGTCCTGCTAATGCCCGGCTCTCCCCTGAGAGGNTGCTCCTCATGCCGAGTCCNGCAAGGGGATCCGAGTGCTCTCTCGGCCTTCGAAAAGAAGGGTTTCCCGATACCCTGCTTCCATGGCGAAGCTCATGGCCCTATCAAAGTCGCGGCCAACTTCCCCGGGGGCGTGGGCATCTGAGTTGATGAGCAGCGGAATATCAGCCCTGCAGGCCAAAGTGAGAAAGTCAGAGGCGGGATACTGCTCGGTGCAGGGNTTGTNCCAGCCCGCGGTGTTCAATTCGATCGCGCAGCCGGACTCCGCGATAGCCTCGATAGCCGGGTCATAGAACCGCCGAAGGTCACCTTCCGGGCGGTGCGCGAATTTCTTGATGAGGTCGGGATGGGCAAGGAAATCGAACAGGCCACTGCGAGCCATGGCGCAATATTGCTCCCAGTAGCGAGCCCACGCTTCAGCAACCCCGATTTCGGACCACGAGTCGAGGAGGTGCGGACTGTCGAAGTTCCAGTTCCCAAGATAATGAACGGAACCAATGAGATAATCCCATTCTGCCTTGCCGGTCAGTTCCTCGATCCAGCCCTGGCAACCGGGNAGCCAGTCACACTCCAGTCCCAGTCGCACGGGAATGCGGTTGGCGGCGTGGTTCCGGGCAGAATTGACCCATTCGAAGTAGGCTGGAAGATCAGTGGAGAGCATACGCCACTCGTCGAAGGGCTCGGGCAGGACGGGGGCGTGGCAGGAAACCCCGTATTCGGTGAGACCGGCCGCGAGGGCGGCCTCGACGTATTCCCCGGGTGTCCCCTCGGCGTGNTGGCAGAGGGGTGTGTGCGTGTGGTANTCGGCCGGCATGGAAAAATCTTTTGCGTCAAGTATGCCTTTGGCGTTGTCGCNCGGAGAGAGGAATACTAGTTTCCTCGCCCGGCGCAAGAGCAGGCCCATGTCAGAGTCCAGCGACCCAGAGCAGATCCTCGACGCGGATCCCTTTACCGAGTCCCTCATTTCCAAGCTGCGGGGGCATCCGAAGCGCATTGTGTTCACGGACGGTGCAGACGAGCGAGTGCTGCGGGTAGCCGCCCAGATGGTGCAGGACAAAGTAGGAATACCCATTCTGCTCGGGGAGAAAGGGAGGATCCGGTCCATGGCAGAGGACTTGGGAATAAGCCTTGAATTTGTGAAGGTGCTGGAACCGAAGGAGGCTGGTGACTTCGAGATCTTCTGCGAGTTCCTGCAGCGCACAGAGCGCTTCCGGGGCGTGGAGTTGGCCAACGCAGCCGAGGTGCTCCGGCAGCCCGCTTACTTCGGTGCCATGATGATCCAGTATGGGCAGGCGGACGGACTGGTGGGAGGAAATCTCAGCTTGCCGGCCGCCACGTTNCGATCGCTCTTGCATCTCGTGAAGCCCGCCCCGGCCGTGCCGCGCGTGTTTTCGGTGGCCATCCTGTCGGCACCTCACCTNGCCCACTTCGGTCGCGACGGTGTTCTTTTCCTGGCTGACTGTGGCCTTAACGTCGAGCTTTCGAGAGACCAGCTGGCGGCCATTGCAGTGGAGACCGGACAACTGGCCCGTATCTACTTCGGACGTCGCCCCCGGGTGGCCCTGCTCAGCCACTCGACAAAGGGGTCGGCTCATACCGGCGCGGCCCGCGACGTGCGAGCGGCCACCGAATTAGCCCGCCAGCGGGTCAACCCGGAGGAGGTTGAGATCGACGGCGAATTGCAGGCCGATGCCGCGCTTGACCCTCTTGCAGCTGAGATCAAGCTCCCCAACGCCGAGTTCAAGCAGGCCGCGGATGTTCTGGTCTTTCCNAGCCTGGATGCCGCCAANATCACCCTCAAGCTGCTCACCCATGTGGGCGGAGCACGGNTCTACGGGCAGCTGATTCTCGGTTTGACCAAGCCTGCGGCCCAGGTTTCACGGACGATGGATGTCAGNGGAATCTATGGAACTGCCCTGGCAGTGGGAGTGGAGGCCATCAAGTACCGCGAGCTCTATCCGGAAGACTAGTCTCCGCCTGCNGCAGCCGCTAGAGTCCGATGATCGATTCGCGCTCAAGCCAGTTCGTGATTTCANAGGAGACGTCCTCCCGGCATTCATCGAAAAAGGGCTCGTGCAGTGCTTCTGGAAACTCACGGAGGGTGAGCCGGGNAGGAGAAACTTCCGTGAGAAGCGCGCGGAGGTGCAGGGCAGANCAGATGCGATCGCGCAGGCCCTGCGTAATGAGGAGAGGTACCCGTGGAGGAGAATTCCTGAAATGTTCTCCGACCCAGCGCGCCGCCCTGATCAGGACNTGGCCCCAAAGGGTAGANACACGAGAATGGAAAAGGTCGGGACCACCCTCCTTTCGGAGGCATTCGGGCTGGCTGGTGCACCGATCCTGCGTCACGCCGGTGGCCACGGTGAACCTCGGAAGTAGTCGAGAGGCAAGGGGGGTGAGGCGGACGAGGAGGGGGTGTTGATTTGCCGCCGGGTGGAGAAGCGGGGAGCTGACCCAGGAATACGACCAGGAGCCGGGCCGCCGGAGTAGTTCGCGCAGGGCGAGGAGCCCCCCCGCTGAGTGACCCAGGATTCCGGGGGGAGCCGGGTTGTCATTACACAACTCCTGGCAGCGTTGGTGGCTCACCTCGGCGATGCGGTCAACGATTTCCAACCCGGGGACATGACCTCGCGCTCCTTCGGACCGTCCGTGNCCNGGAAGATCGGTAGCGACACAGGCGATACCCTTACNGATGAACGGTTGGAGGACCTCACCGTAGCGCTCCGAGAAGTCACCCTGTCCATGAAAAAGAACCGCTGCTCCCCGGATGGGCTCTGGCGCGGAAGGGCAGAAGATATAGCGCCGGAGGGAATACCCGTTCAGCTCGATTTGCTCTTCGTGGCAATTCATCGGGAGGGTTGGAGGGAGAGAAGAAGCTCCTCGATGAGCATGGCGTCCTTGGGCTGGTCTTGCTGGGTGAAGGCGAGGTGGAGGTTGCGGAGCATGCGGGTCAGGATATCGCGCATGGTGCAGGGGCCCTGAATCGCACGGCGGGAGTCAGGGGTGAGCACCGCTGAATTACCACGGATCTCCTCTACCGGGATGAGTCGGCCGGCTCCGAAGCAGTCAACGAGGTGTGGTTTTCCCTGCACGGAGATCCAGGCCAGGAAGTGTGCTGGGAAATTACACCCCGCGATGGTCAGCTCAAGGCGATGGGCCAGCAGCATCGCAAGAACTGCCAGCCCGATCGGGTTTCCACGCCGCTTTGAGATTATCCAAAGCAGGTCTGCATTACCAGGTTCGTAGAAGCCGGACTTGCTTCCCTGAAAACGGCCTGATCCGAAGAGAAACTCGCAGAGGGCCTGCTCATCACGATGAGCGTCATTCAGCACGGCCTCGTCGGCAAGTTGGTCGAGGGCATCGGGGAGGGTGGGGCGCAGTGAGGTTCCGTCATGGAGCAGTTCGCTCAAAAGTCTCAGGAGAAGCTCGAAACTCTCCCAGTCGCCCGAGCTGGCATCCAGTCCCTGTTCCGGGATGGCCCATTGGGTGCGAATCTGGCTACGCCGACCTGGGGCGAGCAGAGCCCCCAGCAGGTTGCGATCCTGATCCTCAAGGGTGATCCCGAGGCGGGAGAGCTCGGTGCTGACATCCCCCTGGCAGGCAGCGAACCGTTCGGACAGAATCCGCCGGACATCAGGATCTTCGTCGTCGAGCAGCTTGATCAGATGGGGAAGCTCATTCTCAACATGCATCATACCTCTGCTCCCGCCCGGGGCAGTGTCCGGAGTCTCGGCCCAGAACCCTGCCGCTGCAACTTTGAAGACGAGAAGAATGGGGTGTTGAGNATCCCGTGAAACTGTNCTGCCACAAGCGGGTGCCCTCACGGCCTCGCTGAAAGGNGGAGGCTGGTGCGCGATGCTGGATTTGAACCAGCGACATCTAGCGTGTCGAGCTAGCGCTCTACCACTGAGCTAATCGCGCGTCATAANGGCTGACGGGGAGAAGATGGCGGTGCTCCCGGTGGCGTGCAAGGAAGATTTCGAGGGACCGGGAAGCAGGTGTTTTCAGCCCGTTGCAACGGCAGGGATATGGGAACAGGGAACGAGCCAAGGCTGAAGAAAAAAAAGAGGGCCACCGTGTCCGGCGACCCTCTTGCGCAAAATAATTGTTCGTCTTGTGACGCTAGCGGCGTTTCCTGGCGGCTTTGCGCTTGGCGGCTTTCTTGGCCGGCTTACGCTTGGCAGCCTTCTTGGCCGGCTTACGCTTGGCAGCCTTCTTNGCCGGCTTACGCTTGGCAGCCTTCTTCTTGGCAGCCTTCTTAGCCGGCTTA
>PBLI01000074.1 GCA_002721695.1 Roseibacillus sp. | reverse complement strand
GAAGACCGCCAAGAAGCCGGCCAAGAAGACCGCCAAGAAAGCGGCCAAGAAGACCGCCAAGAAAGCGGCCAAGAAGACCGCCAAGAAAGCGGCCAAGAAGACCACCAAGAAAGCGGCCAAGAAAGTAGCTTCCAAGGCGAAGGCTCCTTCACCCGCGAAGAAAGCCGGGGCCAAGCCGCCCCAGGAGGAAGCACCCGCCAAGAAGAAGCTCCCCAAGGGCAAAAGCCGCATCGACACCCCCGAAATCCAGGAGAAAATGCGCGAGCTCATCAAGCTCGCCAAGGAACAGGACTACCTCACTTACGACGACATCCACGAAATTCTGCCCAAGGATCTCGTCAACCCTGCTGACGTGGAGGCCATTCTGGAGCGCCTCCGCAACATGGAGTTCAATATCATCGACTCATCAGAGGTCGACCGCTTCAAGGACAAGAAGTCCTCCGACGAAGCCACCGAAGCCACCGAGGACACCAAGGATCAGAAGCTCGATATCCTCGATGATCCGGTCCGCATGTATCTCAAGCAGATGGGGCAGGTTCCTCTGCTCACACGGGAGCAGGAGGTCGAGATATCCAAGCGCATCGAGGATGCCGAACTCTGCGTGCAGAAGTTCCTCCACAAGTTTGGATTCACCGCTGACAGTTACCTGGCCCTCGCCGACAAGCTGCAACGGGGCAAGGAACGTTTTGACCGCGTCATTCTCGACAAGAAGATCGAGAGCAGGGAGCGTTACATGAAAACGCTGCCAAAGCTGTGCGACCAGGTGCGTAACCTGCATGAAAATACCAGCAAGGTCTTCAAAAAGCTGAGCGCGAAGTCCGTGCGCGGGAAGAAAAAGCTCCTCGCCGACCTAGAAAAGAACCTCACTACCCTCGCCCGCCTCTACAACCGTTTCTACTTCAAGCAGAAGGTCATCGAAGACTTCTGTGATGAGGTCAAGGAGACCCAGACCAAGATCTGGCGCTACCGGCGCAAGCTCAACTCCCGCCTCAAGGACAAGAAGGAGTTTGAGACCAAGCTCAAGGAACTTCAACTCTACTCGTGGCACGACCAGGAGCAGTTCGAGACGACAACCGGAGATCTCAACCACTGGCTGCGTGAAGCGCACAAGGCGAAGACCGAAATGGTGGAAGCTAACTTGCGCCTCGTCATCTCGATCGCCAAGAAATACACGAATCGTGGCCTGTCCTTCCTCGACCTTATCCAGGAAGGCAACATGGGACTCATGAAGGCGGTTGAAAAGTTCGAGTACCGTCGCGGATACAAATTTTCCACCTACGCGACCTGGTGGATCCGGCAGGCCATCACGCGTTCGATCGCGGATCAGGCCCGCACCATCCGGATCCCGGTGCACATGATCGAGACCATCAACAAGCTCATGCGAGTGCAGAAGCAGCTGGTGCAGGAATACGGTCGTGAGCCTACGCCGGACGAGATCGCAGAAGAGATCCACCTTCCCGTGGAACGCGTTCGTGCGGTCCTCAAGATGGCCCAGCAGCCCATCTCACTGCAAGCTCCGGTGGGCGACAGCGACGACACCAGCTTCGGTGACTTCATCGAGGACAAGACCGCGGAGAACCCGATGGAAGAGGCGGGCTTCTCGATGCTCAAGGACAAGATCAACGAGGTCCTCGATACCCTTACTGAGCGTGAGCGCGAAGTTCTGGAGCAACGCTTCGGCCTAAAGGATGGCTACAGCCGCACTCTCGAGGAGGTTGGTCGTCAGTTTCAGGTCACCCGCGAACGTATCCGCCAGATCGAGGCCAAGGCCCTCCGCAAGATGCGCCACCCAACCCGCATCCGGAAACTGGAAGGCTTCATCGAGCTTCCGAACATGTAGCGGCTTCCAGAAGCTGCGGCACGTGCCATATACGCGTGGGATCTGTTGCGCCTGACCGCGTCTGCAAAAAAACTGCGTGCATCTCGCTTCATCCGCAGTACCTCTTCCTCGCTGAAGAACATGAGCGGCTACGATGTCAGCGCAGTGCGCAGCGAGTTTCCGATTCTCGAGCACGAGGTCCACGGGCACCCTCTCGTGTATCTCGACAACGCAGCCACCTCGCAGAAACCCCGCGCTGTTCTCGAAACCAGTCGCCGTTACTACGAGGAAATCAATTCCAACATCCACCGGGGCACGCACCACCTCTCCCAGCAGGCCACCGCTTCTCACGAACGGGCCCGCGACATCATCACCTCGCACCTCAATGCCGGATCCCGGGAGGAGATTATCTTCACCGCCGGTGCCACAGACAGCATCAATCTCGTTGCCTCGATTCTCGGATACTCGGGCTCAATCGGCCCGGGAGATACCATTGCGATCAGCAATTTCGAACACCACTCCAACACCGTGCCCTGGCAGATGCTCTGCGACCGCAGCGGGGCCAGGCTGGAGGTCGTGCCCGTGCACGAGGATGGCACCCTGGATCTCGACGCCTTTCACCGGGTCCTCGAAGACCGGGAGCCGAAAATCGTGGCCCTCTCCCACATCTCCAATGCCTTCGGCACAATCCTTCCGGTCGAGAACCTGACTGAGGCGGCTCACAGGGCAGGGGCCCTCGTGTTGATCGACGGAGCCCAGGCCATACCCCACCTCACCATCGACGTTCAGGCTCTCAATGCTGACTTCTACGTCTTCTCCGGCCACAAGGCCTATGCTCCGACGGGAATCGGTGTTCTCTACGGCAGGCGTTCCCTCCTCGACAAACTCCCGCCCTGGCGTGGCGGCGGGGAAATGATCAGGAAGGTCGATTACGCCGGGACCACCTACAACGACCTGCCCTACAAATACGAAGCCGGCACTCCCAACATCGAGGGCGGTATCGCCCTCGGCGCTGCCTTTGAATTCCTGCAGGGGCTCAATCTCGACGCGGTCCACAGACACGAGACTGTTCTCATCGAGCAAGCTGCCACTGCATTGTCCTCCCTCAAGGGCGTCAAACTTTATGGACCACCTGACCGCGCCGGGGCTCTCTCCTTCAACGTCGAGGGTATTCATCACTACGACCTCGGAACTCTCATCGACCGGATGGGGGTGGCCGTGCGTACCGGCCACCACTGCTGTCAGCCCCTCATGGCCCGCTTTGGGATAACCGGAACACTGCGTGCCTCCTTCGCCTGCTTCAACAACGAAAACGACGTCCAACGCCTTGTCGCTGCAGTGGAAAAAGGGACGGAGATGCTGCGCTGAGGACCGCACCGCAGCTCCTCTCTGCCAAGCTGGGGAGAACGCTCCGTCCGGGGCCATACCTCCGGACCCCTCCCCTTGGCGGCACCACGACGATTGTCGCCGCCGCGACGTGCTCGCCTGTATTTCTTCCCCATTTGGGTCCAATCACGAATTCTTCCGCTACTTTGGACGTGCATCCTTACCGTTCCACGGTTCTCTTCCCTCCGAATGACCATTGCGGAAAAACAGGAGCAGCTCCTTGAGGAGCTCAATCTTTTCCAGGACTGGACCGAGCGCTACGAGTACGTCATCGATCTTGGCCGCAAACTCCCTGCCATGCCGGAGGAATTGCAGTCCGATGACCGCCTCATCGAAGGGTGCCAGTCCCAGGTGTGGCTCGATGCCCGGCTCGAGGACGGTGCGGTTTCCTACCTCGCGGACTCCGATTCGCAGATCACCAAGGGAATGATTGCCATGTTCATTCGCTTCCTCGACGGGGAGTCCCCCGACAACATCCTCACCGCCGACTTCGCGTTCATTGAAAGGACCGGCCTGAAGGAACACCTCGCGCCCACCCGCGCCAACGCCCTGAATCTGATGGCCACCCAGATGAAGCAGCGGGCACTGGAGTTCGCCGCCTCTTCCGATTGAGCCATGTCCACGGCCGCTGAGCGGCCTGCCCGCTGCGGCACGGAACCGTTTTACGGATTCTCACTGCCGGTTCAGCCACCCCAGCATCGCTTCCGCCGAGCGCACGGAGATGCCGGGAAGTTCGGCGATCTCCTCCGCGCTCTGCCTCCGGATACGTGCCACGGATCCGAACCTCGCAAGGAGCGCGGCCTTGCGCCGGGGCGAAACCCCCGGGCAGTCATCCAGGAGGGACTCCTTCATCCGCTTGCGCAGCAGGAGCTCGTTGTAGTTGTTGGCAAACCGGTGGGCTTCATCCCGGATGCGCTGGAGGAGCTTGAGTGCTCCCGTCTCGTGACTCAGGATCAGCGGAGCGCTCTCCCCCGGTCGAAAGATTTCCTCCCGTTTCTTGGCCAGTCCGATCACAGCCAGTTCGTGAAGACCGAGCCGCCGCAATTCCGTGATGGCGGAACCCAGCTGGCCCTTTCCCCCATCCACGATCACGAGATCCGGCAGGGTGATGGGGGCCTTTCCTTCCCGGGCCAGGCGCCGCATGCCCTCGATCACTCCCTCCTGGCTTTCCACGACCCCTGGACTGGACTTGGCTCCTTCCCGCAGGATCCGTGAATACCGTCTTCGAATGACCTCGGCCATACTGGCGAAATCATCCTGGCCCTCGACCGTCATGATGCGATAGCGGCGATAATTCCCATTGTCCGGGACTCCCTGCACGAAGCGCACCATGGACGCCACGATATGGTTGCTGCTCACGTTCGAAATGTCGAAGCACTCCATGATGCGTGGTGCCTCGGCAAGTTGGAGGAGATCCGCCAGCTCGCTCAGGTCATCGAGCGGCTTCACGGTGGAGGGGACGCCGCGCCCTCGGGAGAACTGGCGGGTCGGGTTGAGAGTGCGCTCGAGGTTCTGCACGATATCGCGCAGGCGGGCCGCTCGCTCAAAATCCATCCGTCCGGCGGCTTTTTCCATTTCTTCATGAAGGGACCTGATGCGTTCCCGCCTTCCCTTCCCTTCCAGCAGTTCACTCGCCTGCTCCACCCGCTCGAGATAGGCCTCACGTGTGATCTTGCCTACGCAGGGAGCGCTGCAGTTGCGAATAACATCCGCGCTGCAGTGCTTGTAATCCTTCTCACCAGGCTCACGGCTCCGGCAGCTGCGCAGCCCGAACTCCCTGTTGAGCCAGGCGATGGTGCCGCGCAGTGCCCCCGAATGAGCGAAGGGTCCGAAATAGCGCGCTCCATCATCCTTCTTCAGACGGGTGAGAACAAACCGCGGCCACGGCTCATCAGGATTGATCTTGGCAAGGAGGAAGCGCTTGTCGTCCCGGAAGCTGACGTTGTAGCGAGGCCGATACTGCTTGATGAGCTTGCCCTCAAGCAGGAGGGCCTCCTGCTCGTTTCTTACGAGGTGGATCTCGAAATCCCAGACAGAGTCAAGCAGGGCGCGCGTCTTGAGGTCTGCCTGCTGCCTGCGCGAGGGCAGGAAGTAACTCGCGAGCCGCTTGCGCAGGTCGCGCGCCTTGCCCACATAAATAATTGCACCCAGACGATCTCGCATTAGATAGACGCCCGGCTGATGGGGCACCTCTCCCAGACGGGATCTCAAGTCGGGGCTCTCGGCCATCACTACCCCGGATTCTACCGCATCAACCGAAGATGGCAATGGATCGCGCCCGGGCTGATTCCGGCGACGGGTCACCCTCCCCCTCGCCGGGGGCGTCCCCCTTCCCTCTTTGGGGCATGAATGCCCCCCTCCACACACAGCTACCGTACTTGAACGTTCGTAAACAATGGATAAACTGTTCCGGATTCATGACTCGGCTTCTGCTCTCCGCGCCGGCGCTGCTGGCCACAACTGGCGCCGCCCTCGGCGCAGACTCCTCCTCGTCAACAACCAACGTCAACCTGCTGGAGATCATCAAGGAGGGCGGGATCATGATGTGGCCGTTGGGGATTCTTTCCGTCACCGCAGTCGTCCTTATTCTTCTCTTCTTCCTCACCATTCGCCGCAGCACGATCGTGAGCGACCGCTTCATGCGAGTCGCTGAGAGCCTGATCCGAAAGCGCGACTATCTTGGATTAGTCGGCTACGCCCACCGGCGGGGTGAGTGCATCGCGCGCATCACCCAGAAAACACTCGATTTCGCCACCAAGAATTCCGACGCCAAGTTCAGCGAGATCCGCGAAGTGGCAGAGGCGGAAGGCTCGCGGCAATCGAGCATGCTCAATCAACGCATCAGTTACCTCGCAGACATTGGCGCCATCGCTCCCATGGTGGGCCTGCTCGGAACCGTCCTCGGAATGATCCGGGCCTTCCTCGAGATCGGAAGCGGCAATGTAGAGGTGGTGCGCCAGATGAAGCTGGCGGGCGGAGTGGCCGAGGCTCTCGTCACTACCGCGAGCGGACTCGGCATAGGCATCATCGCCATGATCTTTTACTCGATCTTCCGCGGCCGGGTGCAACGCTCTCTTTCCGAGCTGGAAGCGGCCGCCACGCATCTGCTCGCCCTGCTCGGATCGCAGTTCCAGCAAGCCGGACGTTACCAGCCCGAGCAGCAGACCCTGCCCCCTGACCCTGTCGACGACTACCAGGTCCCCCGCAGCCAGCGGCCCGCTCCGTCCCGGGCCGGGCAGGGAGACGTGCCCGGTGCCTGATGGGATCCGCCCCTGACCGATGGAGACCCCATGAAGTTCAAGACCCCCAAGCCACCGGCGAGCGCCATCCAGCTGGCGCCCATGATCGACATCGTCTTCCTTCTTCTCATTTTCTTTCTCGTCACATGGCAGTTCTCGCGATCCGAGCAGGACAGCAAGGTCAAGGTCCCCACCTCGAGTCAGGGCAAGGAGGAGACCCGTGCAATCAGCGAAATAAACATCAATATCAGGCAGGGTGGTGAGTTGGTCATCAACGGCGAAGTCCTCACCGAGGACCAGCTTCTCACCAAACTTCGTGCCATCGTCGACGTCCACGAGAACCAGCCGGTCCGCCTCCGCGGCGATGGGGACATCACCTACCAGACCCTGATGGGTGTCATCGATATCTGCCAGGAGGCCGGCATCTGGAATATTTCCTTCGCCACGCGTAAGCCCCGGGGCTAGCCCGGCCAGTCCCGGTTAATGCTTAAAAAATAGCATTTTTCCCGCGACCTTTCGTGAATGTAGAGTATCCTCGTCCCCAGTGATGCGGATTGACGTCATCTTCCGGGCAACCGGGGCGCTGGGAGTGGTCCTGGTTCTCCTTGCGGGAGGCTTCGGGGCGGCGTGGGCACAGGAAAAAAAAACGCCTCCAGATGCCGGGGACCAGCCGCTCCAGACGGACCCGGCCAACGACCTCTTCCAGCTCGCACTCCACTCCTACCGCGAGGCCGGCGAAGTTAAGAACGCCCAACGAAAGAAGGAAACCTACCTCGCGGCGATTCGCCAGTTCGAGCGCTTCCACTCGCGGTTCCCCGCGCACCCCAATGCCATCAAGGCGCGCTACTACAAGGCGATCTGCCATCAGAGGGCAGGTAACATGAAGGGCTTCCGCGAAAGCCTGGCCGGGGTAGTGGACAACCACAAGAGCGGCGCCCTCGTGGGTGCCGCGGCCTACCAGCTGGCCTTCGAGCACTATCAATTGAAGGACTACGCCGAAGCTGCCCCCCTTTTCCAGCTCGCCGCATCCGAGACCGACAACAAGGACTATCGTCACCAGGCAATTTACAGTCGCGCCCTCTGCTTCGAGAGGCTGGGTCTCAAACAGGAAACCATCACCGCCCTCAAGGCCGTCCTCACGGACGCAGGCTCTCCATTCCAGGCGCAGTCTGAACGTGTGCTCGCCCACTACTATGCGAAGGCTGACATGGAGGAGGAAGCTCTCGCTCACTTCATCCATCTCGCGAATTCAGAGGACAAGACCACGCGGGCCGATGCTGTCCTGCAGTGTGCGCAAATCTCCCGCAAACTCGGCAAGAGGGACTTCGCCCGCAAATACTTCGAAGACATTCTTGTCACTCCTGGACTGGAGCAGTGGCGCGGTGAGGCCCAACTCTCCCTGATGAGTGAAGCTGCTCTGGCCAACAATCCTGAAAAGGTGATCGACTACTTCAAGCGTGGCGACTACCGGCTCGACGAGGAGGCCGTCGCACGCCGTCTCCAGCTCGCAGCCGAGGCCCACGAGACTCTGGGGAACACAACGCAATCCACCGCTCTCTTCAAGGAACTAGCCGAAATTGCCCCCGACACGATGACCGCCCTTGAGGCTGGCTACCTCGTGCTCTCGCGTGAATACAAGACGAGCAGCCGGAACCTCATCAAACAAGCCCGTGAGTTCCTTCGGAGATTCGAAAAAAAACACGCCGACGACCCCCGCATTCATAATGCCCGCCTCATGCTGGCAGAGGGATACCACCAGACCGAACGCTATGGACCAGCTGCCCAGGCCTACGCCTCGATTGATCTCAGCCATATTGCTGCCGAGAACCGGCCCGGAATTCGCTACCGGCTGGCCAACATGCAACTCCGTGCCGGTGATCCGCATAATGCCCTGCTGTCTTTCGATGCCTTCATCGAGCACTATCCGCAACATGCGCAGGTCAGCAACGCGATCGTGAACCGTGCCGAGATTTATCTCGACCTGAAGGACACCGCGAAGGCCCATCTTGAGTTCGACCGCCTGCTCGCCCGGGCAACCACAGCCGACCTGAGGGAATACGCCTGGGCTCAGAAAGCCATCCTCTACAAGGAGACGATCGACACCTCGGGAGACGAGGTAGCCCGCCGGGAGAGCCTCGATAAGTTTGCCGCCTGTCACGCCCGCCTCATCGCCGATTTCCCGAAGAGGGAAACTGCCAGGAAAGCTGCTTCCGAGTTCTGGCTCGGCTGGGCTCTCTACCGCCAGAACAAGTTTGGGGACTGCATCCTGCCCTTCCAACGAGCGCGCCAGGGCGACGGCCCGGCGCTGGGCCGGGGAGCGACCCTTCACCTCGCCCTGGCCCACTACCACCTGCAGCAAAGAAACGAGCTCCGCATCGAGCTCGATGCCCTGCTTCGGGATCATCGCGACGAGAAAGTTCCCCGCCCCGTCTTCGCGTGGCTCGGAAACACCTACCACAAAGACGGGAAGTATGCTGCGGCCTGGACCTACCTGCAGCATGCCATTACTCCCGAAAAGCCGACCGAGACCACGGTAGCGGTCTGGCGGGCAGCCGGCCGGAGTGCCCTGGAAGCAGGTGCCTTCGAGGCTTCGCTGCGCCCCCTCCAGATCGTCCTGCAGGTGGAGGAAAGCCCTTACCGGAAGGCGGAAACCCAGTTCTTCCTTGGACGCGCTCATCTGGCCCTCAAGGACACCGAACGCGCTCGCAAGGCCACCGAGGCCTGCCTCACTCTCAAGCCGCAGGGCCTCCTGAATTCCCAAGCCCGCCTGCAACTGGGCGACATCGCGATGGCCCAGGGCGATCCGAACACCGCCGCTCAGTACTACGTCCCCGTCGTAGAGCTCTACGGCAAGGATCCGGCTATCACGGAAACGGCTCTCCGCCGGGCCATCAGCGCTCTCGATCTCAAGGACACGGACGAATCGCGCAGGGCCTCCCGGCGCTACCGGGAACGGCTGCAAAAGCTGGAGAAGACACCCTGACCCGCTCCAAGTGGTTGAACTTCCCGGCGAAAATGGCAGAAATTCCCTCCGCTTTACCGTGCAATTCCTCCTCCCAACTGGCGCGAGAGCGCTACTCACCACTCTCCCGCTGATCACCGGCATCCTCCCCGCAATGGGTCAGGCGCCGGGGGTGATCCCGGCTTTCGACCGGGGCGAGGAGCTCTACCACCGCGCCAACCGCCACTATGACTTCGGAGAGCGAAGCAGGGACATCAACGAGAAGCGCCGGGCCCTGCAGACATCCATTCCCCTGTTCCGGGAATACCTCGCTACCGGCCCGCTCGGAGACCGGGCTCAGCAGGCCAGCTACCAACTCGGGATGGCATTGCTTCTGACAGGTGAGCGAGAGGACGCCGAGCGGACGTTTACCGCCATCATCAAGCGCTACCGGACCGGTAACTGGGTGGCTCTCTCCGCCTACCGCCAGGGCGCTCAGCTCTACAACCGCCGGGAATGGGAGCGGGCCGCACCCTATTTCACGGTGGCAGGCAAGCAGGCGACTGACAAGGGACTGGGACACAAGGCCACCTTCTACGAATCCCGCTGTCTGCAGATGGCCGGCCGATCGCAAGAGGCAATCAAGCGACTTGGTGACATCGTCAGTGACAGCGCAAATCCCTACCGCGACTACGCCCGCCTCGCCATCGGTGAACTCTACGCCAAGGAGGGGAATCACGAGGAAGCCCTCAAGCATCTCGAGGCCCTTCTCCAACCGCACGTGGCACCTCAGGAGCGTGCGCAGGCCCTGCTCGCCGCCGGAGTCTCGGCCGCCAAACTTGGACAGCAGCGCAAGGCCGAAGAGTTTCTCAGCGAGACCCTCGCGGCCGTTGGAGTAGACGCAAAATACAAGGCCCGGGCACAGCTGGCCCTCATGGAGATGCGTTTCGAAGAGGACGACTACGACCGCACCGTCAGCGCCTTCAAGGCAGGAGAGCATGTCGGGGAAAGGGCCGTCCTGGCCCGCATCTACATGATCGCCGGCCAGTCCCTGGCCAAACTAGACCGCCACGATGAAGCCATCGGACAGTTCTTCAATGCCGAACGCCTCGCCATCGAAGCGAAACCAAAGCCGCTGCGTAAGTTTGCCTTCGAGGCCAGCTACCGACGCCTGAGCAGCTTCTACCAGATCAATGGCCCCAACATCCCGGCCCAGGTAGACGCCTTCGTGAAAATCTACGCCAAGGAGAACCCGGGCAGCCCCTGGCTGCACAAGGCCCGGCTCATGAAGGCCGAAACTCTCTTCCACCAGGGAGCGGTTTCCGAGGCCGCAGCGGCCTACAATGACGTAAATCCTGCCGCCCTCCCCGTGGAGATGCGATCGGACATCTACTTCAAACGCGGGTGGTGCCTGGCGGACTCCGGCGAATTTGGACGGGCGGCACAAAACCTCTCCAGCTTCCTGGCGGCCTTCCCGGAGCACCCGAGGGTCAGCGAGGCGCTCGCCAAGCGCGGTCACGCATATTACAAGATCGGTGACCGGGAATCTGCCCTCACGGATTTCAAGCGGCTCCTCGCACAGGATCCGGGAGGCAATCTTGCATCATTCGCCCACCAGCAATCGGGCCGGATTCACCGCGACGAACAACGCTGGCCGGACATGATCGCGAGCTATGAGAATCTCCTCGAGGTCCCCGATGTCACCCTCGACGACAAGTCGAGGGCGGATGCCTGCTACTGGATGGGCTGGGGTTGCTACAAGCAGGAGCAATGGGCCAAGGCTATCCCTCACTTTGAGACCGCCCGCGATCTCCTTCCCGAGCGCTACCGTGAACCGGCCGGCGTCCATGTCGTTCTCGCCGCCTACTCCCTTCTCGATTCCGACAAGCTCAAGGAGGCGGTCGAACGCCTCCTCACCGATGCTCCTCACCAGCGCCTGCCGAGCCGCATGCTCATCTGGCTCGGCCTGGAACGATTCTCCAAGGGCGATTACGAGAGTGCGGACCACTTCCTCGGGCTGGCCTGCACTCCGGAAGAACCAGAGCAGACTGATGCCCTCGTGTGGCGCCATCTCGCCAAGGCCCGCCTGGAGACCAGAAAATTCCCGGAGGCCTCCCAGGCCATCGCCGTTCTCCTCACCCTCGATCAGGAACAATTCTGGAAGGCGGATACACTGCTGGACCACAGTCACGTCCTCATCGGCCTGCAAATGTGGAAGGAAGCCCGCACCGCGGCAGAGGAGGGGCTTACCCTCGAACCCCACGGCACCATCCAGGCCGGGCTCTACATGGCCCTTGCCGATATCGCCATGCGCGACATGGACTACAAGACCGCGGCCAGCCACTACCTTAAGGCCTCCGAGATGTTCATTGATGACCGTGAGATCAAGCCGCTTGGGCTTTTGCGCGCCGCCGAAGCCCTCGAAAAAGATGGGCAGGCGGAAGAGTCGGCCCGGATCCGCAAACAACTTCGTAGCGAGTTCCCCGAATGGGATTCCGCCAAGAATTGAAAACACAAGTGCGCTCCGGCGGCGATAAACCCTTGAAAAGCAGCAAAGAGCCACCAACCTCGCAGGGAAGGTGGTTTTTCACCGGATCGAGGCTTTTCTCGCCGGCGATCCCGCCATTTTTATTGCCAGATCAAGCAAAGCCCTTATTAGACTGCCACATGCCGCCGGGCAGGCCCAGCGCCGTATCCCACCACATTTTCATCGGCTGAGTTTCATTCCCCTGCTGACCATCCCATGAACGTCCATCCGATCCTTACCCCCGCAGCCGGAATCGTGGGCCTGATCATCGCCTTTATTCTACTCGGGCGCATCGTCAGACAGTCTGGAGGCGAAGGCAAAGTCGCGGAAATTGCGGAAAAGATCCACCGGGGAGCGATGGTCTTCATGCGCAGGGAATTCCTCCTCATCTCCATTTTCGCTCTCATCATCGGGGGCGCGCTTTTCTTCTTCCAGGATGATAAATACTGCAAGGAGCAGTCCCTCGCCTTTTTCCTGGGCGCCCTCGCATCCTCCCTCGCTGGGTTCATCGGGATGTATACCGCCACCAAGGCCAACGTCCGCACCACCCTGGCCGCCAAGAACGAGGGAGCCGCGCAGGCCCTCACGATTGCCTTCTTCGGAGGCTCGGTGATGGGACTCACGGTTGCCTCCATGGGCCTGATCGGGCTTGGGGGCCTCTTCGCCTTTTTCAAGGATCACCATGAGGTCGCTGAGATCATGGAAGGATTCGCCATGGGGGCCTCTCTCGTCGCCCTCTTCTACCGGGTTGGGGGCGGCATCTTTACCAAGGCTGCCGACGTAGGGGCTGATTTGGTAGGCAAGGTGGAAGCCGGAATTCCCGAGGACGACCCACGCAATCCCGGTGTCATTGCCGACAACGTCGGCGACAACGTGGGTGATGTGGCGGGAATGGGCTCCGATATCTTCGAGTCCTACTGCAATGCCCAGATTGCCACCGTGGCAATCGCGGCCGCGGTGGGAGCAAGGGCGGCCGCAGAGACCGCCGACGCAAAGGCCGTGGCCTTCATGGAAAAGCTAGGCGCCACACCCGGCAAGGAGGGAATGCTCCAGCTCATGCAACTCCCCCTCCTGCTCACCTCGGTGGGCCTCCTCTGCTCCATCCTTGGTATTCTCATCGTGCGCAGCATGGCCGGGAAAAATCCCGCCGAGGCTCTCCGCTTTGGCACGATCGGCTCCGCCATCCTCTATGTCGCCGCCGCCTTCGGACTGGCCAGTATGCTCGGCCTGACTGCCAACATCGGCCTCTGCATCCTCTGCGGAGCGGTGGGAGGAATCGTGATCGGCCTGATCACCGAGCACTTCACGGGCGGTAGTCCCGTGAGGGAAATTGCCCGCCAGGGCGAAACCGGGGTGGCCACCATCATGATCGCCGGCCTCTCGGTTGGCCTGAAATCGGTCGTCGTTCCCCTGCTCACCATCGCGGCCACAATCTTCATCTCCTTCGAATTTGCCGGCCTCTATGGGGTCGGAATCGCCGCAGTTGGGATGCTTGGCACGGTGGGCATCACCATGGCCATCGATGCCTATGGCCCGGTGGCCGACAACGCCGGTGGAATTGCCGAGATGTCAGCCATGGGAGAGGAAACGCGTAAGATCACCGATGGCCTCGACGCGGTCGGCAACACCACCGCCGCCATCGGCAAGGGCTTCGCGATCGGAGCAGCCGGNCTCTCCGCCCTNGCCCTCACNACNGCNTTCATCNNGAANACNNAAGTNGANCTNANNCTCAGTGANCCNGNNANCCTGCGNACCTTCTTCGTNGGGGTCTTCATCGGNGGNGTNGTTCCCTTCCTNAATGGNGCNATCACCATGGATGCGGTNGGNCGNGCNGCCTTCGACATGATTTCNGANATCCGNCGCCAGTTCCGTGAGATTCCCGGACTCCTTGAAGGAACCGGAGAGCCCGATTCCGATCGCTGTGTCGATATCGCCACCAAGGCCGCCACCAAGCGCATGATCCTGCCCGCCNTNCTGGCGGTGGGAACACCNGTGGCAGTCGGCTNCGGCTTTGGGGCGAACGGAGCCACTGCACTGGCCGGCACCCTNTGCGGGGCCCTCCTCGGCTGCATCCTGCTCGCCCTNATGATGTCCAATGCCGGCGGGGCGTGGGACAATGCCAAGAAATANGTNGAAGACGGGCACTTCGGTGGCAAGGGGGGAGAAACNCACAAGGGNTGCGTGGTGGGAGACACCGTGGGAGATCCCCTCAAGGACACCTCCGGGCCCTCCATGAACATCATGATCAACGTGATGGCCATCGTGAGTATNGTGATCGCCCCGCTCCTCGCCTGATAACCTTCCGGCTCTTTCCCCGCCGTCAGGACTGGCCTGCTGCTCAAGTTCCGGTCGATTTTACCACCCGNGCGACCAACGGCTTCAAGGTAAGGCCCTGCACGGCAATCGAGAAGACCACCACGACGTAGGTGGCNACCAGGATAACCTCCCGGTGCGGTATGTCCTTCGGTATACCCAGGGCCAGNGCCACCGAGATGCCTCCCCGTAGCCCGCCCCAGGTCAGGATTCGTATCACCCCCGGAGAAAATTCCCGCCTGCCCTTGAGCAGGGTTACNGGGATGGAGGCCGCCACGAAACGCGCTGCGAGCACCACCACGATAAGAACCACTCCCACCGCCAGCGCCTGCCCGGAGAGGTCNAGGANGAACAGCTCAAGACCGATAAGAAGAAAGAGGACCGCATTGAGAATCTCGTCCACGAGTTCCCAGAAGGTGTCGAGATGCTCACGCGTCTTCTCNCTCATCGCGAAAGTCCGTCCCTGGTTCCCCATCATCAGGCCAGCGACCACCATCGCCAGGGGACCGCTCAGGTGCCAGTGAGAGGCCACGCGATAACCNGCGATGACCAGCGCGAGGGTGATGAGNACCTCAATCTGGTAATTATCGATCGAACGCAGCATATAGTAGGCCGCCAACCCGATTGCGAAGCCCCAGAGCATCCCCCCACCGGCCTCTACCAGGAAAAGCTGGACCACCTCGCCTGCCCCACTGATCCCGTGGTCTCCATGCCCTCCGAGGGCCATTCCAAGCACCGCCAGGTAGACCACCACTCCTACGCCATCGTTAAACANNGACTCACCNGTAATCTTGGTTTCGAGGGACTTCGGGGCACCAGCNGTTTTAAGGATCCCCAGGACCGCCACCGGGTCCGTGGGCGAAATGAGAGCTCCGAATACCAGGCACCATATGAACGGCACATTGAATCCGAAGCATGGAAAGAGGAGCCAGGCCGCTCCACCAATGAGAAAGGTCGAGAGCACCACTCCCAGACTGGCCATCATCGCCACCAGCTTCTTCTGGTTCGCCAGATTGCCCAGGTTGACATGAAGCGCCCCTGCAAAAAGCAGGAAGCTCAGCATGCCTTCCATGAGCGCCTTGTTGAAGTCGATGGACTCCACGAAGCGGTCGGCCGCCTCCGGGACAAATGGGATCGCATCACGCAGGACCAGCAGAGCCACGCTGGAGAGCAACCCGATCAGCATGATCCCAATCGTGGTGGGCAGCTTGAACAGCTTCAGGTTGAGGTAACCAAAGACTGCGGCGAGGACGAGAAGGACAGCGGCGAAGTCGAGAAATTCCACGGNGAGAAGATAGGTTTTACTCTGGTATCGATCGTGCCAAGCGTCTCAGCCCGGCGAGCTGGGTTATCTCTCCCCCGGGGCACTTTTGTCCAGCTCTCGCATCACCCAGCCCGAAGAAACCACCTCCTCGATGAGGACCTGGTCCGGACCGGACTGGTCCGTAAAACGAAGCCGAAGAAGAAACGCATCACCGAGATCGCGCCCCCCGATCTTGGGCAACATCCCTTCCCGGATGGAGTTACGCTCCACATAGCCAAAGAGCGTATGCTTCTGGTCGGGCGACAGCAGGCGGTAAGCCCTCCACTTCCGGTCATCGGAAAATCCGAAATTGTAATACGGCACCGGCCGACAGATGACCCGGAAAAGAACCGGCTCCGTGGGCCGGACCTCCTGCACCCGCTCCCAGGGCACCTCGGAGTAACCCACCCAGCTCGCCCAGTCGACCAGGTACCGGCCCTTCACCCTCTCNAGCGCCAGGGGNTTGAGACTGAAGTCCGGGAGCCTGACGTCAACCGCCCAGAGCCCCTGGCTTCGCTGGACTNGTCCAGTCGGAGCGATCTTTCGCGCAACGACCGGAGCCAGCGGCTGCCGGCTGTGGTATTCCCTGATCACATCATGAAAATCTTCCCCGCCCCGGCTCCGGGCGAGGACCTCGTCGACAGTCTCTGCCGCCAGGAAGTCCCTTACCGTCTGCCGTATAATGGGTAGTTCCACGCTCAATTCCACATCCAGAATCGCCATCTCGGACTCCGAGCTGCCCGCGTCTCCCGGGATCTCGAAAANCTTACCTGTCNCCAGCTTGGTTCCCTGCCGCTCAAGCCGGTTCTGGTTGAGAAAAATGAAAGTGACTACTCCGGCCANGAGGATCAAAACCGCCAGTCCCCCCACGACGATGGGAAGCAGGGAGTCCCGGGAAGNCACNTGTGCCGCACCTCCACCGTCNTCTTCCGCTTCCCAGCCAAACTCTTCGGGTTGCNCGGCNGTCTTGACCACCTTGCGCCGGACCCGCCGGCCCTCTTCCTCGACCTTCTCTGAAAGCCCGGGTNCTGGAAATTCTTCCCGCTTTCGTTCCGGCGGCACCTGCCTGAAGGGAACCTCNCCNGGTTCCATGCCACGTGGGACCGGTCTCCCGGGAGCGGGTATCCTCACCACCTCGCCGCAGCCTGGGCACTCGACCCGTCGACCCCGATTCTCTACCCGCACTCTGAAAAGGGTATGACAATGTGGNCAGGAAAACCCGAACCATTCGGTATGAGANGCTTCCCGCTGATGGGTCATGACTNCTCCAGAATTAGACCCGCGAGGGAGCTTGCTCAATCCGTTTTGATTTCGATCTTGCGGGGCCGGTGCAAAAGCACGCCGCCGTCGGTCTCACCGCGCACCTCGGTCTCCAGCAGGAGACTGGGCCCACGGACAAAAATGCTGAGCTCACCCCCTGACTCATCGAGACTGACCAGTTCGGAGTCGTAGGGGTCCTCGCCCACCAGTCCGGGACTTGTCGGGACAATGGGCGCGACCGGAAGGTGCCGCTGGTCCCCGGATTCAACAGCCAGCGGCCCGTANCGTTCGAGCACTTCGTTCGTACCTATCCCTCCCTTGCCGTGGATGTCACACAATCCGAGCTTCAAGCGNCCGGAGCGCAGCAGCTCACTCTGCCCGGTATAGCGATAGCTCCTGCCCTTGTTNGGATTGTCGACCAGCTCGTAGCAGTAACGAGTGGCCAGCAATCCGGACTCACTGCAGATCTTGGTCGGCGAAAGCCCCTCCGGGAGTTCCACCTCCACACCGGGATAGGATTCTTCCGCCTCATTCATCACCTCCGNCCACGGGCGGAAGGCCAGCTTGCGACCGAAGGCATTTTCGTGAATTGCCTTCTTCCCCTGGTGGAAGCCGATCCACACACCAAGGGTCACCGAGCCATTGTAGCCCACGCACCAGCCATCCGCGAAGTCGTGAGTTGTCCCGGTCTTGATCGCTCCCGGGAACGGCTGTCGCTTCAGGGTGGAGGCATCCTCCGCGAGATTACCGCTCTCCAGCGACTCTTGCAGCATCCCATGGACCTGNTAGGCCGTGATCTCGTCGCAGGCCGGATCNCCTGCGGACTTCTCGGGAGCGGGNGCCTCGTAGACCACCTCCCCGTCCGCATTTTCGATTCGCTCGATATAGCGCAGGGCACCTGGCAACGCACCCTTGCGCGAGAGCGCCGAATAGGCCCTCACCGCTTCCCGCAGGGAAATCGAATCATAACCCAGCAACATGCGGGTGAGCAGTTCACCCTCCTGCACGGATAATCCGAAGGCCCTTGCCTGCTCCGCGACCGCTTCCAGGCTCAATTCCCGCCCCAGCCGCACGGTGGCTGCCAGTTTGGACATCGCAAGGGCCCGCTTGCTCATGATGCGCCCCTCATAGCTCGGATTGAGCACTTCCATTCCCCATTCTCCCAGNATGCCCTCCGGGGCCCCCACCGCCACGGCGCGGGCGTCCATCGCCTCGTCATTCACCGTCGTGCAGGGGTGCCAGCCGGACTCCAGCGCGGCGGCGTAGACCACGGGTAGGAAGGCCGTTCCGAGCGGGCGCCGCCCCAACTGGATGAAATCATACTGGGAATGCGCATAATCACGNCCTCCCACGTANGCCAGGACGTTCCCGGTATCCGAATCAATCATGAGGGCCGCTCCCTGCAGGTAGGGAGGCACCTTCCCGGGCGCGGGGGAAAAATCGCTGCGCTTCATGTGCGCATAGCCTTCCCGGGATTCGATCCGGGTCAGGTGCTCCTGCAGGCTGCGCTCCGCCCGCTCCTGCAAGTCGCGGTCGATCGTGGTATAGATCTTGAACCCGCCCCGTGACATTGCCTCCATCCCAACCTTCTCCAGGGCGATGTCGTCCACGATTTCATACAGGTGGGATTTTCCCTTGCGCAGAGGCTTGGGATTTACGGTCACCGGCTTGCTCGAAAGTGCGATCCACTCCGANTCCGTGATCATTTCCTCCGCCAGCATCCGGTTCAGGACGTGATTGCGCGCCTTCCGGTTCTTCGCCTTGTTGGTGATCGGTGAAATCTGGGTCGGGTTCTTCACGCATGCCACCAGCGAGGCGCACTCCTCGATACTCAGGGCCATCGGCTCCTTCCCGAAGTAGCCCAGCGCCGCGGAGCGCACCCCATAGTAACCCGTGCCGAAAGGTATTCGATTCAGGTAGTATTCGAGCACCATCCGCTTCATGCGGTCCTTGCGCTCCTTCTCATCAGGAAACTCTCCCGCGATTTCCGCCATGAGATACTCCTCGATNCGCAGTGCCAGGAAGGCCTCTACGATCTTGCGNTCCATGCTCGACTGGCCCTCGGCCTCCGCCACCGACTTCAGGTCGAAGGCGTTGCGTGCCAGCTGCATGGTAATGGTGCTCGCCCCCTGGGTCACCTCCCCGGCCTTCAGATTGAGCCAGATCGCCCGNGCCACTCCGATACGGTCCACTCCGTCATGCTCGAAAAAGCGCTGGTCCTCCTGCGCAATCAGGGCGTCGATCAGCTTCTGGGGAACCTCCTCAATGGGCACCTTGCTCCGGTTCTCCACGAACATACGCCCTATGATCCGGCCCTTGTGATCGCAAATCAGGCTCGGCTCCTCCACGTCGTCAATGGTGGAGATGTCAAAGGTGGCCGCCTGCTCCTTGTAGGGCTGGAGGCGCTCCTTGGCCACCCGAAGCCCGACCAATCCAAGCCCCATGCAGAAAAGCAGCAGGATCCAGAGCCGTTTGCGCTTGTAAAAACGACGCTTTCGTCGGTTTCTCGATTTCTCTTTTGCCATGGAAACGGGTGATCCAGTTAGGCCCTGTCAGCGCGCTAGGTCAAAAAGCTACCCCCCTTCGGAGTCCGGGGCAACTCCTCTATTTGAATGCATCCTTCGCCCCCTCCTTGAGCGGAGCAGCCCCCTCTCCTTTTCCCGCTTCATGGAGCTCGCCCTTTACCACGGGGAGCATGGCTACTACAGCGACCCGGACCGGCATCGCGTGGGCCGCACCGGCGACTTTGCCACCAACGTCAGCGTGGGCCCTGCCTTCGGGTGCCTCCTCGCCAGAAGGTTGCACCACGTGTGGGAGTGCCACGAACGCCCCTCCTCCTTTCCCGTGGTCGAGCTCGGCCCCGAGGACGGCTCGCTGGCCCTCGACATCCTGCATGCGGCCCGGGAAATCTGTCCCCGATTCCGCCAAGCCCTCCACTACATCGCCTGCGACCCCAGCGAGCGCAAACGGCAAGCCCTCGCCACCCGCTTCGCCGGGTCACCCGACGGCACGCCTGCGATCGTCAGCAGCCCCGTGGAAATCCACTACCCCCTTGGAGTGGTCATCGCCAACGAGGTCCTCGACGCGCTGCCTGTCCACCTGGTGCGTCGCTCCCGGGACTCATGGGTGGAGCGCCTCGTCTCGCTTGAGGACGGTGACCTCGGCTGGACCGAGGCCCCCATCCCCGGGGGCCCCCTTCTTGAACACCTGCAGTCCCTGCCGGCCGACCTGCCGGAAGGCTACCAGACCGAGGCCTGTCTCCAGCTGACGCCCTTCTTCCACGATCTATCCGGAATCTTCGACACCGCTCTCCACCTCTTCGTCGACTACGGATTCGACCGCGACGACTACTATCACCCGGACCGTAACGAGGGGACCCTCCAGACCTACGCCGGGCACCGGGCAGGAACCGACCCCCTGGACGCTCCCGGACAGCGTGACATCACCGCCCACGTTGATTTCACCAGCGCGGTGGAGGCCGCTCACCGGGCCGGCCTCCACCTCCTCGGCTCCGCCCGCCAGGAATCCTACCTGACGACCCTGGCCGCCCCCTTCCTCTCCAGCCTGCCAGACGTCCCGGAAACCAGCTCCTTCATTCGCCAGTTCCGCACCCTGACTCACCCGGGTCTGTTCGGGTCCCGCTTCCATGTCCTTGAGCTGACCCAGGGTGCTGTCTCTCCCCGGCTGACCTTTCCCTGCCCGGACCAGATGCGCACCAGTCTGCACTGATGCTTTCTTGCCACCCGGGCAGGAAATCCTCATGCTTTCCCCATTGTGAAACTGCCATCTGTTGCCGCCTGCGCCTTTGCGCTCTCCTGCACCCTCTCCGGGGCCGCGCCCGTGGGGAAATACCCTTCTCTTCCCAGCAAGGTCTTCTCCACCTACGCTCCCAAGAAACCCAAGGCCCATACCCCCGAGGCCATGGCGAACCAGGCGCGGTCCTTCCTGAAATCCCTGGGGCAGAACCTGCGCAGGCAGGCAGCCCTTCCCTATGACAGCCCCGAAAAAGCCAAGTGGACCAATGTTCCTCCGCGGGGGCCGCAGGGAGGAGTCCGCCTCGGCGATCTCGACGAGAAGCAGATGAAGGAGGCCTGTGACCTTCTCGCAGCTGTCCTCAGTCCGCAGGGCTACGGCAAGGTCCGCAACATTCCCCTCGCCGATGACCGCCTCCTTCGCAACGGCCAGCGCCGCCCCGGCTTCGGGGCCG
This sequence comes from Roseibacillus sp., assembly GCA_002721695.1. Classification (GTDB taxonomy): domain Bacteria; phylum Verrucomicrobiota; class Verrucomicrobiia; order Verrucomicrobiales; family Akkermansiaceae; genus Roseibacillus_B. The sequence goes on along the minus strand of PBLI01000074.1, from coordinate 5,282 downwards.
AGGACTACTGGCTCGCCATTTTCGGGGAGCCCTCCGCCACCGGGAAGTGGGCTCTCCAGTTCGATGGCCACCACCTTGCGGTCAACCTGACCTTCCAGGGAAAGCGCATGTCGATGTCACCAACATTCATCGGTACGCAGCCCCGCGCATTCAAGCTCGGGGAGGACAATATCGTCCCCATGGCCGGCGAAGCCCCCGCCGCCCTCGCCCTGCTCCAGAGCCTCGACGACAAGCAGCAGAAAACGGCCCAAGTAGGCGACCGCCGGAGGAACATCGTGACCGCTGCTGGCAAGGATGGCTTCGTCCCCGAGCCCCTCGGACTCCCGGGCAAGTCCCTCAACGCGCGTCAGCGCACCTCGCTGCTGGCTCTCCTCGGCGAGTATGTCGGTGACCTCCCTGCACCCTTCGCGAAACAGCGTCTCACCGAACTCACTGGCGAAATCGACAGGATGAACTTCGCGTGGTGGGGACCGGCCAAGAAGGGGGGAGACTTCTCCTACCGCCTGCAGGGCCCCAGCCTGATTATCGAGTATGCCGGCCAGGACCTCGGGGGAGACCCCCACAATCATCTCCACTCGATGTACCGGGACCCCACCAACGAATATGGCGCCCGGCTTGCAAAGTGAGGGAGGACCGGCCGGAACGACACACGGGGCACTGCGCTGGACCGCCCTTCTTGAATCCCGCTTCATCCTGGAGAGCGCCCGTGAAATTCCCGTTGTCATTTCACACGCGCTTTCTACCTTGCCACCAATGCCGGGATGGCGGAATTGGTAGACGCGCCTGATTTAGGATCAGGTGTCCCCAGGACGTGCAGGTTCGAGTCCTGTTCCCGGTATGTTTCTCTATTCGCAGAGGTTAGGAACCCCGCGACCTTCTCTCGCGTTGGACCATTCGGCTCGTAGTTACTGTTCTGGTTACTGTTTTTTCAGGGAGCAGGATGCCCCTGACACACCACCTGACAGGAGGGCACAGCGCAGCCGTCTCCTGCCGACAAGGTGTTCCTGAAGGTGGTGATTCCGTGAAGCGCCTGTAAATCAGGTTTGCAAAAGGAAACCCCTGGCAATAACACCCAAAAGAATGATTGATGTAAAATTCGATTTCGGGACTGACACGCCAAAAGGAAAAGACCCTGACACTTGGAGCCCCTCACTCTGCGCGCATCATAAATTCCTATGGAGCAAGGAGCTCCCGTCGGGAGGTGTTTTTGAACTTAATTCTGAAAACAGCGCCCCATTTTATTTGAGGCACAAGTCACACCTTGGCGACTTCTGCCTTTCCAGTGACACCGTCGTTCCAACTTTCAGGAAGCAAAAACTGTTAACAAAGATATTCGAGGAGGACCCTCCAGACCTTAGAAATTTTGGAGGCCTAGGCTATACCATTGGCGGCATGATGATCTATCCCGCAAACCCGATCGATGGGAAGTGGACAATCAACCAAGCTCGTGGCTGCACAGGGCGAATACGAGACCGTTTTGACTACACGGTCGAATGTGTCCGCCGATATTATCTGGGGGAGAAGAGTCCGTTGAGTGATGTCTTTAGCAGGTATGCGGATTTTTTTGAGCTGTTCGATGATTTCGCAGGTTATGTGAAATTTTTCCTGCTTCAGGACATTGTGTCTACTGACTTTTCATCGGTTCGATTCTTCACCCCCTTTGACGATTTTCAATCTACCTTGCCCATTCCAAGATCTAAGGATGACTACATTGATTATAAGAGCCGAGCGATCGACTTCCTCAATGCTAGAAACGATAGGATTCAAAAATGGACTCTGCAGAATATTAAAAATTGATTTGCACCCCCCAGGCACAGGGGGCAAGCGGGAAGGGACTACGCCACGCAGATCAGGAAACCTTTCTGGACTGGATCGAGTCAGACTCCCTCAAGCGTGCCGGTGCAACCGGCGAAGGTGTCAGTCTCCACGCCAAGCCGCTGGAGAATGGTGACAAACAGGTGGCCGAGCGGGCGATCCTCCTCCTTGGCGGTGCCCCTCCACCCGGAGTCACTCACAACACCCGCACCAGGCAGGCTGCCATCTCCGAGAAGTTTCACATACTGAAGGTAGCGGCCATTCTCGAATCCAAGGTTCTTCCCTCCGGCAGAAACAATCGGATAGTTCCGGGATAGATGAAAACTACTTGAGGCTGATCCGTGCATCGCCAGCGTATTGTCGAGCATGGTCCCGTTCCCGGTGGACTCTCGTGTATTCTTCAGCTTATTCACGAAACGCCCGAACTCCTCCATCTGGTAACGATTGTAGGTGCCCAGGTTCTGCCAGCCGTTCTCCTTCTTGACTGAATGAGTAAGGCCATGAGCCCCACCCAGCCCTACTGCCTTCGAAAGCAGATCGTGCGGCCCCTCCCCGTTTTCCCGACCAAGCTGAAAGGTGGCAACCCGGGTAGAATCACTCACGAAGGCGAGGTAGATGAGATCATACATGGTCTGGAAATACTGCCGGGCTTCCTCCGGGCCAGCTTCCAGGTGCAGATGAGAGGACTCGACCTCGGGAAGGGGCTTGTCCAGCCAGCGTCTGGCCTTGGCCAGCTTGACCTCGGTGTCGCGCACGGAATCGAGATACTGCTGCAAGGTCTCCTGATCACCCTTGGAGAGTTTACGCCCCAGCGAACGGGTGTCCTCCATCAGGAGATCAAGCGCACTCTTGCTCCGGGCCAGGCGGTCCGCTGCTTCCTTGCCATCGGCAACGAACAACATATCAAAAATCTCCTTCGGCTTGCTCATTGCCGGGACCGGGCGCCCCTCACGATTGAAGGATTGGGTCTGTGCCCCACGTGGCCCTCCAACCCCGCCGTTGGTGGACATGACCAACGATGCGTGCCGGGTGGCCGCACCCACATGCCCGGCATACAACTGATCCAGCGAAATGGAGTTTTTGTAAGGCCCGTGACCCTTGGTATCTGCCCCGGTCAGATACTGGTCTGCATTGGAGTGGCCGTGAACGCGACGCACCGCCGGATGAGAAAGGCCGGAATAAATGGTGATATCGCTCCGCAGGGGCTCGAGAACATCGAGAACCTTGGTCAGCCGAAAATCCTTTTCCCCGCCATGCGGAAACCAGCTCCAGTCCTTCCACGCAGGATCCTCCCGGAGGGGAACGCCCACTCCATCGGGATGGTAGATACTGACAAAGCGCTTTGGGACACTGCCGGCTTTTCTACTTTCCCCCGCGAAGGTCTCCAGCCACGGCAGGGCCAGTGCAACCCCTGTGCCACGCAGGAATTTTCTACGGGTAACCCCTTTTTTACCGGACCCAGTCATCTCGCTTATCTTAACTCCTTCTACCTCCTAATCAGAGTTAAAAATACGGCTTTGGACCAGTAAATGCACAAGATCACGGAGGCGGTCACCCTTTCTTCTGAACTCCAAGGTCAGTTCGCTGATATCCGCGTGATCAGCAAAGGCCAGGTGGCGCCCAAGGGCGTAGGCAGTAAGCTTATGCGTCATCGCGCGGGCAAACTGATCCTGCCTCTCCGCGAGAAGATAATCCTTCAATCCATCGATCCCAGCGAGAGTCTTCTTGTTGAAGAGCTCCGAAGTGGCATCGACCGGTTTATCCTTGATGGAGGTGCGGAAGAGTCCCATCGCGTCATAGTTTTCAAGGGCGATCCCCCATGGATCGATCCGGGCGTGACAGGAATAGCACGCGGGATCATCACGATGGTCTGCAATGCGCTCCTTCAGGGTCATCTTCGCAATTCCGGGATCCGCAAGATCCACCTCCGGCACATTAGGCGGAGGGGGCGGCGGCGGATCATGAAGCAGACGCTCCAGCATCCAGACCCCCCGCTTGAGCGGGTGCGAGTCCTTCCCATCAGAATTCATCGCCAACACCCCGGCACCGGTAAGAAGCCCTCCCCGGTTGTGCCCGCTTTCCAGGGAAACCCGGCGGAACTCAACGCCATGAACGTCCGGGATCCGATAATGCCTGGCTAACCTGGAATTCACGACCGCGTAGTCTGAGTCGATAAAATCCATCACGCTCGCATTGCGGGACAGGACATCCTGGAAAAATGCCACCGATTCCTCCTCCATCGCTGCCTTGAGCTCTTCATCAGTGATATGATCCACGCTCTGGAGCCCATCGAGCCCGAGCCATTGCCTTACGAAGTGACGCGAAAACCGATGAGCTCGAGGGTCTGCCAGCATGCGCTCTACCTGGGCTTCTAAAATTGAAGGGTCGCGCAGCGAGCCGGCTTTCGCCAGGCCCAGTAATTCTGCATCGGGAATGCTGGACCAGAGAAAAACCGCCAGTCGGTTTGCCAGTTCATAATGACTGAGCTCCTGCCGTGTGCTGGTGGATTCTCCCTGCCGCAGATACAGGAATTCCGGGTGAGCCAGTACCGTGGCCAGCACTTCGACCATTGCCTCCTCCATCGACCCGAACTGGGGCCGGTACTCCGCAAACAGATTCAAGAAACGATCCACTTCCGGGCCCTTGACCGGCCGACGCCAGGCCCGCTCCATGAACTGCTCCAGAACTTCGCGCGCATAGACTGATTCATTTGTCCGGTTCCTGCTGTCGAAGAAAATCACCCTGTGACCCGGTGGAGGCCATTGCTCATGGAACGGTGCCGTGATTTCCACGTGGTCGAATTGAACGTGCAACCCTTCGACCTCGGTAACGTTCCGGATATGCAGGAACTCGTCTCGTCGCGGGAACTTGGTTTCCAGCTTTCTGAAAGGATTGCGCTGGATGTCGGCCAGTTGGATGTCGAAATGAATGAACTCCGGCGCGCTCGCCGGGGCCTTGACGACCCTGTCTCTCTGGCTGATCACATTAGAGAAGTTCGCATTGTTGCTTGTATGGGCACTGAAGCCCAGCCGGAGCGCAACATCTCCCGGCCGCTCTTCGGTAGATCGCGCCGCCCGGATGCTGACACGCATTGTGCCCTCGTCCGGCAGAAAGCGGTCCAGGCCTACTTTCCATTCTCCGTTCCGCGGAAGCTCCATGTAGACCGCAGGTGAAGGTGCTTCCGGGCCGGCGGCAGGATTGGAAAGCGGCTGATAGCTCCTACCCGAAAAAGGAACCCCTGACCCCGTCTCACGCTTGAACAGGTGCGGGCGCCTCCGTTCTTTCGCATAGTTGTCCGAGTCCCTGTGAAAGACCTGCCCTTTTTTGGACGACAATGCCCTGTTAAACAGATTCTCGAGGGGAAGAACGTATCTCACCGGGGTGGGCTTCTCGCCAGTCACAACAACCCGTCCCAGCGCCTTCAGGCTGATCTCGCGATACAACTGGAACTGCATGGCGGACATCTG
>PBLI01000073.1 GCA_002721695.1 Roseibacillus sp. | reverse complement strand
CGCGCAACGCCTTCCCACACCCACCACCCATAATTCCAGGAGAACAAGCTAGGGCGGTAAGTAAATTGGATGGCGTGAAACATCTCATGCGCCACGGTAGCTCGAACCGCAGGACTCGGAGCGGAGAGGCTCAGAGCACGCAATGACGGAGGGTTCGTTCGCAGAAACTCTGCATTTAGATCTATGCAGAATTCCCAGGCAAGGCCGTTCCAACTATCTTCAGGCTCGTAAATTCTGACCAAGAAGGTTTCTCCGTTGTTTCGTGGGGCAGGGAACCCCATATCCAAAATGAGGCTATCAAAACTGTCCTTAAGCGCGACTTCGACAGCTTCCACGGCAGGCAGAGAAATAGAGTTATTGACGCCCTCCCGAATCCGGAATGGGCTTCCGTCTACCAAAGACCTAAGCACGTTGACCTCTGCATCCGTAGCTGCCACGTCTAATGTCAGCGACCCATTCCCGCTTTCGATGACCTTTATGGAGCCCCCTCCAACGTCGACGTAGTAGGTAGTAAACCACCCATTGAGCAATTCGCTGAAATCGACTCCAGGAACATTGATGACGACATGAGTTGTGTCGTCCCGAGAAACTCTCGTCCGGGTTCCGACATTACCTGTAAAAACAGTCCGCGCCGGATTTGTAGTGTGTGCGATAACGAAATGTATTCCCCTATGGTGGAAGCTCCTTCTCTGGTCCACGCCTTGAGGCAAAGGAAGAGGGCTCGACGCGCTTCCTGTCTCGAAAAGCATCACCAACCCGATGAGCACCAGTTGCTGAATCCTAAGGGGCCTCCTGCAGGCGCAATTTTCCGCTCGTGAGCGAAGGTTTGAGTCCTGAAACATCCAAAGTGTCTATGGCAATTACATGGTCGCTGCCAATCACAAAGAAGGTGCCTTGAGTAGCGCTGCGGCAACACAGCCCTGGAGCCGAAGGCGGAAGCCGGTTCTATCTACTCTGCGAGTTCGATCAGGACGCGGACGAATCGATTTCCGCGTTCATCCCGGGGCAGCAAGTCGTCGACAACCACTCTCTCCCACTGGTCGTCTATTTCGGTGACCGATGGGATCGTGTCCAGGGGCTGCCAGTCGACAAGATCATCGGAGACCTGCGGCTGGTAGACCGGGGAGTCCGTGTTGCGCCGTCTCACGAACTCGATCTGGAGGCGGTCCTCCCCATTGCGTTCAGTAACCCGGATAACCGGGAGTCCGCTCTCCCCCGTCCCGGGACCAAGGAGGCGTTGGTCTCCGGTGTAGGAGACCGTGGGGTTCATGTTGAAGGCATACTTGAGAAGGTTGGGAATACCGTCTTCGGCGGGGGAGGCAAGGGGCAGGGCGTCGAAGCCGGCCAGTGAAAAACTGCTCAGCCATGCTCCGAGGGAGGAAACCGCTCCTCCCGGCAACTGGTAGACGCGGACCTCGCCACTGTTCAAACCGTTTCCATCATGGCCCGGGGCCCCGATAGCGGCCCGGAAGCCATTGCCGCTGAGGGAGAGCCCGGCGCCGTTATTGTCAAAGCTGGCCCCGCCGGCAATACCCTGTCCAAGTTGAAGCCAGTTGCCCTGCGAAAGTTCATAGAAGCGCACGCGCCCGGAATCCTCTCCATTGGCATCGTTTTGTGTGGCGCTGATGGCAAGTCTCTCGCCATCGAAGCTGAGGGAAACCCTTGCGCCGAACCTGTCGGTATCGGCTGCCCCCTCGATACGGGGTCCGACCTGGCTCCACCCCGCCGCAGACAACTCAAAGACACGGACGTGTCCCGGTTCAACGAGATTGTTAAGGGCCTGAGACGGTGAGCCGATCGCTACCCTGCTCCCGTCGCGGCTTAGGGATACGCTTGAGCCGCTTACATCCCGGACCTGGTCCCCTCCGATGTCATCGGCAAGTTGAGCCCACTGGCCCCGGATAAACTCATAGACCCGCACCTGTCCGGCTAGTTCTCCATTGTCGTTGCTAGAGGGGGCACCAATAGCAACCCGCTGGCCATCAAGGCTGAGGGCAACGCTACTACCGGCCTGATCCCCAGCTGCCTTTCCCTCAATGGCCTGCCCGGCCAGAGCCCAGGAGTTACCAACAAGGTCGTAGATTCGAACGAGGCCGGAGAATTCCCCGTTGGCCGAGCTGCGAGGAGCTCCGATCGCGACCCGGCTCCCATCGCCGCTCAGGGACAGGCTGGAGCCGCTCCATTCCGGACCTGGTCCGCCGTTCAGGGCCTGTCCAACCTGCTGCCATCTGTCCTCCGCCCATTCATAAACCCGCACCCGCCCCGACTGCCCTTCATGGCCAAAGGCCCCGACTGCTAGTCGATCGCCACTTCTGCTGAGGGAGACGCTTATGCCGAAGAAGGCTCCGGTCTGGGCGCCCTCAAGAGTTTGCCCCATTTGCTCCCATCTGGTTCCCGACCATTGGTAAACGCGAGCGCTGCCTGAAAAGTTCAGGCTATTGGGCAGGCCAATCGCAACCCGATGCCCATTGGCGTTCATGGAAACGCTGTTGCCCATGCCATCGCGAGGCTGTTCGCCATTGAGGTCCTGGCCCAGTTGAGCGATCAGCGGTGTGCCGGAAAATGGGACAAATGGAGTTCCATCCGACTGCACCGGGTCTGGGGGAATGACATTACTCACCCAGAACCTGGTGCTTGCGCTGTCGTTTCCGTCCGAGCGGTTTGCCACTCCTTCCGGTGAAAGCGCGAGGTCCACAATATCACCAGGGCTCAGGTTGGCGTAGTAGGTGCGGAACTCCCCGGCGGTGTCATTGCCGGGCACAACCCGGGAATCCACCATGAGCCCATTGATGTGGAGCGAACCGGTCACCCCGTCGTTCCGGGTGTTCGTCTTACGGGCCCGCCATGTGATGGCGACCGGAGTGGTCACCTCCAAGTCCGTGGGAACCCAGCGGCGCACCGTCCAATGCTCCTCGTTGGGTGCGCTGTTTGTCCCATTCGGATGGGTGGCTTCCGCCCTCATGGAGGTCCATGGATCGTTGCCGGGCACGAGTCTCCACTGAGTTCCCCTCCAGTGGGTCGGTTCAAATTCGACAAAGCCACGGACAGGATCGTAGTGGTCTCCGCCGCCGTCGAGGGTGTAGTTACGATAACCGTGATACCAGTCGTCCTGTCCCTGCTCTCCGGAGAACTCAAGAACGGAGTCGGCAAGGAGCCTGCTGGCGGGATCGGCAGGATCGGTGTTCCGCTCCACCTCGTCCCCGTCCAAGAAGCCATCTCCGTCAGAGTCCGCATTGGTGTCGCTGGTTCCGTGGGTGTCTTCTTCTTCCGCCTCGGTCAGCCCGTCCCCGTCGGCATCCTCGTTGCGATCGTCACCCACCGAGACCTCGATAACCCCGGAAGAGATCGATACGCCGTCATTCACCACCACGCGGATCGTGAATTCCCGTTCGTTCTCATGGTCAAGATCGCCGGAATCATTCACGACCAGCTTATCCCCCTCGATACGGAAAGCGGACAGTTCGTTTCGGTTGGGATTCGCGTTGATGAACATGGCGTAGGTCAAGGGATCATGATTTGCATCACGCCCCCGCAGGGTTCCCACTACGGTCCCTGCTGGGCTGTTTTCCGGGACGCTCAGGGTCGTGTCCTCCAGAATGGGAATTTCGTTGGGAACGGCCTCGAAATAGTCATCGACTGAGATGGAGAAGAGGAAGGGGAAGAGTTGAGTCCAGGGATCATTATAGTGAGTCTGACGAGGATTCCCGTCGTCACTGTCACGTTCGTCATCCTTCTTCTTCTGGAGGTATTTTGCTCCCGATTCGGAAGGAGTCCACAGCTTGCCGTCATAGAGGGCCAGGTCCTCATTGCCGCGCGGGGTGTAGCAGACGAGTGCCCGCTCCGAGGCATTGGGCAGAAGTCCCTCGCCCACACTTTCATAATTGGCATGATAAAACTTGGCCGGGCTATACTCCTTTCCTTCCGGGCGCTGGGCCTCGGGGACACGGTTCCCCGTCACGGAGTAAAAAGCCCGTTGTCGCGTGGGTGAATCGAAATAAGTCTTTATCCCCTGAGTATATAGGTAGGCCTCGTTAATCCCTCCCAGAGGAGAGAGGAAGATCATCACCTCCCCTTCACGAGAGATAATCCTGCTGGGCCGGAAGAATACCACTTCCCCAACGCAAGAGCCTTTAGCCCGCCCCCCGAACTCTGCAGGAGACAAAACCCCGTCCTCATTGTCGTCCAATTGATCCTTAGCACTTGTATAGTCCCCAAGGGCAAGAACAGGCTGCCCTGTTAGAGAATCCTCGTGGATATCGATGAAGGCGATGTCGTAACCGGCGTTATCCTCGCCGCGCCCTGTCTTCACAAGGTTCTCCCAGCGCACTGTGCGCTCAAGCGTAATGGGAGCAAACCCAGTCATACGCAACGGATCGAAAGAGGACGGAACAACCGGGTTTCCATCAGAATCAACCGAAAGGTCGAAAAGGAGAAGGTCAGGGCCGTCCGGAACAAAGAGGCANCCATCCCAGTAGGCAATACCCCCGACGTGNGACCAAGGATTATCGTCATCCTCNCTGTTGTCTTCCTCATCCTTTTCGTCGAGGACAAAGACNTTTCCCAAGGTTCCTGAAGGCATGAGNATCTCAGCCACGATACTGGGGNGGNTCTTNTNGCCATCCTTGTCNTTGTGGTAATAGGAAATGAACANCCGCTCGTTCTCCGGGTCGCTGGTGATCCCCTGCGGGATGTAGTTGTCGTTCAGGAAGGGGAGGAAGAAACGGTCCTGCAGTCGCTCCCTGAACGCCGCAAGGTTCTCCTGCTCGTAGGTATCCATGATCCGTTGCTCAAGGGGCCTCTTGTCATTGTATACATTTCCTTCATTCAGGTAATCGTGGTAGGAAGGGATACCGAAGTAGCGCGAGCCGTCCCGGATGACCTTGGACCCAAGGTAGAAATCAGAGAGCGCGTAATCGCTGATCTCGATAGCGTGCACCTTGGCGTTAAGGTGGTTGTTGAAGAATAATCCCCGGGGGGCGCGATCTGCCCCGAAGACCGGATGCAGGGTGCTATTGTCGATCGGTCGATTGACTGGGATCGTGTCGTTGCTTGCCACTTTTTCGGAGTTTATCCAGAGGCTGAGCTCATTGACGTTGTCGGCCTGTTTGCGGCGGGCAACGAGGGCGACGTGATACCAGATGCCGGCTTCAAGAGAATCCGGTGCCTCGACAAGTTCTTCTGGGCCCTGGGGATCCTGATAATGGCATCCCCCTTTAAGCCTTCCGTCTTCGATATACAGCCTGAAGCCGGTGAGGCCGGAAACAGTTGAGCAGATTGCCCGACGTTCGTTCGTTATCTCCTCCAGACAGAAGAAGGCCTGAACGGTGAAGTCGCCGCTCAGGGGGTTTTCCTCGATGCCCTCAGAGCACACGTAGCGCTTGTTTCCGCTGAAATCGGAATACCAGAACCGCTCAAAACCATCATTGGCGGTTCCGCGCTCGTTCTTAACAATGTCCGGCAGTTCCGTGACCTCCGGATTGTAGGGAGAGATCCAATCCCCTCGGTCCCCTTCAAAGGGGCGGTAACGGTAAGAGGCGATTTTTTCATCTGCCTCGGCAGGCGGCAGAATTCCGACCAAGACCACGATCGACAGAAAACACGGAAACCTTCTGTTCATAAGGATTCCATCTCATCAAAGCTATCGTTCGAGTGTCGACCCCAAACTTATGTGATCGCGATGCTTCCTTAATCAACTCAAAAGATGAACGCGGACTCCGCCCTTACGGGAAAAAAAGAGGCAGTCTTCTCAAGGAGTGAGATCGCAGAGGCCTAGGTTCTAAGTTTTGTTTTTATGCAGGACCTTGGATCTCACTCCGTTGATTGACTGCCTGTTACTCTCCCTACCGTGGCACCGCAGACTAATTTTTTCTTTTATCCGTTTTCCCCGATAAGGCCTCTCCTCCCGCTCGGGCGCAAGTTCTCTTCTGGTCGTTATGCGAATCCCACGAAAGCTCATCTTCGATACCGATGGCAACTTTGGAGCGACCGCGGACCTCGCCATCCTTTTCATGCTGATCTTATAGACAGGGCCGTGGAAATACCGGGCTGAGACTTGCGCTCACAGGGAGGCGCCCTGTGGTCAAAGGTTCTTAGCGCTTGAATATGAAAACCCAAAATGTTCAGACAATCGACGGCCAATGACGTCGAACGCCTGTTCATGAAAAAACTAATCGTCTTTTTGTTTCTCTTTGCTGGCTCAGTGGCAGGACTCGCCCAGGACGTCTTGGTCCCGCCGGCTGCGATTGATCTTGGGATTCTCGGGGACGAGATCAGTGTCCTCACCCTTGACACGATCGGTTCAGCTGTGGAGGACACGGAACTGGGGATCTATGATGCCGCAGGCAACCTCCTTGATCAAAACGATGATAGTGGGGGGGGAGGGGCTGGGAAATATCAGAGTCGAGTGGTTGTTCAGAACCTGACCGAAGGGACCTACTACGCGGCCGTCAGCGCCTACGACACGACCTTCGGTCCTGCTGATTTTGCTGTTTCCGGTGGGGGCGTATCCGGAGGGATCGTTCTCAACTACTCTGATGGTCTCAGTGATGTCGCCGGGGTAGGGGCTGCTCCCCTTGACGGCGCGGATGCGGCTGGCGGAGTGGCGTGGTTCTCCTTCGAAATCGGAGTCGGAGGCGAGTCCCATACCCTTGAGATTGCGGCCCTCAGCAACGGGACGGTCAGCGGCGGAGGGACCTATCGAGCGGGCGCCACCGCCACCCTGGAGGCTCTCCCGAATCCCGGGTATGTGTTCACTGGCTGGAGCGGGGACGCTTCAGGTAACGACAACCCTTTCACTCTCGTGATGAACGGAGACCGCACGGTGGGGGCCACCTTCGCCCGGGCCGAAATAGTGGTCGGAACCACCGGGGATGTGAATGCGACGCTGACCTACTCGATTACAGGGGGCCAGGTCACCATCCAGGATTGCAACCAGACCGTGTCCGGGGTGCTTGTCATTCCCGCTACCCTCGAGGGATTGCCGGTGACCTCGATCGGGGACAACGCTTTCTGGGGATGCAATCAGCTGGTCCGCGTGGACATCCCCGGCGGGGTCACCTCCCTTGGGGAAGAGGCATTCCGTTCCTGCAGTCGCCTTACCAATGTGCGCATCCCGGACAGTGTCACGTCCATGGGAGCTGGTGCTTTTTGGGACTGCCGGGAACTGTCCAGGGTGATTATTCCTGCCAGGGTCACATCTATTGCGCAATTACTCTTCAATGGATGCTCCAGCCTCACCAGCGTAACGATACCAGATGGCGTGAACCGGATTGGGACGTTAGCGTTTGGCGGATGCATCAAACTTACCCGCGTGGTTGTCCCTGAGGGAGTGACGTTAATTGAGGACTCTGTCTTTGCAGGGTGCTCCGGCCTTACCACCGTGAGCTTGGGGCAGAATGTTACCTCGATTGGACGAAGGGCCTTTTACCAGTGCAGCGGTCTCATCAGCATCGACCTTCCGGAAGGGCTGACTACAATCGGCAGTGGCGCGTTCGATTTCTGCATCAGCATGGAGAGCCTGACCATCCCTGCCAGTGTGACGTCGATTGGCAGTTCCGCCTTCTACAACTGCAGGAGCCTTGTCAGCGTGACGATTCCAGCAACTGTATCCTCGCTCGGGGATCAGGCGTTTGCGCGCTGTATCGCACTCACCGATCTCCATATATCCGAAGGCATCACGTCGCTTGGGTTTGGAATGTTTCTTGGGTGTTTTGCCCTCGAGAGGGTGGATCTTCCCGAGAGTATTACCTCGCTCGGAGATTTCGCGTTCATGGACTGCCGCGCTCTCACCGTTGTGAACTTCCTGGGGTCCGCTCCCTCGGTCGGACGGCTTCCATTCGGGTTCTCGGGCGGTCAACCCAGCCCTCCGGGGCTGGAACGAGCCGCTTCTGTCCAACCTCAGTATGCGGCCTCTTTTGGGGGCGTGGGTGCCGATTGGAATGGGTTTACCGTTGGCATTTCCGCCCCGCCCCAGGCCCCCCCGCGGCTGGCGATTTCATCGTCCCCGGACGGTCTCGTGTTTGAAATATATTCCCTGGCCATTGGCAGGGCCTACGAAATCGAAGTGAGTAGCGACCTGCAAAGCTGGACCTCCTTCCGCTCCCTGGGAGGAGAGGAAAGCGAGTACACCTTCAGCATCGCGAGACCTGCGGCGGCAAGGACTTTTTACCGGGTCGTTGCCGCAGACCGGTAAGGAGTTGTCGCCCATGGGGCGATAGCCCCGCGGCCGCATCCGCCCGCAGGGAAAGAAAGGAAAGGCCTTCGGGTGCGGTCGTGGCCACGGGCCAGTTTCACCTGTTCGCGCACGGGGGCATGTTCTAGCGTTCCCCCATCATGAGAGTTTTTCTCTGCACCCTGGCATGCCTGGTTCTCCCCGTTGATTCAATCCGGGCAGGGGAAATTCTCATCGCTGCGGGCGAAAAGACGGAGTGGAGTTATCTGGACGGCAAGGCTGCTCCGGGGGCTGGATGGCGTGAGCCGGGGTTTGACGACTCAGAATGGAAAAGGGGCCGGGCCCCCCTCGGCTACGGCAAGGACGGGCTGGCAACGACTCTCCAGTTCGGGGCCGACCCGGGGGCCAAGCCCCTCACCGCCTATTTCCGCGCGACCTTCCGTGCCCCCGACCGGGGGAATAAGGAATTCGCAAAACTGGGGCTCCTTGCCACCTACGACGACGGGGTTGCTATTTACCTCAACGGAAAGGAAGTGGCCCGGGCCAATCTTCCTTCCGGGGAGTTGACGCCGCGCACGCGTGCCAGTCGCGCCATCCGGGAAAGCAGCGAGCTGGCCATCAGTATCCCGGCTGCCAGTCTCAACTACGGGGCCTTGAATACGATCGCGGTGGAGGTGCACCAGTCGGGCCCCTCCAGCAGTGATCTCCATCTCGACCTCAAGCTCTCCGGGCTCGCTGAGGGCGAGGAGCCAGCCGCCGATCCCTACCGGGAGGGAATGCGGGCCTTGCGGCGGGGCGATGCCGAGGAGGGCGCCCGTCTGCTGTCCCAGATGGACCCGAAGCACCCCGCGTATGCGCGGACCATGGCCATGCTGGGATGGCAGGTCTTCGCCGAGGGGCTGGGGGAAGCCAGTCGCGGATTGCCCTTCGTGAAGAAAGCGTACGCGGCAGCCCCCACCGACCGGCAGGTCGTGCGCGCCTACATCAAGACCCACGTGCTCTCGGGGGTGCTCTTCGACCCCGCAGCCCTCGTCCGGGAGCGCAACAGGGAGGTGGCCGCCGAGCACAAGTTCCTCGTCACCAGGCCGGAATTGAGGGACTCGGAGCTCATCCCCCGCAAGGAGCTGGAGGCGGACCTCGACTACCTCGAGCACGTCCTCGTGAATTGCTTTTCCTACCTTGAGCTTCGCCCGGTCGACTATCGTGGGGCCCTCGATGCCATCCGGGGATCACTGGCGGAGGAGACCTCCCTCAACCAGTTCCGCCTGCAGCTGGCCAAGTTGATCAGCCTTTTCTGCGACGGGCATGCCCGGCTCGCGACTTCCCACGCTGAATATATGCCCCGGGGCTATGCGCCATACGTGGCGGGAAGTTACAAGGGGCGGGTCTACCTCTCCGACGGCGAGGAGTTCCTGGACCAGAAGCACCCCTACGTGAAGGCCATCGACGGGCGCCCGCTCGCGGAGTGGATGGAAGTGGCTTCCTATATCGTGGTCAAGGAGTCTCCCCAGTGGAGGCTGCGCCAGTCCCTCAAGATGCTGGCCTACGTGAACTACATCCGGGCCGAGCTCGGGCTCCCGCGCAAGGAGACCATCGCCCTCGAGCTCGAATCAGAGGACCGGAAAAGCACCCGCAAGATGGAGGTGGACATTAACCGGCGCCCGAAAAGGGGAGCGGAGTTTCCGGATGGAGACAGCCGCCGGATCGGGGAGGTCGGCTATATCAGGCTCCCCCAGATGACGGGGAGCGCGCGGTTCCTCGCTGAGCTGAACCAGTGGATGGGGAGGTTCCGGGACACCAAGGGCCTCGTCATTGACGTCCGGGGCAACCCGGGAGGGTCGAAGAACATCCTCCTGACCCTCATGCCTTACTTCCTCAAGCCCGGGGACCCCATGCGCATCATCGAATTCTCGGCCTACCGCAAGCCCATGGAGCTCCCGAGGCCGATGCCGGATGGCTTCAACATGTCCTCCATGTCGGCCCAGCCAGTCACCTCTTCCCACTGGAAGACAGACGCCCAGCGAAAGTTCATCGGCGAGGCCATCCGTAAATTCAAGCCGACCTGGCCCCTCCCCGCAGGGAAATTCAGCGATCTTTATGTCCTCGCCTTCGACTCCACCATGAATCCGGAGGCTTATTACTATGACAAGCCCCTCATCATCCTGCAGGACAGTGGCTCCTTCAGTGCGAGCGACATTTTCCTGGGTGGCTTCAAGGGCCTCCCGAACACCACCCTGATGGGGACTGCCAGCGGAGGAGGAAACGGGTGGATGGACCGCTATACCCTGCCCAACACGGAGCTGGAGATCATTCTTTGCCAGACCGCCAAGTTCCGTCCCACGGGTGAGCCCTACGATGGATTGGGGGTGCCCCCGGACGTGGTCATGGAAGCCACCCCGGCGGACCGGATGGGTCGGTCCGACAGTGTCCTCGAAGCGGCTCTCAGGCGCCTACGGCAATGAGCGCCGCCTGTGGCGGCTATCGCCCTTTCAAAGTTTCAGCCTTACCGCGAGAATCATGTGCCGCTTCATGTCGATCACGGTGTCGCCTCCCAACTGCTTCTCGTAACTGAGCGTGACGGCCAGGTTGTCACTGAAGCGGTAACCGATGACGAGCTCGGCCAGGGTGGAATCCTCCTCCGGCAGGTCGAAGGCAACCCCTCCGGCGCTGAAATTGGTGCCGGTGTCGACAGCGAACACGTGTGAGTAGTTGGCCCCGGCGAACCATTTGCCCCGTTCCCACGACAATCCCACATTCGTCAGGATGCCATGAGTTTCCGAGAGGCGATCGAGGACGTTCTGCCACTGGTAGCCCCCGGCAAGGTGCAGCGAGAACTCATCGGTGAGGTCGAGCTTCCCATCGAGCGTCAGGCGGAAATTCTGGTAAATTTCAAAGTCTGCCACCTCATAACGCCCATTCAGGCCGAGCTGATCAGTCCACTGGTACTCAAGGCCCGCCATGAAGCCTTCCCCGTCGGCGGCAAATCCGGTTCCCACCGCCTCTCCCACCCCGTGGATCAGGCCGAATTTAACATGGAGATCGCCAGGGGCAGCATTGTTGCCGATCTCGGCGCGGGCGGAACCAGCGCCGAGAAGGGCCGTGAGGAGAATGGAAGAGAGCGTTTTCACAAGGGCCGGGTGGTCAGGAATATCGCCTGGGATGTAAAGGGGAAAGCACGCCAAGCCAGGTTTTCGCCTGCTTTTTGAAGCCCGGCAGCGCCCCGTTTGCGAGGATGGACTGCTTTTGGCCTACCAGGAGGGCAGCTTGAGGAATCCGAACTGTGAATCGTCCACCGCAATGATCACCCCCCCGTCCTGCGTCAGGGCGAGGTCCTCTCCTGCCCAGTCTCCCTCTTCGGCCTCGTAGGTGGCCTCCCATTCCAGCTCCCCGGCGGGCCCGTATTTGATGACATAGACCTCCCACTGGTCGGACTGATCCGATCCGATCGTTTCGGAGTAGCTCCGGTATTCGTCCCCGGTCCCGGCGGTCAGGATGCACCCGCCGTCCGGGGTGGCTCGGACGCCCCAGGCCTCGTCATGAATGAAGCGCGGATCGAACCCACGGGGATTGCCTCGCTTGCGCTCCCATTGCACGACTCCCTGCTGGTCGAGCTTCATGGTGTAGGTCTGCCAGTTCTGCGTGCCGGAAAGGGTGTGGCCCGTAAGGAAGATTGCGCCATCGGATGCAAGGTCCATGCCGAAACAGTGGTCATCACGGTCTCCTCCGTAGCGCCGGCTCCAGGCCGGGGCGCCCCCGGCATCCAGCTTGAGAACACGGAAATCGAGATTGTCATCCTCGTTCCAGGCAAGGCCTGAAACGATGAGGGCATCCCCATGGCTGGCGATCCGATAGGCCTGGGCCAGGTCGTCCCGCAGGCTGCGTCCTTCCGCCTTGTTACCGTCCGGATCCAGGAAGGCGAGATAGCCACGACCCTCGGCGAAGAAGGTGTTCTCCCGGTCCTCTGCATTCGTGTAGCCGACCGCCACCATCCCGTCATCGGTCACAACCAAGTGCTCATAGGCATCATAACCTCCGTTGCTATGGGTCCGGACAAACCTGGCTACGCCCGTGCGCTTATCCACTTTGAGAACCGCACTGTTCCGGTTGATTGCTCCCACGATGAGATACCCGTCCGTAATCTCGACGACCGAATTTCCCAGGTTGTAGGTTCCGTGACCGGATGCCCCGGTGGTCCGGTTGGAATACTCCTGTCGCCAGGCGAGGTTTCCGGAGGCATCAATCTTGACGGCCAGGATTCGCGTGTCGGGCAGGAACCCCGTCTCGCCGACCTGCAGGTATCCCCCGTCCTCGCACGCGAGAATGTAATGACCGTGCGACTCCTCCCTCGATCCTCCGTATGAGCGGAACCAGGTGGGAGCCGGGGGCAGCTCCCGGGGCCGGACCTTGAAAAAACGGCGGTCGGGGACACCCCCGGTCGGATTGTCGACCAGGACCCGGGTTTTCCCCTCAGCGCCCTGCAGACGGGTCAGCAGGGAGAAGGACTGCAGGTCCTCGCTGCCTTGGACCTCGTAGGTCGTGCCCCGGTCGCTTTCGAAGGTGAGTTCCACCTGCCCTTGCTTGGTGATGCGCAGGCTAAGGATCTCCCCGGCCTGCGTGGGGCTTAATCCGGCAAGCATGACTGCAGCGAGGGCGGTTTTCCATCTTCCCGGCAGGCGCATGTCACAGCGTAGCACCGGAAGGGAGGATGCGATACTGTCTTTCGGAAGCGCGCTCGTCGGGGACCAGCCTCCTGGTGGTTTGCTCTCGATGTGGGAGGCCTCCCGGCTAGGATTGCGGTGCGTCATGGTCAGGCTTGTTCCCGCGGTAGCTGTTTTATTGGTCGTTCTTAAGGGGCTGGCTCCGGCGAATCCGCAGCCCAACGTGCTGCTCATCATGGCGGATGACCTCGGCTACTCCGATCTTGGCTGCTATGGGGGAGAAATCCACACCCCTCATCTCGACAGCCTGGCGAGGGGCGGCCTGCGTTACACCCAGTTTTACAATACAGCCCGTTGCTGGCCGACCCGCGCCGCCCTCCTGACCGGCTACTACGCCCAGCAGGTCGGCCGCGACAAACTGCCCGGCGGCAAGAAGCGCGGATCCCGGCCTCGTTGGGCCCCCCTTGTTTCAGCGGATCTCAAGCGGGCTGGATACCGTTGTTATCACTCGGGCAAATGGCATATTGACGGAATGCCCCTCAAGAACGGTTTCGACCGTTCCTACTACCTCAAGGACCAGGGCCGCTTCTTCAGCCCGCAGGTGCACTGGAAGGATGACGTCAGGCTCCCGCCCGTCAAGAGGGACACCGGCTATTACGGAACGGTCGCGGTTGCCGAGGCGGCCATCAACCACCTCAGGGAGCACTCCGAGAACCACGGCGGGAAACCTTTTTTCCACTACCTGGCGTTCGCGGCCCCCCACTTCCCGCTCCACGCCCTGCCCGGGGATATTGCCCGGTGCAAGCAACGCTACGCCGTGGGCTGGGACCGGATCCGGGCGCAGCGCTGGGACCGCATCCAGGAACTTGGAATCGTGAAAGGGCAGCTCCCCGCGGTGGAGCGCGGGATCGGGCCGCCCTACCACTTCCCTGACCATCTCAGGATCCTGGGTCCGGGCGAGGTCAACCGGCCCCTGGCATGGGACACGCTCACCGCGCAGCAGCAGGCCTTCCAGCAGGCCAAAATGGCCATCCACGCGGCCATGATCGAACGCATGGACCGTGAGCTCGGGCGCGTCTTCGACCAGTTGCGCGAGATGAAGGCGTGGGACAATACCCTCATCCTGTTTCTTTCTGACAATGGCGCGAGTGCCGAGATCATGGTGCGGGCGGACGGACACGATCCCGCGGCCGCGGCGGGTTCCGCAGCGACCTATCTCTGCCTTGGGCCCGGATGGTCCACGGCCTGCAACACCCCGTTTCGCCGTCACAAGACCTGGGTCCATGAGGGGGGCTGTGCCACCCCGTTCATCGTCCACTGGCCGAAGGGCATCCTGGACGCCAACACCCTTCGGCGCACGCCGGCGCACGTAATCGATGTCGCTCCAACCCTTCTCCAACTGGCCGGACTCGAGCCCCGCGGCGAGGTTCCCTCGCCCGGGCGCACTCTCATCCCTACCTTCGCCGAAGATGGGAAGACCCTGCACGAGGCGCTCTGGTGGCTTCATGAGGGTCACCGGGCCCTGCGGCAGGGGGACTGGAAGCTGGTGGCGGCCAAGGGAGACCCATGGGAGCTCTACAATCTCGCCACGGACCGGACGGAAACCCAGAACCTCGCGGCTCGTCATCCGGAACGGGTGAAGGCCCTTGAAAAACGATGGGAGAGGATGGCGGATTCTTTCCGGGAGGGTCTGAAAACCAGCAGGTAGCCCCCTAAACTCGCTCTTGCATCAGGAGCGCTCGCCCCTAGAGTGCCCTCGCCAGGGGCCGTGGAGGGGCGGCTGGTGAAACCCGCCAGGTCCGAAAGGAAGCAACGGTAGCCTGTCCGCCTTTGCCGCGGCCTCCTGGCACTTCCCCTCCCTTGAGGGGCCTTGCCCGCCAGCCTGCTCCTTCGCCCATCAGGCGAAGCTCCACCAGCAATACCGGGAGGAGCCCGGC
This sequence comes from Roseibacillus sp., assembly GCA_002721695.1. GTDB lineage: Bacteria > Verrucomicrobiota > Verrucomicrobiia > Verrucomicrobiales > Akkermansiaceae > Roseibacillus_B. The sequence goes on along the minus strand of PBLI01000073.1, from coordinate 25,110 downwards.
CAAGAGCCCCTCCTGCTCAGATCGATCAGGCCACAATGTCCGTCAGGACCTTCCCGAAGACATCGGTGAGCCGGAAATCACGCCCGGAGTGGAAGTAGGTGAGTTCCTTGTGATCCAGCCCCATGAGGTGAAGGATGGTAGCGTGCAGGTCATGGACATGGGCCTCGCCCTCCATGGCGTGAAATCCAAATTCGTCGGTGGCCCCCAGAACCGTGCCTCCCTTGATTCCGCCCCCGGCCATCCAGGTCGAGAACCCGGCGGCGTGGTGATCCCGTCCCCCTGTTCCCACCGGCGTGCGCCCGAACTCCCCCGCCCACACGATGAGGGTCTCGTCCAGCAGGCCCCGGGCCTTCAGGTCCGCGAGGAGGCCTGCGATGGGCTTGTCGGTCTGGCCGCAGAGTTTCTGGTGCCTCTTGTCGTTGTCGCCGTGGGTGTCCCAGTTGGAATGATACAACTGCACGAAGCGTGTTCCCCGCTCCACGAGTCGGCGGGCCATGAGGCAGCTCTTTCCGAAGCGGTCGGCCTCACCCTCCCCGATGCCATAGAGTTTCCGGGTGGCCTCGTTCTCCTGCGACAGGTCCACGGCCTCCGGGGCGTGGGCCTGCATCCGGTAGGCGAGTTCATAGGCCTCGATCCGGGCCGCGAGTTCAGTGTTCACGGGCAGGTGGCTCTGGTAGTCGCGGTTCCATTCAGCCAGGAGGTCCAGCTGGTCCCGCTGGGTTTCCTGCGAGCGGTTCATGGGTGGGGAGAGGTTGGGGACGGGCGTCCCCGAAGTCTTGAAGACTGTTCCCTGGTAGCCAGAGGGCATGAACCCGGCGCTCCAGTTCTGGGCCCCTGAGTAGGGTGCGCCGTCCACCAGGACGACGAATCCCGGCATATTGTTGTTGGGAGACCCGAGCCCGTAATTCGCCCACGAACCGAGGCACGGGTGACCCTGCCGGACAAAGCCGGTGTTCATCTGGATGGAAGCCGCCCCGTGGGCGGCGCTATCGGCCTTGCTGGCCCGGATAACCGCCAACTCGTCCACGTGCTCGCGCAGGTGTGGAAAGAGCTCCGAAACCTCGATCCCGGACTGCCCGCAGGCCTTGAACTTGAAGGGCGATCCCTTGAGCTTGCCCTTCCCTTTCTGGCTCACTCCCTTGGCGGGCTTGAAATCATATTCTTCCCCGTGCCGCTTACTGAGCACGGGCTTGGGGTCGAAGGTGTCCATGTGGCTTGGTCCCCCCACCATGAAGAGAAATATACAGTGCTTGGCCCGGGCGGGGAAATGAGTGGAGGGCGTCACGGCCCCGGCCCGCACGCCATCGCGTGCCAGCATCCATGCCATGGCCGTCCCGAAGAAACCATTGCCGGCCTGCCACAGGAACTCCCGGCGGGTTCGTCCGCAGGGAAAGTCGAAGGGGCCGGAAGAGTGCTGCATCGTTTCTAGCGGTAGCTGAACTCGTTGGTATTGAAGAGCACGAGGGCCAGCGAGGCGAGCGGGTCGATATTCTGCTCGCGGGTGGCCTTCACGAGGAAGGTGCGGGCCTGCTCCACTTCCCGGGTGGTCGGGGGTCGGCAGAGGATGAGGTCAAAAGCGGCCCGGACCTGGTTCTCTTCTCCCTCGAGCTCCCGCAGGCGTTTTGCCAGGTGGACGGTCTGCTCATTGATGAAACGCCCGTTCATCATGAGCAGGGACTGCACCGCGGTAGTGGACACGGAGCGCTTGGCGCAGCTGCCGGAGGAGTCCGGGTTGTCGAGGACGGCCAGTTCCGGCAATGGGATGGCGCGCTTCGCGAAGACGTAGACACTGCGCCGCGAGGCCTCCTCCTCGGTGGAATTCTTCCAGTCTGCTCCCGAGGACGCGCCAACAACCTTGTCCGCAAAGGGCGGGTAGATGGGGGGGCCCTTCATCTCAAGATTGAGTCTGCCACTGGCTGCCAGCACGGAGTCCCGGATAGCCTCGGCCTCCAACCGGTGAAGAGGCCACCGGGAATAGAGCTCGTTGTCAGGATCCTTCGCCGGCTCCGGATGCATGGCCGAAAGGCGATAGGTGGAAGAAAGCACGATCTGGCGGTGGAGGGGTTTCAGCTTCCACCCGCCCCGGACGAGGGAATCTGCCAGCCAGTCCAGCAGCGCTGGGTGCGTGGGCGCCCCCCCCTCGACCCCCAGATTGTTGCCATCATCCACGAGGCCCCGGCCGAAGTGATACTGCCACACCCGGTTGGCCATGACCCGGGCCGCAAGCGGGCCCTGCGGCCCCGTGATCCATTCGGCAAGGGCCCGCCGGCGGCCCGAGGATTGCGCGGTCGGCCGCGGTTCCGGCAAGTCGCCCGTATCCAGGACGACAGGTATTCCGAAAGGGATTTCCTTTCCCCTCTGGTGGACGTCCCCGCGGATGCGCAGGAGGGTCGGCTTCGGCTGGGCGGTGCCGGGATAGACCCAGCCCATCATGGGCTGGGGTTTTTCCTTCTCCGCGTTTTTCAGTTCCTGTTCGTGGGCGGCGATCTTGCGACGCTCGTCCTCCGTAGCGACTTCACGAACTGCAGCCCGCACGCGGTTACGCTCCTTTTCCAGCATGTGGCGCTGCTCCTGGGAGCGCTTGTCCGGGGCCAGCGGAATGGCCTCGATCGTGAGCTTGAGCTGCTTTCCGTTGAGCTGGGCCTTTCGGCCCTTTGGCAGGCCCTCCCGTGACCACCGCTGCAAAATTGGCAACCAGAAGCGCTCCTCCGTCCTGCGCCGCGGCTCCAGGATTTCCCGGAGGTAGTTATCTGCCGCCTGCTGATGCTGCTCCCGGTCCTGCGTGGTCCCGACCTGCCGCTCCCGGCCGGTGACATTCAACGGCTCAAAGGCGGCCAGGACACGGTAATAATCCTCCTGGCTGAAGGGCTCAAACTTGTGGTCGTGGCAGCGGGCGCACTGCAGCGTCTGGCCGAGGAAGGCCATGGAGGTCGTGGCCACGATGTCGTCGAGGGTGTCGTAGACAGCAACCTCCCGGTCGGCCGCGATGGTATCAAAGGTCCCGAGGGCCAGGAAGGTGGTCGCCAGCTGCGACTCCAGCGTAATCTGGTCCAGTTCATCGCCCGCAAGTTGCTCATGAATAAACTGGTCGTAGGGCTTGTCCTTGTTGAAGGAATCGATGACGTAGTCCCGGTAGCGCCAGACGAACTTCTTATACTCGTCGCGCTCGTATCCTTTGGTCTCGGCGTATCGCACCACGTCGAGCCAGTGCCTGCCCCAGCGTTCGCCATACTGCGGGCGGGCGAGGAGGTCATCCACCACCCGGGCGTAGGCAGCATCCCCGGGGTCACGGAGGAACGCCTCGATCTCCGCGGGAGAGGGGGGCAGACCAGTCAGGTCGAGGTGGATCCTACGCAGAAGCTTCCTCGGATCGGCCTCCTGCGCGGGCTGGACACCTTTCTCCGCCATTCGCGCGAAAGTGAAATGATCCACGGCCGTGCGCGTTCGCCCAACGTCCGCCCCAGGCAGGGCGGGCTGCACCAGTTTGCTCCAGGCCCAATGGCCCTGCTCTTCCAGGTCTGCCGTCCCGGGACCCGCTATTGAAACGAGGGGCAGAAGGCTCCCGATGACTGCCGCGCATCTGGTAATAGATCTTCCGATGCCCTATAATACACCCCCCGTAAAGCCTTGCTTTCAGGACTCTGCGCTACCTGGAAACCTCCTTCTTCAGGCTACCCCTTTGTCCAGATCCGGGTGTTCAGGTCCAGGTCCTCCACGATCTTGAAACAGGCCGATAACTGCCCGAGCAGACCACGGACCTGGCTGGGGGAGGAGGCCATTTGCGAGAGCTTTGGTTCGAACCAGTCCTTCGTGCTTGGGATTGCGATAAAGACCTCCGGGTCCTTGAACGCGAATCGCAGGTCCTTCCCGAGGCGGGTCCGCAGGGCCAGCATTCGCGTCTGCATGTCCGGGGTCAGGATATAGCGGGCCTCAACCGGATCCGTGGCGCGCACCACGAACGCCTTCTCGAATTCCGGATTCTCGAGCCGTTCGATGTTCCCGCCAAGTTTCTGGAAGACCCGTCCCAACCACCCGAAATACTTTTCTGCGAAATCCGGCATCACAAAGACCTCCGTCTGGAAGTGCTTGTTAAAATCGGCCACGACAAACAGACCGCGGAAGATGGTTTCATAGTGGGTTTGGGTTCTTCCTTCGGAATCCGTGGAGGTCACCAGTTCCTCGGCATGAATCTCGGCCAGCCGCAGCTCCGTCCTGCCAATGTGTCCCATCAAGAGGTCCTCGGTATGGTAGCGGGCAATATCGTTTGAGTAGAGGTCGGATGAGCGAAACTCCCACTCCTCAATGCCACGACCCCAGCGATAGTTCATTTCCGGCTGGAGGCTTCGAGTCAGCGCGGGGACCACCTGCCTCTTGAACTCTTCCTGATACCCGGTGGAGGGCTTGCTGAGACACTCCCGATAGATGTACCAGCCGGCAAGCACGAGGGGTGCCTGCCAGTAGATGGATGCGTTCACAGAGATCAGGAACACCTGAAGCGCCGCGCTGAGGCATCCCGCGATAACCAGGAGCAGTATCCCTGTCCTGCGCTTGGCCAGGGCCTGCTGCCGCAGGGCCTCCAGCTCGCGGAACTCGTCAGAAAGTTCCACCAGGATGTGCTGCCTCGGCGCGAGGCTCATCCCCTCGGCCTCGTCAGACCTGGACATCCGTCACCTTGCGTTGGCTCTCGGGGGTTTCAAACCAGCTCTGCACCTGGAACCCGCAGATTCCCGCCATCACGCTTCCCGGGAACATTTCGACCCCCTCGTTCCATGCCGTGACCGTCGCATTAAAGGCCCGTCGCGCCGCCGCGATCTGCGATTCCACTTCGGTCAGGTTCCGCTGCAGGTTGAGGAACTGCTCCCCCGCCTTCAAATCGGGATAATCTTCCGCCAGCAACATCACGCGCGATAGTCCAGCCCCGAGATCCTGCTCGTAGTCGAAGCGTTCCGGGCTGTCCGCCTCCACGGCCTCGATGCCGCGCCGGGCGCGCGTCACGTTCTCAAACACCCCTTTCTCGTGAGAGGCGTAAGCCCGCACGGCCTCAACCACTTGAGGAACGAGATCCCAGCGCTTCTTGAGCTGAACGTCGATGGAGGCGAAGGCGTTGCGCATCCGGTTGCGCCTGCTCACGAAGCCGTTGTACATGAGGGCCAGGAGAAGGAGGGTAATCCCCAGCGTGATGCCCACGATGATCAGAAGCGGTCCCATTCGAAACCTATTAATACGATTAGCTTAAGCGGGTCGCCATCAATATTTCACCGTTGTCCGCCGCGTGGTTTCGTCGTAAGTGGCTCCTCTGAAGCTGGATCGGCCAGCTTGAGGACGGCGGCCACCGGCCAGTGATCGGAAGGCACCACCTTCTCCTTCATGTGGTACTCGATCCAGGCTTTCCTGATTTTCCAACCGGAGGAGACCAGCACATGGTCAATCATGCGGGACCCCGGGATGAACCCCTGCCAACGGTTGAAGGTGTTGCGATCCCTGACCCCGGGATGGAGCTCCAGGAAGGTTGCCCGCAGGGGGCTCTTCCACTGTTCCGGCGTCTTGCCTCCCGCCAGCTCGACTTTCCTGCCCAGGAGGTAGGCCACCCCCGGGTTAGTCTCGGTGGCATTGAAGTCCCCGGTCACCACCACCGGCTCCCCCTTATGCTTCCTGCCCTCGATGTGCCGGGCCATCAGGCGGCCCGCCTTTTCGCGGGAGGGCTGGTTCTGGTGATCCCAGTGCGTGTTGTAGAAATAGAAGGCCTTGCCGGTCTTCCTGTCCGTCAGCCGCGCCCAGGTGCAGATCCTGGTCACCTGGTTGCCCCAGCTCCTGGACCCGGCCTTCTCTGGCGTGTCGCTGAGCCAGAACGTTCCCCCTTCCCCGGGATCGCGTTCCAGACGTTTCGTGCGGATGAACAGCGCGGAATACTCTCCCTTGTCCTTTCCGTCATCACGCCCCACCCCGAACCATTGATAATCGGGAAGTTTTTCGGCCAGATACGCCATCTGCTTCGGAAGCGCCTCCTGCACGCCGAAGAGATCAGGATTCATCTTGCGAATGGTCTCCACCACCAGGCCCCTGCGTGCGTTCCAGCTCCGCGTGCCGAGATCGCCCCGGGACGCCATGCGAATGTTGAAGGAAGCCACCGTGAGTTCTGCGGCCGGAAGGAGTGGGCCCAGGGCGAGGGCAAGAAAAATTAGGACGGGACGAAGCATGGGGGAAATGCTACCCGGGCCCGACCCATCTGTCCAAGTCATGCCTGCACTTCTTGCATTCTTCTTCCTGGCCTTCACCGCTATCGCAACCGCCGCCTGGCCCGAAGGCAAGCGTTCCAAGTGGCACGGCTATGAGCGCCTCGACTTCACCCTCCCCGGAGAGGGGGCCCGTTGCATCGTGGTGAACCCGAAAACTGCCGCCGAGGGCAGGCCCTGGATCTGGCGCGCGCGCTTCTGGGGGCACCAGCCCGCCCTTGATCTCCAGCTCCTGGAGAAGGGCTTCCACCTTGCCTACTGCGAGGTGGGTGGACTTTTCGGGGCCCCGGCCGCGGTGGCGCGATGGGACAAGTTCCATGCCCTTGCGGTCAAGCAGGGGCTCTCGGCCCGCCCGGTCCTGGAAGGGATGTCGAGGGGCGGCCTGATTATCGTGAACTGGGCCTCCGCAAACCCCGGGAAAGTGGCTGCCGTGTATGGAGATAACCCGGTCTGCAATTTCAACTCCTGGCCCGGGGGCAAAAACGGCAAGTTCTCCAAGCGCGACTGGCAGCGCTGCCTCAAGGCCTACGGCCTTACCGAGGCGACCGCGCCAGGTCACCGGCAACCCCTCAGCCCGGCAACGCTCAAGCCGCTTGCAGACCGGAAGGTGCCCATCGCCCTGGTCCTCGGTTTGGCGGACAAGGTCGTCCCGGTCGCCGAGAACGGGGAGCTCCTCGCCCGCAATTACCAGTCCCTCGGCGGCCCGGCCCGGGTCTGGCGCAAGCCCGGGAAGGGCCATCATCCCCATGGCCTGCATCCGCCCGATGAGCTCGTGACCTGGATCCTGCAGGCTCTGCAGGGAGACTTTTGACTTTGAGGGAAAGCGCACACGCTTCATCCTTCCACAATGAAGAGCCCGATTCTACTGCGCGCGCTCGCCCTCGCGGGTTTTGGAATTTGCGCCTACCTGGGGTTCCTCAAGCTGACCGGGCAGACAACCTCCATCGTGGGCTGTGGGACCGGATCGGGCTGCAGCAACGTCCTCGGCTCAGAGTGGTCCCAGTTTTTCGGGATCCCCGTCAGTGTCCTCGCCGGAGTTCTCTACCTTGCCCTCTTCGCATCCACCTTCCGACCCTCCCGGCCGCTCTACCTGGCTTTTGCGATCTGCCTGACCGGGGCGGCCCTCTGGTTCATCGGACTTCTTTATCTTACCGTCAGGTCCGTCTGTCCGTGGTGCCTCGCCATGCACACGATTGGAATCGTCACCTCCATTTTCCTGGTGCGTTCGCTCAAGGCCGCGCCCCCCTCCGGGACCACCCTGCGTTTTGCTCCCTTCGCGGCGCTTGCTTCCCTCGTGGTCCTCACCCTCGGCCAGCTCCTCGGCCCCAAGCCAGACACCCACGCGAGAACCACCGAAACGGTGAGCGATTTGTCAGGAAAGGAAGACAGCAGCGGGGCGACGGATGGAGGGCGCACAGGCGTGGACCGGGAAGGGGTCGTCAAGTTCTTCGAGGGTCGCAAGGAGTATAACACCATCACCATGCCCCACCTCGGGCCCTCGGATGCCAGGCACGTCCTGGTGAAATACTTTGATTACACCTGCGGTTCGTGCCGGGACGTGCACGCCGATCTCCACTTCGTCACCGAAAAGCACCCGGGGGCCTTTTGCATCATCCTTCTTCCCGTGCCGTTGCACCGCGATTGCAATCCCTTCTTCCCGGCCGACCTGACCAACCACGATCACGCATGCGAACTTGCCCGCCTGAGCCTGGCGGCGTGGCGTGCCAAGCCGGAGCTCTGGCCTGAAGTCCACGAGCAGCTCTTCTCGCGTCCGATCCTTCCGCCCGAAATCGCCGAGGCGGCGGTGGGCCAGATCGTGGGCCATGACGAACTCGCCAGGGAAATGGAGGACCCATGGATCAATGAGCACCTCAAGTCCAACGTCAATGACTTCAAGCAAATGATCCTGACCACTCGCGCCATGCCCAAGATGGTGATTGGCGATAACGAGGTCCTGCACGGGGCGCCCCGGTCCAAGGAGGAACTCCTGCAGGCCCTCGAGAAGCAGTACCAGCTCAAGTAGCATCAGGCCCTAACGGCCTCTGGTCCCCGGATCCGGGGGCCTTGTGAGATCGCCCGCCGAAGGGCGGGGGCATGAGAAAACTGGATTTACCCTGAATAGAGCCTTTCCTGCGCACGTCAAACGGCACGTAACCAGGATCCCCTATATCATGTTCAAGACTCTTTTCCTCGTCGCTGCCGTTGCCCTTCCGGGCCTTTTTTGCGCCCCCCGTGCGGAAGCAGGCCCCTTGCATCAGTCCGTCACCTACCGGAGTGGAACGACCGCCTGTGGCTGTCCGATATATACCCGGCGCTATGTCCGCGGCTACGATTCCTGCCGCCGTCCCATCTATGGCTACTGCCGGGTTCCCCTTTCGCACGGGCGAACGTGTCGACACGTTTCTTCCTACCGGCGCAGCAGCTATCGCAGTCACTGCCACGGTCCAGTAATCCGGCGCACGGTCCGGGCTTATCAGCCGCGTGTGATCCTGAGCAGCCGGAGCAGTTCGCGCCGTTGCTACCGCGGAACGTCCTTCAGCTTTTCGATCGGGGGAATCTCCTTCCGCTAGCAGACCACTTTCATCTCGGGAATACACCTCGCGGGGAGGGCGGCAGCCCTCCCCGCTTTTTCGATCATATAGAGGGGAGGGCGTGCGGCAGGCGCGGCAGTTCTCCTAGCCCGCCCTCGCCTGCACGAGCTCGGCAAGCTCCTCGAGATCCTTCTTGAGGATGGATCCCGGCCTCGCCTCGCGGAAGGCGCGGCGGGCGCGATCCATCGCGTCGGCGGCCAGGCGGATCTGGCCCTCCTCGAGGCAGGACTGCACGTAGGGCTGGACCAGTTGATAGAAGAGGTGTCCCCCGCCCTTGTGGGCCAGCTTGCTCATGGCCCCCCGGTAGGTCTGGTGGGCGGCTTCCCAGCGTTTGTTCTCGACGTGAACGAAGACCCTTTCGGCGGCCACGCCGATCACGAGGTCAAAACGCTTGTTGCGGTTGCCGGCGATCATCTGCCGGAGGAGGCGATTGTATTCAGTGGTTTCCCCGGCCTCCTCGAGCAGCGCGAGGAGACGTTTTTCTCCGCGAAAGCGAAGGTCCTTCTGCTTTTCGAAGGAGCTGATCCAGTCCTTCCAGAAGCGGACGCGAACAGCGGGTTCGGCACCCGTGACCTCAAGGTGGGCGGCCTCCTTCTCCCACGCCCAGAGGTAGCCCGGGGCCCGGTGCCGGGCCTCCTGCAGGCAGGCGATGTGAAAGTCGGCGCCTGGATTGAGTTCGCCCCAGGTGAGGGCGTCGCGGGCGCGAATGAAGTCGGGGTCGGCCGCGGAGCGGGAATTGAGGAAGGCGCATTCGGAGTCGGTGAGCCGCCGCCAGGTCTGGGGGTCAAAGGCCTGCCCCACCGGGTAGTCCTCGTTGCGGAACTTGGCGAGGTCGAAGAGCCATCGGCCGTAGCCGGCCATGTAGCCCATCCAGGCGTGCTCTCCCGAGTTTCCCTGTCCGAGGAAGACGATGCAGGGAACGCCTCTGGCCTTTGCGGTATGGGCGGTGAAGTAGGCCTGGTCCACGCAGAGCCCCCCCCGCTGGCCGATGGCGAAGAGTTCGTATGCTCCGTGTGGCCAGAGATAGCGTTTGGCCTGCAGGCGGGGCATGTCATACCTGATCGTCTTGAAGAGGTCGTTGAGGTGCTTGGGGCTGCGGATCTTGACCTGCTGGGCGTAGGCGAGCTCCTTGAGAGGGACGGGGGTGTCGACCAGGAATTTCAGGTTGCTGACCGAGAAGCGCCCCGGATCGTAGAGAAGAGCGCCGGCCCTGTGAGACTTGACCAGCCAGGCGAATCGCTGGGCGGGGGATTCCGCGCCCCGTGGCACGGATTCCGGTGCGACGAAGTGGTGGGGCCACCCGCTGGGAAACGGTTGGTCGAAGACGACGCTGAAGGCGATGGCGAGATTGGAGAACTGGAAGGCGTCAGAGGCCTGGTCGCGAAAGATGCTGCAGAAGATCTCAAGGGCCTTCCCGTGATCATCGTAAGGTGAGAGTGCCGCGAGGAAGGCATCGCGAATTGCCGGCTTCTGTGCGAGGGCGATGTAGGTCCGGCGTGAGCGGGGATCGTTGAAGAAGGGGTGCCCCGCCTCGTCCCCGGGATAAAGCGTGAGCCACTTGAGATGGCGGACCCAGCCGGTGAAGTTGTTGTTGGCCAGGACCCGCCCGGTCCCAAGCCTGTCCTGGATGGCGAGGAGCTGTGCATGAATGGACCTGGCTTCCGCTGCCCATTCTGCAGGCGTCTCGTGTTCCCGCCACCAGGCGGCGTTGGCCTTCTCGGACCACGTGCCCACCCTGGTCTCGGCGGAGAGTGTGTGCGCGGCTAAGAGCGCAGAAGCCAGGGAGAGAAAGCGGGTCACGGGAGGACACGATGGCCCCTCGGATTGGGGGGTCAATGGGAGATTCAGGGTGGGACCCTCTCTTTATTGTCCTGCTTGAATCCGGCGTTCCTCCATCCAATGCTCCCGCCGGCATGTCTGATTTGAATGATGACCCCGGTGTGCAGCTTCTGGCCGATGGAGGCGGGTGTCCCAGCCCGGGGCTGGGAACGTGGAAAATTTCCGGGGATATTGTGCCGGGTGTGGTGCACACTGCGATTGCTCTTGGATACCGGCACTTTGACTGTGCCTGCGACTACGGGAACGAGGAGGAGGTGGGGGCCGGTTTGCGCCGGGCGATGGAGGACGGGCTCTGTACGCGGGAGGACTTGTGGATCACGTCCAAGCTCTGGAACACCTACCACGAGCCAGAGCACGTCCGGGCGGCCTGTGAACGGACCTTGCGGGACCTCGGCCTGGACGAGCTGGACCTCTATCTGGTTCATTTTCCGATCGCCCTTGCCTTTGTGCCCTTCGAGCAACGCTATCCTCCGGAATGGCTGTTTGACCCGGCGGCCGGAGAGCCGACCATGAAGCCGATTGCGGTTCCCTACACCGAGACATGGGGAGCGATGGAGGAGCTGCAGCGGGCGGGCTTGGTAAAGCGCATCGGAGTGTGCAACCTGACGGTTTCCCTCCTGCGCGAGGTGCTGGCGAGCTGTTCGATCAGGCCGGTGGCCCACCAGATCGAACTGCACCCCTACCTCACTCAGTCGCGCATGCTGCGTTACTGCCAGGCAGAGGATATTGCGGTCACTGCGTTTTCCCCCCTGGGCGCTGATTCCTATCTCTCCCTGGGGATGGCGGAGAGCGATGAGCGCCTGCTGGCGGATCCCGTAATGGCCGGGGTTGCAGCAGTGCACGGGCGGAGTGTGGCGCAGGTGGCTCTGCGGTGGGCGGTGCAGCGGGGGACGATACCCATCCCGAAGTCCCAGAGCCGCTCTCACCTGCAGGAGAACCTTGCAATTCATGACTTCGCCTTGAGCGACGAGGAAATGGCGCGCATCGATGCCCTTGATCGCCACCGGCGCTTCAACGACCCGGGCGAATTCGGGGAGAAGGCCTTCAACACCTTCGTCCCGATTTACGATTGAGGCCCCTCCTCCCCCCCTGCGGGGGATTTCTCCGACGCCCGGGCCCGCGCTTGATGCCGGGAGCCCATGACGGCATGCTGCGGCCAGCCGCCCCGACCCTGCTCATGCCTGCCTTTTCGACCGTCCGTGAGTTCCTGCTCGGCAGCGACTGGCAGGCGCGCTTTGACGACTTCGTGCTTGAAGATGGGGGCAGGCTGGCGCGCAAGCGGCGGGTCACGGACCTCGCGTGGAGCCCGCAGGAGGACGGGGGAGGGGTCCTCACCGCCTTGGTGCGGGACCTCGAGGAAGAGAGCTACGAGGTAGAGCTCTCGCTCTGGCAGGAGGAGGAGGGGCGCTGGGAACTCGATGCCGGGTGCAGTTGCTCCTATGGGCATTGTTGCCAGCACGCGGCGGCGATCCTGTTTGCCGCAGGCAAAAAGACAATACTCGAGCGACTCCTGAAGAGCGGAGGAGCCCGCCTCCGGGTGGAGCCTGCGAAAAAGTCCCGCCCCTCCACCTCGCCCCCGGCCGGTAGGCTGCAGTGTGCACCGGAGTTTCGCATGGAGGTTCTCGTCGAGCCCGCCACCAGCCGTCCGGTCCAGCTTCTCCTGCAGTCCTTGCGGGCTCCCAACCGTGATGAGTGGCTCGTGGCGCGGCCCAGCGTGTCGTACGGCGACCACGAACTTCCCCTCCATACCAGTGGCGACAGCGCGGTTGTGATCGAGACCGTGCAGGGCTCCCTTGAGATCGTGCGGGATTTGCAGGCCGAGACGAATGCAGCCCGACAATTGACCCAGCTGGGACTGACACACCTCGGCGCCCAGCCCAGTTACCGGTTCCTGCTTGGGTTGGAGCGCAGCAAGGATCGGACCAGCTCCGCTGAGTTTGCCTGGTTTCCCGAGCCCAGCCTGAGTACCCCGGACCTCTACTGGCCGTGGTTCCGGGCCGAGGCCGGGCCCAAGCTGGAGGCGCAGGGCTGGCGGGTGGAGATCGACGAGGAGATAGGCTTCCCGGTCCACCCCTGCGAACCGGCAGACTGGCACAGTTCGCTTGAGGAACAGCCCGGGGGATGGTTCGCACTTTCGGTGGGCTTTGACCTCGATGGCCAGCGGCTGGACCTGCTTCCCATCCTTGCGAAACTGCTCGAGGACGGAACGATGGACATGCTTGCCGAGTTGCCGGACCGGACCCACCACCTGGTCTACCTTCCGGATGGAGGTGCGCTGCGCATCCCCGTGGATCGCTTGCGTCGGATTCTGCGCCAGTTGGCGGCCCTGGTGGACCCGCACCGGCCTTTTCTGCATCCGGTGGACGCCGCCGGCCTGGCAGCTGACTCCGATCTTGCGATTGATCCTCCGGCCAACCTCGCCCGGCTGGCCGGGAAGCTGGGTGCCCTCCGGAAGCCCGCGAGGGCGGAGCCTCCGCCGGGGATTCAGGCCACCCTGCGGGACTACCAGCTGGAGGGCTTCCGCTGGATGCAGTCCCTGGCCACCTGCGACCTCAACGGGATCCTGGCCGATGACATGGGCCTGGGCAAAACCCTCCAAACCCTCACTCATATTCTCAACGAGAAGGATTCGGGGCGCTCGGGAGGCAAGCCGGCCCTGGTGGTGGCGCCCACCTCCGTCGTTCCCAATTGGCGTGCGGAAGCGGTGAAGTTCGCCCCCTCCCTGAATGTGCTGGTCCTGCAGGGCCCGAAGCGGAAGCGGGACTTCAGGAACATTCCCTACGCCAGCCTCGTAGTGACCTCCTTCGCCCTGCTGCAGCGCGATATCGAGACACTGAAAGAGAGCGAATTCCACCTGGTCGTGATCGACGAAGCCCAGAACATCAAGAACCCGGATGCCAAGGTGAGCAAGGCGGCCTGCGAATTGAAGGCGAAGCATAGGCTGTGCCTGTCGGGGACGCCCATTGAGAACCATTTGGGAGAGCTCTGGTCGCTCATGCGGTTCCTCCTGCCGGGTTTTCTGGGCTCGCGGGAAGCTTTTCGGTCCCGCTTCCAGACCCCGATCGAGAAGGGGGAGGACGAAGACCGCAAGGAGGATCTCAAGCGCCGCCTCGCTCCCCTCATCCTGCGCCGGACGAAAGACGAGGTGGCCTCGGAATTACCGCCCAAGACGATCCTCGTCCACCCGGTGGAGCTTACCGTGGAACAGAAGGACCTCTACGAGACCGTCCGCGCCACCATGGACAAACGGGTGCGCCAGGCGATTGCGGCCCAGGGGCTGGCGCAGAGCCGGATCGTCTTTCTCGACGCGCTCCTCAAGCTGCGTCAGATCTGCTGCGACCCCCGCCTTCTCGCGATGGAAGAAGCCCACGGGCTTGCCTCCGCCAAGCTCGACTATCTGGGGGAACTGCTCGCCACCCTGCGGGAGGAGGGAAGACGGGTGCTTTTGTTTTCCCAGTTCACGACCATGCTCCAGCTCATCGGCAGAAAGCTGGAGGAACTCGGCATTGCCTACCTGCAGCTCACTGGCTCCTCGCGCGACCGTGGGGCATTGGTCAGGAAGTTCCAGGAGGGCACCACACCGCTCTTCCTCATCTCGCTCAAGGCGGGGGGGACAGGGCTCAACCTTACCGCGGCCGACACTGTGATTCACTACGACCCATGGTGGAACCCCGCGGCCGAGGCGCAAGCTACCGACCGGGCCTACCGCATCGGGCAGACCAAGCCGGTCTTCGTGCACAAGCTCATCTGCAGCAACACGGTGGAGGAGCGCATCCAGAAACTGCAGGCAGACAAGTCGAGGCTTGCTGACGATCTCCTGGCCGGAACAAACAAGGTCACTGCGCCCGACGAGGAGACCTTGCGGCAGCTTTTGGCGCCGGTTTGATCGTGATACATCCGTGATCCGGCGGGGGGCGGGGAAAGGGGGGCCGCAGGGGGCGGCTATTTCCCGGGGGGCTCCCACCAGGCCCACGGAACCTCAAGAAGCTCCAGTTCGTCATCGGGCAGGGCGAAGCGGTGGAGACGTGCCTTGCTCGGTTCGACGGATTCCCAGGAAATGACCCGGAGGCGGACTTGGTCTCCCGGCTCCCATTGGGCCATGCCGGTGGGCAGGTGATTTTGAACCGCATATCCCAGCAGGACCACCCGATCGGGAACGAGTCCCGAACTACTGCGAACGTTCTCGAGAAGGACTTCCCGAATGGCCTGGCGGTAGGGGGTGCGGGTGAGGGAGGGGATGGGCGCAACCCTGGCGATGGTCCCTTCCAGCTCCTCCGGCATGTCGGTGAGGCGGCTGGCTGAGCTGGGCTCCGGAGAGCTGAGAGGAAGCACTTTCCAGTCGCCGAAAGAGAGCTCCCGCATCGCGAACTGCCAGACAACCACCGATTTGTTGGCGAGGCGCTGTGGATTGCGGAGGAGCTCCTCGCGACTGGCGAAGGCGCCATCCGCATTCCGGCTGATGCGATCAACCGGGGCCCGCAGCTCTATGCTCAGCGCCTCCGCAAATCCGGCCGCGATGCCCCATCCCATGGCATCGAGGGAATAGATATTTGAGAAGCTGTCCCCCAGCAGGAGATAGGGCGCTTCCGGGTCCGGCTTCCAGCGCAGATCGTTGCGACTGAGGAGCATTCTCTGGCGGACGGTTTCCTTCCACGGGCGCCCGAGGAGCTGGGCGAGATCGCCGGAGGCGGTGAGCTGGCGTTCGAGGACGGGATAGGGGTCGTCTGGTGGCTGGACCGAGGTGGTGGCTGCGACCGCCCGGGCGGCCCGGGCCATTGCTTCCGGTGTCCAGTGGCTGTCGCCCTCCAGGAAAAGGCGCTTCCCGGCTGCGCGCATCTCCTCGTAGAGAGGAACGAGGTCGTGGATTTCAGCGCCGGAGGCGCGGAGGCGATCGAGAAACTCCCGGTAGCCCTCGTTCAGGATGGGCTTGCGGGATGGATCGGCGAAGACCGCCTTCGAGGGCACGGGCAGGACGACGAGGCGGATTCCCCTTGCGGCCAGCTGTTGGTGGAAATCGAGGATGGCGGGGAGGGGGTCCCATGTTCGTTCCGTGTCAGGGGGGCTGCTAAGAACGACATGCGAGCGCGCGACCGGGGGCCTGAGGAAGTTCCGGCCGGTGAGGTGATCGATGTCCGGTTGGTAGTAGAGTTCGTGAGTCCGCTCAACGACATCGTTGGCATCGAATCCTGCCCTTGCCCGCAGCAGCTGGACCGGGTCGTGAACATGCCGGGCTCCTGCCTCGAGGAAGGCGCGATCGAGGGCGCCGTCCTCCCAGTCCCAGAGCGACCCATCCGGGAAAAAGGTCCCGAGGTGAATGGTGGAGAGAACCCCGAGGGTGACCAGGACCACAATGCAGGGCATCCTGGACAGGCTGATGGGTTCGTTGTGTTCCTGATCAGGCATGGGGCTCTAGAAGAAGTAGTAGAGGAACGGGTTTCCGTCCTGTGCTGCCATGGCGACGAGTGAGAGCCAGAAGAGGATTGTGAGGATGGCCCACCCCGCGCGGCCCGCGCCCTCGACGAACCCGGCGGCCGGCCGGCCGGCCCAGGTAACGAGAGCCGCGACGAGGAGGACAAGGATACTCTCCCCGCTGACCAGGAGCTCTCGTGCCCACCAGGCAGGCCCCCCGTGCTCGGCAATACCGAAGAGCGCGGCGTAGTATTGTCCGGCCTCGGAGAGTGAGTCGGCCCGGAAAACGACCCAGGCGAGGCTGACCGCGGAGAAGGTCAGCGCAACGCGGAGCAGGGGGGGAAGGCGCCGGCCCAGTCCCAGGGGCCTCGCGAGGCGTTCAAGAGCAAGGAGTATTCCGTGGATCGCTCCCCACGCGAGAAACTGCCAGGCGGCACCGTGCCAGAGGCCGACCAGGAGCATGACCAGAACAAGGTTGCCCAGCGCGCGTGGGCGGCTGCCCCGGCTTCCGCCGAGCGGGATGTAGAGGTAGTCCCGAACCCAGGACCCAAGGGTGATGTGCCAGCGCCGCCAGAATTCCCGCAGAGATCCCGCACGGTAGGGGGCCCTGAAATTGACCGGCAGGCTGAAGCCGAACATCATGCCCAGCCCGATCGCCATTTCGCTGTAGCCGCTGAAGTCGAAGTAGATCTGGAAGGAATAGGCGAAGAGCCCGGTCCACGCCGCGAAGGCATCGAGCTCGGCTGCGCTGAAGGCTCGATCGGCGATTGCTCCGCAGGGGTTGGCGAGCAGAAGTTTCTTGGCGAGGCCGATGATGAAGATTCCCATGCCGTCCGTAAACTGCCGCCGTGTCTCCCGGCGGCTGTGCAGGGCGCTGGCGAGCTGCCCATAGCGGACGATGGGTCCGGCCACGAGCTGGGGGAAGAGGGCCACATAAGCGGCAAAGTCCACGAGACGGCGGGTGGGCTCGATCTCCCCCCGATACACGTCGATGGTGTAGCTCAGGGACTGGAAGGTGTAGAAGCTGATGCCGAGGGGAAGGGCGATCGATCCCAGCCAGGCCAAAGTTTCCGCGCCCGGAATGCCGGACAGTTCGTGGGCGGTGCGGGCGAGAAATCCGGAATACTTGAAGAAAGCGAGAATCCCCAGGTTACCCGCGAGGGAGGCGAGGAGGAGAAGGCGTCGCGCTCTCGCTCCGCCCTTTTGCATTCCCAGCGCACAGAAGTAGTCGAGGATGGTGGAGAACAGGAGGAGAAAGACATACAGCGGATTGCCCCAGCCGTAGAAAAAGTAGCTCACCACGACCAGCCACCCGTTGCGTGCCGCCCGGGGGGTCAGGTAGTAGACCACCAGCACGAGGGGCAGGAATCCATAGAGGAAGATGGGCGTGCTGAAAACCAAACCAGATGATGGGGAGATGGGTTATCGGGTACTTGAGCGGAGATTGATATGGGAATTGATCCTATTGCGGGCCATGTGACTCGGAGGGCGGAGAGTTCTCGCTGCGGGGGGCGGGCGGCCTCGGGGGGCTCCCTCAATCAGTTTTTCTTCGTGCAACCGGGACCTTGGTGCTCCACTGCGCTGCCCGGGTGAACTCCCGCATGGAGAAGCACCACACCACCCAGCTCTTGTTCTTCCAGTAGCCAGCCTCGCTCCGGGAGCGCCCCCGGTAGAGGTTCAGGCGGGCCTGGTGCACGCCGTCCCCGAAGGAGGCAATGACGTCCACCGGTCGGCCGCGGAAGGCGCTGAGGTAGTCCGGCAGGCCCGCGGCGGGACCATGCAAGCCGTCCAGGGGGTCGCTGAAGACCGCCACGTTGCTGTCCCCGAGGAGGACGAGGTCGCTCCCGGGGTGATGATAGCCGTGGCTGTTCTGGCCGGTCGGGTAGCGCACTTCCTCGAGGGAGAGGCGCTCCGGGGGGAGAGCGAGGTCTGCGCGCATGCGGGCGAGATCTCCCCGGATGTGGCGCGTTGCAGGGCGGAGGTCCTGTTCCTGAAGGAGAGGCGGATCTTCTCCTTCCAGCGTTCGATAAATGGCGCGTGCCGCGAGCCGGCATGCCTGTGGCGTCCAGTGCGAGTCCTGCGCGCAGTAGAGCAGCTCGTGTTCCGGGTGGGCACGGTAGCCCCGGAAGAGGGGGTGCAGGTCGAGCACGCGCAGGCCAGAGTGTCTGAGGAGCTGAAGGTACTCGGTAGGGGCCTCGCTTCGTTCCAGTCCCTCCGCGAGGCGTTCCGGGTAGATGCTCACCTTGGTGGGCACTGGGACAACGAGCAGGTTGACATCAAGGGCCCGCAGGCGCTTCTGGACGTCGAGCAGGGCCGGGAGGGGGCTCACCCCGGCGCAGGAGCTCTCCTTCCAGGGCTTTTCCCAGAAGCGGCCCGTGCGGGCATGCTCCAGTTCGTCCGCGAGGAAAAGCCAGCCTTGAGCCTCTCCCTCGACCGCACCGCTCGCCAGCTCCGCGGTCTTCGGGGTGAGGGCCCGGGCCACCGCAGGAGGAGGCCGGGAAGAGGGGTCGTAGTAGAGGACGAGCTCCCGTTCACGAATGCCGTCCACGATCCTGCTGGTTTTCAGGCCGGGGTGATCGACGAAGCGGTCAAGTTTCAGTCGTTCGATGGTATTCACCTCGGAGGGGAGTGCGGGCAGGGCGGTCCGATTCCAGACCGCCCACTTGGCAACGACGATCTGCCTTCCCCTGAAGGCTCCACGATGCACCTTCTCTACCTCGTAAAGATAGGTGGCAAGGCAGCGAGGGTAGGGCCGCACCTGGCCGGGGGTAGGTGCAGGGGTGAACCGCACGAGCCTGCCATCCAGTTCCAGCGACTCTCCCTGCAGAAAGGTTGCAGTGGTCAGGAGAAAAAGCACGAATCGCGCTGCCGCCGCCATGGCACAGGATGGATGCCCACCTGCGTGCTGTCAATGCGGGGACTCCCGGCGGTGAAGCGCATCACCCCGGAGACCGATGGGACAGGAAGGGAACTTGCCGCGCTCAGTTTCCGGGAGTGTCCTCCTTCCCGCGGACAGGCATGGTGGTCGTGTAGGGAAGCTCTGCACGAATCATCCGGGCGCCCATTCCCGAGAGCCAGAGATAGTGGTCGCTGGGCAGTCCTTCGTAGCTCGCGAACCGTACTCCCTCGCCGGCTGGTGGATTATTGGTGCACTTGAAGATGGCCGTTCCCTCGTCAACCTCGTCGAACATGGCGACATAGACCATTTGCGCTCCCACCTCGCGGACAGCTGCGAATTGTGACCACAGGAATGCTCCCCTGCGACGGGGAATCTGATTCAGCGTTCCTCCATGGAGGTTGTGCCAGCTGAACCCGGGAAAGACGGTGGGGAGGTAGTCGACCCCGTTTCTGGCGCACCAGGCGGTGTCTGGTTTCCAGATTGTTTTCACATGACCGGAAAGGACGCGGGAGCTTTTGTAGCGGCCAACATTCCAGGGGCTGAGGACGTCGATATTGCGGAGGACCTCGTGCAGGGCGGGATCGGGTGCGGCGTCGCGGTCGAGTTTGCGCCAGCCACTTGGCACTCCCAGCATGACGCTGCAGCCGTCCGCCTTCAGGAACTCGACCAGGGAGGCGCATTCCGCGAGGGAGTAGGCCCGGTTATCGCCAAACCCGATACCCCAGACTGCGACCAGGGGCTTGCCCCGGTGATGCAGATAGGCCTCGTCCTGACCAGGCTTCATCGCGGCGCGAAGCATCTTCCAGTCAGCGATCACCCGCTGGACCTGCCCGCTGCGCAGGCCGCTGAGATCATACATCACGGCATATGCCCGACCGTGGCGATGAGCCCCTTCCCGGCAGTTGGCGAGGACGACATCCTTATGGTGGCGGAGGCGGGTGGAGGCCAGGCCGTTGGCGAAGCGTTGCACGAAAGCCCCGTCAATCCCGTAGGTCGCCATCCAGCGGAAGTGGCGCAGGACGGTCTCTTTCCGGTAGGAACTGAAAACCTCCGCAGGTCGCCCATCGGCATGAAGGAAGGCTGTTTTGAATCGCTCGCCGGGGCCATATTCCGAAAGGTCCGGCCAGAGGTCGACGGTGACATTGCCGGGGCCGGGCGTCCTCTTTGCCCCCCGGCCCCAGTGCACCCAGCCCAGCTTCGAGCCATCGCCGGGGCAGGCGAACCATCCCTGATAGCCGCACATGAGTTTTCCCTTCAGGGTGGACCGGTTGATTCCCGGAAGGGACGGCCCCGCATACGGAGCAAGGACCTTCTCGCCCCGCGTGGAGGAAAAGGACGTGAGGAGAGACAGGAGCAACAGGGTGTTGACTGGCAGCCTCATGTTCGGGGAAGCGTTCCGGATGTTCGGCCCACGTCGTGGACGCGCGCTCCCGGCCTCAGGGTTTTTCGCCCGGGCGCATGGAGCCCATGTCACTTACGTGCTTGGTTGGCGCGGTGATGGGGTGAGTCCTTGGGCAGGGTGGCAATGGGGGCAGCATCTTCCGGCACACCGGCTGCCAGGCGTATCTTGACGGCCGCGAGTCCGGGATCGTCGATGAGGTTCTCGTATTCGTGGGGGTCTTCCTTCAGGTCGTACAGTTCCTCGAAGCCGTTTCCGTAGCGGATGAAGCGGTAGCGTTCGTCAGATACTGCGTGGGAGGGCCGGTTTTCGTTCCAGAACTGGAAGGAGCAGAGCGCCAGGCGCCCACGCTTGCGCTCGGGGCTTTTCAGCTGGGGGACGAGGGAGAGGCCGTCGCATTGTTCGGGGACGGGAATGGCGGCCAGTTCACACAGGGTGGGATAGATGTCGGTGAGGGTGGCCGGCTGACGGGTCTCGGCACCATCGCGGCTTACTCCCGGGGCGTGGATGAAAAGGGGCACCCGGGTGGTCTGGTCCCAGAGGGCAAATTTTTCCCAGTTGGCCTTTTCGCCGATGTGAAACCCGTGGTCGCTCCAGAGAACGATGATCGTGTTGTTCTTGAGGGCCGGAGTGGCCTCGAGACCATCGAGAAGGCGGCCGAGCTGGTGGTCGACGTAGGAGATGCTTGCCAGGTAGCCCTGCATGAATTTCTCCCACTGCTTGTTCTCGACGACCCACTTGTGCCAGTGAGTCCTGCCGTGATGGTGCGCGTCGTTGAGGTCGTCCTCGCGGTGGGGGGGCAGGTTCACTCCGGCGAGCGGATAGAGGTCAAACCACCGCTGGGGAACCTCCCAGGGAATGTGGGGGCGGAAGAGCCCGACGGCGAGGAAGAGCGGGGTGCCCTTTTTCGCCTCCTTCATCTGCTCAAGGGCCCAGTCCACCACCATGTGGTCACCCGTTTGCTCGTCGGGCAGGTTCAAGGGGGCGGCCCCGAAGAGATGGGAGTGCCCGCCGAGGGGCCGGCCCTTGGTCAGGCCAGCCTTTTCGTCGGGCACCAGTCTGGGCCGGGGCCAGTCGGGAGCAATCGGGTTGTTCGGGTCGCCCCGGTAGTCGTCCCAGGCCTCCGGGTCATTCTGTGAATCGTGGGGCGTCCACTGGAGGGTGTGGAAGATCTTGCCACCACCGACCGCCCGGTAGCCGTGGTCGCGGAAGTGCTGGGAGAGAACGACTGCCTTCTCAAGGAGCTTGGATTCGTGTCGCCAGCGTGGACCCCGGGCCCCGAACATGTTGCGGTAGATTCCCGAGCGGGTGGGGTGGACTCCTGTCATGACGGCGACCCGCGAGGCGTGGCAGACCGGCGCGGCGCAGTGGGCATTCGCGAAGTTGACCGAGGTCCGGGCGAGACGTTCAAAGTGAGGGGTCTGGACCCCGGGATGATTGTCCAGGGGCGAGATATAGTCGTTCAGGTCATCGATTGCGATGAAGAGCACGTGAGGCTTGCTGGTAGCCGGGAGCGGGACCAGCAGGAGCGGGACGAGGAGGATGAGGAAGAGATACATGGGGAGGTTGTCAGGCAGCGGGTAACAAATGAAGGGAAGCGCGGGCCTGCCCGGGTCTGCGCATTGTGGACACTGTTCCAGCTGAATGCGGGCGGGGTTCAGCGTTTTCCGGTGTAGCGGGGGATGGGCCAGGGCTGCACGCCCACCCGGTCCGCCCAAGCCTGCCAGGCAGCAACCATGGACTTGAGTTTCTCGGGCATTTTCTGCGAAAGATCATTGAGCTCCGTCCGGTCGGCCTCCATGTCGTAGAGTTCCCATTTGCGTGGCTGGTCCCGGCGGTACATGGAGACAATCTTCCACTTGCCGTCGCGCAGTCCAAGGTTGCCGTGATGCTCGAAGCCGAGCGGGGCCTGCCGCTTGATGGAGTTGCCGGAGAGGGTTGGAGCGAGGCTGACGCCCTCCATGGGCTGAATCCTGTTGCCATCGTATTGCTTCGGGTAGGTCGCGCCTCCCAGTTCCACGAAGGTGGGCATGAGGTCAATGAGGTGGGACACGTCATGCACGATTGAGCCATTGCGCTGCTTTTCGATACCCTCGGGCCAGCTCACGATGAAGGGGGTGCCGATGCCCCCTTCGTAGGGATCGTGCTTGTAGCCGCGGAAGGGAGTATTGGAAGCGTTGGCCCATCCGGGGCCATAGGCGACAAAGGTGTCCTCTGCTCCCGGCATGGTTTCCGGTCCCGTGCGGACGAAACGCCCGTCACGGGTTTGCATCGGTGGCCAGATCTTGGTCTGGAGGCCATCCCTGCCCAGCGGCTTGAACTTGAAGCGATCCTTCTGGTGGGAGTTGTTGGCCCGTCCGTAGCCCTCTGCGCAGCCCCCGTTGTCCTGCAGATAAATCACCAGGGTGTTGTCGAAGAGCTTCTGCTTCTTCAGCTCATTGACAATCCGGCCGATGCCCCGGTCCATGACCTCGGTCATGGCGGCGTAGACTTCCATGCAGCGGATGTCCCATTCCTTGTGCTGGAAGTTCTCCCAATCGAGCCCCTTTGACATGGGCCACTTCTTGTCGATGACACCCATTTCGATGGCCTTCCGGTAGCGAGCCTCACGGGTGGCGGGATAGCCCTTGTCGTAGACGCCCCGGTACTTTGCGATGTCGGCTTCGGGAGCGTGCATGGGCCAGTGGGCACTGGTATGGGAGACGTAGAGAAAGAATGGCCTGTCTGCCACCTTATCGTCCCCGCAGTGATCGGCGATGAAGGCGACCGCATTGTCATTGATCGCGTCGGTGTAATAGAAGGCCTCGGGTTGATACACGGGGTCGTTTTCGGGCGTGATGTAGGTGTTGCCGCGGCACAGCGTGGCGGGATCATAAAAGCTGCCGGCACCCGTGATGGTCCCGTAGAACCGGTCGAATCCCCGTTGCATGGGCCAGGCGGAGGTATCTCCGTTCGGGCTCTTGTGGCGGGTGAGGTGCCACTTGCCCGACATGTAGCTGCGGTAGCCCGCGCTCTTGAGTGCCTCCGGAATGGTCACGCAGCGCTTGTTGATGACTCCCCGGTAGGCGGGCCAGCCACGGTCACCTTCCATCAGGCCCATCCCGGTCTGGTGGGAATATAGACCGGAGATGAGGGCGGCCCGGGTCGGGCAGCAGCGGGACGTATTGTAAAACTGGGTGTAGCGCAGGCCGTTTGCGGCAAGCTGGTCGAGCACGGGGGTCTTGATCTCTCCCCCATAGCAGCCGATGTCCGAGTAGCCCATGTCATCCGCCATGATGAGGACAATGTTCGGCGGCTTGGCCGAGGTTAAGGAGGCGAGAAGCAGGGTCAGGACCGGGACAGCGAACGGTTTCATTTCGCCTCCATGGTGACGAGAAAGTTGGGCGGATCAACGCCAATCGGGAGGGCGGGTGTCCCCGTGTATCACATCATCCGGCCACCGTGGTGGGCTGTGTCCGTCCCACTGCAGCAGGGGGCCTACAGAAATACCACGCAGACCGGATCGGGCATTTCGACCCTGCCGGCGGCGGGCTCAAGAATACCCGTCTCCTGGTCAATGGAGAAGACATGCAGGTCTCCGCTCGCTTGGTTGGCGGCGATGATCCAGCGCCCACTTGGGTCGAGGTTGAAATTGCGAGGGGTCCGGCCACCGGTTTTCTCGATGTCCACCAGGGTGAGCCTTCCGCTCTCCTGGTCTATCCTGAAGCAGGCGATGCTGTCGTGGCCCCGGTTGGAAGAATAGAGGAATTCGTCGTTGGGATGGATGAAGATCTCCGCGGTCGAGCCTCTGGTCCAGCCCTCCGGAACGGTGGAAATGGTCTGGGCCTGATTGAGTTCTCCGTTCCGGGGATTGTAGCGGAAGGCCGTGATGGTACGGCTGATTTCGTTGAGAACGTAGCCGAACCTGCCACTTGCATGGAAGGCGAAGTGGCGGGGGCCGGAGCCCGGGGCGACCTTGGTCGTGCCACGTTGTCTGCTGAGACGACCGTCATCGAGCAACTCGTAGCAGAGGACCTCGTCCATCCCGAGGTCTGCAATGAAGACGAACTTTTTGGCGGGGTCCAGGTTGACCGCGTGGGGGTGGGGAGCCGCTTGTCTCGGCTTGAGGACACTGGAGCCCTGATGCGTGATTTTGGTCAGGGTGTTCCCGAGAGAGCCGTCGGCCCTGATCTCGATCGAGGAGACGGTGGAGCCGCTGTAATTGGCGATGATTACGGCCTTTCCCCCGGGGGTGATGGCGAGGTGACAGGGGTGCGCACCGTGGGAGCTCACGGTGTTGAGCTTCTGGATTACACCTCGGGCGGGGTCGGTGATGGCGAAGGCAGTGATCGCGCCGGAGTTTTCCCCCATGTAATCGTCCGTCTCGTTGACGGCATAGAGGAATTTTCCATTTGGGTGGAGTGCGAGAAAGGAAGGGCTCGGGGTTTCGGCTGCAAGGCGGTAGTCGGTGAGGGCACCGGTTTCATCGTCAAACCGGCACGAGTAAATCCCCTTGCTTTCGCCCTGCGTGTAGGTCCCGAGAAAAACCGTGCGTTTCATGCAATCAGCAAAGGAGGGGCGGTGGGCTTGTGCAAGCGGGAAGCATCTGCCAGCCCGGTCCGTCCAGCGAGGCGCGTTTGTGAGGAGCGCGGTTCAGGAGTGGATTTAGGGAGAGAGCTCTGGGCGGCCTCCCTCCAGACGGGGCATGCCGGGAACTATTGATTGCCTTTACCGGGCAGGCAGTTCCTGGGTTCCCTTCAC
>PBLI01000072.1 GCA_002721695.1 Roseibacillus sp. | reverse complement strand
TCGGAGGCAGGAGACGATAGTCAAACCAGGGAGCCTTCTTCGTGCGGGTGGAGGCATCGAGCCAGTCCTTGGTGGTCGTGATCATCACCCCATCAATAACCTTGGGCTGCGGGGAACGTTTGAAGTGGCCCAGGGTATCGTCGAACCAGAGCACTCCAAGCGGGGCCCTGACCAGCTCATCGAGGCTCGGCTTGAAGTCGCCATGATAGTTTGTAGCGCCAGGAAGGGACCCCGCTCGCAGCCTGATGTCGATTTCCCCGCCGCGCTGCACAATGAGCTTCCCCCCGTAGGGACGGACCGATTCAAAGATGCGCTCCCGCTCACCGGTTGGCATCTCCTCCCCAAGCACGACAAAATTAGCAAAGTAGGGCGGCATCGCGAAGACGGCCGGATCATCCTGCCAAACCGCAACCCGCGATCCGTAGACCCCCGCTCGGGAGAGGGCCCGCCGAAGGACTTGCACACGGTGAGCTTCCTTTTCCACCACCACCAGGCTGAGAGAGGTCTCGGAAGCGAGATGCACCAGCGTATCAGCACCAACCGGGCCCAGGAACACTCCATAGCCATGCCGCGGAATCTCACGCAGGAGCTGGCTCGAAAAGTCGGTAGCCTGGACCGGCAGCGGGGCTGGATTCGTATGGCGGTGGTTCGTCCCCGGGGCACCGCTCCCAAACGCATAGAGTCCGCCCGCTGCAGTAGTGACGAACAGCCTCCCGCCCGCAACAGCCATGGAGTGAATCTTTCCGGGCACATTTTCATAGCCCTCACCAAAACGAATTTCCCGATCTCCCGCTCTGATAGTGGTGCGCACCTCCGGCTTACCCTCGAATCGCAGGCGATCCTCGTGGCGCACATAGTTGATCCCCATGTCGGCCAGCAAACTCCTGCGCTTTCCCTTCTTTTCCTCGCTTTTTCCTGCCAGGGAGGCGTACCAACCNCCCGGCACCCGCCCGCCGAGAGGAAGTTTGAAATCCTTGAGCTTCCCTGTCTTCAGATCGAAGCGGCCCGGATAAGCGTTGCTGCTGGGAACAACCAGCTCGTCATCATCAATGAGCAAATACCCCTGTGGTGCGATNCCCCCTATTGCNACCGCGTTGTGCGGCTGACCACCGTAGAGATGCCCGGTGCTGTCATTGACCCAGACCTGCTCTCCNGTTTCCGCTTCCAGACAGAAAATGAACACGCCTTCAAACGGCCAGACCCCGGCCGCNAAATAAACCNGGTCATCCTGCACCACGGGACCGCCTCGAATTGGCCAGACCGAGGTGAGGCGCTTGTTGCCAATCAGTTTGCGTGCTGATGGCACGGGCCGGACCTTCCACACCTCCTTACCCGTAGCGGCCTCTACGCAGTAGAAACACCCATCGTCCGCTCCGAAGAGGACCTTGTCCTTCCACGCCACCGGCGCAAGCCGGACCGGCCCATCCGCGAAGGCCTCCCACAGCAGGGCACCTGACCCGGTATCGAGAGCCATGACCTTATCCTCCCGGTTGGAAGCCATGAAGAGCCGCTTTCCTTTCACGATCGGCTCNTANCCNCCGTCGAACTGCAANCGGACATCGTTGAANGCNGGNAGCGGCCGGAGAAGCTCCCGGCTCCACAGAAGGCCCAGGTCATCTGCCAACACTTGCGGACTCTCAGCCGTCCGTTGGACATCATACCGCCAGGTGGGCCAGTCTTCCGCCNGGGCCGAAAACGCAACCACACAGAGGAGCGGGAGCAGGATTCTAATCATCATGGCAGGTTCGTGCAGAGGACGCCTTCCCCGGCTGGCACATCACAGCGCACAGCGCGGGGAGACACAAGGGCGAACGAATCCGACGGGGGCCGCCCTGAATCTTTGTCGCCGAAAGAGGTCGGCAATCTTATCTCTGCCATGAGATCCTCCCCCACGCCAAAAATGAAACGCTTTTCCTGCATTCTCCTTTCCTTCCTCTCCTGCCTCACCCTGCCTGCGGAGGCCGAGGCCCCCAACGTCCTCTTTCTTGCAGTCGACGACATGAACGACTGGCTCGGCTGCATGGTTGCCAGCGGAAAAGCAGGCGAGAGGGCCGGTCCTCGGGCCATCACTCCTAATCTCGATAAGCTCGCCGCCCGCGGCACCCTCTTCTCTAATGCCCACGCGGCNGGTGTGTATTGCGCTCCCTCCCGGGCAGCGATCTTCTCCGGACAGTTCGCCTCGACCACGGGCTGCTACCGCACAGCGAATTACTTCGCCCACAATCCGGAGATCGAGGGACTTCAGATGAGCTTCGCGCGGGCCGGCTACAACACCCTCGGCGCCGGCAAACTCTACCACCATCCAGCAGGTGCCATCGACCAGCGGGGCTGGAGCACGTTTTTTCTGCGCAACCCTTCCCAACGCACCAGTGGCTGGCCCCTCGACTCATGGAGCGAGGGGACACCTCTCCCGGAGCCCTTCCCTGCGAGCCTCTACAACCGGGGCCAGAAAATCACGGGCGGCATGTTCCTCGAATGGGCGGCCCTTCCCAATCGCANGGAAGGGGAAATGGCCGACACCATCCGCGTCAACTGGGCAATCGAGCAGCTTGGGAAAACCCACGAAAAGCCATTCTTCCTCGCTGTGGGGCTCTATGCTCCACACTATCCCAACTACTGTCCCAAGAAATATTTCGATCTCTACGATCCAGCGGAGATAGCACTGCCTCCAACCCGGGAAGGAGATCTTGACGACCTCCCCGACAAGATNCGNAGGATCAAGACGAGCCGCTCGCGCATTGTCAAAAGGCTGCAAGACCTCGAGGCGTGGGATGATGCCATCCACGGCTACCTGGCCTGCATGAGCTATGCGGANGCCATGGTCGGTCGCATCCTCGACGCCCTCGCTGACAGCCCCCATGCAGACAACACCATCATCGTCTTCTGGAGCGACCATGGATATCACCTCGGCGAGAAAGGAGACTGGGGCAAGCACACCCTCTGGGAACGCACGTCCAATGTTCCTTTCATCTGGGCCGGGCCGGGAGTCACCCAGGGCGCCGTGAGCGACGTGACCGTCAGCCTGATCGACATCTACCCGACCCTCGTCGAGATGTGCGGCCTGCCAAAACCAGCCCAATCACTTGAAGGAAAATCGCTGGCTGCCTCGCTGGCCCGTCCCTCCGCAGCCGGGGACCGTAATGTCTTTCTCCCCCATATGAACCCCGGCGAGTATGCCGTGATCAATCGCGACTGGCGTTACATTCGCTATGGGGAAGACGGNGAGGAACTCTACGATCTCCGCAAGGATCCGCACGAGTGGACCAATCTGGCCGGCGACCCCGANAACGCCGAGCGGATTGCGGAGCTCCGCAGGACCGCGCCCGCCACCTTTGCTGAACCCCGGGAAAATTTGAATGCCCGACGCGACCTGGTGATCGAGGGCGAAACCTTCCGCTGGCAGAAGGGAGCTGGAAACAGTCCTGGCCGCTCCGAAAAGAAATCCCCATCTCCTGCTTCCCGGAAGAAAGCCGCGGGCGGAGACAGGAGGAACATACTCTTCATCGTCTGCGACGACCTCAATACCCACCTCTCTCCATCTGGCTATGCTGAGATCCACACACCGACCCTCTCGTGGCTGGCTTCCCAGAGCATGACCTTCCACCGGGCCTTCTGCCAGTATCCAGTTTGCGGACCCTCCCGNGCTTCCCTCCTCAGCGGACTCTATCCCGAGTCTACCGGCGTCCTCAACAATACGGCTGACATCCGCGAGGAGCGACCGGGAACCCTGTCCCTTCCCCGCTTCTTCAAGGAAAACGGATATTGGACTGGAAGCACGGGCAAGGTCTTCCACTCCACCAGACACGAACACGGTGAGACCGCCTGGCACGAGTTCCACCGGTTCCAGAATGACGAACTGCAGGTCGTGCGGGAGGCCCGCGAACAGTTCGAGGAGGAACACGGTTCGGTCGAGGAACGAGCCAACCGCAGGAAGTGGAAGGCCCTGCGCAGGAAGGTTGCCGGCAAGCTGGATGCCCAGACTCCCCCCGGATACGGGCGCAGTGGCCTNGAGGACGACCAGCACAAGGANGGAAAAAACGCTCGCCAGGTCACCAGATGGCTCAGGGAGAAGACTTACGGTGACAAACCCTTTTTCATTGCCTGCGGCCTGCAGAAACCCCACGTCCCCTTTCTGGCACCTGACAAGTATTTCGACCTCTACCCGCTGGACGGGATTTCGTATCAGCCCGACAGGCCCGATCTCTGGGACGGGCTACCCGGCACGGCGATGTCGAAACGGTTTCAGGCCTTTGGCTTCGAACTGGGCAAGGAAAACGACGGTCTGCGCCGGGAATACATGCAGGCATACCATGCCTGCATCTCATTCATCGATGCACAGTTGAAGTTGATCCTCGACGCCCTGGTNTCCACCGGTCAGTGGGAGGACACCATTATTCTCTTCACATCTGATCACGGATACCACCTGGGCGATCACTTCCTCTGGGGGAAAGTAACCCTGTTCGACATCGGGGCACGGGTCCCCTTTATCCTGCGGGCCCCGGGCCTGACCAAGGGCGGGACCACCTCGGAGGCAATGGTCGAACTCGTGGATATCTACCCGACCCTCGCCAACCTTGCCGGACTCACTCCTCCACCGGACCTGCAGGGGGTTTCCCTTCGCCCTCTGCTTGGTCACCCGGGTCGAAAAGGACGGAAGAAATACTCCTACAGTGTTGTAAGCCGCGGGTCCACCCTTGGCTACGCCCTCCGCAACCAGCGCTGGCGTTACGGCAAGTGGCCGGACGGTGAAGAGCTCTACAACCTCACCACGGACCCGGATGAAAAAAACAACCTTGCCCGGGAGCCACACCTCGCTGAGCGACTGCAGGAGTTACGGAGAGAGCTGGCCCGCAGGCAAGAGGAAGCCGCCAGCCNACGGAAGACCGGCACTANTTCCCCGCCCGGGAAGAGGCCCTGAAGGAANAACCGGCGATCTCAGACGGCNACCGCCTCCGCGTGTCCCGCCGCATAGGCGGCCCAATCNTCCTGGAAGCGACTGGTGTCCCGCAGCAGNACCGCATCCGGAGCGCAGGCCCGNACGATCCCGTCCAGATTCATCAAGCTCTTGATCACGGGAAANGCCTGGCTNGGAAATTCCACGCCACAGTCGACCGCCAGCTTCACCGTNCCGGTCATCTGNTGCGTCAGGCTGANCTCGCTCACTGTCTTTCCGCGAAAACCCCGGTANAGCTCCGNCATGCCANCTGCCAGNCGCTCCNGGCNTTCCTCCGGAAGCGGAACAAGAGATAGCCCGGCAAGACACTTCACGGCCGTATCCAGCTCATCTTCACCAAGGGCNACGAGCATTCCGAGGATNCCCTCNCGCAGNCGGGGCGANGCAGTCTCGACGTTGGCGTTGTCGAGGAAGATGAACTTTTTCCCGTCATACAGCACATTGCCGGGATGAAGGTCCCCGTGAAAAATCCCACGCAGGAAAAGAAAGTAGCCGTGGATCCTGAACAGCTTCAGGGCATCCTCATACCCGAACTCNCCCCGNGCGATCAATGCGTTCACGGAGGGCTCNCCNCGCCAGTCNCTGACNAGGATCTCGCGTCCGGAATAATCCCCNNAGACGCGCGGNAATTCAAGCTGTCCAAGATGCGGAAGGCACTCNCGTCCTTCATCACGAATGACCTCCAGNNGGGCGCTCCCGGCAGCCTCCGTTCTCAAGTCGAGCTCCCGCAACGTGCTTTCTTCAACCGAGGCCAGCGCGCCCAGGGGATCCGCTACCCGCCCGAGCTTGGGGTAGAAGACCAGGATGGCCCGGAGTGCCCTCCGAAGGGCTTTGACCTGTGCCACGAACTCCTTTCGCGCGTCGGCCTTGATGAGTTTGATTGCGACCACTGACCCATCACGCAACCTTCCACGATGGACCTGCCCCACGGANGCGGTTGCCATGGGCACCTGCTCCCAATCCTCCAGGTCCGCGAGCAGCGCAGGAGATGCGGCATCCAGGAAGCGGCCCTCGATGGCAGCCCTCGATGCGGGAGCGGCATCTTCCAGGAANCGGCGCAACTGTCTGCTTTTGTCNGCCCCGATTAGATCCTCCCGCACGGAATACATCTGCGCGATCTTNACCGCGAGGAGACCCAGTCCCTCNATCTGTTCAATNTGAAGGNCCTTCTTCGNATCGAAGAGCGCNCGAAAGAANCTGAGGTAACGCCAAAGTCGCATCTGGTTACACCGGCTGAAGCTCCCGCTCCTTCAGAGTCGGCGGCACCCCCTCCTCCAGGCCGATCGCAAAACTGGCNAGGTCGACCTTCGGGAAGCGCAGCCCGAACTGTTCGCAAACNAGGTTCGAGCTGATCCGGCCGGATTCGTAAATGGTCGGCAGTCCACTTCCAGGATGCGTCCCCCCTCCCGCGAGGTAGAGATTGCTGTATTTCCCGTAACGGTTGTGCGGCCGGAAATAAAGCATCTGGTTGATGGTGTGCTTCAGGTTGAACGTTGCGCCCATGTAGACCGAATAATCGTCCTGCCACCCCTGCGGCGTGATGGCTCGCTCCTCCACGATATGATCCCGGAGGTCACTCATTCCGGTCCGCTGCTCCACACGCTGCAATACCTTCTCCCGATATTCCGAGCGGATCGAATCCCAGTCCTGCCCATGCCGCAGGTTGATGGTCGGAACGAGAACATACAACCCTGAGTGTCCCTCCGGGGCCACATGGGGGTCAGTCACAGAGGAGTTGCGGACGTAAATTGACATGTCTCGCGAAACCGTCCGCTCCCGCTGCACGTCGTCTACGTTCTGCCGGTAGTCGTCTGCAAAGATGATATGATGGTGAGGCTCGTCGCGGTATATCTTGTCCAAACCCAGGTAGAGCATGAAGGTGGAGCAGGAAAAGCCCTTGCGACGCATCCTCCGGTCCGGCACTCCGCTCCCGTTCAGGAGTCGAGTCGCCGCATGGCCGTAATCAGCGTTCACAATAACGGCATCCGCCTTGATGATCTCTCCCGACTCGAGGCGCACTCCCTTGGACTGGCGACCGCTCGTGAGCACCTCGGACACGGGTGAGTCCAAACGGATCTCCGCACCGTTGCTCTCTGCGATCTCCGCCATTTTCCCGGAGATCCGGCACAGCCCCCCCTGCACGTGGAAGACCCCGAACTTGTACTCTGTGTAGGCCAGGATGCTGAAGAGAGAAGGGCACTTCCAGGGTGACATTCCGAGATACTTCGACTGGAAGGTGAAGGCCAGNCGGAGCCGCTCATCCTTGAAGTAACGCTCCAGGTGAGTGAAAACACTGTCACGGGAGGACATGTAGGGCAGCGCCTTGAGAAGCTGGGGCCTGAACATGTCGCGCGCCCGGGTGTAGGAAGCCTGGAGACACGGGTAGAGGGTGCGCAACTTGGCCCCGTTATCCTCCATGAAACGATAAAACCCTTCGCTTTCCCCCGGAAATACCCGCTCAATCTCCCGGGCCATGGCCTCCTCATCGCTGGTTGTGTGCAGGGAGGTATCCCCCCAGGTGAGGCGGGACATCGGGTCGAGGTTGATCAGGTCAAGCTCATCATCCAGGGAGCGGCCAGCTTCCGCAAACATCTCCTCCAGCGTAAACTTCTGGTGCAGGTAGGTCGGTCCGGTATCAAAGGAATACGGACCGGCCTGCAGTTCGGCATTACGCCCGCCGACGCGATCCCCCTTCTCGAGGACTGTCACCTGGAAGCCCCGGTGGGCGAGGATCATGGCGGAGGTCAGGCCTCCGGGGCCTGCCCCGACAATGACGACGTGACGATTTGGCTTCTTGATGGATGCATTTAATTTCATGGCAGTTGATGTGTGAGTGTTTGATCTGGACCCTTGAGGGCCCTTGTCGGAGATTGACCGATGACTCCCTCCGTCTGCTCCCGCCAAGGAGCCCGATGGCATGGGGCCGACGGTGACTTGGCCAATCACCGCCGACCCACTCACCATCAACTACGCAGCAGCAGGCCAGGCCGCCCGTCCGGGGACAAAGCCCCCTCCGGCCAACTGGCCTGCATGCCTTGGTAGAGATCGGAAAACAGTTCCCTTCCCTCCCCACGCTCCAGCGAAGCGGGGATTCCCGCGGCGGAAAGGGGACGTTGGAGAACGACGCTGGCAAGCCGAAGGTAGGCCCACTCCCGCGCCNNTNGAACNGTCCTCNCCGGGCGGTCCGNCGNAGCGGNAGCCTTGGAGAGGGAAAGGAACTGNTGCATTGGTCAAANTTCTGNCGATGAAGACATCNTCCACTTTTCCCNANATTTCCAGACAAAAATTAGACTNAAGGNTAAAAANGGNCNTTTTNNCATTTNTGTCGACTTTTTGTCTACATTTTAACCCATTGCGGCCCAAGCACGCCTTCCCGGGAGTCTCCCCCCTGCTCCCCCTAGGATTCAAGATCGCCTGCGAGGCGGTCTTCTAACGCCGNCCACCCTCGAGAAAATCAAGCAGGAGAGCCTCCCCGACCGCGCCCATCGCGCCATGCCCACCACCGACGACCTTGTAGTGGATAACAGCTCCATCCAGGTAGCTGAACACCTGAAGGTTGCCCCTAACCCGACTGGGAGCTTCAAGTTTCTTTCCGTCAAAACCCATGGCCCGCGCCCAGAGAAAAATCGATTGCTCCGCATCGACGAACGCGAGCTTNCCCCCCTTGGCCGGAATCACCCTCGACGGACCTCCCCGGTAGGGCACCAACCGGTCTTCTGTCCCGGAAATGTTCATGATTCGTTTTCCTTCCAGGGGCTCGACGGCTTCCCGATAGCCATTGTTCTCACCCCTCGCCTTGAAGTTCGTCCCATCATGCTGGTANGCATTNAGCGGGCTGACGCCACTTACATAGTTGCGTATGTGCGGCAAACGGCACTCAATCGCCATCTGGTTCACCANGGCNGCCCCGTTCGAGCTCCCGATAATGCTGAAGTCATCAGCCTGCACGTTGTCATAACCGGACAGCTTCTCTACGATAGCCTCAACGAAGCCGAGGTCNTCAGCCTTGGAACGCTCCGAAACAATGTTCCAGCTCTTGAGGTAACCCTCCGGGCACACCACGATGTAGCGCTTCGCCAGCATCCGGTGCCGTCTCAGAAAACCCTGCATTGCACCGCGCGCATTCCCTCCATTCCCATGCAGGAAAACCACNACGGGCAGCTTACCCCTCCCGGTCTCGGGAACCGAAACGAGGTAGGGCCGTTCGTAATTCTGCTCCTGCTTCCATGACTGCCTGATGGTGTAGTCCCCGGACCGGAGATCCTTTGCCCCGANCTCTTGCNCACCAACGAGCCCCAGGACGACCATGATGCAAACCAGTGTTCTCATGGNTTTGATTTGTAAAGAAGAGCCCCCGTCCCGTCCACCGCAGAAAGAAACCAAGCCTATTTCGCCCTTGCCCAGTTAGCNCTCACCTTAACGTCCTGCGCAGGCATGAGGAACGTGATCTCTGCTGCGTNGGGCTGAGCGAGGGCGAGGGGGCCATCCGTGGTCCAGTAAAGAACCTCTCGATCNGCCCTCTCCCGCGGAGNAGCGGTCACAGTCACCAGTTGTCCCGGTTCCGGCCGAGCAGGCGAGGCTTCCCCTCCGCTCACCGTCAACCGGACTTGGCCCTCATGAATAGCGNCGAGCTGGGCNTCTGAAGCTCCCACCGTAAAGAGCGCCCTCCGCTCACCTGCATCCTCGAAGGTCCCCCCGGAGGAAGCCCACTTTANAAAGGGGCGCCCTTCCCGNGTTTCCGGAGCNGTGATCCGGATGACAGTGCCCGGCTCAAAGAATCCNTACCGACANGAATCCCCGAGAAAGGAGCGCTCGCCCTTGATGACTTCGAGGATGACCCCGCCATCCATCTCGACGCAGTAATTGAAGGGCGTCCCATAGGTCTGCGAGAGCATCCATGCCATCCGCATGCTGAAGCCTTCCCGATCATCTCCGCCCGGGCGACTGANATGCCCCCGCCCCGGGATCATCGTAAACCTTCCATAACCGCCGCAATCAATATGGTTCTGGTAGAGCGGTATCTGCTCCGAGATTCTTGAAACATGGTCCAGGGGACAATGCTGGACCCAGAGAGCNGTTTTCAACGTCCGGCAGGTCCGGGCGGTTGTTCCCCTCTCAACCTCTCCGCATCCCCAGGCCCCGAGGGGCATCATGGCNGCGATCCGATAGCCCTCCCCGTGCTCGTCAGCACATCCGACCCTCCACGTGCCCTGCCCTCCCATGCTGAAGCCCATGACGTAAATACGGTTCTCATCGATGGTGACCCTCTCCTTCACGTGGTCGATCATTCGTTTGAACCTGGCCGGCTCCCATCTCGCAATGGGTTTCACAGGAGCCACATGCAGATANCCGAACTGGCCGTGGGCATTGCCACTGTAGCCCGCATCAGACCACCTCTGGTTATCGACGAGACGGGCCGAAACCATGTTGCGCTTGCCTTCGTTCGGATGATTGCGGCCCTTCCCACCCCCGTGAAGATAGATCACAACCGGGTAGGCNCGCTCCTTCCGGTAGTCCTNCGGCACCCAGAGCGAGTACTGGTAGGTATCGCGCGGGACGGCACCACTCGCATGAGTGTAATTGTGCTGTGCACCGGGACTGTAGTCCGATGCCAATCCCACATTGAAAACCGAAACGGCAGCCCCCAGCCAGGCCACGTAGAGAAGAAGGCGAGTCACGCCGGGAGAGAACTACACTCTTCCGCGGGTGACAAGAACCGTCCCCGGGACCACCCGCTCTTCTCCTGTCGACATTGCTCCGATACCGTCTTGAATCAGACATCTGATGAGCCGGTTTTTTCCCCTTCTCACTGTCTTCACCCTGTCGACGACTTCACTCGTGCGAGCCGAGTGGCGGCAAGACACCGTCTTCATCCAGCGAAAGGACGACACCACGGTCGCCCGGCATCCCGGGAACGACGCCATTCTGTTTAGCCATGCCGACCCCCAGCTGGCGATCGAGTGGGGTCTCCGCAACGTAACCAACACGGTGGTACTTGGCGGCACATACACCGTCTCTGACCGGATTGACATCCCCCGTCCCGGAGTCACCCTGATTATTGACCGGGAGGCCATTCTCAGGCTCAACCCTGAGGGAAGGCATACCACCATCGATTTCAGGTCTCGAAATCCCGGATACTGGCAGATACTTCCCATGATTTACAACAAGGGCCACGACGATGTGCGCGTCCTCCTGTTTGGCACCATTGAGAAATGGAAGGTTGAGAACGAGGACAATGGAAAGCAGACCCTTCCCATCATGTTTGACGGACGCAATGAGCAGGGCACCTGCGGGTTGTCGGGTGGCCTGCTGATGGTCACCGGCCACGCAACCGATTCCTTCTGGCTGGTCGATGCAGAGAGGGTCCGCGTGCCTGTGGTGGCTCTCGACACCAACCCCCTGGCTTCCCTTGTCCTCGAGGGCTGTGAGGATTGTCATCTGGGGCTGATTGCGAGCATCGCCCCCGAGCAGGGCGGCAATACCGAGGAGACCATTGATCTCAACTCCCGCAACATCGATATCACGATCGAACGACTGGTCGGAGAACGCTCTCAGGAAATCATCGACTGCAATGAAAGCCACGTGGTCGTGCAGGATGTCGTTTCGATCGGCCGCCCCCGCAAGATGTTCGGCCGCGGCCCTGCTTCGGGACCCCGCTACACGGACCGCAGGCCCTTCGGATCGCGCTCTCTGGATGTCCGCAACACCTCCATCCTGCACGATGCAATGAGCTCACGTCTCGTCCACGAGGTTCCCGAGCTCCCCGGCGCGCTCCCCTCTTTCACAGTCCAGACCACGGTAGAGGTCACCCTCCGCAATAACCGCAGGAAACACTACCAGCGCAGTGCCCATTTTGACCTGCGTGGGAAGCCCGCTGGCCGAGGAGGCCGATAAAATTCGCCTTAGACTCTCCTCTCGCTCCCGGTCGAGTCCCCGAAACTCTTCCCCGGCATGCCGACCTCTTCCAGCATACGGACGAAAAGGTTGTTGAGGGGGGTCTCCCCAAGGTCGACGTGCCGCCCCGGCTGGAATTTACCGCCCGCATTCCCCGCCACCACGATTGGCAGGTCAACATGGGTGTGCCAGTGACCATCCGACAGGCCACTTCCCCAGACCACCATCGAGTTGTGGAGTAACGAATTTCCATCCGCATCCTTCGCTTCCTTCATGCGCTCGAGGAAATAGGCCAGCTCCTCGCTGTAAAAACGGTCGATCCGGCTCACCAGTTCCATCTTCTCCTCATCCTTCCCGTGATGGGAAAGATCGTGATGTCCACCGCTCACTCCGATATCGCGGAAGCTCCTGTTGCTCCCGTCGTGTCCAATGAGAAAACTGACCACCCTCGTCGAGTCACTCTGGAACGCGAGCAGCATCATATCGAAGAGAATCCGGATATGTTCGCGGTAATCGCGCGGGGTCCCATCCGGGGCAGGCCGGCCTGGATCTGCAGGGGGGCCCAGCCGCTCAACGCGCTCGATACGCTGTTCCACCTCGCGGACGCCGGTGAGATATTCGTCAAGTTTCTCCCGGTCCTCACGTCCGAGACGTTGCTCCATCCTGCGGGCCGAGTCCTGCACGAAATCGAGGATCGACTTCTGCTCCACATGCCGGCGGGCGGCATTGGCAGTCCGTTCCTCCGGGCTCCCCGACCCATAGATACGCTCGAAGACAGCCCGGGGATTTGACTCAGGGGTGGCGGGCAGATGCTCGGATCGCCAGGAGATGTTATACTGGTAGGCGCAGGAATAGCCTGCATCGCATGCCCCGGTATTTCGTACTCTCTCACAGGTGAGCTCCAGGGAGGGAAGCCGGGTCTCCGCCGCGAGGAAGCGGGCAGCAAGCTGGTCCGCGGAGATTCCCACCTTCAGGTTGGCTCCGGATGTACGCAGGGGACGCGCCCCCGTCAGGAAGGTCGCGTTGGCCCGGGCGTGATCTCCGGCGCCGTCCTTGCCCGGATTCCCTTCCACCTGCGCGAAGCCCTTCACGATCTGCAGATCGTTGCGGAAGCGCTCCAGCGGAGCCATGCTCTCGTTGAACTTGAAGTCACTTCCAAAACCGTCCGGACGCCACTTGTCCATGATCACCCCGTTCGGAACGTAAAGGTAGGCAGTACGCAGCGGAGCACCTGAGGCGGTGAGGCCCCGGGATCCTGTCTTGGCAGCAGTTGCTGCGCCCGCCAGCGAAGTCATCCCGGGCAGGGTGATGCATGCACCAAGACCCCGCAGAAACGTGCGACGGCCGGTCTGTTCGCTCGGAAAACTCATCGTCAATTCAGGTTCCGCTCATGATCCAGGTTTCCATACCAACAAGCAAGGGGATTCCTTCCCCACGCGGCATACGGGTCACCGCCATATCGATATTCCAGTTTCGCGGATCCCCTTACTCGGCTCGCTTCATCTGAAACGGCACACTCTCCACGATCCCGTAGAGGAAGTCACGCAGTCCCCCACCCGCGTCCTCGGCCTGCCTGATAACACCATCCACGGCCGGCGCATCGTAGTATTCCACCCCCCGGCCCACCGCATAGGTTAGCAACTTCTCGGTGAAGCACCGGTGGAAGTCCTTTCTGCGGGGCCCCGCCAACACGTCCCGGAGTCCGCTCACACCCTCGAACTCCTCACCCGTGACAAGCGTTCCGGCCGTCTCAAATCTCTCTCCCTCCCGCCATTGCCCAAGCGCATTGTAGCGCTCGAGCGCCAGGCCGATGGGATCCAGTCGTGCGTGGCACGAATGGCAGAGGGGCTGGGAACGGTGATGCGCCATCAACTCCTCCACCGTGGCCTCCTTCCCCAGTTTCTTCTGCGACTCTTCGAGAGCGGGAATGTTGGGAGGCGCAGGCGGAGGCGGAACCCCGAGGAGATTGTCGAGGACATAGAGCCCCCGCTTGACGGGAGATGTCCGGTCCGGATTGGAAGTGGTGAGCAGAAAACTCCCCTGGGTCAGGATTCCACCCTCCCGGGAATTCCCGGCCAGGCTCACCTTGCGAAACTCCTTTCCCTGGATACCCTCCACTCCATAGAAGGTCGCGAGCCGGTCGTTTACAAATGCGTAATCCGCGGTGATCAGTTCCACCGCGGGGCGGTTCTCCTTCAGGATATGCCTAAAGAACAACTGGGTCTCCCGCATCATGTCCTGCCGGGTGTAGAGATTGAAGATCTGCCTCGCCCGGTTCCCGTCCTTGATTCCGAGCAGGAGCGGCGTATCGAAGATTCTCCCCTCCAGTTCCCGGATCTGCAGCCACTGCCCGACAAAGTTGCGGATAAACCGCTCGGACTTCGGGTCAGCAAGCATCCGATCGACATTCGCTCGCA
This sequence comes from Roseibacillus sp., assembly GCA_002721695.1. GTDB lineage: Bacteria > Verrucomicrobiota > Verrucomicrobiia > Verrucomicrobiales > Akkermansiaceae > Roseibacillus_B. The sequence continues at coordinate 29,166 of PBLI01000072.1, read as the reverse complement.
GGTTTGTGCGCAGTTTTCCGGCACCTGCCTCGTTGAGGAGGGTCTCGTCCGGCGCGGAGCTCCAGAGGAAATACGAGAGCCGCGTGGCCAGGGCATACTCATCGATTGGAACTGCCCGCCTTTCTCCCTCTCCGCTGCCTGACGACTCCCCGCGAAGCAGGAAATCGGGTGAACTCAGAATCGCAGTGAGAGCAAAGCGGATGCCCGCCACGAACTGCCCGTCGCCCTCCCACTTCACCCTCGCGAGCGCTATCAGTCGATCGAGGGTCTCTTCATCAACCGGCTGGCGATACGCCCGCGTGGCGTAACGGCGCAGAATTCTGCGGGCATACTGTTCCCGCTCCAGCTTTCCCTCCGGCGGAGGCCCTCCGTCGATGATGCGACGAACACTCTCGGGGTAACTACCCCACGCCATCGAGTCAGCAGGCCCGGTCATCACGACGCTGAGCACCTTCACGGCCAACGGTACATTCGCGCTGGTTGCCCCCTCGCCCGGAACCATTTCAAATTCCAGCCGGCGGGACCCTTTCTCAAGCATCGGGGTGACCTCCAGTTCAAAACTCTTGGTCCTGCTGCTTGCGAAGCTGATGGGACGCGAGGCCACCTCCCGGCCGTCAATGAGAATGCGCCAGGTAGCATGGGCATCCTTCGCTCCACTCTGGGCCACCACCTGGTAGCTGATCGCGAGGTGATGCTCGCCAGCCGTCCCCGCGTCCCAGGACGTGCTCGCCCGGTGGGCGCTACCCGCCCGCATGAAGCGCGCCGAACGCGACCGGTTCTTGGTATTGCGCATTTTACCGGGATCGATCTTCACCGCCTGCGGGCGGCCGGACTCAAGGGGTATCGCCTCCGCCATGACCCCCTCAGCCACGGCAAGGTACTTCTCCATGAGCAGGGGGGAGATCGACAGCACATCCCCGATCGTATCAAACCCATAGCCGGTGTCGTCGGGAGGAAAGGCATCATTCACGTTGACCTCAACCCCGAGGAGGTCCTCGATCGAGTGCCCGTATTCCACCCGGTTGAGGCGACGCAGGGTCACCCGCCCGGGATCAGGATTGGCCGGGTCCAGCCCCAGGACCCGGCGCTCGATCCAGGAAATCAACTGCGCACGCTCCTCCGCGGTCGGCTGGTCTTTCTTGGCCGGAGGCATGAGATCCGTGCGCAGGTTCTTCCAGATTCCCAGCCAGAGCTCCCGGTTATCCAGCTTGTGCGCACCCTTCTCGGGGTCATCTAGCGAAACGCCCCCCTTGCTCGCCCCGTCGCCATGGCAATCAAAGCAGTAGCTCTCAAGGAGAGGCTTGATCCCGGTCTCGAACTCGACGGCGGCGGCCTCCCCGGTGAAAAAGGCGGCGGACAGGCCACAGCACACCCACACGCACCTCATCCTCTCAAGCATTACGAGGCAGGAGATGCCCGGGCGCAGTCTTGGCTCTCTCGTCATTTCCTATTCTCCGAAGAAGAACTGATAAAAGATCCTCGCAGAATGGCGCACCCCGTCCGCGGAGGGATGACTTCCATCCCCGGCGTAGAGCCGCCTTCCCTTCCCCGCCCTCATCTCTTTCGCCCACGCCTCCCCCACCGGCACCACGAGTACTCCACCCGCTGCCTTCGCAGCCTCGCGATAGCCTGCCACAAGGCGGGCCTGCATTTTCGAAAAGGTGTCGTCCGGAAAACTTCCTGCATTCTGCCGATCTCCATCACGGCGGCCCCAGGTCTGAAAGAAGACGGGAACTGCTCCCGCGGTGCGGATCTCTTCCACCAGGATCTTCGCGTGGGGGATCATCTGCTTGCCACGCTGCTCTCTGCTGAACGACGGCAACTGACTCTGCTCCTGCAGCACAACGACATCCCACCTCGCCTCGCGGATTCTCGCGAGGGTCTGCTCGCTCCCCGCGTGTTTCTGGAGTGTCCACCCACCCTTGGTCACTCTTTCCACCACCACCTCCCGCTGTTCCTTCCGCGCCAGCTGAGCGAGGACCCCGGGGATCTTGAAACTGTAGCTGTTTCCCACAAAGAGAATACGCGGTTCTCCCGACTTCTCGAGCCGTTCCCGCAGGGACTCCCGCGTGTCTTTGCCCGGCAGGGTCCCGACCGATGCCAATCCCATGGCAACTGCCATTGCCCATGACGCCCTAGGTCTCATCACTGGGATCAAGACTGACCTCACTGAAATTCCAAGCACAACCCGGCCGGGTCACTCCTTCACGCGTCTTTGCGGACCGCGGGAAAGGCCAGCACCGGAAACACCGAAGACCGGAGATCTCGACCCGGAACTGGATTCAGCGGTGGTGCCCGCCGCTAGAACCGGCAGTTGACGTTCAGCCAGAGCGATCGCGGCAAGCCGGTGGACTGGAGACCCGAGCTGCTCAACCCGGTGGGAATCTCCTCGTCGAAGAGATTTTCCACCCGGGCCTGCAGGGAAATATTTTGATTCAGTGCCACCCGGCCACCGAGGCGCACGCTCCACCACGAACCCAGGTAGCGGGTCTCCAGGGCGTCGTCGAACTGGCCGCTGCTGACATCGATTTCCGCAAACAGACTCAGCCACGCTGCGGGATCAACCTCGGCCCCCGCCACCAGACGGTGGCTCGGAGCCTGTGGAAATCCCTTTCCCTCCAAAAGTTTCTGGTCCGGAGACTCGACGAACTCGGACTGCGAAAGCAGATGGCGCAGGGTGAAGGCCAGACAGGGAGTCGGACTCCAGCGTGCCCGGCTCTCAACACCCCACACCCGGGCCGCCTCAACGTTGCGACGCTGCGCCACTGATCCACCGGGAGGAACAAACCCCGCAATACTGGCCGCCTCAACCGGATCCGTGANGGGCACATTCGCAACGGCATCATGAATCCAGTGATGGAACAAACTNACGNCCAGCGAGAAGTTATCTCCAGGCTTCCACTCCACGCCCGCCTCCACGCTCACAAACCGTTCGGGATTGAGCCCCGGGTTCGCTTCCGTAATGTCATTNCGCACACGNAACGGGCGATAAAGTTCGTTAATGGATGGGAGCCGGAAGGCGGTCCCGGCGGAGGCCCTGACGCGGACCGTGTCGGAAAGGGGACGACTCAGGGCCACGCTCAGGGAGGGCTCGAATCCTTCCCGGTCACGAAAGCGATCCTCGCGGAGCACCGCGCCTGTCGCCGGGCGGCGCTCCACCCGTTCTCCATCCCGGAGATTCCAGAAATCAATCCGCGCACTGCCCTCCAGACCCAGTCCGCCCTCCGTCTCGTAGGCCGCCCTCGCAAACAGGCCCCCGGTGAACTGGCTGCCCCCGGCCCTTCTCCGACGCAGGAAAGCACCGTTGACGAATCCGGCCAGCTCNTTGGTTTCGCCGCGAAGGTGCCGCAGGTCGGCGCCCAGAATCACTTCCGCCCCGCTCCNGGTGTCCANCGTCGCGGTCAAGCTCCCTCCGNCACCCTCGCCCGGGACATCAAATTGATTGAGGGCCGGAACTTCCGACCCCCGCGCCGCATCCACTGCTGCAAAAAGGGATTCGAACTCCCGGCGCTGATAGTAAGCCACACCCTGCCAGGTGCTCAGGGGACTTTCCCTCGTAACCCGCAGGGAGAGGTCGAGGGCTTCGCTCGCATTGCGGGAAAGCACCGTCCCATTCCCACGTTCTTCATCGTAGTAGGAAAGGGTCGGCTCGATGGTGAAATTCCCGGTGGGGCGCCAGACGGCACGCACCTCTGCTCCATGGGTGAGGAGGTCGAGGGGACGGTCCACCCTGCCACGCTGGCGGGCCCGCAATCCGTAAAATCCATCCGACTGCAGAGTGGAACCCGCAACCCGGGCCGCCAGCGTGGCGTCCTCGGATACAAACTCCCCCACTCCCGACACTGCGTTGGTTCCATGGGATCCCGAAATGAGCCGTGCTCGCAGTCCGCTCCTGCGGAGCTCCCGGCTCGTAAGCTGGACCACTCCCGCCGGGCTCTGGTTCCCCCAGACAGCTGCCTGGGCGCCCGGCACAACTCTTACCGAGGAAAGAAGCTCCGGACGATAGCGCGCCCAGGAAATCCAGCCGCCGAAGGGGTCGTTCTGGGGAATGCCGTCCCGCAGCACGAGGCTGCGCGCCGCAGCAGTCGCACCCGTCCGACGCAGGCTCACCCCGGACGAGGTCGGGTTTCCGAAGAGAGAGGTCTGCCGCCGGTAGAGGGAGAAGGAGGGCTCGCCTGCCAGCAATTCATCAACCGTGCGCGGGGCGCGCTCCTCGATTTCCGTTGTGCCCCACGACAGCGCGGCACCTTCCCTGCCCAACCTGCGTTCCGCAGTGACGATCGTTTCGGGAAGCATCATGGCCTCCTGGGCGGAGAGCAGTCCTGAAACCGCGCAGATCCACCCCACCCACCGGACCGGCCAACACCATCCGGGCTTCCCAACGGCGAGAGCAGGCCGTCCCGGCGGTAGCGAGGCAGATTGTGTGGGAACCGGGGGAGGGCCAACCATGCCGCCCAGTTTAGGAAGGGAACTCCATCTGCCGATCCCGAAATTCCACGGGCCGCCCATCGTCGGGGAACGGGAGTTGAATCCCGTTGGAAACTTTCCATATTATGGAGCAGACGCTCCCTCCGGGAATCTCATCTGCAAGGCAGGCGAACACGCAGCAACACCTCACCCGAAACCCAGGACATGAGCCATCTTCCCGCCACCCTTGCCGTTGCCCTCTTGTTGGGAACCGCCCCCACCCTCACCGCCGGAGGGAAGTCCACTGACTGGCCCGTCTACCTCGGGGGCAAGGAGCGCAATCTCTACTCGCCGTTGAGTCAAATCAACCGAGAAAATGTGACGGAGCTCGAACTGGCGTGGAGTTACGATACGGGACACAAGGCCGAGTACCAGGCCAACAACCTCATCGTGGGAGGCGTTCTCTATACACCCACTGCCGCCCGCCAGATCGACGCGCTCAACGCCTCAACCGGAAAGCGCATCTGGAGATGGGATCCTCAGGACGAAAAGACCGGCCGGGGTCGGCAGCGGCAGCGCGGACTGGTCTACTGGGAAAACGAACAGGGTGGTGAGCGGCGCCTCCTCACCGGGGTGAAGGGACACCTCTTCGCCGTCGACCCCGCAACCGGCAAAACCATTCGCGAGTTCGGCCAGAACGGATCGATCAATCTGGGTTCCGGCCTCAACACACCCGGCGTCATCTACAAGGACCTCGTCATCGTGGGCGGGGTTGGCGGCGTGGGGGCCGTCCGCGCTTACGATGTTCGTACCGGAAAACGCCGCTGGATCTTCAATCTCATCCCCCGGCCCGGGGAATTCGGACACGATACCTGGCCCGAGGATGCCTGGAAGACCGCCACCGGGGTAATGCCCTGGTGCGGACAATCCCTCGATGAGCAGAGAGGCATCGTCTACATCGCGACCAAGACCGCCGAGCCCGACTTCTATGGTGGCAAGCGCCACGGAATGAACCTCTTCGCGAACTGTGTCCTCGCTCTCGATGCTGCAACCGGAAAGAGGATCTGGCACTTCCAGATCGTCCACCACGACCTCCTCGACAAGGACCTCCCCTGCCCGCCCGTCCTCCTCACCGTAACCCACGGTGGCAGGAAGATCGACGCCGTCGCGCAGGGCACCAAGCACGGCCTTCTCTTTGTGTTCAACCGTGTCACCGGTGAGCCCCTCTGGCCGATCGAGGAGCGCCCCGTGCCGCAATCTGACCTCGTCGGTGAAAAGGCCTGGCCCACCCAGCCATTCCCTACCAAGCCCGAACCCCTCATGCGCCAGCGCTACACCGAGGACGACGCCTCCAACATCTCCCCCTCAACCCATCAGCTTACCCTCGACCGTATCCGTGCCTCCCCCAACTTCGGCCCCTTCCCCGCACCCAGCCTGAAGGAAACCATCATGTTTCCCGGCTACGACGGCGGGATGGAGTGGGGCGGAGGCGCGGCGGATCCCGATGGCATCTACTACGTCAATATCAACGAGATGCCCTGGATCCTGCAGATGATCGAAACCAAACGGGCCGATGGCGCAGGCCTGGCCCGCGGAGAGCGGGACTACATGACCAACTGCAGCGCCTGCCACGGGATCAACCTCAAGGGCAATCCCCAGGCTGGGTTCCCTCCCCTTGTCGACATTGCCAAGCGCAAGCCCCGGGCCGAGGTCGAAAAGATCACCCGGGAAGGCGCAGGCCGCATGCCAGCCTACGCCACCATGCCCGAGGACAAGCGCCAGGCCATCCTCGACTACGTGCTCAATCCCAAGGCCCCTCCCGGTCCGGAGGAGTCGGATAAGGGCCAGCCTTCGTATGCCTTCGGGGGCTTCCGTCGCTGGCTCGACCCGGAGGGCTATCCCGCCATCAAGCCTCCCTGGGGAACGCTCAATGCCGTCGACCTCAATACCGGAGAACTCAAATGGAAGGTTGTCCTCGGAGAATACGCCGCACTGACCAAACGAGGCATCCCTCCCACTGGAACCGAGAACTATGGAGGCCCCGTGGTCACTGCGGGAGGCCTTCTCTTCATTGGTGCCACCGCGGATGAAACCTTCCGGGCCTTTGACCGGGACAACGGGAAACTCCTCTGGAAGACCAAGCTGCCCTTCAGCGGCAATGCCACCCCCAGCACCTACATGGTCAATGGTCGCCAGTTTATTGTCATCTCCGCCGGGGGCGGAAAGTCCAATCGCCCCCGGGGAGGAATGCTGATGGCCTTTGCCCTGCCCGAGTAGGCACCAAGGACCCTGCAGGCCGCGAATCCGGGAGCACCAACGCAGGAAGGAGACTCCTGCTAACCATCCTTGTTCGCGGGACCGATCAACTCGATAAAGTTCCCATCGGGATCACGGAACACGGTGAGAAGGTTGCCTCCTCCGATCGGCGCCGGGGTCTTGCCGAGGGTCTTGACTCCCGCCTTCTTCAGGCGCGCCATGACCGCCGACATATCGTTGACGAAGAGAGTGAGGTAGGAAACTCCAAGGGTGCTGTGGATGAATTCCTGGTCGGGCGCCTTACCCTGCGCCTTGGGGAAGGCCATCATCTTGAGCTTCGACGAAGCCTTTCCGGGAGCGTTGGTTGCCACGAAAACACGGGCCGTGACGTCCTGGTTGTCAGTCAGTCCGAAATCGCCCGTCACTTTCCCGGGAACCTTGAAGCCGTTCACTTCCTTGAGACCCACGACCTCGGCATAGAACTTCGCCGACCGGTCGAGATCCCGGACCACGATGCCAAGATCAATCACCCCGTTGGAATAAAGCTCTTCAGAATGATCATCGGCAGAAACGGCAACGGACAGGCTCAGGGCCACGGCGAGAACAAGACACGGTTTCCTAGACATGAGGGGGGCACGGTAAGGGGAAGGAAGGTTCCCTCAAGAAGTTTGTTCCGGCTCGCCCCCCTTACGGGACCGAACCGGCTACGCGAAGCCACCTGCGGGGAGGCCTCGCCCGGGAATCGGCCATCCCCCGGAAGCCCAGGTCCGGGCGAACGATCTCATCCTCATCCCTGTTGCCAGAGCAGGAGCCCTCAGTCCTGCTGCTGCGCACGCCCTTCCTTGGTCCGAAAGGCGTAGAGTTTGGACCCATACAGCAACTCGAACCTCAGACGCACCGGCTTCCCCGCGAGGCTCCCGATATTACCGTCACCCTTGCGCCACCTCACCTGCGCATCGGTCGTGTTGGCCGTATGGATGCGGTCGCAATCGTCCATTGAGAAACCGGGAAGAGCATTCCCGGCTTCATCCTGGATCTCGACGCGCACCAGCCCGAGGGCGGAAGTCTCCACATTGATATGGAGGCTGTCCCCCCCGAAGCGGAGAACCGGGGTCGTAAACTCTCCCCGCGGATAGTCAGCCTCCACGGCAGTGAAGCCATCCCGCCGGAAGATGGCCCGGGACAGAATGTGCCCCTTCTCCTGCCCCTTGACGGGGAGAGGCAACCCATGATCACTGGATGCGATATAGTAGAGCCACATCTCTTCCCCCTTCATGATCAGGCCGCGCACNGGATAGATCCCTCCCCAGTCGAATTCCCCCTTGCGCCCGAGCGGAATGAGCGGCTTACGCTTGTAGCGCTCCCACTTGATTCCATCCCGGCTCGCCGCAAAGCCCATGTCAATCGGCCCGTCATTGAGCACCTCGCCGGGCTTGTTGGTGGGCAGGTGACTGAGGTCCTCCGCCATGAACCACTGCTGGTAGTGCAGGTAGCGGTTGGGAAACATCACATAGGCATCCTGCGCGTGTGGNTACTTGATCACCTGCGGCATGTANAAGTCCCCCACGCCCACTCCATCCATGATCGGATCATCCTTGTCCGGGGCCAGGACGATCTCGCCCTCCGTGAACCTGACGAGGTCCTTGGNAGTACAGCGGCGCACACANCGGAGATGGTTGTTCTGGTTATGGNANCGNGAGTTCTTGAAATACTCCTTGTGCTGGGGCGGGGGCTCNAACTCCAGGTTGGCCCGNACGTAGGCCACGTAGCACTTGTACTTTTCATCCCAGAAGCACACGTTCTGGCTGTCCATCCCCCGGGGGAAACTGATCGGCCCGGGAAAAATGTTGGTTCGCAGCTGGTTCCATTCGCGCCCATCCCCGGTAGCCCAAACCCGGTTCATCATTCCGCTCACCACCTTGTAGCGTTGCTCTGGCGGCGCATGGGGATCCTTGAAGACCACCCCGTTGGGACGCTCTGGCCCGCTCCAGTAGATTCCATACTGGAATTCTCCCCGCTCCAGCCGCTCCGGTGTCGGCGACTCCCATTTCAACCCGTCATTGGAAACGAGGCCGAACTTCTTAAAAACCCCATCATTCTCCATGACCTGGAGATAGACCCAGGTGACGGGGTGCATCTCGCCGGTCTTGCGAGGCTGTTGCACAACGATTTCCACATTTTCCCGCTCAGAAAGCAGGCGCCCGTCTATGAAAATCTGATTTTGAATACCAATTTCAAGAGGAGCGCACCAAACACTGCTGGCAGAGGCTGCGACGAGTCCTGAAAGGACCAGGCATCTGCATAACACTGATATCATCATGTCTACGATCGGGTGGTTCAAGTATACCAAGGAAATCAGGGATTAATCTATCGGTCGCCGAGGGTGGCTCCCATCAAATTCGCCCATCAATTGACCTATTCATGATGGATGTGGACACATCTGGGGGACTCCACCCATGGACGATCCGGGCATCGTGCCCCCGCCCCGGGGCCAGGACCTTTGTCCAGCCGGGGTATTCAATGCTCCCCCACCCTTCGCCGTCGGTTTCGAGACCGCCTCCGGCTGGACCAGGCTTGTCCCTGATGCCCCCGGCAACCCCGACTTGGCATACCGCAGGCACGCCGGCAGCCCAGGCACGCCGCGCAGGGTGAACAGGTCCGTCCATGCCCGGCGCAGCAAATCTACCGAACGAAAAAACCAGTTGGAGACATCTCGCCCCGTGGTTCCTCCGGTCATTCCCAGAGTTCCTGCACATGCCAGACTAAGTCTCGTGGACCGGCATGAAGGCGATGGATCGGGGAGAGGGCTTCCTGCTCGCCCTATCTACGGGAGGCCTACCCGAAAAGCTCCATGATCGGCTCCGTTACTCCATCGGGTGTGACATAAAACGGCCGCTGCTCGACAGCGTAATGGTGATCATGCGGAATCCCGAGCGCCCGGTAGATGGAGGCATGCAACTGCTCGGTGGTGACCGGATCCTTTACCGTCGTACAAGGTCTCTCGTCGGCAGTCTCCCCGTAGACGAATCCCTTCTTCACGCCTCCTCCAAAGAGGAGAACACTCCCTGCCCCGGTAAAGTGACGGTGCATTCCGTAGTGCTGCAAACCCTCGATCCGGTTTGGCACATTTACCTGGTCCTTCACCTTCTTCTCCGGCTTGCCCTCCGTCATCATGTCCCGGCTGAATTCAGTCGCCACGACAATGAGCGTCCGGTCGAGAAGTTTGCGCGCCTCCAGGTCGAGAACAAGCTGGGCGATCGGGGCATCAATCATCTGCTTCAGCTCCTTCATGCGGGTATGACCGTTGTCGTGGGTATCCCAGTATTTGAAGGGATAGTATCCGTGGGTCACCTCGATGAAACGCGCCCCCGCCTCCGTCAGACGACGGGCCAGCAGGCAACCGAGCCCGAAGCGTCCGCCGACCTTGTAGGTATCGTAGATATTCTTGGGCTCCTGGCTCAGGTCGAAGGCCTTCCTTGCCTTGGGGCTCGAGAGAAGGCGGTGGGCATTGTCGATTGAATTCAGAAGCGAGTCGCGCTGGTGCTCCGATCCATGCTGTTGGATTGGACTGTCGGCCAGCAGTTTCTTGTAGGCCCGGTATCGCTTTGCGAAGCGCTCATCACTCATGCCCGGGGGGGGCTTGACCGCCTCCACCGCCTGGTCCGGCTCGACGAGGAAAAAGGGTCCGAACTCACTGCCAAGGAAGCCGGCGGTATGAAATGCCTTCAGAGACTCCTTCTCCCCCCCGTCAAACGTCTGACCGACGTCAATGAAGGCAGGCAGGTCGGGGTTCAGGGGCCCGAGGGTCCGGGAGACCCAGGAGCCGATATGGGGCGCCGCCACCGTGAGAGGAGGCTCGTAGGCGGTATGCCAGTGATACTGGTGACGGCTGTGGAGAATAAAGCCCAGGTCGGCAGCGCGGTAGGTTTTGATCAGCGTCCCCCGATCCATGACCTTGCCGATCTTCTCAAGGCCCTCGGTGAACTGCAGACCGTCCACCACGGTGTCCACCGCCGGGAAGGTGGAGAGCACCTTCTTGGGATCCAGCCCCTTCTCGTAGGGCGTGTAACGCTTTGGATCAAAGGTGTCGGTGCTGGCCATTCCTCCCCCAAGCCACAGGACAATCACGGTATCGGCGGTGGCGTCGAGGGGAGCTTCCTTGGCCTTGGCCGCGGCAGCCGCAGTCGTGCTGGGATAGCCGGCAGCGAGTGCTCCCAGGGTAGCTGCTGAAGCCGAGGTCAGAAAGTCGCGGCGGTCTGTCTTCATGGAATCGTTCAGGCTGGTTTACTGAATAAGTTGGAATTCAGGGTGCATGGCAAGCATCCACAACAAATCTTCGATGCCCTGGGCGGTCGCAGGCTGCCCGGTCACATTCAGTCCGGCCCGGAGTTCCGGCTCGGAGGCGGCCCGACCGAGGGCACTTTTGAAAAGATCTGTGACAACGGCCCCGGGCACTCGTCCCGACTCCAGCCACGCCTTGCCACCGCGGGCCATCAGGTCGGCCACCGCCTTCCCATTGGACAGCTCGATAAGCTGGGCAGTCGTCGCTATTGAGTCGCGCCGGGTCACCACCACATCGCGTTTCGGCCTGCCCAGCGTCCGCATGAGCCGATCGAGGTTACGGCTCCCCGCCCTTCTCTGGCCAGTCGTACGGGGCGCAACCTCTTCCGCGGAGGCCAGAATCACCTGGTCCAGTCCATCGAGAAACTGCTCTGCCGACATGCGCCTCACCAGCGGCCCGCGAAAGACGAAATCCTCTGCCTCTTCATCGTGTGTCACCGCCGGGCGCTGGTAGGCCTGCGATGTCAGCATCATCTTCATGGTGTGCTTCAGGTTGTAGCCATTCTCCGCGAAATTGACTGCGAGCCAGTCGAGAAGATCCTGGTTCCAGGTCGGGTTGTCCATCTCGTCCACCGGCTCCACCAGCCCGTGCCCGAAGAACGTTGCCCACAGGCGGTTGACCATAGTGCGAGCGAGCCGGCCATTTCCGGGAGAAGTTATGATTCCCGCCAGTTGTTCGACCCGCTTCTGAGGCTGGGCTGCCGGATCGACCTTGCCGAGCTCGGGGTACAGAAAACCTGGCATAGCCTTCTCCCCGGTGGGCTTGTCACAACGATGGATGTCGAGCGGTCCTCCCGCGAAAATTGCAGCAAAGGAGTAGGTCTGCTTGAGAGTCCAGTCGTTGATAAAGGAATCATGGCAGGAAGCGCACTTGATATTGAGCCCCATGAAGACCTGGGCGACATTCTGCGCGGCCTGCATCTCGGTCACCTGAGAAGCGTTGACCGTGCCACGCCAGGCCACTCCCTTGATAAAACCATCGGAACCACCCACCGGATGGATCAATTCCCGCACGAACTGGTCGTAGGGCTTGTTCTCGATGAGCGCATTTTTCAGCCAGCCCGTGATGGGCTTTCCCCCGCCTCCATGATACTGGCGCGTATAGCTGTTACGAAGACAGTCATTCCAGAAGGTTACCCAGTGCTCGGAATAATTCGTCTTGTCCGCGAGCAGCTCGGAAACCAGGCGGGCCCGCTTGTCTGAACGACGATCGTCTGCAAAGGCCTTGAGTTCCGCTGCAGTGGGAAGCAATCCGATCGAGTCGAGATAAACCCGGCGGGCAAAGATCGCGTCACTGACTGGAGCTGCGACCGGAATCTTCTGCTTTTTCAGGTATGGAGTCAGGATCCGGTCGATCGGGTTCGGTTCCGGTCCCGGAGGAAGTTTCACTTCTCGCGGGGCCAGGGGTGCGTTCCGGAATTTCGCGAAAGTGAACCCCTTCTGCCACTTCAGGCCCTGGTCTATCCAGGCCCGCAGGATGGCAACTTCCTCCAAGCTGAGAATCTTCCCCTTGGAAGGCATTCTCTCGTCCGGATCATTGCTCAGGACCAGCTCGATGAGAAGGCTCGCGGCGCTCTTCCCGGTGACTACAGCCGGACCACTGTCACCCCCGGCAACGAAGGTGTGAATATGGTCAATGTTGAAGCCCCCCTTGCGTTTCCCATTGGCATGACACTGGATACAACTACGATCAAGGATCGGCTTTACATCCGTGGCGAAATCAACCGTCCGCGAGACGGCGGCAGGCATCTCCCGGGGAGCGATCTCTGCAGCAAGCAAAGACCGGGGTGACAGGGCTAGGCAAAGGGCAGCCGCAGCCACTGCGGCGGGGCAGGAAAAAATCAGTCGGAGCATGGGCTGAATCCCCGGGAACAGTCCGGAACCACTTCCTGATACGGCAAGAACGGGCAGTTGTCAGGCCGGATTGCGTGCACGATGAGCTATCTTCGTCCGTCTCATCCTCCAGACGTGCGACCAAAATACTCCGGGACCGGAAAGAAGGACTCCCGGGGAGCTACTTCGACCCCCTTGACTTCATCGAGAGGATGCTCGTTCCGTGCGTTACAATCCCTGATCCACCAGTGATGATGCGCTTGACGGGCAGGCCGCTATCAGGATCGTGGGTGAGCGGGGGATCCGTCATCTTCTGCTGAACTTCAAAGCGGCGGGGCTTTTCGTCCGACGTTTCCGGAATCGTTTCGTAAACATACGTAGCCATGATTTTCGACAGAGTTTGCTTGGTCGGGGGAGATTTTACCCTTACCGGGCACGATGGGCAAAGCGAGATCTGCAGGATTGCAACCACCGACATCCCTCGCCGATGAAACTGGACAATCAGGGCCGCTACGTCGGCCGGAGCCTCCGCAAGGATCGATTCTTCCAATTCCTCCTCCTCCTCCTTGTAGTGAGCGTGGGCTGGTGGTCGCTTCAGGTCACCGGCTGGGGATCGTGGAAGGGCGCTGGGAAAAAGACCGGCCAGGTCGCCCACGAGGACCTCACCGAGATCTCGGGCCTTGCGGTGAGTCGCCGGAACCGGGATGTCCTCTGGGCGCACAATGATTCCGGCGGTTCCGCCCGCGTTTTCGCGCTCCGCCCGGACGGAATTTCGCTCGGCGTCTTTGAACTCGGCAGTGCCCGGGCCCTTGACTGGGAGGATCTCGCCATCGGTCCGGGCCCACAAGCCGGCGTCGACTACCTCTACATCGCTGATACCGGAAACAATGCCCTCACAAGGGAGGTCGTGACTGTTTACCGGGTTCCGGAACCGGCTATCACGCCTGGTGAGACCACTGCCTCCCAGCGCCTCAACGGCGTGGAGGCATTCCCTTTCCGTTTCCCGGGGCGAACCCACGAATGCGAGACCCTGCTGGTCGATCCGTTGACCTCGGACCTTTACCTCGTGAGCCGTGACCGTAACGGCAGGCAGGGGAGCGTTTCCTCTCTTTTCCGCTCCCCCGCTCCGCAGGAACCTGGCGTGATCCGCTCCCTCGAGCTGGTCGCCCGCTTTGCTGCCCCTGAAGAAATCAAGGGTGGCGACTTCTCTCCCGATGGCCGCCTGATCCTACTCCGCGCGCACTCCATGACCCGTCAGGTCAAAGCGCTCCTCTGGACCTGGGATCGCAGAACGGAGACTCTTTCAGAAGTCTTCCGGGAACCGGGCCTTGGCGTTCCCGCCCGCAATGAACCGCAGGGCGAAGCCATCGCCTTCACCCCGGACGGACGGAGTTACTTCACAGTCAGTGAGGGAAGTGGTGCCTTCATTTACCGCTACGACCTCCCAGCCGAGGTCTTGAATCCGTAGGGGTCGAGCTGCATTCACTGGGCCTTGCCCCCAGCTCTCCAAGGCCGGGGACTCGCCCCTTCAAAGCATCCCTCTCACCTTGCGGCGAGAAGGCGAACCTGTATGATTTCCCCCCATCGAGGGAACTACAACGGCTCTTGGCCACCCCCTCGCTTCTTCAAGCCATGATCAGCATCTCGGACCCGCGCCCCAACTTCACCTGCGCCGGGTCGTCGCGGCGGGACTTTCTGCGAGTGGGCTCCCTCGGCCTGGCCGGCCTGGGCTTGCCCGGACTGCTCGCGACCAAGGCAGCGGCTGCCCGCGCGGGCAATGAGAAAGTCCTGCGTGGAAAGTCCGTTGTCTTCCTCTTCCTCCATGGCGGTCCACCCCACATCGAGTTTTTCGACCCCAAGATGTCGGCCCCCCGCGAGGTCCGGAGTATCACGGGCGAAATCAAGACCAAGCTCCCGGGAGTGACCTTCGGCTCCACCTTCCCCAAGCTAGCCGCGATGGCCGACAAGGTTGCCGTGGTCCGCTCCTACGGCTCGAACAACAACGCCCACACTTACGGCTCGGTCGCCACCGCGGGCAATCCGCTCGAGGCCGCCATGGGAGCGATCTACTCGAAGGTCGCCGGCCCCCTCGGCCCCAACTCAATTCCCAACAACAGCCTCATCCTGCCCGAGGCCGTCGACCCGCACCTTAAGCTCGGAAGCAACTTCGAGACTCAGGCGCTGCCGACCGTGGCCGATCCGGGAAAGCTCGGCGCGCCCACCGCAACCTTCAATCCTTCCGGGGGAGGCTCACTCCGGAGCGACATGGAGCTGAAGATTGATCCCGGTCGCTTTACCGATCGGCGCACTCTCCTCACGAAGCTCGACGCGCTCAAACGCCGGGTGGACACCTCCGGTTCCCTGGAAGCCGCCGAGGAAGTGCAGCAGCAGGCGTTTGACGTCCTTACCTCGGGAATAGGAAAAGCCTTCGATCTCACTGGCGAGGACCCCCGCACGATCGCCCGCTATGACACGCGCCCTCTCTTCGATCAGAAGGAGCTCCACCGGTGGGGGGACATGCGCAGGGCCACAAACCTGCTCGGCATGCAGATGCTCATGGCCCGCCGACTGGTCGAGCAGGGAGCAGGATTCGTCACCGTCTCCGATTGCGGCTGGGACTATCACGCCAACAACAACAGCCCCAAGAACATGGCCGGTCTTTATCCGATGGGCGGTCAGGTGGATCATGCCGTCAGTGCCTTTATAGAGGACCTGCAAGAGCGCGGCATGACGGATGACGTTCTCCTCGTCGTGACTGGTGAAATGGGCCGCAGCCCAAAGCTCAACAAAAACGGGGGACGCGAACACTATGGCAAACTCACCAGCCTCCTTCTTGCCGGGGGCGGCTTGCAGATGGGCCAGGTCATCGGAGCCTCCGACAGCATAGCCGCAGAGCCGGCCACCGAAGCATTCGGTCCAGAAAATCTCCTCGGGACCATCATGCGCACGCTCTTCAATCTCGCCGAACTGCGCGAAGCCGACCGCCTCCCGGAAAAGCTTCTCACCTACATCACGGAGGCGGCACCAATCCGTGGTCTTGGGGTCTAGATACCCGGTTCCTCTCAGTCGGGAGAAGTCCACTTTCCACGCGCGTCCACGTCCCCGGCTATTTGTCCCGCCCGGGGTGGGGTCGGGCAATCCGATGGATACGACACGAGGTCACGGCCCCCGCCCCGCCACCGAGGAACCGCACTCCGGTCGAGCTGGACGGGCTCTCGCGTGCGGCAAAGGCCCGCGACAACGATCAATCAATCCAAGCAATGTGCGGGGGATTGTATTTTACCTGGGAAGAGGGCCCTCCATCGAGGGCCTCATCGGCTTCCCTTTCCATAAACATCTTATCCCCAGTGATTTTTCCGGAATGCACCTGCTCCGATCCTGCAGCGAAGGAGGCCCCCAACCTGTGGGCATGATCTGAATAAGTTTGGGCCATTGCGCTCCGCGCAAAATCCGGCACCGTCCCCGGATGCTCCCTGCTGCCTCTCCAATCCTGCGGCTACTCGCCCTCGTTATCGCAATCTCGCCCCTGGCCCCGGCCCAGCACGACGCCCAGCGCAACGCCGTCCAGAAACTTGCCCTCGGGCAGTATCCGGAAGCCGCCCGGATCCTGGCCGGAAACGGAAAACCGAATGCCGGCCCGGCCGAGACTCACTTTGTGGAATGCCTGAGCCTCGCGCTCCGGGACAAGGTCGAGGAAGCGGTCACCAAGCGGGACCTCGCACTGGCAGGAGGACTCCCCCTCGAACGGTTCGTGGCCGGGCCCCGCGAAGCGCTCGCGAAGCTCCCCGCAGCGAAGGGCATGGAAGGGATCCACCTCGTGCACGGACCGATGGTGGGGGCAGTCACTCCCGAGGCGGCATCCTTCTGGGTGCGCACCCGAATCCCCGCCAGGGTCACCATTCGTATCGACGGGAAAGACTTCTCCAACCAGACGAGTGCGGCCACCGACTACACCACGGTCGTACGGGCAAAAGGTCTCCGGGCCGCAACCTCTTACAACTACCAGGTCCTTGTGGACGGCCAGGAAGTTCCCGCTGGGAAGACCCTCCTGCGCACCTTTCCTTCTGCCGAGAAGCCCGAGCCCTTCACCGTGGGCTTCGGTGGTGGTGCCGGCTACATCCCGGAGTGGGAGCGCCAGTGGGACAACATCACCACTTTCCAGCCGATCGCCTTTTTCATGCTCGGTGACAACGTCTACATCGATCAACCGGAGCACACCCTCTGCCAGCACTACTGCTACTACCGCCGGCAAAGCCGACCAGAGTGGCGGCGTTTCACGGCCCGGACCGCGATCTATTCCATCTGGGATGACCACGACTTTGGAACAAACGACTGCATCCCTGGTCCGGACATCGATAAACCAGCCTGGAAACGCAGGGTGTGGGAGATCTACCGACAGAACTGGGTCAACCCTGCCTACGGGGGAGGCTCGGAACAACCGGGGTGCTGGTATGATTTCATGATCGGCGACGTACACTTCATCATGCTCGACGGCCGCTATTACCGTGACCTGAAGGGAGGTTCCATGCTTGGACTGGCACAGAAGTCCTGGCTCCGGAAAACACTCAGTGAATCACGGGGCACCTTCAAGGTCATCGCATCTCCCGTTCCCTTTTCCCCCGGGATCAAACCGGGTAGCAAGGATCCGTGGGATGGCTTTCCGGAAGAGCGGTCCGAGATCTTCTCATGGATCGGCAACCAGAAGATCGAGGGCGTCTTCCTCATTGCGGCCGATCGCCACCGCACGGATCTGCGGACCATTCCAAACGGGGGAAGCTACACCCTCTACGAGTTCGAAAGCTCCCGCCTGACCAATCGGCATACCCATCGCGTCGTAAAGACCGAGGGACTCGTCTGGGGCTACAGCAAGACCTGCTCCTTCGCGCTCATGAAGTTCGACACCACGCTGACCGACCCACAGGTCACCTTCGAACTCATCGACATCGATGGAAAACGGCACCACTCCCACGTCCTCAGGCGAAGCACCCTGCGATAGTGTTCTTATGAACGCATTTGAATATGTTGAGCCTCTGCTCTTTGAGCGATAGCCAGACCTCCCGGATTAGGTAAAGTAGCGTTAACCATTCAAGAAAATCTCCGCCATGCTGACTATCGCAGGAAAACGTGGTGAGGCCTTCTGCGACGGGATGACCCGTCGAGGATTCCTCAGAATTGGAGGGCTTGGCTTGGGAGGTGCGGCCCTGCCGCAGATCCTGCAGGCTGAATCTTCTGCCAACCACAAGCCACTCGACCACAAGGCGGTCATCATGATCTTTCTTGCGGGAGGACCTCCGCACCAGGACATGTGGGATCTCAAGATGGAGGCGTCGACAGAGGTCCGGGGCGAGTTCCGTCCCATCTCCACCAATGTGCCCGGCATTCAGATCTGCGAGTTGTTCCCCCAGATGGCCAGGATGATGGACCGCTTCAGTGTCATTCGCTCCATGGTAGGTGCAGGCGGCGGCCACGATGCGGTCCAGTGTCTCACCGGCCGCAAGAAAAACGGTCCGCAGCCCCCCGGGGGCTGGCCTAGCCTTGGGGCCGTCCTTTCCAAACTTGCGGGCCAGGTCACCCCCGGAGTTCCCTCCTTCCTCGGTCTCTCTCCCAAGTGCGGTCATGACCAGTGGGGGGACCCCGGCGCTTCCGGATTCCTCGGCCCCTCGCATGCTCCCTTCTCCCCTTTCCGTGGAGGAGGCAAGGAAGACATGGTGCTCAAGGATATCAGCATAGAGCGGCTGGCCGACCGCAAGGGCCTGCTCAAGTCCTTCGACAATTTCCGCCGCGACATCGATGGATCGGGAGCGATGAAGGGCATGGACACCTTTACCGAGCAGGCATTTGGCGTGCTCACCTCAAGCCGCCTCGCAGAGGCCTTTGACCTCGGCAAGGAGGATCCCAAGATCGTTGAACGCTACGGCAGGGGAACCGAGAAGCTCACCGCGGACGGCCCATGGAAACGGCTCGACCAGTTCCTCATGGCCCGCCGCCTGGTCGAAGCCGGGGCGCGCTGCGTCACCCTCGGCTTCAGCCGCTGGGACTGGCACGGCGGGAACTTCAAGCGCGCCCGCCAGGACTTCCCCCTCCTCGATCAGGGCATTACCGCGCTCGTGCAGGATCTTCACGACCGCGGCATGGATAAGGACGTGAGCGTGGTGGTTTGGGGGGAATTCGGCCGGACTCCCAAGATCAACGCCAAAGCCGGGCGGGATCACTGGCCCAAGGTCTCCACCGCGCTCCTCGCCGGGGGAGGCATGACCCATGGACAGGTTATCGGCTCCACTACCCGCGATGGCGGCGAGGCCGACGACCGCCCGGTGGAGTTCCCCGAGGTTTTCTCTACCCTCTACCACTGCCTTGGCATCGATGCCCGGCGCACAACGGTGGATGATCTTTCCGGACGCCCGCGCTTCCTGGTCGAAAGCCAGTATGCTCCCATGCCCGAACTAGTTGGCTAATACAACCTGACCCGCCGTGACTTTCACTACTACCCTGTGCCGCAGTATCCTGCTCGCCGCCGCCACCTCACCTCTTCTCGCCCAGGATCCTGCTGAAGCGCCCTCGCCCGCCAACGATGTCCCGAATGCCCCAGCTCTCTCCTGGAGCAGCAGCGGGGAGATCGCCCTGAGCGGACAACATGCCCTCCACCAGCTCGTTCTGACCGCACACCGAAGCGGCTCCACGGACAAGGATGCAAGTGGCCTCGCGAGCTATGCGGTGGCTCCGCAAGGAATCGTCCGGGTCGAAGCGGGGGGCCTCATCCGCGTCCTTGCAGATGGCGAAGCCACCATCACCGCCAGCTTCGAAGGAGCCAGCCTCGATCGCCGGGTCAAGGTGACGCGTGCCGGCGAAGTTCTCGCCGTCAGCTTCCCCAACGAAGTCGTCCCCATCTTTTCCCGTCACGGATGCAACGGTGGTGGTTGCCACGGCAAGGCGGAAGGACAGAACGGATTCAAACTCTCCCTCCTCGGCTTTGAACCGGAAGACGACCACGGCTACCTCGTCCAGGAAGCCCGCGGCCGCCGCATTTTCCGGGCTGCGCCGAAACACAGTCTCCTGCTGCTCAAGGGTAGCGGGGATCTCCCCCACCAGGGTGGGTCTCGCCTGGAAAGAAACAGTGATGACTACAAGACGCTCGTCCGCTGGATTCGCCAGGGTCTCCGCTATGGGCCCGAAAACGACCCCTCCGTGACGGGCATCGCAGTCGAACCCCGGGAAAGGCTCACGGAGGCAAGCGCGACCCAACAGCTCCGAGTCGTTGCTCACTTCAGCGACGGCACATCCAAGGATGTCACCCACATCGCGCAGTACGAGGCCAACGACGAGGAGATGGCCACCGTGAGCAAGCAGGGACTGGTCACCATGCACGATCGCCCCGGAAGCACCTCCGTGATGATCCGCTTCCAGGAACACGTCGACGTCTTTCGTGCCACCATCCCGCTCGGAGCCCCGGTGGACAACCTGCCAGCGCCGGCCAACCTCGTTGACGAACGCATCTTCGCCAAGCTCCGGACCCTCGGTCTTCCTCCCTCCCCTCTCAGTGACGATGCAACCTTCCTGCGTCGCGTAACCATCGATATCGCAGGGCGCCTCCCCAGCCTGGAGGAGACCGACGCCTTCCTGGCTGAATCTGATCCCGGTAAACGTGCCCGCAGAATCGATACACTTCTCGAAAGCACGGACTACGCCGATTACTTCGCGGGAAAATGGGCCGCGATCCTGCGCAACAAGCGCACCTCCGCCCACCATGCGCGGGGCAGCTTCGCATTCCATTCATGGATCCGTGACGCCCTGCACCAGAATATTCCATACAACGCGTTCGTCCGCGAGTTCGTCTCCGCGTCGGGCGAAGTGGGAGAAAACCCTCCCGTCATCTGGTATCGCACTGTCAAGGACAGCAAGGAACAGCTTCAGGACGTGGCCCAGATATTTCTCGGGATTCGTCTGCAGTGTGCCCAGTGCCACCACCATCCCTACGAGAAGTGGAGCCAGGACGACTACTATGGATTCCAGGCCTTCTTCTCCAAGGTTGGCCGCAAGCCCGGCGCCCAGCCGGGAGAAGAGATCATCTTCAACAGGGTCGGTTCCGCGAGTGCGCAGAACCCGCGCAGCGGACGCTCCCTCAAGCCCAAGCCCCTCGGAGAGAAGGAACTGGAACTCTCCAGCCACAACGACCCCCGCGACTCGCTGGCAGACTGGATGACCAATGAGAAGAATCCGTTTTTCGCCAGGATGCTGGTGAACCGCTACTGGAAGCACTTCTTCGGACGTGGCCTCGTCGACCCGGAGGACGACATGCGGGTGACCAATCCTCCCACTCATCCCGCTCTCCTCGATGGTCTGGCTCTCAGCTTCGTAGAGAGCGGATATGATCTCAAGGAACTCGTGCGCACCATCTGCAACAGCAAGGTGTATCAGCTCAGCGCGGTGCCCAATGAACATAATGTCGAAGACCGGCAGAACTACTCGCGCTTTTACCCGAGAAGACTTCCGGCCGAGATCCTTCTCGACGGCATCAACGCGGTTACCAATTCGAGGGAAACCTTCAAGGGGCAACCGCAGGGAGTGCGCGCGGTGCAGTTACCCGATGATCAGTTCACCAAGGAATCCTACTTCCTCTCCGTCTTCGGAAGACCGGATATGAACAGCGCTTGTGAATGCGAACGGGCCGACGACGTGAACCTCGCGCAAGCCCTGCACCTCGTCAACTCCACCAACATTCGCAACAAGCTGGCAGGCAACGAGGGGCGGGCGGCCATGCTCCTGAAGAACAAGGACGCCAGTGACGAGGTTCGCATCAGCGAACTTTACCGCCGGGCCCTTTCCCGCCCAGCGGGTCCGGATGAACTCTCCATCGGCGCCGAATACCTCCGTCGCAAGCGGGTGGCACCTGACCCCGCGACCCTGAGCGAGGAAGAGAAGAAGAAGCCAAAGCCTCCAGAGCAGCGGGAGCGGGAGGCATACGAGGACCTCATCTGGGCTCTCCTCAACACAAAGGAGTTCCTCTTCAATCACTGAGGCACAACCTCGATCCGTTGTGACGAACTCGCGATTAGGAAAGAAGGCTGCAGGGCCGGGCAGAGCGTTTGCTCTGGCGCTTTGCGGGCCGTTCCTCGCGCAGGCCCAGCTTCCCCAGCCGGACCTGCAGACAATCTTTCCCCAGGGCGCGCAGTCGGGCCAGACCACGGAGGTCACCATTGGCGGCAGCGAGCTGGAGGAAACAAGGGAACTCCTCTTTTCCCATCCGGGGATAAAATGCGAGCAGATCCCGGTGGAAGCCACCGAGTTTCACCCTGCTCGCCATCAGCCCCTGCGCTACCGGATCTCCGTCGCACCCGGGGTCCCATCCGGTGTCTACGAGGTGACCGCACGCACCCGTCTCGGCCTCACCGCTCCGCGCGCCTTTGCGGTTGGCTCCATGCCTGAGAAGGTTCATTCCTCCAACCACACCCCCGAGACCGCGGAAGAACTGCCCCTCAATACCGTAATCAACGGTCATGCCGACCCCGCCGCGGTGGACCACTACAAATTGACTCTCCGGGAGGGGCAGCGGGTCATCATCCGGTGCGATGCCCATGGGATCGACTCACGCATGGACGGTACACTTTCGATCGCCGACAGTGGCGGCCACGAGCACAAACGGGACCGGGACACTGTCGGCCGTGATCCCCTTCTCGATTTTACCGCCCCGAGGGACGACACCTATACCGTCCGCGTACACGACTTCACCTTCTCCGGAGGCCCCACCTATCCTTACCGGCTCAGTGCAAGTGACGCCCCACACATCGACTTCATTGATCCTCCCGCGGGGATCCCGGGAACGAGCGGAACCTTCAAGATCTACGGCAGGAACCTTCCCGGGGGAAGTTCTGGCGAGGGAGTCCGGCTTGGACCAAATGAACTCGAGAGTATCGAGGTGGAAATTGCTCTTTCCGAACCGTCGGACCCCGCGATCGAGGCCGGTCCGCTGCACTCCTCTCTTGTTCCCGGCATGCCCTATCGCCTCGAATCCAACGGAAAGAAGTCCAACCCTGTCCGCATCGGATTCGCTGCAGGGCCCATAGTCCGCGGCGAGGAAGGAAATGAAGATCAGGTCATCTCCGTTCCCTGCGAAGTGCACGCCCGCTTCGAATCCAAGGGCGACCTTGATCACTATCGTTTTGAGGCCAGGAAAGGCGAAACCCTCTGGATTGAGTGTCTCGCGAACCGTCTCCGCCCGGATTCTGATCCCGTGTTCTGGATCGATCAGATTACCGTCGACGACAAGGGTGTGGAGCAGTTCAAGGAAGTTGCCAGCAATGATGACTCCGGGGGGAGCCCGGGTGGCAGGAGCTTCCCGTTCCGCAATCGAGACTGCGCCCTGCGCTTCAGCCCACCTGCTGAGGGAAACTACCGTATCCGGCTGCACGACCAGACCGGCCGGGGCGGACGTGCTTCCCTCTACCGCCTGGTCATCCGCCCGGTCACCCCCGACTTCGACCTCGTCGTCACCCCGTGGTACAATGCCTCCGACAAGAACGCCAAGGGCGTGTCCCGGCAGGCTGCGCTCATCAGGCGGGGCGGAACCACCCTGCTTCGTGTCTTCGCAATTCGCCGGAACGGCTTCAGCGAAGCGATTACCCTGTCGGCCTCGGGGCTTCCGGAAGGAGTCACGTGTCCCCCGGTCGTTCTGCGGCCGGACAAGGACAGTGCCACGCTTGTGATTCATGGCTCTCCGGAAACCGCCAGCTGGCACGGTTTCCTGCGCGTCAGTGGAACCTCCGGCGGCGTGGAGCGCACGGCACGGGCGGGGACAATCTCCTGGTCGATCGGAAACTGGGACACCGAGTTCACCAGGGCCCGGCTCTCTCACCAGCTCCCGCTGTCGGTCGTGGCGGAGGAAACAGAACCTGTCATCATTCAGCCAGCCCAGGACCGCTACGAGGTTGAAATGGGCGGGAATCTGGAGATTCCCTTCAAGCTGGAGAAGTCGATGGGGCTGAAGGGAGACTTTACCGTCGTGGTCTCGGGGCTCCCGCACTCCAAGCCGCCCTCCCTCAAGCTCAAGCAGGATGCCAAGGAAGGCAAGTTGACGCTCGTCTTCGCCAAGAGCAACGAGTTCAAGGTATTCCCGGGCGAGTGGACCTTCAGCCTGCGCGGCACAGGGACAATCAAATACCGCCACAACCTCTCGGCAGTCGTGCTGGCCCAGAAGGAAGAGGCCCGGATTGCTGAGCTGGAGAAGCTCGCACAGGAGGAAGCAGCCAAATCGAAGGCTGCCCTCGAGCCAGCGCGCAAGGCCGTCCAGGACGCCGAGAAGAATCTCGCGGCCGCAACTGAGGAATCAAGGGCGATTCTCGAGAAGGCTGTCGCTGACAGCAAAGCTCATCTGCAGGATGCCGAGCAAAAGGCCAAGGAGGCCGAGGAAAAGGCCAAGCGGGCCGCAGCAGCGAAGAAATCTGCTTCCGACCGGCTCAAGCAGGCAAACGACCGCTCCAAGGAGAAGGACCACAAGCACGCAACTCACTCGAAAACCGTCACGGTGGTGGTGAATCCGCCTCCACCGAAAGAGCCCGCCAAATGAATCCCGCCCAGCTACCCGCCGCCCTTCTCATTCTCGCTGTTTTCACCACAGGTCCGATCCGGGCCGAAAACGGTCTGCCTGTAGCGGAACTGACACGAGATACACCGGTCGACTTCGTGAAGGAGGTAGTACCCTTCCTGCGAAAGAACTGTTTCGCCTGCCACAACGAAAAGAAGGCCAAGGGCGACCTCAACCTCGAGTCCCCCGGAGAAATGCTGATCGGCGGGGACAGTGGTGCAGCCCTCGTTCCCGGCAAGCCGATGGAAAGCCTCTTGTTCACCTACGCGGCACACCTGGAGGAGGACGTCATGCCCCCGGCCAAGAACAAGTCAAACGCCGTCAATCTCAACCCTGCCGAGCTCGCCCTGCTCAAGCTCTGGATAGAACAGGGCGGCGAGGGCACCACCGCCTCTGTTCTCGCCGGACCAACCGAATGGGAGCCACTGGATGGGGTCCATGCCAGCTATGCCGTCGCATTGTCGGACAATGCGCGCTTCGCCGCCACTGGCAATGGCAACCGACTCTACGTCTACGATCTGCGCACCGGTGCCCTCGACGGCGAACTCATCGACCCTGCCGGGAGCCCCGGGTCGGCACACCGGGATCTCGTACACACCCTCGCCTTCAGCCGGCACGGTCTCCTCGCCTCGGGAGGCTTCCGCAGCGTGAAGCTGTGGCAGCGGGCAATCGCGCCCGGCACCCCCGTGAAGCATGCACTCCCCGAGGTTGCCACCGCACTCACCACCAGCCGCGATGGCCGGAGCATCGCTGCCGGTGACGGACAGGGGAACCTTGTCATCCAGGACTCCACGGTGCTCAAAATACACACAGCCGCCCTCCGTGCCCTTGCCTACTCTCCTGACGGCAAGCACCTTTTCAGTGCATCAGATGACAAGACCGTGGCACGTGTGCATCTGGAGGACCCCGCCAAGTCTCCCCGGATCACCCTGCCCTCCGAGGCGCTCAGCCTCGCGCTGCTTGAGCAGGGCGCCCGGATCGCCGTCGGCTGCGCGGACGGGGTCATCCGCGTTTTGTCCACTGCTCATTTCGACCTTCCGCCCGACGAGCTGGCCAAGGCTCCAAATCCCGCGGAGTGGAAGTCTCCCGCACGGGTCATTGCCCTGGCTCCTCTCGGCGAAGGGGCCGGGCAGCTGCTTTCCGCCAGCGAAGACGGCAGCCTGCGCTTATGGGACCTCAGCGGGAAGGAACTGCGCCAGATTGCCCACGGTGCTCCGGTGAGTGCCGTTGCAGTCCATGCCGCATCAAACAGGATTGCCACCGCGGGCGGGGATGGAGTCATCAGGATCTGGAATGCCACCGACGGTAAAATGTCACGTGAGCTCAAGGGGGATCTCGACTTCGACCAGCGACGCGCACGTGCAGGGCAGGAACGCGATCTCTCCAAGCGCCTCGCCGAACTGCGTAAAAAACAGGTTTCCGACACCGAAAAGCAGTGGAAAGACCTCGGCGCCAAGGCGAAGACCGATGCAGACAAGGTCGCAGCCGCCCTCAAGGACCAGACTTCGAAGGAGCAGGCTGCCTCGATGAAACGGGAGGCTGCGAGCAAAGCCGAGGCCCTCGTCGCAACCTTGGAGGCCGCCAAGGATCCCGGACTGGGTGCTGCCCAGGGTGCGGCCAAGAAGGCCAGCGAGGAGGCGGGCAAGGCCGAGAACGAACTGGTCACCGCACAACGTAATCTTCGTAACGCCGAGCGAACTCGCGATCTCACGGTCAAGGATGGCAACCGTGCAGGGGAACGCTTTCAGGCGGCCCAGTCTGCCTCCAGCGAAGCGGATGCGGTCCTCGCCTCGGCCGAGGAGACCCTCAAGGCCCTGGAAGCGGAGGCGGCAGGCAAGGTCGGAGCGGGAGCGGTCAAGTCCCTCGCGTTCTCACCGACCGGCAAGACCCTTGCAGTCAGCGCGGAAAAGACCGGTCTTCGGCTCTGGAGTGCGGAAACCGGAATGCCGCTCGATATCCTTCAGCAGGCAGCCACCTCCTCGCTCACCTACGGTTCAGATGGGCGGCTCCTCGCCGCCCTGCCCGACAAGACCATCCTGGCCTGGAAGGAAGATTCCCCCCGGTGGAAGCTCGCCCGCCAGATCGGCGACCAGAACAAGGCCGAGCCCTTTTCGGACCGCGTTCTCTCCCTCGCCTTTCATCCCCAAGGTCACCTGCTCGCCGCCGGCTCAGGAGTCCCCTCCCGTGATGGGGCCCTGAGTTTCTGGAGCGTGTCCGACGGAAAGAGCGAAGGAGTCATCGCGAGGGCTCATCTTGACACCATCACCGGACTGGCCTTTTCCCCCGATGGACAACGTATTGCCTCATCCTCCACCGACCGTTATCTCAAGATTCACGAGGTAGAAACCCTCGAACTGGTTGATCAACTTGAAGGTCACACCAGTCATGTCATGGACGTGGCCTGGAGTGCGGATGGCGAGACCCTCGCTTCTGCCGGGGCGGACAATGTGGCCAAGCTCTGGGCGGTAGCCAGCAGCAAGCAGAAGAAGACGGAATCAGGTTTCAAAAAAGAGCTCACGACCATCGCCTTTGTTGGCACTGGGGAAAACATCGTGACTGGCGGAGGAGACAAGATTCTAAAGTCCGCCGGCCAGAACCTCGCCGGCATCGACGATTTCGTCTACGACGTGGCGGTGAGCCCCGACGGTGCAGTCATCGTAGCCGGCGGGGAGAACGGAATCCTCCGGGTCTGGCAGGCGAGTGACCGGAAACTGGTGCAGTCCTTCCCCCCTCGGGGGCAACAATCAACCACAACGGCCGCTCAATGATTACAATCGCAGATTCCAGCCCTTACAGCCGTCGCTCGTTTCTGCACGTGGGAGGCCTCGGTCTGGGCGGGCTCACTCTTTCACAGCTGCTGGGATGGAAGGCTTCCGCAGCCCGGTCCGGCCTTCCCATCAGGGACAAGTCGGTGGTTTTCCTGTTCATGCACGGGGGACCACCGCAGCAGGAAACCTTCGACCCGAAAATGGATGCCCCGGTCGAGATCCGCAGCTCCACCGGTCAGGTGAAAACCTCCATCCCCGGAGTAAGTTTTGGGGGAACGTTTCAGAAACTCGCCAAGCGGGCTCAGCGCCTCGCGATCGTCAGATCCTACACCACGGGTAATGGGAACCATGACATCAAGCCCATCGTCAGCAAGGATTCCCTCGGCGCAAACATGGGCGCACTCTACGCCCGTATTGCGGGAGCCAATGAACCCGGTAGCGGGATGCCCCGCAATGTCGCTCTCTTCCCGCGCGCAGTGGATGCCACAGCCCAGGAACGGGTAAAGAATTTCGGGAACTTCCTCGCCCATGGGACGGTGGGTTCGGGTTGCGCTCCCTTTGCCCCCGGAAGTGCCAAGAACGGCCTGCAGGGTGACATGACGATGTGGATGTCCCGCCAGCGCCTTGAAGATCGCATGTATCTCCTCGACAAGATCGATCGTCTCAAGCGTACACTCGACGATGGAGCCGCCGATGGCCTCGGGAAACTCCAGCAGCAGGCGGTCGACATGATCATGGGCGGCATCTCGGAGGCCTTCGACCTTTCAAGGGAAGATCCCCGCACAATCGCGCGCTACGACACGGCACCACTGATCAATCCGAATTCCATCAGCAAGTCCTGGAACAATCACAAGAACTACCGGGACCACGGGCAGACCCTGGGAAAGCTCATGCTCATGGCCCGGCGACTCTGCGAACGCGGTGCAGGATTCGTGACCGTGACCACCAACTTCGTGTGGGACTTCCACTCCGACCAGAACAACGCGGGCGCAGCGGAGGGGATGGACTACTGCGGCATTCCGTTTGACCATGCCGTCTCTGCATTCCTGGATGACGTGCACGAAAGGGGACTGAGCGACCGCATCCTGCTGGTCTGCTGCGGGGAAATGGGCCGCACGCCGAAGCTGCAGAAAAATGGAGGGCGCAACCACTGGGGCCGACTAGCGCCCCTCATGCTGGCTGGAGGTGGATTGAAGATGGGGCAGGTTATCGGGGAGTCCTCCCCTGATGCCGGGGAACCGGCCTCCGAGCCAGTTACGACCGAAAACCTTATCGGCACGATCATGCACACTCTCCTCGACGTGGGTCAGGTCCGGCTCATGGAAAACATCCCCCGCGACGTCCACGGTCTTGTCACTGGGGCCTCCCCCATCAAGGGACTGGCCTGAGAGCTTTATCCTCCCGGGGCACCTATCTCCCAGGCTTTCCCGGGCCAGAGCGAAGAGATGGCCTTCTTGACGATCTCTTCGGCCCCGACCGCCGGCGGCCCGAGGTGAGAGGTGTAGACCTGCCCCCCCCAATTCGGCAGGCAGGCCGCTTCGTAGCCACCCTTTGATCCCATTTTCAAGGCCTCGTCCACCGCGACATAGCCCTCATAGCCATTGGTGAACGCAAAGGTCATGGTCCGCTTGAAGGGGGCGTGTTTGTCAATCCAAAGCTCATACTGACAGAACATCTCGTGTGGCATCGCGACCAGGCACCACTCCTCTCCGAACATGACTGCGTGGGCCTCGAAGCGACGGGCAGGAGGTTTCTCTCCCCTCTGCAGGAGGGCCTCGATTCTTCTCAGCTGCTTCATGCGATCGGGTTTCTCCTTCTCAAGGTCCATCATCTCGGCCAGCAGTTCCCTGCCCGGGAGCGGCGCTGATGGAAGATCCGCCCGCGCCCATCGGACGTTGAAGGTTTCCGAGCGAATGACCTCACTCGCAGCAACTGCCCTGAGCGCCGCTTCTCCCAGTTGGCGCCCTGCCTGCTCGGCTTTCT
>PBLI01000071.1 GCA_002721695.1 Roseibacillus sp. | reverse complement strand
GGAGGTGTTGGGTGCGACCGAGTAGGTGAAGGTCTGGTTGCCGCTCTGGGAGGTGGGTTCATTGCTGGTAAGCCAGTCGGCGTTGTCACTCCAACTCCAGCTGGTATTGGAGGAGACGGCGAAGGTGCCGTTGCCACCGATGGCGGGAATGCTGGTGGCCGCAGGGCTGATGGCGAGGCCGGAAAAGGGTGTGATTTCGCGCAGCCCCACGTTGTGCACACCGGTGCTGCGGGTGAACCCGCCATAGGTAATACCCTGTCCCGGGGGCAGGTTGACCCGGGAGTAAGCGCTGTAAGCGGTAGGGATAGTCAGGGCAATCGCCCTGTTCGCGGTGCTTGAAAGGATAACCTCCACCCTGGATCCCGCCGGGATTGACTGTATGGGAATTGCGAAACTGCCCACGACAGTGGAGACATCATAATACGGGTGGGGAATATCATCAACGATGAGGCGGATCGTAATGCCCGCCGCCGCCTCGGAAGGTTCATAGCGGCCGTTGCCGTTGCCATCGCGGAATAGTGTGCCGGTAAGGAAACTGAGGTTCCCTGAGCTTGCTACGGCCATCGTATAGTAGTTGCGGTATGTTGATGATCGCCACTCAAAGTGACCGTTGCCGATTTCACGGTGACCGGCGTTGTACATATTGACCCGGTGACCGGTGCTCTTCCACCACCCGACGTAGGCTTCCTGTGCACCCGGGTAGCCGGCGGCAAGGTTTTCTCCCCCACTCCCGTCGTAGCCCTCCGCCTCCCAGCGGTCCCATGGTGTGGGTTGGCTAACGGCATTGTAGTAGGCGCTGCCGGGGACAGTCTCGTGCTGGTAGGCATTGTTCCTTGCCATGTCCTCACTGTGGTGCCTGCTCGCGAGTGTGAGTTGTTGGTTAGGGGCGAGGGCACTCGAAGTGGCCGGGATATCCGAGTACGAGGTCCCCTGTACGGCATTTTCAGCGCTACTGTCAAAGCGCCCCCGATTAAGCAGCCATCGTATTTCCTCCTCTATTGGGGAGGGGATCCCATCGCCGGTGTATTGCTGCGCATTAGCGGTTTCGTTCCCGGGCTGAGAGACGGTGTGGGTCCGGGTGAGATTGCCAACCGTGATGGTAATGGTGGCCGTGCGGGACTGGGTGGAGGTGTTGGGGGACACCGAGTAGGAGAAGTCCTGGTTGCCGCTCTGGGAGGTGGGTTCATTGCTGGTGAGCCAGTCGGCGTTGTCGCTCCAACTCCAGCTGTTACTGGAGGAGACGGTGAAGGTGAAGGTTCCGCCGCTGGTATCTGCATTACTGCTTTGAGAGCTCAGGCTTAGAATTCCCGGGTCCACGACCCGTTGCAGCACCAGTGAACCGGCACTCCGGGTGGATGCCCAGAGGATTCCGCCATCGGGCAAGGAAGCGATATCGTAAACAGCCGGGAGCCTCACCGCTGAATTGGAAACCGTCCCCATCGCGGTGGCATTCGCCTCCGCCGTGCCCACCAGCTTCGTCCGGACGGCGCGAACCGTGCCTCCCTGCACCTCTTCCCAGAAGATAGCGGCGGCATCCCCGTAACGCGCGATCCGCGGATAGATGGCGAAGGTATTCGAAGGGTAACTCGTCAACCAGGTCGGGGTGCCGGCCACCCCCGCAGGTGTGATCTCAATGTAGCAAATGTCATAGTTATTGCGGGAAATCTTGGTCGTGTAAACGACACCAAAGTTCCCGTTGGCCAGCTTCACCATGCCGCCTGTCTGCGTTTCCGTGGTGTTATCGCCAATTGCCCCCCTGATCGGGAAATACTCGGTGTCCCCCACGAAAGAAGTTCCTCCTGCCCCGTCTTGCCATCGCCCGAAAACCAACGCGCGGGGGTAAGCATCGCCGTGGGCCAAGGTGTAGAAGTTATTCCCATCCACCAGCAACCGCTGGTCGAAGTTATGACCCACGTACCAATCCGACAACAAATCCGTAACGACAGAGAGTTCGCCCATGAGGCTCACCGTCGCCACGTAGCCGGCTTGGTGGCGCACGTTGTCAACCCATCGTAGGGAGTGCCCCGTGTAGGCGATCAGCCTCTGCGTCGTGGGATTGAAAGCCAGCCGTCCGCTGGAAAACCAGCCCGGTTGTCCCTTCGATTCCACCTCAGCCTGATCCATCGATCCAAACACCAGGGTGGAAAACAAGGTCGCCCCCGTGGAACTGACCCGGGAAATCCAATACTCGTAGTCGGCACCGCTTGTCGCGCTGTCCTTCGCGTAGGCAATCGCGAAGCTGCCGTCCGAAGGAATGCGCGTGAAGCCGAGCAGTTGCGTCGCTCTCCGCAGCACCACAGGATCGATTCGTCCTGTTAGGCCAATCTGGCCCCGATCACCTGCGACGCTCAGCGAAAGAATCGAAATTCCCGTTCCCGAGGCATTCAGGAATGCGACATTACTCGAGTTGTCGGCATTCGCAGTCAGGATCACGGACGGCTTGTGACCGTAATTCGAGACCGTGGTATGCGACGGCTCGGTGCCGGGGAAACCGGGAACGGAAATCGTCTTCGTCACCACCGCGGTAATGGGAGTGAGTGCCGCCAAGCCCGCATGCAGGGGCAGAAGCAAAAGCGCGGCCAGCAATCCGGGATGATGGAAGGGTTTCATGGCTTGAACAGGATGTTCACGCTGTCGGCGTGGCAGAGACGCCGTCAACAGCAGGAGATGGCTCTCTTCACTCCTATAATCTATAACAGTCCAGGGGCACAGTCGGCAAGCGGGCATCGATCGACCTCCCGATCGATGGTGGCGGGCGGTAGTCTGGCACTGATCAAAGTGCTCCCGCAGGCGCTAAAAGTGGCCAAGATCAATTATTTCACGCTCCAGAAAATCAGGCATTTTCGACGTAAAACGCTGACTGTAAGGAGGTGGCTCGGGACGGAATCGAACCGCCGACACAGGGATTTTCAATCCCCTGCTCTACCAACTGAGCTACCGAGCCGTCAGTGAGGATGGACGGCGGGAAAATGGGAGTGCGGCCGGTCCTTGGCAAGGCAAAACACCGATCCCCCGGCGAATCAATCACCTCCCGGCCGGCACAGGGGATTCATGGGCTTCCGCCCAGAGATCGGGGCAGTAGATTGCCCGGGGGAAATCAGTGACGTGTGAGGGGATTCCAGTGCATGCTCTCCCCGTGGCTGAGGACAGAGCGGTTCGACCCGGGAAGATTCCTCCCGGCGAGGTCGACCTGTGGTATTGCGCGGAATCCCACCAGCCGGCCCTCGAGGAACCCTACGTCCTCAACGACCTCTGCGTGCATGCACAGCAGCAGGCACGACGTTTTGTCTGCCCCGAGGATCGCCGCCGCTTTATCGCCGGCCGGTTACTCCTTCAGAACGTTCTCGCGCGCTATTGCGAATGCGAACCTTCCAGCCTGGAATACTCCACAGGTTCATTCGGAAAACCTGCCCTTTCCGGTCCTCCCTCGGCAGTAGCCGCGGGCCTGCAATTCAATCTCTCACGGTCTTCCGAGGTGGTTGCCGTCGCCGTGGGACACATGCCGCTCGGCCTCGACATCGAGAAGCAACGCCCCGTCGCCCACGAGCAGGCCTTTCTCGCGCGGCAATTCTCTTCGCAGGAGCAGGAATATGTCAGGCATTCATTGAGCCCGCGAGCCGCGCTCNTCGAGATCTGGTGCCGCAAGGAGGCCTACCTCAAGGCCCTCGGGCTGGGCATCTTCCACCCACTCAGGAAGTGCCCGGTGTCACCGGGCTGNACCCTCCCTGTCTTCGAATCCCCTCGGGGCCAGCCACATCTCGACTGGCAACTGCGCTCACTCAACCTGCCGCTTCCCGGCTATGCGGCCGCCNTGTGCACACCGGCCCCCACACCCTGCCCCCATCTCATCCCGCTCAGCTGCGACGACTTGCTGAACGGGATCCGCTAGTCCCTGCAGGATCCCTCGGCAACAGACCCGGGATCAGTGGTGTTCTTCGCGCACACGAAAGAAACGCGCCTTCCTGCCCTCGGCAGGATAGTGACGTTCCACCAGCCCTTTCCCGGGGATGCCGGACTCGAGGACCACCCAGGCGATCAGGTCGGCGGATTCCTCAATCGCATAGGANCGTCCCAACATCGAAGGAAAGCTCAGGCTGATCCGGGAAATTTCCCCGGATGGATGGAGGTTGCTACTGACATCAAGATGCAGCGCGTCTCGCGGGGGTTCATGGACATGGGCGTGAAGGGAGACTCCGTTCAGGGCCAGGTGATGGGGAGTGATGGAGCCAAGGCTTCCTGGAGTGGCGGAGAACCCGAAGACCACCGAGTCCCCGGCAGGAATGGACTGGTTCCATCCGACGTGTCGCACNGTGTAGCGGTTTCCCTCCCGCCTGATAAGCTCCGCGTTCCAAAAGGACGATACTTCCTGCTCCATCTCAAATTCCAGTTCCCAGGAGTTGATCGGGTGGTTGGCTAGGTTGGTTATCTTGGCTTCGGCCGTAAACCCGGAGCCCCAGTCACTTTGAATGGAAAAATCGACTTCCGCCCTGATATCGTGCGGGATGACGGGCCGGTCATCCGGATCCATGCCCACGTTCCCGTTTCCGGTGCCATCCCCGAAGTCGATATCGCTCGCCGAGAAGAAGACCTCCCCGGCAGGATCAATCCGCTGCCAGATCACAAAGAGGACGTGATGTCCGCTCCGCTGCGGGAAATCCACGTTGAACCTGTAGTAATTCTCATCGCGCACGGCCCGGTCCGCTCCCGGGAGAGATTCGAGATCCTCCCAGCGCAAGGGCTGGTCGGGGGACCATCCATCACGGGTAATAAACGCGAGAAAGTAACTNGGATCNTGCGGCACCCAGGCATCGAATTCCACCGGGTAGGGCCCCGGGTTTACCGGTGTGGCAGGCCAGTCTGCCCGGACAAGGTTCAGGCCGGCATATTTTTCCCGCCCTGCCCCGGCCAGCTGTCCATTTGGAATGATCGCCTGGTATGGGGCAATGCTCTCCGGGTCATATCCCGGCACAACCCGGCTCACNTCGTGCCAGTCGTAAAAGGCCTGGGTTCCGGCCACGGCAATGGCTGCAGCGGAGACGTCACTCCGCGGCGTTTCGGGATTGTCCTGGAAAATGCGATACACACGACTGACNGGATCACTGACAGACCCGTGCCCAGAGGCACACTCAAGCGGGAACACTGNGAATCCCATGGCGAGAAGAGCTAAGACTTTCAGGCTCCGTACCGCGGGCTGCGCTGTTGAAGGTTGTTGGTAGTTGGTCACTGGGCGCGAGAATTGGGTGTTACCCTATGATAGTTTTTTCTCCTATCAAAGCTCACAGGCCCAGCTCTCACATGGCAAACTACCCCNCATGGGCTACCAACCCTGACGCCCTGCGGGCCAGCGACTCAATGCCGNTCCAATTCCCTGATTCNAGCAGGGNCCGGGGNGCCAGCCAGGACCCACCCACCGCCAGGATATCCGGCGCCGACGCATAAGATCTCAGGTTTCCCTCGTTTACACCTCCCAACGGGAGATATCGAAGCCCCAGGTGCCGATAAGGCGCGGCGATTCCCTCAAGGTATTCCAACCCTCCCATTCCCTCTGCCGGAAAGAATTTCAGGAGCCGGCACCCAAACTCCAGCGCGGTTTCGATATCACTCGGGGTCGCAATTCCGGGCGCAAAGGGAAAACCCGCCTCCCTGCAGGCCGCCAGCATTCTCCTGTTCGTACCCGGAGCCACGCCGAAGGCCGCTCCTGCTTCGACCACCTCGCCCATCTGAGCCTCGGTAAGAATGGTNCCGGCACCCACCAGCATTTCGGGCACCTCGGCCACCACCTGCCGCAAGCCTCCGAGTGCCGCCTCCGATCGCAGGGTGAGNTCCATCGCGGAAACTCCACCGGCCAGGAGTGCCCNTGCGAGCGGCACGGCATNCTCCTCCCGGTCGATCATCACCACCGCCGCGAGACGACTTGCCTCGAGGCGTTCGAAAACAGGATGCATGCCCGGNATCATCGCTGCTCCCCCACCAGCGGCAAGGATCTCTTCTCACGGGCGCTCCGATAGGCCGTATCAACCATCTGCTGCCCGATTCTCGCCGTCTCNGGACTGAGCGGCCCCTCNACCGCTGCCCCNGTCTCAAGACAGTGCAGGAAATACTCCACCGGATTGGACTCCGGGCCCCGCAGGGCTTCCACCTCAAGATCGTAGCCCCCGGGGCGAGCACGCGTCTGGACGTGGATGGTCGAGGCGTAATCGTAGCTCGAGATTGTCCCTTCCTCACCCTTCAGGACGAATCCACACCGGGGCTGGGGCTGATGNGTCCACGGGTCACTGAATGTTCCCCAGCGGGTCTCNAACTTCGAGAGNCCGCATTCGTATCTGGCGACTGTCACGCTGTGCTCNTCTACCTCCAGCCCGCCTCCCTCCGCGANGTCCCACATCGCCATTACCTCGAGCGGTTTCCTGCCACCGTGAAACCACGTCCCNAGNGTCGTGCCGTANCCAAGATAATCAAGCATGCTACCACCACCTTCCGCNCGCTTGTAGAACCAGCTGGCNTCCTTNTCGTNCTCGGCAGGCTCTTTCTCGACCTTGTCNGCTCCGTGCCAAAGGGGACCGCGGTTTCCNTCGTAAAAATGCACTTCGCACAGCTCGCCAATCTCCCCGTCCTGCACCAGCCTGTGAGCCAGAACGTGACTGGCGACCCATCGCAGAGGCCAGTTGATCGCGAGCGGCTTCCNCGNCCTCGTCATCGCCTCAATCATCCGGTCCGCCTGCTCGAGGTTCGCTGCGAACGGTTTCTCCATGAGAATGGGAACCTCATACTCCGCCACATTCTCCGTCCACTCGGCGTGCCGGGCCGCCGCCGGACAGAGGATCACCATGTCCGGATTGCACGTCTCGAGGCACTGTCGGTAATCGGTGAAGANACGCTCCTCCCCNAGNCCGAAATTTGCCCGCGCCTCTTCCATGCGCTCGGGCTGCTCGTCGGAAATCCCCACGATCTCAGCCCCTTCATGTTCCGCCACCATGCGGAGCAGGTCCCCCATGTGAAAATGGTCAAAGTTGATTCCTGCAACCTTCCAGCTCATGACCCGCTCCCCATCACATCCTCAGGCGCCCGGCTCAAGCTCAACCGTCAGGCGTTCTCCCCCCCGCATGACCNTGTAGCCCTGCCCCAGNCGTTCACAGGCAGCCACGAATTCATCAGGATCCTCAGTATTGAACGTGAACATGTCGTAATGACAGGGNACCACCAGCCGGGCCCCCATCGCGCGCGCCAGGGCTGCCGCCTCCATTCCGTTCAAATTGCCAGCCACCCGGCGCTCCGGCTTGTTGCCATTGATCGGGAGGAGCGCGACGTCNGGAGATCCCTCNAGGAGCGGGGGCAGGAGCCCGGGATGCCAGAGCGTGTCCCCGCTGTGATAGACCGTAAAGGCTCCGAATCCCACCTGGAAACCGAGGAACCGGCACCGCCCCTCCTCATCCCGCTCGACCTCGTTATGGGCTGCGGCCACCCCCCCGAACTCCCAGGGACCTTCAACCTTTACGAGGTCGGCATCGAGACCGGCATATTTGATGGGAGCGTCCCCGAGGCGCTCCCTTGCAAACGGAATATTGGCCTCCGGAAGAACAAGGGTCATGGCACCGGATGCCCGGGAGATCTCAGTCAGGGTTTCGGCATCGAGATGATCAGTGTGGTTGTGGCTGGAGGTCACGTGCCGCACGAAATCGAGCCGGGCGGGATCCAGAACCAACTCGCTCATGCGCACGTGAGGCTTGTCCGTATGCGCATACTTCCGTGTCAGCGAATCCGAGAGATACGGGTCAAAAAGGAGGAACTGACCATTCCATTTCAAAAGGAACCCGCTCTGCCCCAGCCACCACAGGTGAAACAGATCTTCCCGGTCTTGTGCCGCTGCAATGTCAGCGAGCAGGGCGTCATCCTTCCGCAACGGGGCAATCATCGCAGCAATCTACAGTCGCAATTCATCCCGGACCATCTGCACCCCGCGAACCATGTTGACCAGCTTCTCCTTTGCAGCCCAGCGGGCAGTCTGGCTGAGCCCGCAGTCGGGCGCGAACACAAGACGCTCGGGAGGGGCGAATTCCAGGCAGGCCCGCACCTTCTCGGCCACCATTTCCGGAGTCTCGACCAGGTAACTCTTCACGTCGATGATTCCCACCGCCACATCCATTCGACTGGCCACTTCGCCGATGACGTCCAGCTCGGAGAACTCCCGGTTGGCCATCTCCAGGTGCAGTTCGTCCACTTTCAGGTCGAGAAAATCCGGGAAAAGGGGTGCATAGGAGCGATAACCCACCGGGTGACCCTTGAAGTTTCCGAAACAGAGATGGGTGCACAGCCTCGTCTTCCCCACCACTGGCTCGACCGTCCGGTTGAAGATATCCACGAAATGCCTCGTGTCCTCCTTGTAGCCGTAGCAACTCATCGAGGGTTCATCGACACAGATCTCCTCGCACCCGGCCGCCACCAGCGCCTCCAGCTCCTCACGCACCAGGGGCAGCAGCGCCTCCGTGAGAGCGAAACGATCCGGGTAACGCCCGCCGGGGAGAAGCCGTCCACTCATCGTGAAGGGACCGGGCACACTGACCTTGAGGGCCTGGCCTGCCGGGGCAAGCCGCTGCAGGCGCGCGAACTCCTCGAGTGTTCCCAGGCCGCGGGGCGCCCCCAGCTCACCAGTGACCTCGTGTTTGCCGCGCTGATCGTGCGCNGGCGGACCCCATTTGCGAGGCGACTCGGCCTCGAGGGAGATCCCTTCGAGGTAACCATAAAAGCTCAGGTTGAAATCGAAGCGGCACTGTTCCCCGTCTGTGATGACATCCAATCCCGCCCGCACCTGGTCACCGATTGCGGCCGTGGTGGCATCATCCTGCATCTCCTCGATATCCTTCGACCCAAACTCCGTGAGCCGTCCGGAACAGGACTCGAGCCATGCAGGAAAGGGATAGCTCCCAACCACGGAGGTCCGCAGCGGTTGTTTCTTCATCATTACGAGCTGGTTCCGAGGTTCTGGTAAAGCGTGNCCATCCGTCGGGCGTGTTCATCGTAGGCCGCTTCAAAGAGCNCTGTCGAGCGCTCCCCGCCCACCGTGCACGCGGCAGCCAGCACCTTGGGGGGCGCACCTGCCTGTGCCAGNCGGCCGGCCACCTCCGCCTTGATGCAATTGACCAGGACGACGCCGCCGACCGTGGAGAGCGGAGCCACCTTTTCCGCAAGTCCATCCACCTCGATTGCAGCATCACCAACGGGTGCTCCGGTATCGAGAATGTGATCGGCAAAGTCCGGAAGTTTCCTGCCATCTTCCCTCTTCGCCGCACTCGCCGCGGAGTGAGCACTGCTGACCATCGCCACCACCCTTACTCCCTTTTCCTGTAATTGCTCCGCCATCTCAACCGGGACAATGTTGGTCCCGCTGGAAGAGATGATCAGGGCGGCATCATCAGAGGTGATGTCGAAGTTCCGGAGAATCCGGTCCGCGAAACCGCTGACATTCTCAAGATACATCGCCTGGCGCTGCCCGTTTGCCCCGGTCGTCAGGTTGTGGAAGGTCAGCGAAAGCTCCACGATCGGATTCCACCCCGGAAACGATCCGTAGCGCGGCCACATTTCTTCCACCATGATCCGGCTGTGCCC
Source organism: Roseibacillus sp. (assembly GCA_002721695.1). GTDB lineage: Bacteria > Verrucomicrobiota > Verrucomicrobiia > Verrucomicrobiales > Akkermansiaceae > Roseibacillus_B. Next base: position 11,441 of record PBLI01000071.1, on the reverse strand, counting down.
CGATCCAAAGAGGTGGACCACCCGCCCCTTGAGGATCGCTTCCGCGAAGCAGTCCGCCACCCGNGCAATCATCTCCTTCTGTCCGGCCACCACCTCGATCACCTCTTTCCCCTGCCGCAGATACTCTTCAGTCGCGTTCATTATTGACCCTGTTTGTTTCGCCGCATGGCAAAGTAGGCAGCCCCGTATGCTCCCGCCATGGGCCCCAGCGCAGCGCGCCGGATCTCAACCTGTCCGCCACCCGGACGCCACTCAAAATGATTCATCCACTTCTTGAGTGGCTTCTCAATNTGGTCCCAGGCNTCCGAGATCCCTCCCCCGATCAGGACCAGCTCGGGATCGAGGATATTGACGAAGGATGCGACCGCCACCGCGAGAGCACGCATCGAACGCCCCCAGACCTCACAAGCCACCTCCTCGCCCTCCTCGAGCGCCGCCACCAGCTCCCGGGTCGATTGATACCGCCCCCCCGAACGCTCTCCCACGTTGTGATTGCCGATCATGTCTTCCAGCGCCCCGGGCATCCCACAGATATCGGGAGCCCCCNTGAAATCCAGGGAGGCATGCCCGAGATGCCCACCCTTGCCGAAGTGCCCCCGGACCAGACGACCGTCGCTCACAATCGCCCCTCCCACACCGGTCCCCAGGGTCAGGAGGATGACGTCTTTCACCCCCGCCGCCGCTCCCTGCCAGATCTCCCCCATCAGGGCCGCGTGCGCGTCGTTCAGGACTGAAGCCGGTCGCCCCAGGGCCTCGGGCCACTCCAACCCCTCAAGGCCTGCCAGGCGCCCGGGCATCGCCACGATGTGGCTTGCCTCCCGATTTGCAAATCCCGGCGACGAGACCCCCACCACGCTGCTAGCCGTCCCCTCGCCTTCTTCAAACCGGTCCACCAGTCCGCGAATTTCCGCGAGGAAGGCGGGCCCTCCCTCTTCCTCTTCCCCGTCCCGCGTGGGAGCGGAATGCTCGTGCAATACCTCACCAGTCGTCAGGTCAAAAGCGGCCCCCTTGATCCGGGTGCCCCCGAGGTCGATGCCGATTCCAAGCGTTCTCATGTTCATGCGCGCTACCTTTCGGTGACGCTCCAGCCACCATCGACCTGGAGCACCTGCCCGGTCGCGAAGCGGCCTCCCTCTCCCAGGAGACACAGCACCGCGCTGTCGAGGTCTCCCGGTATTCCGATCCGCCCGCCGTCCAGCGGCTGCTTACCCCTGACAAAGCCCATGATCTTCTCATCCTCCCGCGCGCGCTGCGACATGGGCGTCTCCACGAGGCCGGGAGCGATCACGTTCACCCGGACTCCCTCCTTCGCGTAGTAGCCGGCGAGGGATTTTGAAAACCCCTCGATCCCGGCCTTCGCCGCGGCATAGGCGTGGGAGGCGAAATGCTGCGGAGAGGGCGAGAATGCCAGGACACTTCCCATGTTGAGAATCGCGCCCCCGGACTGCTGCTTCCGGAAACGCATCAATGCTGCGCGGTTCGACAACATCACGGAGGTCAGGTTTTGCCGGATGGTGTAGTCCCACCCGTCATCACTGAGCTCGTGAAGCGGCCCGTCTCCCCTCGCACGCCCGCTCCCCCCCGCCACATGGTAGAGCCCGTGCAGGTCACCAAAATGCTCACAGGTCAGATCGATCAACTCTTCCACCGAGCCGGGCTCGGCAGCGTTCAGTGATTTACCCACCGCATGTTCTCCCAGCGTTGCAAGGGCTGCTGCCACGCTCTCCTCCGAGCGGCTTCCGATTCCCACCCGGGCTCCGTGGTGAATGAGGGCCCGGGCCGCAGACAGTCCCAGCCCGGTAGTCCCGCCCACGATCACGTAGGTTCGCCCGGTTACTCCGAAATCAGACATCTCGAAGCCATTGACCGATACCGGGCGACGCTTTTCAAGCGCCAAGCCCACTCAGCAGGCCGACTCCTCCACCCCGCTTCAGGAACGCGGTCAGGAAGCGCGGAAACCCGCGGGAAGACCACCCGCCCCTACTCGGGTAGCAGGGAAGAGTGGTGATGGGAAATCGGCCCCTGCGTCAACGGCTCCAGCACGTAGGAGAAGCGGGCCGCAAAACTGCGCTCTTCCCCTGCCTCCGTGATATACCAGTCATAGATTCCTGCGATTACCCTGGTTCCGGTCCCACATGCCCGCTCGACAACGGTTTCCTCGCGCACTGCCACCCGGACCTGCCGTCCGTCGGTGATCTTCACGAAGTAGGCAGCGATGCCCTCCGGCGTCGTGAGAATTTCCCTCGAGAAGGTCGGCACCAGAACAGCCTCCTCACAATAGAGCCCCTGCACGTCGGCGAGATTCCCCCCGTTCACCCCCTCGATCCAGCGATCGAGGATTTTCTTCGAGTCAGATGCTTCGTCACTCATTGTGTCCTGAATGTCTTTCGCACCCTTATGGGGAAATGACCATTCCATTCTCCACCCGGAAAAGAGTCGGGGACTCCCGGCCCAGCCAGGCCAGGCTCGTGGTGGTAATCAATTGCTGTCCATCGGCTGGCAGGCAGTCCATGAGGGCGTTTCGCCGTTGCGTGTCGAGTTCTCCAAAGATGTCGTCAATCAGATAGACCGGCGCCCGGCCCCGCTCCTGCTCAAGGAGCTCGCCCTGACCCAGCTTGAGGGCAAGCGCGAGCGTCCGTTGCTGGCCCTCGCTACCGAAGTCTGAGGCCGCAAGACCATTCAGACTGAAAACGACATCATCCCGGTGCGGCCCAACGATGGTCTTACCCTGCCGCCGTTCCCGCTCGGCCTCCTTCTCGAAGGCCGCGCGCAAGTCTCCTGCCCCCGCCGCCCGGTACTCAAGCCCGACCGTCTCCCGTTTCCCGCTGACTGCCTCCTGCGCCACACTGACCGGCCCGGCGAGCTGCCCGACCAGAAGCGAACGTATCCGCTGCAACTGCTCTCCATCTTCCACCAGGACCGAGGTGTAGGCCGCGATCTGCTCTTCATCGAGATGTCGTGCGCGAAGAAGGATATTGCGTGCCTTCAGGGCCCTCCGGTAGCGGAAGAGGTGGCGCCGATAAGAAGGATCCAACTGCATGGCGACAAAGTCGAGAAATCTCCGACGCACCTCCCCGGGCCCACGTACCAGCTCGAGATCCTCGTTTCCCATCCAGACCAGCAGACCTCCGGTGGAGAGGTAGTCCCCCTGCGAGTCCACTGCGTCGCCGTCCACTCGCATCTCGAACCCACCCGCGCCCCGGCTCACCCGCCGCTCCTGCCCCCAGCACTCACCAGCCACTCCGAAACCCGGCGCCTCATGGCGCTGCAGGTGCCCCATCCGGTGCGTCCGGGGCGACTGAAGCCGCACCAGGACGCATACCGCCTCCAGCAGGCTCGTCTTACCCTGGGCGTTTTCACCCACAAAAACAGCACTTCCAGGGGGAAAAACCAGATTGAGCGCCTCGAAACAGCGAAAGTCCACGAGGCGCAGGGAGCGGATCACGAGGGAGCTTTCCCTGCCTCGCGACCCTCATCAATTCGAATCACGCACTTTGACCTTGAAATCATCAAATCACGAATAAAATTCGCACGCGCGCTCCAACTGGTGCCGCTACAACCCAGGGACGGGCAGAATTCCGCCCAGCCCCAGTTCCGCTCGCAACACAACTTGGACCCCACGATCAAGTCTCATGATCGAAGTCAACAACCTCACCAAGCAGTTCGGCCACAAGACAGCGGTCGATAACCTTTCGTTTTCGGTGGATAAAGGCGAAGTGCTCGGATTTCTTGGCCCGAACGGGGCCGGCAAATCCACCACCATGCGCATTATCACCGGCTTCCTCCCAGCCACTGGCGGAGACGTAAAAATCTGCGGTATTCCCGTGGCGGACAGACCCGAGGAAGCCAAGCGCAAGATTGGCTATCTGCCGGAGTCTGCCCCCCTCTACGCTGATATGACAGTCGACGGCTTCCTGCGCTTCTGCGCCAGTATCCGGGGCTACTCAGGCGCCTCCCGGCGACAGGCAGTCGAACGCGTCGTCGAAACCTGCTTCCTGCAATCGGTAGTGCATCAGTCCATTGATACCCTCTCGAAGGGTTACCGCCACCGGACCTGCCTCGCCCAGTCCCTCCTGCACGACCCGGAGGTCCTTATCCTCGACGAGCCGACCGACGGGCTCGATCCAAACCAGAAACACGAGGTCCGCAAGCTCATCCGTGACCTGGGCAAGGAGAAGACGATTGTCTTTTCCACCCACATCCTCGAGGAGGTAGACGCCTCCTGCAGCAGGGCCATGATCATTGACCAGGGCAAAATCGTCGCAGAAGGCAGTCCCGAGAGCCTCCGCAATGACGGGGACGGCTCCCTGACCGAACTCTTCCGCAGGCTGACCACCTCCGACGTAGCCGCCTGACAAACTCCTACCCTTCCGCTTCCCATGTCACTACTAGGAATCCTTGCCCTCGCTCTACTCTTCGCGGCTCTCGTTGGCGCACCCCTCCTCGTGCGCAACATCCGGGCCATCTTTACCCGGGAGGTCTCTTCCTTCTTCACCTCGCCGCTGGCCTACGTCCTGATCTTTATCTTCCTCGTCGCGATCAACGCCCTCACCTTTCTCTGGCCGGGCCGCGAACTGATCGAGAACGAACAGGCGGCCCTCAAGGACTTCTTTTTCTACTACCATCCGTGGGTCCTGGCCTTCTACGCCCCTCTGCTCGCCATGCGGACCCTGTCCGATGAGCACCGGCAGGGCACCATCGAGCTCATCTCGACCATGCCCGTCCGGACCATCGAGCTTGTGTGCGGGAAGTTCCTGGGGAGCTTCATCCTGCTTTTTGCCTCCCTGCTCTTCACTATCTCGGTCTGGATCACGGTCTCGAGGCTCGGGGATCCTGACCACGGTCCGATCATTTCGGGTTACATGGGCAGCCTCCTCGTGGGGGGAACCTTCATAGCGGTCACGCTGGCTGTTTCGGCCCTCACCCGCAGCCAGGTAATCTGTGTGGCAGTCTCCATTCCGATCTGCCTCCTCCTCTGCATCATTGGATTCGACCCGGTGCAGAACTTCTTTTCTGACAGCGGCGTCCGCTTCCTGACCTTCCTTGGCGAGCTCCTCGCCTCGGTCAGCGTCATGCCGGCCTTCGTGGATTTCTCCAAGGGCCTGATTGAACTGCGCTATCTCTTTTACTTCGTGAGTGCCATAGCGCTCTGCCTCTTCATTACCAACACCGTCCTCCAGAACAAGAGAGCCTAACCCCGGACCGAGAATCTCTGTTGTCATGAAAGCACTGAATCGATTGCAGCCGCTGGGCGTCGTCCTCCTTCTCTTCATCCTCTTCGCCTCCCTGAACGTTGTCGTGAACCGCATGGCGACCGCCCGCTGGGACGCCACCGAGAACAATGTCTACACCCTCACCGAGGGGACCCTCTCCATCATCAAGAAGGCCGGGGAGTCCGGGCGCCCGGTCACCATCCGCTTCTACATGAGCGACCCGGAGGATGTGCAACTCCCCAAGCAATACGTCGACTACTCAAAGCGGGTAAAAGACCTCCTTGAGGAATACCAGAAGGCGTCGGACGAGGCCATCGTGGTTCAGACCTTCACCCCGGTTCCCAATTCCGAGGAACAGGATGCGGCAGAACTCGACAACATCCTGGAGCGTGATCCGCGCATGGATATCATCCAGAGTGCCGACCTCGACGATTACGACTACAACCAGCGCGCCAGCCAGCCCTACTACTTCGGTCTCTCCGTGAGCAGCCTTGAAAAAATCGAGACGATTGCCTTTCTCGATCCCGCCCTCGAGAAAAAGCTCGAGTACCAGCTGTCACGCGCAATCAGCGCCGTAACGCGAAAGTCCAAACGCAAGATCGGCCTGCTGGAGGGAAGCGAAATGGCACTCGGAGGCTCTCCCGCGATGATGGGCGGACCCGGGCGTCCCCCTTCCGTGGTCTATCGCCACCTAGCCCGCGAATTCGAAATCGTCAGCATCCCCTTCGACGTCGGCCCCATGAAGCCCGGGGACACGGACCACCCGTTCGCGGACATCGACCTCCTTCTCATCGTTCATCCGGTCAAGATCAACCGACCCCAGCCAACGCAGCCCGGCATGCCGCCCATGGGCAACACCACCCTGGAACTGATCTCCAAGGAAACGCAGTATGCCATCGACCAGTTCCTCGTGAATGGCGGCAAGGCCATCGCCTTCATCGACAACCAGCACTTCGTCTCGCGCTTCTTCGACGTCTACTCCGCCCCGCTTCCCTTTGCGAACGAGGACCGTAATCCCCAGTGGGCCAAGGATCTCTACAATCTCTTTCAGACCAGTGGATGGGAACACTACCGGTCCGGCCTCGACGACCTCACTGCCGCTTGGGGAGTTGGCTTGGGCACCAAGGAAGAGAAGGATGGCCGACTGGTGGACGTGGAACCACTCCTCTACGACCCGGAATACTCCCGCCCCGTTGGTTATGACCGACCGGTCAATCAGATGATCCAGAGCGAATTCCCCCTCCTCCGCCTTCTCAGGCAGATCCCGAACCGGCAGCTCCAGATGATCACCCAGCCACTCCGCAACGGCAATGCTCTCATGGCCAAGTTTGAGAAAGATGCCCTGACGAGTGAGCACCCGGTGACCCGGAACCTCTCCTCTCTGCAGATGGTGGACCCATCGCCTATCGTCGGCAGACCCCGGAGTGGACTGAAGATGCAAACCCTCGTGAGCACCTCAAACCGCGCCAAGTCCGTCCCCGGCGACACTGCCCGGGGTATTCTTGGACTGAGTAGCGGACCCGAGGAGATTGAATCCAGGTTGCAGGCGGTCGCAATCAAGCCGGACCGCTACCCGGTATCGGTCATTCTAGAGGGCAAGTTCAAGTCGGCCTACGAGGAGGACCCTACCAAGCCGGACCCGGCGGACGAGGCCCCACCCGCTCCAATCACCCCCAGCCCGGCCCCCCTCGCGCCACCCGTAGAGGCACCCCTTCTTCCCCCCAGCGCACCAGACTCCACCAATACCCCACCAAGCGAAGGAAACGGGGCCCCTGAGCCTGCTCCCGCACCCGAGCCTGCTCCCGCCCCCGAGCCTGCTCCCGCNCCNGAGCCTGCNCCCGCTCCAGAGCCTGCTCCTGCCCCTGAGCCTGAGACCCANCCGGAAGGAGAGTCCGGCGGCGGCGAACCTGCGGAGGGCGATTTTCCGAACCCGCAATCGGAGGAGCAGGAAGGAGACTCCCAGCCCTCCGCCGATACAGAACCAGCCGCACCGCCTGCCGAGGAAGGGGAACCGGCCGAGGCCGCTCCCGCGGAACAGCCCGGGACCGAATCCGAGNCCGCCCCGGANGCCGCACCCGCACCGGAAACTGAATCCCAGGCAGAAGCAGCGCCACAGCCGGCTGCAGNTCCTGAGGCACAACCCGAGCCTGAAGAGGAGGAAGAGGAGGACCACCACGTCCTCGAAGGTTCCNCGGAAGGAGCGATCGCAATCATCTCCGACGTCGACATGCTCTTCGACTACTTTCTTGGTGACCCCGAGCGCGGCGCCGGCCGCGTTAACAACAACGTGGATTTCATCATGAACCTCGTGGAATACCTTGTCGGGGACGAGGACCTCCGCCGTATCCGCGGACGCGATTCCACCAATCGGCCCTTCACTGCCATCAATGAAATCCGGGAAAGGGCGGCAAAAAAAACCCAGGCGAAACGGGCGGAGATCAGGAAAGAAATCGAGCAGGCCAACCAAAGTCTTCAGGCGGGCCAGGAACTGCAGGACATCGGAGGGGGATTCGCGATCCGCACGCAGAGCGAGGAAAGCATCAAGGCGTTCCGGAAAGCTGAGCAGACCATCATCGATAAAAAGCGGGAGGAGAACAAGGTCAACCGGGAACAGCGNAAGGAAATCCAGGCGGCCATCAATGCCCACAAGTGGTCGAACATGCTCCTCACCCCCGCCCTCGTTATCATCATCGGCCTCCTCGTCGGCTTTAAACGGAAAATGAAAACGGCAGCAAAATGAAAAAATCTCCCCTTCTCTTCCTCGCCGGGGTCACCGTCATCAGCATGATCNTCGCAACNGTCATGCTGCTCGATACCCCCGAGCGCTTCAGCCCTAACAATGATCTCATNGGCGAACCCCTGAGTTCGTTCGAAGCTCCGGCCGGGGAAATCCGCATCAAGGACTCCGAGAACGAAGTGATCCTTACCAAGAAGGGCTCGGACTGGGTCGTTTCCAACCGGCAGGACTACCCGGTGGACAACCCCAACGAGATTATCCAGCTCCTCGACTCCCTGAGCGCTTTCAAGATCGGTCTGGAGGTTCCCGCCGAGGAAGAGCACTACGCCCAGATCGGGCTTCTCGCCCCTGAGAGCAAGGAANAGGCCGAAGCTTATCAGGAGGAACGCAAGCAGGCCGGCNAAGCCAACCCCGGGGACCCCCGCGGACTCCACATCTCCGTCACCGGAACAGGCGGCGACAAACTGGTGGATGTCATCCTGGGTGAAGAGTTCGGAGAGGTCGCGAGCCGCGCGCCCCGCGGCTTCGTGGTACGCAGCTCGGTTGGCAANCCGGGCATCTGGAAGGCCATTGGAACTCTGCAGCAACGAACNGGCGAGGCCCAGTCCAAGAGCACGGACAGACGCCGGGGTGAGATCTCCGATCCTACCGCCTGGCTTGCCTACAAGTTCGTGGAGGTTGAAAAAATCCAGTCCATCACGCTCAGCGCNCCNAACGACGAGGAATTCGCGGGCTGGACCGTCACTCGCCCGGACGAGACTGGCGAATTCTCGACCGGCGACCTCAAGGAGGACCAGGAAATGGACACCGCCGGAACCGGCTCNTTCGGNACTCTCTTCAACAAGCTCAGGTTCGAGGATGTCCTCGATCCGGCNGAAGCAGAGAAGCAGAAGGATCCTGCTCAGGCCCGCACCGCTGTCATCAAGACCTTCGACGGCTTCACCTACACCTTTTCCTTCTGGCCCATGAAGGATGAGGAAGANGCCGACTCGAGCGACGAAGATGCTCCACCGCCTCCCTCCTCAAATTACATCGGGACNGTCAAGGTCGAGGCGAACTTCCCGGCTGAGAGGACCAAGAAAGAGGGAGANACCGAGGACCAAGCCAAGAATGCCGAAGANCTCTTCAAGGCTTCCCAGGAAAACCTGANATACAAGCTGGAGCAGGANCAGGCCTTTGCCAGCCGGACTTACGAGTTTGCAAGTTACACTGTCGACAGCGTGAACAAATCCCGGGACGAGATCGTGAAGAAGAAGGAGGAGGAAGAGCCTGCAGCGGCCAGTGGTGGAGCAAACCCAGGAGGCGCCAGTGTCGTGTCTCCTCCGGTAGCCGTTCCCTCTCCGGGTGCCGCAGTCACTCCCCCGATCCCGGTTCCGCCTCGCCCTGCACCCGCTGAAGAGGGTGGCGACGAGTAGCCGGGGCAGAGGTGTCCTGTGCTCGTCTCCTGAGCACCCTTGAAAATCGACTGTGGCATAACATTGCCCCTTGCCAATCGAGGGGACCTTCATAGTTTCAGGGGGAGTTCGCTACGAGGACGCTCCCACCTATGAAAGCTCTCGCCCGCACGGTTGGATCCTTCTGGCACTCCTCTATCGGGAAAAAAATCCTCGTAGCTCTCACAGGAATGGCCCTCCTCCTGTTTCTGCCGGGTCATCTCATAGGAAATCTCCTGCTCTTCGCCGGAAAGGACGCGATCAACGAATACGCGCTATGGCTCCACGAACTGGGCCACGGGGCAGTAATCTGGGCCGCCCGCCTCGCGCTCCTTACGGCCCTCTTCGTCCATGTTCAACTGACCATCCAGCTCACCGCCCGCAACAGGGCCGCCAGCTCGGCCTACGCCTACCCCGCCACCGTCCAGGCAAGCCGTTCGTCCCGCATGATGATCTGGAGCGGCCTCACTATCCTGGCGTTCATCCTTTACCATGTCAGCCATTTCACGGTTCGACTGGGCAACGATTACAACAGCAGCACCTATCAGACCGTTCTGCCCGGGCACGAGGGCCAGGTTCACAACGTCTATCAGATGATGATCGACGGATTCTCCCACCCGGGAAACGTCTTCTTTTACCTGCTGGCCATTACCCTCCTTTGCTCCCACCTCTCTCACGGTTTTGCCTCCGTGTTCCAGACCCTCGGTATCCGCTCAGGCCGCACCAAGGTCCTGATCAAACAGCTGGGCCGGGCCTACGCCGTGTTCATCTGGATTGGCTTCTGCTCTATCCCCATCTCTATCCTCGTCTTTGGCTTCGGCCAGTGAATTCAATTTTCGCAAACCCGCGCATTACAGGTAAGTTCCAATCATCGCTTCCTAAGCCCTCCCGATGCCCATCAATCTCAGCAGTGCCGTTCCGTCCGGTCCCCTCGATCAGAAGTGGACCCGGCACATGATGGATTCGCGACTCATCAACCCGGCCAACAAACGGAAGTTTTCCATCATAGTTGTCGGGAGTGGGCTGGCAGGTGGTGCCGCAGCTGCCACTCTCTCCGAGCTTGGCTACCGGGTGAAGTGCTTCTGCTACCAGGATAGCCCCAGGAGAGCACACTCCATCGCTGCACAGGGAGGCATCAATGCAGCCAAGAATTACCAAAACGACGGCGACTCGATCTCCCGCCTCTTTTACGACACCATCAAGGGTGGTGACTTTCGGTCCCGCGAAGCAAACGTCCACCGCCTTGCCGAGGTCTCCCTCAATATCATCGACCAGTGTGTCGCCCAGGGTGTTCCGTTTGCGCGGGAATATGGGGGTTTACTCGACAATCGGTCCTTTGGCGGGGCTCAGGTCAAGCGTACTTTTTATGCACGTGGCCAGACCGGCCAGCAACTCCTGCTGGGCTGCTATCAGGCTCTCGCCAAGGAAATTGCTTCAGGGGGCGTGGAAATGCATTCACGTGCCGAGATGCTCGACCTGGTGGTCGTCGACGGCCACGCCAAGGGCATCATTGTCCGCGACATGGTCAGCGGGAAGATCAGCTCGCATGCTGCGGACGCGGTGGTCCTCGCCACTGGCGGCTACGGAAATGTCTTTTACCTCTCCACCAACGCAAAGGGATGTAACGTGATGGCAGCCTACCGGGCCCACAAGCGTGGTGCCGCCTTCGCTAATCCCTGTTACACACAGATTCATCCCACCTGCATTCCGGTGAGCGGGGACTACCAGTCCAAACTTACCCTGATGTCCGAGTCGCTTCGCAATGACGGCCGGATCTGGGTCCCCAAGAGTAATTCGCTGGCCGAAAGGATCAGGCGCGGCGAACTCCGTCCCCGCGAAATCGATGACGCGGACCGGGATTACTACCTCGAACGAAAGTACCCTTCCTTCGGCAACCTTTCACCCAGGGATATCGCCTCCCGCTCCGCCAAGGAGGTCTGCGACGAAGGCCGGGGAATTGCTCCCACCGGGCTGGGGGTCTTTCTGGATTTCCGTGATGCCATCCGGAATTACGGACGCGACGCTATTTCTGCCAGGTATGGGAATCTCTTCGAGATG
>PBLI01000070.1 GCA_002721695.1 Roseibacillus sp. | reverse complement strand
GCTCAGCAGCAGGCTCAGCAGCAGGCTCAGCAGCAGGCTCAGCAGCAGGCTCAGCAGGCTCAGCAGGCTCAGCAGGCTCAGCAGCAGGCTCAGCAGGCGCCGCATCCTTGGCACCACCAGCTTGGTCCTTTCCTCCCTTTTCACATCCGCCAATTGAGATTGCCACCATGGCAGCAAACATAACGAGGCAGGCCTTCATCAGATTGGTCCTGATCATTTTCTTCATGATAAACTGGCATTTTTTATCACAGAAAACGTTGATGATCAACCATTGGAATTCAGAGGAGACAAGAAGCGCGTGAGCGCAAATTTCACAGGATTCTCCCGAGGTAAATGGATTCCCCTGCGAACTCCTCACCGGGCACCCCGCCGGGGCCAGCAACCGAGGCACAAACGCCGAATCACCTGTTCGTCTGCAGTAAAGGCATATCTCGAGTCATCCTCGGGACGAAGATTGCCGAGATGATCAGCCACGACTCCGCGCTTGGTAAATACGGCCTTGGCAACATCACGACTCTCAGCCCTCGTCGGGAGTGGCTTGGCAATCATCGATTCCAGCATATGCGTTGCAACAACAACCCTCCTTCCCCTCTTAATGGATTTATGAACAATCCTCCTCCGAACCAGCGTCACTCCTCACCTTTAACCTCTTTCCCAGGGTGGCCCCCGGGAGTCATAAGGCTACTTGCCGCCAGGGGTTGGGGACTGATAGGAACCATCAGCAGCTCACGCGTGAAATCCGGCACATGAGGACATTCATCTCAGCAATCACAACCCTCTCTTTTTTTTCCTGTGCTGATATCCATGCCGGGGCGCAGACTCCTACCCTGACCCTGGAAGTCGAACAGCTGACTTCGGGAACCCACCACCATTTCTTCGGCTACATCGGCCAGTGTCAGACCATCCCGTGGAATGCCGACGGGCGCTATATTCTCTGTCTCCGGGTCGCTCGGATCGACCGCATGCCCCTTCCCGGAGAGGCCGCCACGGTCTGCGTGATTGACACAGGGCAGGGCAACCAGGTCATCGAGCTCGATAAAACCCATGGCTGGAACCCCCAGCAGGGCACCATGTTTTACTGGCACCCCGGAAAGGCCGAATCGCAGTTCTTCTTCAATGACCGCGACCCCGCAACCGGCAGGGTCTTTACTGTTCTTTATGACCTGCAGAATAAGAAGCGCCTCCGTGAATATCGCTACAGGGACACCCCCATTGGTAATGGTGGTGTCAGCGCTGATGGTTCCTTCTTCATGGGCCTCAATTATGGGCGGCTGGCACGCCTGAGACTGGTAACCGGTTACCCGGGTGCCCTCGACTGGTCCCGGCGGGAACCCGCTCCGGACAATGATGGAATCTTCAAGGTGGACATCAGGACTGGTGAAAAAAAACTGTTGGTGTCCTACCGGGAACTGCATGAACTGCTCCTGAAACAAAATCCTGAACTGGATCACAGCGGGCTGTTTATCAATCACACACTGCTCAATCGACAGGGCACTCGACTCTACTTCTTTGTGCGGGGCGGCTGGGGAGGCAGGAAATCCGACAAGATCAATGTCCCCTGCTCCATCCACACCGACGGCTCCGGATTGACCCTGCACCGGAAACATATCGGAGGGCATCCCGAGTGGGACGAGGGTAATGTCCTGATCGGCAGAAAGGGCAAAGATCAGATTCTTTATGATGTCGACCAGAAGAAATTCGTGGGACAGATCGGCTCAACTTCCCTGTTTCCAGACCCCGAGGGCGACATTTCCCTCTCGCCGGATGGCCAGATGTTTGTGAACGGCTACAGGAAGGGAAACCAGAACTTCTACGCGGTTTTGCGCAGAGCGGACGGAGCCTTTGGGCGCAGCAAGGGATTGAACAGGGGATCCTACAGCGGGGACATTCGGATTGACCCTGCGCCCCGCTGGAACCGCAGCAACAACGCAATCCTCGTCCCGGGACTGGCCGAGAACAAAACGCGCCAGGTCTTCCTGATCCGCGTTTTGGAGAGCAGGTAATCCCGAGCCCGAAAATTCCCTTGAGGATGTTGCTGCCTGCCTTGCATCCATCGAGTCTGCTGAGAGTGCCGCCCTTACCCCGCCCGTCCCATGAAAAGCGATGGATTACAAGGGGACTCCAGGCGCAAACTGGACGATGGCTGGTGGCTGCCTCCTGAACCGCTGCTGCCACCACGCTGGTTACGCAGGTCCTGCGAAACACTTTCCGGTTGCACCCAAACCGATCATCCGGCAATGAGCTTGGTGTGCGTAAGAGGTGTTTTATCGTGGGGGCGATCCTGCTGTTGATTAGCTTCTCCTGGTTTGTGAGTGGGGAGTTTAAGAAGGAAAAGGTTGTGCAGGAGCAAACCAAGGGGAACAGGGAGAAGGCCCTGAGAAATCATGCCGAGGCGACGAAGGACCTGACCAATGCCAGGGTCGCTTGGTTTATGGCGTTAGCATCATTTGCTGTTGGTTATATCATTGGCCCTCCCAGGGAGGAGGATTCATCGGGTCTTGGAAGCCCGGCAACTGTTTCGTTAGGAAACGCGGAAGATCGTGATGGCAGGTTCAGACACCCTGGCGATCGAGGTAATCCTCCTTCTGAAGGGAGCAAGCTCTGGCCCTCTGCTTCGGGTCGTTCAATGAGCATCAGACGCGCGTCGCCAAGGCCTATTACCAGAGTGACACCGCGTCAGCGGGCCGCGGTCACCTCTTGCTCATGGCCCTTTCACTTCGTCGTCGCGCCGGGGCCTCGCACCGGACGCCCAAGGCACCACAGCACGGCGTTCTCGTAAAGGCGTTGGACGTTGCGATCTTCGAAGCTCCCACGGGCCCCGATCGTGGTCACGAGGGCACGCCGCCCCGGTTTGTTGTCGATTGTCCAGACCAGGGGGTGAGGGCTTCCAGTCAGTCTTTGCTGGTCCTCACTAGAAAGGACCACGACATGGTTGTGCCCCCCCACCTTTTTAAAGGTCGCCCTTTGGCGTCCTTTCAGGCCCTGCCCGATCATCAGGGGGGTGCAGGCGACACCAAGGGGATTGGCCGCGTAGTGAAAGTCGGGGGTCCAGAAACGAGGCTCGATACCCGTCATGACGGGATGCCTTGCCGCCATCACATAGTTGACCTGGCTGGAATCATGACCGTGATGACCACGGTAGGGTGTTCCAAAGTGACGGGCCGGGAAAGCCCTGTTCTCAGCCGCCAGCCCGGACTCCTTCGGAAAATCGAACAGATGGGTCGTGGTGCGGACGGCAATAAACGGCTTCTGACCGAGATACCGGTCAAGCGCCTCGTACTGGGATTGCTCGAGGTTCACAAACCGAAGGGAGAGAATGAGGAGGTCGGTGCCGGGCAGGTGCCGGGAGAGATCCGGGAAGCGGTGGGGGTTCCCTCCGCGGTTCAATTCGAGATGGGTGACCTTGAGCCGATGATCCTTTACCAGCTTCTTCCCGATTTCACTCAGGGACGTCCGCGTCCCGTATTCGGGCTCACCGGTGAGAATGAGCACATCGTTGTCGTCCCTGCCGGAGAGTGCTGAAGTCTCCGGTTCACCGACAATCATCGTTCCCTGCATGATGCGCCAGTGACCGGGCACCGTGCAGAGAAAGGGATAGGATCCCGGCTTCCGTGGCGTGAGAAAGCGAAGAACCACCTGCTGGTGGGGATTTGCCATCGGGGTGGCCTGGAGAACCTCGGGAAGATCTGGAATCCAGTCCCGGTCAATGGCCTTGGGGTCGGCGAGGATATTATCAACTGCGAGTCCGACTTTCTCCAACGACCCGGGTGCACACAGGACAAGGTTGTGCCGGATGGCATCCGGGTTGTCGAGGCGGAGTTCCACCGGGGTGCTCGCCGGGACACGGATGGACGACCGGTCAAACCGCAGCTGGTCGGGCACCGTGGCGATCTCTACCGGCACAAGTTGCAGGGAGCGAATCCGGGAAATCGCATCGGGAACTTCGCGCATGGTGGCGATGCTCGTGAGGAGCTTGGAACCGAGCCGGAAGGAAGCCGATCCCCGTTCGCCCACGGGGATTGCCTCCAGGTCGGGCAGGTGGGAGGCCAGCAGGACGGAGGCTCCCTCCCCTGGCCAGCTCTCCCGGGGGCGGGCCAGGATGGCCTCCGCCGCGGCCGCGGTAAAATCCGACTTCGAAACATAGGCTGCGAGGGTGGTGAAGATCCTCTGATCGGATCCGGGAATTCGACCAAGGCAGAAGAGGGCGGCTTCCTGCACGGGCGCGGAAGAAGAGAGGGCCCTTTGAGCCGGTTCGAGATAGGCGGCCCGGAGCTCGGGGGAATTGATCCGCGCGATCGACCGGAGGGCGTCCGGATCGAGTGGGAAGGGCGGGAGGTGGCCCGCCCGGAGCTGCGCCGCAAAAGCGGCCTGCCGGATGATGGGGTTTTTCGATTTGAAGAGCGGGTTGAGAATCCCGGACGGGGAGACCCTGGTGGAGTCGAGGACTGCCAGCCAATCTCCGAGGGAGAGGCGTTCTTCCTGGTCAAGCTGGGTGATGATTTCCACCAGGACCTCCCCCTTTGTCCTCGAACCCGCCTTGGCGAGGTGGCCCAGGGCCTTGAGCCGAAGCCCAGGCTCCAGTCCCGGACGCCTGATAAGAGCCTTCAGGACCTGTTCATTGAGTGGAAGAGCTGCGAGTTTGTCCGGGGGAATGGCCATGGGGTGACTCTCGAGAGCGGGGCCCAGGGCCTTGCGGGCATTATTGATCGCGAATTTGAGATAGTTGTCCTGCGGATGTTCACTCACCTCTTCTAACACTCCGACCGCAATGGAGGGATCCGCCCACGTGGAAGAGACCACCGTTTCGAGGCGGACCTTGGGGTGCTCATCATTCGCCAGGCGAAGGAAATGACTGTGTGCCCCGGGCAGGTCCTCAGACCAGTGACGGAGAAGATGTGCGGCAGCCGCCCGGCTATGATAATCCCGCCGGTTCGAGACCTGCTGGAAAAGCTCCCTGTTGATCCAGCCCCGCTGTTGATGGAGCCAGAGTGCTTCAGTCAGGTGGTGCGCATGATTGGCATGCGAGGGATCCAGTGAGGCCAGCCATTGCCTGAGAGCCGGCCGGAGGACCTCGTCCGGAAGATTCCAAAGCGCGCGCCGAGCACGGTAACGGTTCCGGTCCTCGTAGGATTTGAGCAGTTCGAGCAACTCTCCTGCCGTGGCTCCCACAATCCTGACAGGCGTATCCAGCGGACGATCTTTCCAGGTCACCCGCCAGATCCGGCCCTTGCTTGAGTCCCGCCGTTCATCCCGGAGGGAATACTGCATGTGCCCGAGGACCGGATTGTACCAGTCGGCGACGTAAAGCGCTCCCTCGGGACCAAGCTGGAGATCTACCGGGATGCACGCCTTGTTATGCGCCTCAAAGACCTCACCGATCCTGCCATGCTTGTAGGTCGTGCCGTCCTCGGTCCAGTCGTGAAGAAGGACTCCCTGGAAGTTCTTGTACTGGTTCGAGAAGACCTTTCCCTGTAACTCGTCTGGCCAGTGCCTGCTTGAGATGAACTCCTGTCCACAGGTGCGGTTGTCGCGGTTGCCGTAACTCGCATTGGCGACATTGCCGGAACTGGGTTGATTGATCAAGGAGGCATTGTTGTGACGGGCGACGTAGAGATGCTCTCCCCATCGGTTGATGGCATAGCCCCAGGGGTTTCCTCCCGGCGGGAGACGGGAAACGACCTCCAGGCGATGCGTTCGCGGGTCGAAGCGGTAGATCGCGTTGTCCTTGCTGCGGCGAGGGCCGTGGATGGTTTCCACCTGGGTGTGATGGAAAACGCTCTCCTGCATGTAGAGCCCTCCCCCCGGCCCCCAGACGAAATTATGGATGGCGTGGTGGCAATCTTCGCTCCCAAAGCCGTGCAGGAGGATGGTCTCCTGGTCCGCCCTGTCATCGCCATCGGTATCCCGGAGAAAAACAAGGTTGGGCTCCTGGGACACATAAATTCCATCGTTCCCAAACTCAAAGCCCAGAGGAAGGTAGAGATTCCCGGCAAAGACCGTGCACTTGTCGGCTTTGCCATCCTGGTCAGTGTCCTCAAGAATGAGAACCTGGTCATCGGGTTTCACCCCGGGAAGCGCGTGCGGATAAGAAGGCATCGTCGCCACCCAGAGGCGCCCGGCCGCATCAAAGTTAATGGCAACCGGATTTCGAAGCGCGGGGAACTCCTGCTCGGAGGCGAAGAGCCCCACCTCGAACCCCTCGGCAATCTCGAACTTGGCCCGTTCCTCCCCGGGAGTGAGGGCCGGGGAGGTTCCTCCCCGTTTTCCAGGCAGGGTAGCGGGAACCTCGACAGTGGAGGAGTCATCGATTCCGGGGGGCAGGGCTTCGCCCCGCGCCGCTCTCCAGATTCGTTGATCCCGGATGCTGGTCATCTCGAGGAGTTTCCTGCGCTCCAGAGGAAAGTTGACCGTGCCATATGGGTTCTTGCGATCACCGTGGATGTAGAAACTGTTCACGGTGCGGTACCAGTCAAAGAAGGTGTCATTCTTTTCCAGGACCTCGGCTCGAATCGCGTCAACAGGGGCTCCCTCCGGCAGAGGATCGAAGAGCTGGTCGGGAAGAATTGCAGGTGCCAGTTTTACGTAGCCCTCAGCCGTGAGATGAACTCCATTGATCGTGCAGGTTCCGTCCTCGTCCCGTTCGTAGATCCGGCGGGAGGCGGTGTAGAGATCGACGAAGGGAATGCCAAGTGAACCTGCAACACGCTGCATGACCCCGGTGTAGAGCGAGAGCAGACGATTCCGGGCGGGCGCATCTGGAACGGTCAACCCCTCACAGGCGAGGGGGGAGTAGAGGACGATCCTGGGAGCAGACTTACCGTTGTATTTCCTGCCCTGGAGACTCGCCAGGAACCTCGCGAGGTCGGCCCCGAAGCGGGTAAGGCCCTCATCGCCCCCGTAGTCCCAGGTTTCGTTAAAGCCATAACAGGCCAGGATGACATCCGCTTTTACTTCCGAGAGATAGTGATGAATATCTCCGAAATCCTTGGGCCGGGGGCGCAGGCTGACGGTATCGGCTGACCAGGCGAGGTTTCGCACGACCAGCTTGTGGCCGGGGTAACGCGCGTGCAGACGGCTTTCGATCTCCCCAAAGTACTGCATGCGCTCTGCAAAGGTGTTTCCGATCCAGACAACACGGTCGCCCGGTCCAAGCTCGAGGGAGGCGACCGCGGTCGCGCCGGTCGAGAAGAGGGCGAGGAAAAAAGCGGCAAGGCTACGACGGGAACGCATCAGACGATGCCGGACAATTAGCAGAACGGATACCTGTCCTTAAATCACGAAGAGCCGGAATTTTCCTTTCTGGATAAAAAGCCATTCCCGGAAGCGGCATCGCCCCGGCCTGGTCCTCATGGTGCAGCGGATTGTCGCTTGCCACTTGCCACCTGCCCCGCAGGGGTTTGAAGTGCATCCCGACAGTGCACAACTCCCGCAGGCATCACCCCCCAGTACCCGCGGCATCAACAGGATGTCGAGTCCTCCTCACCCTTGTCCTGCTCCTGTCCGCCCTGCTTCTCTGCTTCTGCGAGCAAGCACCACGAGGGGATCTCCCTCAATCCGGGGGCGTTGCCGGGACTCTCGCCTCCCTGACGGACCCGGCCCACCCCGAACCAGTCCGTGGCAAGGGCAGGGCGATCCAGCGGCTCCGGCAAATCTGCTACTGGCTGGAGATGGCAGGCCGTGAGGGCAAGGACGAGGAGGAGCTGATTGAATCCGCCCAGCGCCTCAACGGGTCCTACGGGAGTGAGCGGGCGCGGATGCTTGTCGAGTCCCTGGCGCGGAACCGCTCCATCCTCGAGCATCTGGGCTGCCTCGACGAGGCCGGCATGGGCAGGTTGAGGACCGGCAATGCTCCTACGATCACGAAGGGACCGTATGCAGGAGAACTCGCCACTGGAGATCACATCATTCCCCGGTCCGTTTCCCCCGCCCTCGACAATGTGCTCCTGAATCTGGAGTTCATGCCGGAAACCCTGAACCACCGGAAAGGCGCGCAGGTAGGCGAGGACCAGGTGGCGCTGGCGCGGCAATTTCACGCAGCCGGAATCATCGATTCAGTAGAGCTCGAGGCAATCGAGGCTGCGGGTGAGCAATAAGCCCCCTCTTCATATTCTCAATAGCACTTCGCTCGTCCTCTGGAAAAGCCTGGCAACCTGGAACAGATTCCCCTTCCGCTCTTCCCTGGCGAAGCCCGGGCCATAGGGGCAGTCTCCCGAAAATACTCATTATGAAAATGCCTGGGTCCATTTTGCGGTTGGGGACTTGCTCAACACTAACCCCTGCAAATCCTTGTCCTTCCCACCGATCTCCCCCCTTCATTCCCTGGTTGCATGCGCCCTGTGGCTGGCCCTCCTGACTGGCGTCCAGGCCGAGGGCCGCCCCGGGGACGACGCCTATAAAAAACTGAGAAATGCTGACGGGCTTGCCAGGAAGGGGCGGGCGCAAGAAGCCTCCAAGACTTATCTCGAGGCCGTCCAGCTCTACGACAAGGCCCTCGAGGAGGACCCGGACAACCGGTCCTTCAGGCAAAATCACCTCTACTGCCTCGACAAATCCGCACTGGTTCTCATCAAGAAGGCGGACTCCCTGCGGAAAGCGGGAAAGTTTTTCGAGGCGACCGCCCTTTATGCCGGGGCGATTGAGAGATACGAGGATGTTCACGCCCTCTTAAAAGAGGAAAAGTTCTCAGGCAACATCGAGTATGCCCGCGTTCACGGCAGAAGCAGCGCCTTCAAGGACGCCCTCGCAAGAAAGGCGCCCGCCCCGGAATTGGAACTGCCGGTGGCAGGAGGTTCAGAGCAGACCCTCAGGCTCAGTGACTNTCGTGGGAAATTCGTGCTTCTGGAGTTCTTTACCTCCTGGTGCAAAAGCTGTGAGGAAAGCGCCCCTCAGATCTCAAAACTGCAGAGGGACACCAGAAAAGAAGACCTCGCTGTCATCGCGGTCTGCCTCGACGAGGTGACCGGATTCAAACGCAGGGGACAAGGCCTTGCCGCATTCCTGCGGGCATTGCCGGCCGGCCATCCTGTCGCTCTTGGCACTGATGAAATCTCCGAATACTACGCAGTTGAAAGTGTTCCCACCAGGATTCTGATCGACCGCAAAGGGAACCTCGTACGGCAAATACCCTATGATGCCGACCTCAGGCACGAGGTCGGATCCATCATGCAGGCCAATATCAAACCTGAGGAAAACGCTGAGCCTGTCAGGACAGGAAGAGACCGGGATGATGTTTCAGACTTCCTCAAGGAAGCTGTCGACGGGAAAACCCTTCGGACAATAAAAGGGCTCCGCTATCAGGCCGGCATTTCAACGCCATACAGTGGATGGGTCAAAGGGACTCACCAGTCGGGGAATATTGCGGCGCTCATGCAATACAAAGACGGCAAAGCTCATGGCCTCGCCATGAGATGGAACAGCGACGGGAAGAAAATTGCTGAAGGGGCATTCAAAGAAAATAAAATGGATGGCGTCTGGACCGAATGGTACGGGAACGGTCAGAAGAAAGGTGAAAGCCGATATCGGAATGGCAGGATAGACGGCCGCCTGACACTTTGGAGAGCGGACGGAACAAAGATAGCGGAAGGAGCCTTCAGGAACGGCAAAGAGATCTCCAGGACGTGGTGGAACCGCCAGGGCTCGGAGGTTGAAACGGAAGAGGAAGCCATGAAGTAATCTCCCCGGGACCGCTTGCATGAGGCAACCACCCGCCCCAGCCGGACGATGGGATCAACGTTTTCGTTCAGCGGCCTCGNACATCAGGCTTCTCCAGGACGTTTCTTCCCCCACAANGTCGTTGACGAATGCCAGNTGCTTGGTGGNGCGNTNAAACATCAGCTCAAGGTCCTTGTTAACGCCCCTGTCCGGATCGTGGTAGAAGTCTTCGTAGTAATAGATGAANANATACTCNCATCNAGNTTNTCCNANNANNNGCCTGCCATCCGACGTGCTGTCCGGTTTCCCGATTAATGCAACGATATCCTGGGGGAAGACATCCNGGTGGGGCTCCTTCTTGTAGGTCTTGTAATCAATGATCGCCCGGGCGAGCGAAACGGGTGTCCTCTGCTTCTGGTTGGCTATTGGACCCCTGATCTTTTCAAGCTGGAGTGCCCGGGCCTTCACCTTACGCACTTCTGCCGCGGCCTCCATCTCCACAACCTTCTCCGCTATCTCCTTTTGAACAGCCTCCTCCGCCATGTATCGATGCCGGAGAGCCTGTTTTACAAACTCCTTTTCCTCCTCGCTGTCGGTCGGCAGCAGGGCGAAGAGCGAATCAGGGAGTCTGCGGGCAGGGTATTTCTTCACGCCCCGCTTGTGGACGATCGACACGATTCCCCGGACAGCATCGGAAATTTTGACCGTGCAATTCTCAAGTTTCTCGCGGCCCACAGTCACGTCAACCTGTTCCCTGCTCCCTGGTCCCGGCAACGCTTTCTTGGGTGCGGGTTCGCTGCTGGAGGGATCAATCCATCTGCGGTCGAGGTAATACTGACCCTTGGAGAGCCGCTCGAGGGCGGCGTCAAGCGCTCTCACTTCCTCCATCACCTGAGGCTGAGCTGTTGGAAATCGCTTCGCGAAGGCGAGGAGTTGCCCCCGGTTCTGCTTGAGGGCCTGAACCTCGCCTACGTTCGTAATATTCTTTGCACGGTTGAAGCCTTCAGCAAATCCTCGGACGTTATCTCGCGTGAACCGGATGCGCCTGCCGTCAACGTGAAGATAGGTCACAACCCCCTTGTGCTCGATGTACTCACCAACATGTATGCGCGATCTTGAATCACGTCCGGTCTTGTCCGTGGCCTGCGCGAGAAACGCTGCAGCAGGCAAACACTCCACCGAAACTGAAAGAGCGACGATGATCCCTGTCCAGCACGCTCTCACACGTGGATTAAAAAGTTCGGACCACGGCGTAGTCAATGATTTTCATCCATGCTGAGNCTCCCTGCGGACCAGCTCTGGACGGAAATGGATCCCCGTCCGGCACAATCCCCCGGGATGTTCTCCCCGGGCGAACCCCGTCAGGAGCGGGTCCAGACCGACATCTTCCTGACCAGTTCGTTAACCGAGCGCAGGCGCCTTGAAAGCAGGGTCGCGATCCCGATCATGAGCCGGAGGCTGGCCTCCGGCTGGCTCCCGATAAAGGTGTTCAGGCCATTACGGTCAATCCGCCAGACCACGATGCTCCCGGCCGCCTGNACCGACGCGCTCGCCCCGGCTTCCTCGAGGTCGAACAGGTTGACCTCTCCAAAGGAATCCCCTTCCTCGAGCCAGGCCGTGACCGCTGGCGCAACATGTTTCTGGAGCACCTTGCATCGCCCGGTGAGCAGCACGTAGAGATGATCCTGTGCCGCGGCCTCCTCGATCACGGTCTCACCCTCGTTGAAGCTNAGCTCCTCGCCCAGCCCCTGCAATGCTCCCCGTTCTTCATTCGTCAAGCTCTCGAGGAATCCCTGCTCCGGCAGCTGATGTTCGTTCGTGCTCATGGTTTCTGTGTCCGTGGATGTGGCTGTCTTCTGGGCGTATTCCTTTACGACGCATGCCCGGTTTGTCGAAAACAATCGAACTTGATTTCTGAGTCCGGCTCCGAGACGCAGGCCCGGCCTCCCAGCCCCGGGGTCCCGNCGCGCCCCGGATAACGTGAATTCANGGCGGGAAGAGGGNTTCTCCGGACCGCCTTACCGGGAAGAACCAGCCGCCTCCTTGACGAATCGGGAAACCCGCCGCTCCATGACCTCAAGATACCTGGCCCGTGTCTCAAATACGGGGTCGCCGCGCCAACCCCGGATCACGGCGAGGACTTCGCGGTCGTGAGCCTGCAGGTCCGCTCCCGGAACCTGCTGCTCGGAAGTGAGCAGGTTGTCTGAAATCAATTTGTTGTTGTTGGGATAGATCGCGGAGAAATTTTCCAGCTCGGTGGAGGTTCGCGATGGATCCAACAGCCACGACCTCACAATGGCCCGCTGTGAATTGTCGCGCAGGTCAGCCCGGGCGAACTGCTGGGCGGTCATCTGCGGCCTGCTTTTCTGCAGGGCCCGATCACCTTTCAGGCGAGTCAGCATTTCCACCGGTTCACGCTGCACCAGCCGGTCGAGGGTCAGGAAGGCGGCGTGGGCGAGGTCCGGGCGGTCCTTGCGCCGGACCAACCCCGAGAGCAACGGCTGGGTCTCGGTAGCCTTCGCATAGACGAGGACATCAAAGGCATTCAGGTATCCAATAGAGGGCCGCGCCTGCCATTCCGGATTGGCGATCAGGGCTTCGGTCCGCTTGCGCAGGTAGTCCCTGTTCGCCCCGGGCCCCTCGCCCCTCGCCACGTTCCGCAGGGCAATCGCCCACTCATCCGCAGACGATTCGGCTGCCAGGATTCCCCTGCTGATGCGGGCCGCGGCCCCGGGATCGATCTCGAGCAGGAGGTCCAGGAGAAAGACCCGCAGGGTCGGCCAGCCCTCGATCGTACCCCCCCTTCCGACCCTGAGCTCCATCCCGGTGGCACGATCCGAGCCCCTCCCCAGGAACTCCTCGATCGCAGCAATCGCTTCGCGCCGTGGCTTTCCCGCGAGCTTCTTCCGCAGGGAAAGCAGCGCGTCCCGGCCCGGGGTGTTCCCAAGCTCCCGCACCCAGGCCTGTTCACGGCCCGCGGTTTCAGCAGCGTCCTTGTCGCTGGTCTCCCCTTTTCCGGAAGGGTCCCGGTCACCCCGCAATTGGGCCAGATACACCGCAGAGCCGAGGCCGAACACGATGAGGACAGGGAGCAGGAGGCGCCTCACCATGGCCATCCGGGGGAAAGAGCGCTCGCCGGTTCCCGGCTCTCCGGGACGACAGTTGCCATGACCAGTTGAGGGGACATCCTATTTGCTCGTCATGTCGTAGACCCCCTGCCGGATAGGTTCACCCCGTTCCAGAAGTTTGAGGTAGAACCTCGAGGGCCCGTCTCCACCAGTGCCGCGCATGCGGTCCACTTTCTCGAAACACTGACGCGCTTCCTCGAAATCGTCGCCTTCGAGGGCGGCAACCCCCTGTGCGTAAACCTCGCTCCACTCCGGCTCTTCAATTTCAGCCACCGGCCCGACCAGTTCAAAGACCGCCGTCGGCTCCTTCCTCCCCTTGACCCGGAACCTGCCCAGTTTTCTGGTATGGAATTCACCACCCAGCCGTCCCTCGATCTCCTCACTGACGAGGATGCGGGTCCCAAACATCTTATTCAACCCCTCCAGGCGGGCCGCAACGTTCACCGGATCCCCGATCATCGTGTAATCCACCCTTTGGCGGCTGCCGATGTTTCCCGCCACCACCTCTCCAAAGTGCACCCCGATCCTTGTTCGCAGGGTCACCCCTTCAACCACCAGGGTGTCGTCCCGGGACAGGCACCACGCTGCCCGGGCCGCATTCAGTGATGACTGCGGATCGGCAAGGGGCGCTCCCCACGCCGCGAAGATGGCATCGCCGATGAACTTGATCACCACCCCGTCGTGTTCGAAAATATGCCCGGTAGTGCGCTCGAAGTAATCACTCAGCGCGTCCACGATCCGCTCCGCATCACCCACCCGCTCGCACATGTTCGTGAATGCCTCGAGGTCGGTGAACATCATGGCGGCTTCTACCTTCTCTCCTCCGAACTTCATCCTGAAGCCATCCTCGGAAAGTTTCTCCAG
Source organism: Roseibacillus sp. (assembly GCA_002721695.1). Lineage (GTDB taxonomy): Bacteria > Verrucomicrobiota > Verrucomicrobiia > Verrucomicrobiales > Akkermansiaceae > Roseibacillus_B. Next base: position 15,588 of record PBLI01000070.1, on the reverse strand, counting down.
CATTTGCGGGGACAGGTACTTCTTGAAAGCCTCCTTCAGCTGCTGTTGCTCTCGCCCAAGCTTAGCCCTGAAAAAGCGCTCAATGTAGTAGCGGGATCCCGATCCCCAGCCCAGGGCAACAGGCACCTGGAGGAAGGCCGCCACGCTCCACGGGAACCACATATGGCCCTGCTTCATGACGAGGACACCCGCCGCCACGAGGGCGCCCACGCAGAGCAGGGCCATGATCACGGCACGCAGGGGACGCAACCAGGAAAACAGGAAACCGGCAAACACCCCGGAGAGGATCACGAGCAGGGTATCGAAACGGCTGCTCGAGCGAACCAGCCAGTCCTGCCGCAGGAGATTGAGGAGCCCATGCGCCTGGATTTCCGGACCACCCATCAGCGGCAAATCTCCCCCCGCGTCGAGCCGATGGAAAGGAGTGGAAAACAGATCGAGACCAAGTTCTTCCCCGACAATGCCGGGTTTTGCGCCCACGACCACGATCTTGTCCCGGAGGAGCTTCGGCACACCGCCCATCACTTCCGATGCTCCCAGCGAGAGGATGGCCGGCGCCTGGCTGGTTCTCCCGGGCCGTCGCGGGGGGCCGGCGTAATTGAGCCACCGTTTTGGCTGCAACCGGTCCTCTTCCCTCAATTCTCCTCCCAGCACTTCTGCTGCCTTCCAGGTCAACGAAGGCTCATCAGGCGTCCCCGTGACGAGCTCCCGGACCATGTAGTTCTTTCCGCTGACCAGGGCCACGATCCCAAAGTCATCCGCGGCCCCGATCAACTGGTCGTTGGGAGGAATCAGCCTCTCCACCAGGACTCCCGCCTGTTCATAGCTCTCCCGGGCGCAGGCAAGGAACACGTGGCGCCGGGGGGCGCCCTCGATCGGATCCCAGTTTTCGTCCACCCCCCGGAAGCGCAGCATGGCAGCCGCGAAGGCCTCGTCCACCGCGGGGTCCTCCGAGGGCTGATCGAAAAGAAGGTCGTAGACGACCGCACGCGCCCCGGCCTCTCCCAGTTTGTCCAGCAGGGCCGCCTGCTGGCTTCGGTCGAGGTGTTCCCCGTCGAGCTTGTCCAGATAGACGAGGATTACTTCCTCCGCCGTCGTGTCAGGGTAGGCCAGGAAAGGCAGGTCGTAACTCAGGTAGCGGAGGGAATCCCCCATCCTGCCGAGCCCCAGGTAACCAGCAATCACCGCCAGTCCGATCCCCAGCACCGCACCCGCCAGGCGCACGGCCAGCTCAGTCCGCGTCATCCTTGGCTTGGACTTTTTCCGGGGGACCATTCTTGAGTCTAGAAGCTGATTCGACACCTGAGGACCGTGGTTCGTTCCCGGGCGATGTTTCCGTACGGGCTCAGTGGACTGAAGCGGTAATCGTTGCCCGCGATGTTGAGAACCCCGGCGCTGATTTCGCACCGGTTGTCGTTGAAGCGGTAACCGACCAGGGCATTGATCTGCAGGGTATCGTCACCCGGACGCGGCGTGGCACCCGGGGAGAGCCCCCGCGGGTCGTCATCGAGATCCTGCACGTACCAGTTGGCCTCCACCTTCGCAAAAAGGCCACCTGGCGAGTTCCAGTGCGCGCTCAGGCCGATCTCATGAAGAGTGGCTCCGTTCTCGAGGTCAGCAACTGCAGCTCCACTCCCGACCAGTTCCGGGAAGACTGTTCGGAGGTCCGAGCGCGTCACCCGGTAGCCGGCTCCCAGCGCGAGGTTATCTCCGATCAGCTGGTTGACCGACAGGCCGAACGCGATTTCACGGTAATCAAGGGCCTGTGAGGTACTGCCCGGGAAAAACGCAGGCGAGATGGGAAAGACCCCGGAATCAAAACCGGTAAAGACCCCGACCGTTCGATCCACGTCCTGCTCGATCACCCGTAGCTTCGCGCCCCACCAGGTCCGGCTCGGCAGGCTGCCCTCGACACTGAGGCCCATGATCCGAAACAATGGGTTCTCAACCGAACCCGCCACCGACTCCGAGAGGACGGTCCGGTAAGCCTGGTTGAATCCGGCCAGCTGCACGGGTTCCAGGCGGACGCTTTCGTCAAAGGTGACGCCACCCATTCCCTCGGTGTAGACTCCCCGCACCGTGAATCGGCGCGAGGGCACATAGGTGAAACCCAGTTTGCCCGAAAGCCGGTCCTTTTCCCGCTGCCGGTCGTTCACGGGAGGGTTCCGGAAGTTGTCCGGATGCTCGATCCGGTCCCACGACACGCCTCCGATCAGGGTCAGGTTCCTCGTCACCTTCCAGTAGTCATACCCGTAGGCCGTGACCCGCCGGAAATCGGCATCCGTGCCCTGGCGGGCTGCCGGTGTCGAAAACCCTCCGGAGAAATTTGGCCGGACAAGGGAGAGCACATTCTCCGTTTCGAAGGTCCCGGTCTGGAGGCGTCCACCGGCAAGAAGCAGGTTCCGGTCCGACTGGTGGATCTGCTGGAGTTCCGCGGTATGGATCTCAAAGGACCGCCTCGTATCAAAGGCGAAGGGAGCGGAGCTCACGCCGGTGACCTCTCCCCGTCCCAGGTAGGACTGGATACCCTGGTTCAAGGCGTCGGAAAACACGAGTGATTCCCAATCCGGCGCAAGCCCTACCGCGGGCGTGGCCGCATTCCTCAGCGCCGGGTCCGTGAACTGGTCGAATCCAAACCCATCGGGCTGGACGAAGCCCGGACGAAGCACGGCACTGTCTCGCTCCAGCAACAACTGCTGCGCGGAGGGATCAGTCAGGCGCTGGTCCGCACTCAGACGCCCAACCAGCAGGAGAGTGTGGGAGCCGGGCGACCAACGGTGGTTCCATCCCCCCAGGAGCAGGCCCGGTTCCTGGGCTTCCTCGAAATCGAGCCCGGGGGCCAGGGGAAGATTGTCGTAGGTCTCGAAATTATCACCGCTTTGCTGCTCCGCCCATTTGCCAAGGAAATAAAACACATCGTCCGGGGAGGGCTGCCATTTGAACTGTGCGTAAAGCTCCCGCAGGTTCGCCTCCGAGTTTACGCGGTCGCCCGGGTCATCGCGGTAATACGCGTCCACCCCGAAGCTCACGTTGCCATAGGTTCCGAACACCGAGGCATTGGAACGGAATTCCTCGGTGCTGCGCCACTCGCTGGAAAAACTGCCCCCGAGCCCGTCTTGCTCCATGAGCTTCGAGTATTCCTGCTGGGAAACAAACTGGGACAACTGCCCACCTCCCACCGGGGACAGGAGATTGGAAAGCAGGAGTTCGTTGAACCACGGCGTTTCGTAGCGAAGCTCGATCCTCTTGCGATCCCGCAGGGCGTCGAACGAATTCGCCAGAAACAGGTGAGCCGCGGAATTGGTATAATCGTTTTCCACGGCCAGGGTTGCCTCCCGGACGGCGACATCCCCCATTCCGGCGTTCCGGTAAATCCTCGCCAGGTTGGCATTCCTGACCGCCCGGTCCTGGTCGAGGAGCTGCCGGGAGCGGAAGACCCGCCGATTGTCATTGAGCTCGATCGATTTCTCCAGTTCCGCAATCGCCTCGTTGGGGCGGTTGCCCTGCTGCAGTTCGAGGGCGGAATACAGGAGCGGAGTGGGATCCCCGGGATCAAGGGCCTTGGCCAGGGCGAGGTCCTTGCGAGCCTCCTCCGGCCGCCCCTCCATGCTGAAGGCCTTGCCGAGATAACTGTGAAAGGCCGCCACCGTCGGCTCCACCGTGGCCGCCGTCTGCAGGTCGCCTCGACCACCCGCGAGATCTCCCCTCTTGATCTTGGTAAGCCCCAGTCCCAGCCAACCGTTTCCCAGGGCCCCATCCAGCCGCACGGCCTCCTCGAAGGAATCTGCCGCCTCTTCAATGCGATTCTCCGCACTCAGAATGAATCCCCTCAGCGCATGGGCCTGTGCATTCGCCGGTGCCAGCCGCAGGGCCTTTGACAGGGCCGCACTCGCCACCCCGGTCCGCGCGAAGGAAAACTCCAGCTCCGCCAGCCGCGCCCAGCCGTAGCCGTTTCCGGGAGCAAGGGTGACCGCCCTCCGCGCTGCCTCCCTCGCACCCGCCAAATCGGAACGGGACTGGAGATAATAACTTTCCGCCAGGGCTTCTCCCGTCGTCTTCAGGGACTCCCGCTCCCACTCGTCCTCCTCCCTGAACTGGACTGCTGCAATCAATCGCTCGAGGGCGCGGCGGCCCGGGTCATCCAGCGCCACTCCCGCAAGAGCGGCCCGCGCTTCCTCCACCTGCCCAACGCCGAGCATTACCCCGGCATGATACAGCCTTGCCCCTGAACCCGCGGCCACTCCCTCAGGGTAGGCCTCCAACGCTCCCGGCAAATCCCCGGACCGGTAGGCTTCCAGCGACCGGGCGATCACTCGCTGGTTCGCAGCGCTCATTCCCAGCTCGGAGGGCTCGAGGACCGCCGGGTAATACAGGGCCCACTGNAGCAGGTTCGTGCTGATGATGGCTGCGGTTTTTCTGGGCGGCTGGCCGGGCAGCGCCTCGCCGGCCTCCCCCGCATCCAGTTCCAGGTTCCCCGCCGGGTTGTTCAGGACCACCCGGCCTTCAAGCACCTGGAACTTGGACCGGCCATCGGCCAGGACCTCGACAAAAANCTGGGTGCCCCGCATCGCCCCGTTCGCGGCCGGGGTGGAAATGTCGATCTCTCCCTCCTCCGCCCGACTGAAAATAAATGCCGCGCCCCGGACCAGGTCCAGCTTCGACCTGTCGTCCTCAAACAACGCCGGGGTCAGCTGGATGGTCGTGAACTGCTTCAGGCGCATCGTGTAGAGATCGGTGAGCTTCACCGTTGCCCGGCTGCGCTGCCTCGTCCGGAACCTGTCCCCGACCGCCAGGGACAAATCCTTCACGGCCGGTTTCCACCCTCCTCCGCCCCTTGCTGCCTGCGCAATATTCTCGAAGGACAGAACCTTCGCGTCCTGCGCCGGGGCGGATCCCGGGAAGATCACGCCGCTCAATCCCGACGCCACTAGACCAAGCATCAGGATTGACCGGCAAAAGGGCAACCGGGGAAAGGATCGCATATCCAGAAAACCGCTTAACGATTTCGNTTATGCCGAACAAGGCGAAAACCCGGCCCCTCCTGCTGCGNCNCTCTCCNCNCGCACGAGTGGCCCCCGCACGGTCAGCAGTTGATGNGCTTGGCAGGCCGCCTTGGACCGATCGCGGCNGGCGCGGGTCGTTCCTGCGTTTCTGAATTTTGTCTTTGGAATCCCACGGCAGGAGCATTTAGTCTCAAGGCTGAGCATTTGTAATTCTCGCCCCCGCAGGACCGGGGGAACCGGTCGCGGGCGGGATACATCGACCAAAAGCACCAAGGTGAGATTCAGACGACCAGATCTCCTGCTCTCTCTTCTTCTCTGGATTGGGAATGGGGCTCATGGCCAGTCCCCGGCAAATGACAACCTGGCCGATGCAGAGGCGCTGGCCGGGACCTCCGGAGTCGTCCTCGGAAACAACGACAGCGCCACCCTGGAACCGGATGAGCTGGAGACCATCGGAGGTCTCGAGACCTATCGCTCCGTCTGGTATTCCTGGGAAGCCCCCGNCTCCTCCATTCTTTCCCTGAGTGTCATTGGTGACTTTGACACCCAGCTCGCCATCCTGACCCAGGCCGCTGATAATGTCCTTGAGCCCGCCGGAGAGAGCGACAGTTTTGGAGCTGGTGCACCCGAGTCNCTCGTGTTCAACGCGGTGGCGGGCCGCACCTACTGGTTCCGGGTGAGTGGCGCCAACGAGCTGTCCGGGGATTTCCTCCTTGAGTGGGAAACCTTGCCTCCCCTTCCCAACGATGCCTTCGAAAGCGCCGAGGTCCTCTCCGGGGTCGCGGATTTCGGCTCCCTTGCCGGGACCAACGCAGGGGCCACCATGGAGCAGGGGGAGCCCACCGAAACGGCGGGCTGGGACTCCGGGAGCTCGACCTGGTACCTCTGGGAGGCCCCCGCCACGGGAACTTTCAGCATCCGGGCCCGCGGAGACTTTGACACCCAGCTGACCCTCTTCAGTGGGGACCCCGGTGCCTCCCTGGGAGACCTCATCGTCCTGGACCAAAGCGACCCCCAGGACTTTACCGGGGATTCCCTCGTCACCTGGGATGCCATCGACGGAGTGCGCTACTGGGTCCGGGTCACCGGCTACCTTGCTGAGGCAGGTGACTTCACCCTCGACTGGTCCATCCACCCTGCCTTTCAACTGGTTTACACCTTCGCGGCCTCGACCGGGCGCCTCCCNCAACAGCTTCTTCAGGGAGCTGATGGATACTCCTACGGAATATCCAGTATTGGCGGAGCGAACGATTACGGCACGATCTTCAGGCTCGGCCCTCACGGAGAAGCAGTCACCCTCGCGGAATTCAGTGGAAGCGCCGGACCTGTTCCCGGTAGCGGATCGAACACCACCCTCATCCAGTGCCGGGACGGGCAGTTCTACGGGACAACCAGCTTCGANCTGCAGGACCGGTTCTTCATGATGACCCCCGGGGGGGAATTCAGGACTCTCTACGAATTTCCGGAAAGCGTCTTCGTTGGAGGAGGCCTCGTGCAGGGAAGGGACGGCGATTTCTATGGTACGACCATGAACGGTGGAGAGGCAGGCAACTCCACCATCTTCAGGATTTCCCCGACCGGGTCATTCAATCAAGTCGCCGGCTTTCCCGGCAACGTCGCTCCCGAAACCACCCTGGTCGAGGGTCCGGATGGGAACTTCTACGGCACCAGCGAATCAGGTGGGATCCACGACGCGGGGACAATCTTCAAGGTCACCCCTGAAGGAACGATCACCACCCTGTTTGAATTTGGCTCCCTCCGGGAAGAAGCCTTCGGCCCCTATACCCTGATGCAGAACCTGGATGGCAGCTTTTACGGAACAACCGCTCTTGGAGGCGAGGCAGGTCAGGGGAGCGTGTTTCAACTAACCCCGGCGGGAACCTTCACGGAACTGGTTTCCTTCGACGGTCTGAATGCTCCGCAGCAAGGCATCTACCCCTCGGCCACCCTCACCCGGGGAGCGGATGGAAACCTCTTCGGCACGACCCAATACGGCGGAACCGGCAATCATGGGACAGTCTTCCGGGTCACCCCTGGCGGGACCCTCTCCACCCTGATCGAATTCACCGGGAACGGTGGGGCCAACGTAGGCTCCACTCCTAATGGACTTTTCCTCGGCGGCAACGGGGAACTCTACGGGACAACCCGGACGGGAGGTTATGGGAGTAACGATGTGGGGACCGCTTTCCGGATCGATCCCGATGGGTCGATGGACACCCTGGTCGATTTTGCCGCCCTGCGGGGTGGCGGGGCCGGAGCCGCACCCCTCGCCGCCCTCCTCCAGGGGAGAGATGGCAATTTCTACGGCACGACCTACTACGACGGCGCTACGGACTCGGGCACCGTCTTCCGGATGACCCCGGCCGGCATTATCACCCGACTCGCCGAATTCACGGGAGCATCAGGTCCCCTGCCCGGCAGGGGNCCGCTGGCACCCCTCGTGGAAGGGCTGGACGGTGAGTTCCTCGGGGTGACATCCGGGGGCGGGAGCAATGAGGGCGGTACTATCTTCCAGATGACGACTTCCGGAGAGGCCCTCACTCTTTTTGAATTTGATAATCCCGACGAGAGCCCCGAAACGCCTCTCACTCAGGGANCTGACGGACATTTTTACGGAACCACGCTCACCGATGGGGCGAGTGGAGCGGGATCGATATTCAGGCTCACCTCCGACGGAACCTTCACGACCCTCATTGAATTCAGCGGGATGGAAGGGCCCCGCCGGGGTGCCCGGCCCGCCTCGGCCCTCACCCTCGGCGACGACGGAAATCTGTTTGGCACAACCAGTGCAGGTGGAGTGAGTGATGCCGGAACGATCTTCAAGCTGACTCCCGCGGGCGAGTTCACCACGCTGGTCGACTTTTCCGGGGCAGACGCCCCGACCCCCGGTTCCACCCCCCTCGGGGCCCTCCTCNTNGCGTCTGACGGCCATTTGTATGGAACGACAAGCGCGGGAGGTCCACNGGACGAAGGCACCGCCTTCAGGTTGACCCAGGGCGGGGAGTTCACCTCGCTCTTTGCCTTTGGGGGCAGTGAAGCGGAAGACCACGGCAGCGCCCCCGCGGTTGCCCTCGTCGAGGGAGGCGATGGCAATTTCTACGGGACGGCCGGTCCTGGCGGCCGCTTTGAAAATGCAACCGTCTATATGATGACCCCCGGGGGAGTCGTCACGACCTTCCACGAATTCCAGGACGACGAGAATCCCGAGGGCCCCCTCGTGACCGGCCCCAATGGAGACCTCTACGGCGTCCAGGCCGCTGATGGCACAGCCGGCCAGATCTACCGGATGGTCTTCCGTGGAAAACCCACCACCTATCTCCTCGCACCGCCAGCTCCCGGGAGGGAACTCGAACGCACCCGCGCGACCGTGCGCTCCAGCATCAATCCGCGGGGCTCTCTCGTGACCGGGGTCCGGATCGAATACGGAACGGACGGCGCCACTTTCCCCTCCGTGCTCCCAGTCCCAGTCTCCCTTGCAGGCTACCAGGGAATCACGGTCGGTCGCACTCTGGAAGGCCTCGCCGCAGGCACTACCTATTACTACCGTTTCCGGGTCTCGAGTGACCTCGGGGAATCCGTCAGCAAGGTCCAGACCTTCTCCACCNTCGCTGCACCGGAAGTCGGCATTACTCCCGTCAGCGAGGTTACCCCGACCAGCGCCCGCCTCAACGGCACTGTCAACGCGAGGAACTTCGAGGCNGCAGTCACCTTTGAATACGGACTGGATGGAAACAGCTTCCTCAACTCAGTCCCTATCGAACCTACTCCGGCCGGTGAGGGAACCGTGCGCGGGAACACTGACACCAGTGTAAGCGCCCCGATTGCAGGACTGGAGGCCGGCCGGACCTACTACTACCGACTGGTCGCGAGAAGCACCGGTGGTTTNGCAGTCAGCGGACAGGGCAGCTTCCGGACCCTCACTCCCCCGGTCCCGGAACTCGGGGGAGCGGAAGCACTGTCTACCACCAGGGCCCGGGTCCATGGGACCGTCGATGCGCGGGGCTCGGAAGNNACCGCTATNTATTTCGAATACTGGCCCGAGGACCAGACCGTCGCGGAAGCCAGCCTCGAGACGGCCACCCCGGCATCGATTTCCGGNGAAGGNGCCACCACGGTTGCCGCTACCCTGACCGGACTCCTCCAGGGAACGACCTATCACTATCGCCTCCGGGCGGTCGGCCCGGGAGGGACGGGCCTGAGCCAGACCGGCANCTTTTCCCTGAGCCTGCTTTCAGGCCTCGACCAGACCTTCCCCGATCCCCCGAATCCCGCGAACGGGGAAGTCATCGTGACCCTGAGCCCGTCCAGCACCGGGGGATGGCGTTTTGCAGGAGAGGGCCAGTGGCGCAACTCCGGGGAAACCGTTTCCAATCTCGCCAGCGGCGACCGCTGGATCGAATACCGCCCGGTGGCCGGCTCGATTCATCCCCCCTCCCAGCTCGTCAGCGTGGCCAGTGGCGCGACCGTGCAGGTCGAAGGCTCCTACTTCGCAAGCCCGGCTACCGGGGAGGGCACGCTGACTATTTCCCTGGTGCCGGACAACCTCTCCGCAGCGAACGTTCCGGAGGCGGACCGGGCCCAGTGGCGCCTCCTGGGAGAGACCGCCTGGCAGGACAGCGGAGTCATCGTCGANGGCCTGGCACCCGGACTCTACCTGGTCNAAAGCAAGCCGGTAGACGGCCGGGCGACTCCTCCGACAACTTCGGTCACAGTCGAAAACGGAAATCTCTCCAGCCTCACCCTCACCTATTTCGCCTCCAACGAAAAAACCGGNGTGGGCCCGGAGGCTGTCTCCCTTGCGGACGCCACCACCAACGAGGACCTTCCTNTCGCCTGCCTCGGACAGATCCGGAGCCCGGCCGGAGGCAGCACGGGCTTCGTCGTCAAACGCCGGGTCGTCGCCACCGCGGGACACGTGGTTTTCGATGATGGCTCCCTGAGCTTCATCACGGATTTGCAGTGGCTCTTCCAGCGGCATTCCCCGGAGTATGAGCCAACCCCCCAGACTCCCCGGGGCTTCTACCTCGCAGCGGGCTACGCGGACGCCCGGCAGCAACCCGGGGTGGAGCCGGGGGTCGGAACACCGCAATCCCAGGACCTGGACTATGCCGTCCTCTACTTCCAGGAGGAAGCCGGGCGCGGTGGTGTCTCCGGATTCCTCGCCAGTGACGGCATGGACGAAAACGAGTTTCTCAGTTCATCGGCCGACAAGATGCTGGCGGGCTACCCGGTGGACGGCATCCCGGGGGAAGACGTGGGCAAGATGCATGCCACTCCGGTCTTTGACACTCCCCTCACCCCGGCCTTCGGGGAAACGTGGACTACTTCCGATATCCACGGGACGGGAGGCATATCCGGCGGCCCTCTCTTCACACGGCATTCCAACGGTTCCTTCTACCCGGCCGCGATCTACCTGGGAGGGGCGGGCCAGACCGTCGTCAGGGCGATCGACAGTGACGTAGTGGAACTTTTTCTCCGCGCCGAGACCAGCGGCAACGGTGGTGAAAACAACACCGGGGGAGGCATCACCCACACGAGCGTGGCCGGCAACCTGAATGACTCGCAGCCCGGGGCCCTGCAGGTCCTGCTGGATCCCCCCGCCGTCAACGGATCGGGTGCGGGCTGGCAGCTTGTCCCGGAACAAAGATGGCGACCGGGAGGCAGCAGGAACTTCAACATGAGCCCGGGAACCTACAGCCTGCAGTTCCGCGCGGTGGAAGGGTTCGAGGCTCCTGCCCCGCAGGCGGTTGTCGTCACGGGCGGCCAGCTCACCACCGTTACCTTCACCTACCGGGAGGAATCAGTGGCCAGTCCTCTCGAGACCTGGCGCCAAGCCAATTTCGGGACCATCTCCAACACCGGTGACTCGGCCAATGACGCTGACCCGGACCGGGATGGGATGACCAACATCAGGGAATACACCACCGGAACCGACCCCAACAACGGGAGCGACTTCCTGACCCTGCGCTCGCTTGTAAAAACGGGTTCCACCTTGTCGGCGGAGTGCGAGGGAAAGGCCGGGCGGATCTACACCCTGCAGCGCAATACCAGCCTCGACGGGCCATGGACTCCGCTCACCTCCCAGGGGCCCCTGCCCAGCGACGGGACGGTCTTCCTCACCGACGAATCCGCCCCCCCCGGTGGTGCCTTTTACCGGGTCGAGGTGTCCCTGCCCTAGTTGCCCGGAGAAGGGGCCCAGTCCTGAAACCGTATGAAAGAAGAATTTCCCTGCTCTCCTCACCCGGAACTCTCCCCCACGCGAACCTGTGATGAACTCGCTCCTCCAACCCTCTTTCCAGCGATAGCCCGTGCCAGCTCCTGAAAACATGCGGATCACCTTCTGGGGCACGCGCGGAAGCTGTCCCTCTTTCCCCTCTCCCGGGGAAGTCCGGGCCTATGCTGAAAATGTCTCCGCCGCAACGATCGCTTATGTCCAGGAGCGGATCCACAGCGAACCCGGCCTTGCGGAGCTTCGAGAGCTCTTCCAGCGCCCGTCCCGGGAAGTTGCGACCGAGCTGCCCTTCGACCATCCCCCCGGCTTTGGGGGCGAGACCACGTGTGTCGGGGTCGAGACGTCGGAAGGGCACACGATTATCCTCGACTGCGGCAGCGGTCTGCGCGCGTGCTCGGCGGAAATCCTGCGACAGCACCGGGAGAGCAATCTCGACCGGGTCTCCCTGTTTGGCTCACACTCGCACCTCGATCACCGGAACGGGCTTTCCTTCGCCGGGCTCTGCTATGCCGACCCGCCCTTCGAGATCCAGGTATTCGGAGGATCCGAATTCCTCAGCATGCTGGATTCACGCTTTGGCCTGTTCTCGCACACCACCACGGCAGCTACCTACGAGGACGATCCCGTTGACTACGCCGCAATGACCGCCTCGTTCCACGGGATTGAGCTGCGCGCGCAGAGCGAACAGCAGGAGCTCAAGCCGGCCGGTCCATGGGAGGTGCGGAATCTTGCAGAGCCGGTCGTGATTGGCTCCACGACAGTCTCGCCCTTCCGGTCGTATCACGGATCCACCGAATGCCTGGGCTATCGGATTGAGCACGGTGGCAAGGTCTTCGTCTTCAGCACCGATCATGAGAAACTGTCCCCGGGCACACCCGGCCTCGCAGGACTGGACCGGGACGCCCTCGATAAAAGCGTGCGGGCGGACCAGGAGCTGGTCGAAGTTTGCCGGGGCGCGGATCTCGCCTACTTTGACGGGCAATATCTCCGCGCGGAATACCTCGGGCAGCAGGGCATCGGAGCCGGTCCCGCCATCCCCCGCGTGGGCTGGGGACACGGCTGTGTCGAGGACATCCTCGACCGCGTGAGCCCGGGCGAGATCAAGCATGCCCTGATCGGGCACCACGACCCGGAACGAAGCTGGCTCGCCCTGATGGAAATCGCGGGGCGACTCGAGGAGTTCTCGACCGGCAGGGACTACGAGGTCGAGCTGGCGCGTGATGGGCAGGTCATCGATCTCTGATTCCCCGAGGGGCTGGGACTACCGCCCCCTGAGTCGTGCAAAGACCTCCACGTTGAGGGACTCGTAGGCGACCACCTGCATCGCTCCGCTGGTGGGGAGGATCCTGATGGGAAGGCCCTCCAGGGGCACACAGGCATCCCCAAAGGCAAAACCCATGTCGACCTTCACCGGCCAGGAATCGAGATACGCCCTGTTCTCCGGATACGGGTTCGTCGCGGTGATCACAATGACCTTCTGCTTCTTACGCTGGAAGAGTGCGGCAAGATCCCGGTTGAGCCCAGTTTCCCCCAGCCGGACGACCAGCGCGCCATCAGGAGCCTTTTCCCGGTAACCCTTGGTCTGGCTTTCCAGGAAGGCGTGCACCTCCTGGTTCACCGCCCAGGCCGAGTCATCATAACGAGCGATGTAATACATTGCCATGTGGCCGGTGGAAGCGATGACCGTCTTGCGCCCGGCCCGGTGTTCACCGGCAATCAACCGGGCCCCCTCCTCCACCGCAGGCAGTTCGGTGCGCTCGAAGCGGCGGAGCAGATAACGCATGCGCTCCAGGTAGGCCCGGCCGATCGCACCGGGCGCAGCAGGCGGGACCCGGAAGTCCTCATACTGCTTCTTTCGGAAGCGTGCCTCACTCCAGTCCCTGCCGTCCTTCCACGACCACGATTTCCACATCGTGGGCATCTTTCCCTCGCGGGTGAGCGCACCCACCGCCTCGGCATTGAGCGTCCAGCCATAGAGCACGTTGATCAGGTGGTTGATCTTTCCAACCCGGGAGCCATCCCTTAGCCGGACCACCCGGTCGTCTGCCGGGCGGCCGGTATCGAACCACACGTCCGCCGTCTTCCGGTGAGAAGCGAGCTGTGGCATCTTCCCCGATCCAAACCCGATGACGTACGCTCCGCGCTGCTTCGCCTTCTGCACGGTCGCCAGGTCTCGTTCGTCCGGTTCTGAATCCCACCCGAAAATGGCAACATCCCGCCGTTTCTCGCCCTCTGTCCGCTTCTCCTTCCAGGGGCGGTCAAACCCACAGTGCATGAACCCGCCGCTTCGCCCGATCAGCTCGACCCCGAGGGTCTGGCGAATATAGGGAAAGCCCATCAGCCCCCCCTCGCGATAGCGCTTCGCGATCTCCTCTCCTGTCCTGGTGAGGCGATCCATGTCCGCCTCGATCCGGTCACAGGCCGCGAGCGCCTCCCGGATATACTCCTGCCCGGCACTCGGCCTCGGCGCCTTCGGCTTGAAGGCCTCGATCTTGAGGAGGGTGAAGGGATACAGGATCGTGGCGTAGAGCGTTCCATCCCGGGCGGCCAGCAGGGCCATGTGCGCATGCAACGGCGTGAGGGTTCCATCCGGGAGGGTGTGGTATCCGTGAGTCCACTTCTTCTTCCTGGAAAAGTCGAAGAAGTCGGGGTTCTCGACCGCGAGGACACCATGGTTGCGCATCTTCCGCCCCTTGGGCTGGAAGGAGAGGAGGTAGTGGAGATAGCCCTTTCCGAAGCCGGTCTCGTTGTCGACGCGCACGAGTGTGTAGACCGTTCCATCCGGGGCGATGGTCAGGGCGCAGCGGGAATCGGGCTTGCTCCCCTTGATCATTTTCCCGTGGCTCGTGGCCTTCACGGTCGGCCCCTTGCTCGCCAGGTCGATCGCAAGGAGGCTCGGGTCATTCATGAGGATGAGGTAGGCAGTACGCCCGTCAGCCGCGATCTGCCACGTTGGGATGGAGTGGTTATTGGCACGTGTCCACTTCCGGCCACCCACCATGATGGGACGGGTCCGTACCTTGCCCGTGGCCGGGTCGAATTCCGCGAGTTCGAAATCCCTGGTAAGGGCGTGCGCCCGGCCCTTCTCGTCCACCAGTGTGGTCGCATAGGGCGTCAGCATGGGGCCAAGCTCGTGATAGCTGCACGCAGCCAGGTCATAGCGCATCCAGTGCTGGTCCTCGCAGGTAACCACATAGAGATTGCCGCGGAGTTCGTCGGACACGACGTCAATGACCCCCTGCCCCTTCATGGGCATGCCGAAGCTCTCGACCTCGCCGGTGCGGGGGTCGTAAGCGAGGACATAACCACCGGGATACTGGATATTCTTCTCCTTGTCTTCCTCGGTGGCATAGCCCTGTTTCGAACCCACGTAGACCTTTCCGGAACGTCCCACGTGATTGCGGGTATGCAACTTGGCCTGCGCGGCGTAACCCTTCGTGTCGAGACCGAGACTGCGGTGGGCATCGAGCACGATCCGCTGCTGCCCCGTGCCCGGGTCGAACTCCACGAGGTAGGCATTGTGCCCATATTTCGTGGTCCCGATGTGCAAGTTGCCGTCCAGCCCCTCCGAGAGCGAAAAATACCCCGACTCGTCGCTGTGGGTTTCGGGCAGCACATGGAAAGCCGTTGCCTTCACGTAAGGAAAGGGTGCCTTTCCCTCTGCCCCTGCCGAGAGCAGCAGGGAGCCCAGGAACCAGCTGCAAAGCCTTCTGCTGCTCATGTTCCAAGTAGACAGCGGGCCCCGGCCCGGAGCAAAGCTCGAAATCGGGGACCCGTCGGAAAGTGACCACCTCTCTCCCTTGCGGGCTGCTGCTTGCCGGTTGTAATTTGCCCCAGACCCAGCGAGGTTGCACCTGCCCTGGTTCTTCAATCATCGGCCTGTCCCGAGGGACCACGGCCGATCACTATTCCATCCCGCCCCCCTTCTTCTCCTCTGCCACCAGGTCGAAGACGCCGGCGCCTTCCTCAACTTCTCGGTCGCATCCTGAGCCCGCCGCAGGGCCGGGATGATGGGCCTCCGGGAGAGTTATTAAGGAGGACTTGAGCACCTACCGCTCGTGTTCTTGACGAAGGATTCACGAGGCTCTTGGATACGGCGTAATCATGAACTGGAACACAGCGAAAAAATTTCTGCTCACGACGTCCCTTGGAATGGTCCTGGCCTCGGGAGCCAGAGCTGAGGTGGTCACACTGGAAATCAACGATTTTGAACAAATGGCAAACGGAAGCGGCCTTGTCAGCCAACCGATTGTTCTGGAGGCAGGGGACACCCTCGAGTGGATTGCAGCAAGTATCAAAAATCGCTCAGAACTTAGAGCCTTGGTCTTGGACGCGGACGCCGTAAATCTGGGA